>JBMOGS010000147.1:0-1520 GCA_049318245.1 Phycisphaerales bacterium | reverse complement strand
GGGCCGACGGCCCCATCCACAGCACGACATGCGGCACCGGATCCCCAGGCGGCCACCATGCGCTCGGCCACACGCTGAACGGGCCAGGCATCCGTCTCGTCGGGTCCGAAGTTCCACGCCTCGCCGAACAGCGGGCCATCAACATGAAGCAGTTGCGCCAACTGCAGGTATCCGGCAAGCGGATCAAGCACATGCTGCCACGGTCTGATGGAACCCGGATTCCGAAGCATGGCGATGGAGCCGGATGCCACATCGCGAAGAATGTCGGGAACGAGCCGGTCCGCCGCCCAGTCGCCCCCCCCGATCACGTTGCCCGCGCGTGCGGAAGCGATGGCGACACCGTGTCGACCGTGTTCCTTCGGGGGGAAGAAGGCGTTGCGCATGGACGCCGTGGCCAGTTCGGCGCAGCCCTTGCTGCTGCTGTAGGGATCGAAACCACCCATCGGATCCTGTTCACGATATCCCCACACCCACTCCCGGTTCTCGTAGCACTTGTCCGTCGTCACCACGACGATCGATCGCATGGTCTCCGCGATTCGAGCTGCCTGCAGCACGTGCAGGGTGCCCATCACGTTGGTCGCATAGGTGCCGACCGGATCGTCGTAGGAGGCGCGCACCAGCGACTGGGCCGCCAGATGCAGGATCACCTCCGGCTGGGCAGTGCGGATCGCTGCCGTCAAGGCGTCCAGATCGCGGATGTCTCCGTGCATGCTGCGCATGCCCGAGGCGACATCCGCCACATCGAACAGACTTGGCCTGGTCGGAGCCTCCAGCGAGAAACCGGTGACCTGTGCTCCCAGATGCTGCAACCACAGCGCAAGCCATCCGCCCTTGAAGCCGGTGTGGCCAGTCAGGAAGACGCGGCGACCCTTCCAGAAGGCGGGATCCATCACCACACCTTCCAGGGCGCCCGGCCGGCCTGCCAGAGTTCCTCGAGCATCTGTCGATCACGCACGGTGTCCATGGGCTGCCAGAAGCCGTCATGCTCATAGGCGCGAAGCTGGTCGGTTGCGGCAAGTCGCTCCAGGGGCTCGCGCTCCCAGATCGTGTCGTCGCTCGTGACCAGATCGAGCACCTTGGGCGAGAGCACGAAGAAGCCGCCATTCACCAGCGCGCCCTCGCCGACCGGCTTTTCCCGGAATGCCGTGACCGCCGATGCGGCGCCGATCTCCAGAGCTCCGAAACGCGCAGGTGCCCGCGTCGCGGTCAGCGTGGCGGTTCGACCATGCGATCGATGAAAGGCCACCAGGCGGCCGATGTCGACGTCGGCCACCCCATCGCCATAGGTGAAGCAGAACGCGTCCTCACGCTCGATGTACGGCGCGACGCGACGCAACCTGCCGCCGGTCATGGTTCGCTCTCCGGTCTCCACCAGCGTCACCCGCCACGGCTCCGCGAAGCGCTGGTGCACTTCCATGCGGTTGTTCTCGAGATCGAACGTGACATCGGACGAGTGCAGGAAGTAGTTCGCGAAGTACTCTTTGATCATGTAGCCGCGATAGCCGCAGCAGATGATGAAG
>JBMOGS010000146.1:0-1542 GCA_049318245.1 Phycisphaerales bacterium | reverse complement strand
GAGACCGGCCAGGGTCGCCTGCTTGCCTCCGTCACCGTGATCACCATCCTCGCGCTCGGAGCGCTGTGCGCGGCGCTCCTGGTGCAGTCGCGCCAGCAGCGCGCGGCGCGGCTCGCGCTGGTGACGGCGCGCAACGAGGCCGACGCGGCGAGCCGCTCGAAGACCGAGTTCCTGGCGAACATGAGCCACGAGATCCGCACGCCCATGACCGCCATCCTCGGCTACGTGGACCTCCTCGCCGACCACGGCGACAGTGCACCGAACGCACCCAGCCGCGAGGAGGCGGTGGAGACCATCCGCCGCAACGCGCGACACCTCCTCTCGCTCATCAACGACGTGCTCGACCTCTCCAAGGTGGAGGCCGGGCAGATGCACATGGACCGCCAGCGCGTGCGCACGCTCGACCTGGTGCAGGATGCGCTTCGCCTGATGGACGACCGCGCGCGGCAGAAGGGCCTGGCGCTGCGCCTCATCCTGGACGGCGACGTGCCCGACACCATCAGCACCGACCCCACGCGCCTGCGGCAGGTGCTCATCAACCTCCTCGGCAACGCCGTCAAGTTCACCGACCAGGGCGCCGTGACGCTCACCCTCCGCCGCCCCGACCTGCAGTCAGGCATGGTGGCCTTCGAGGTGGCGGACACCGGCATCGGCATGACGCCGGAGCAGCTCTCGCGCCTCTACCAGCCGTTCATGCAGGCGGACATGTCCACCACGCGCCGCTACGGCGGCACCGGGCTGGGCCTGGCCATCACGCGCCGCTGCGTCGACATCCTGGGCGGCACCATCGCGGTGCGCAGCGCACCGGGGAGCGGAACCTCGTTCACCTTCACCATCGATGCCGGCGACCTGCAGGGCGCGCAGCCCGCGCGCCTGCGCAGCGGCGAGCCGGCCGCGGGCGAAGGCGGCCCGCTGCGCCTTCCTTCGGCCGTGCGGCAGCCGCTCTCGGGCGTGCGCGTGCTGCTGGCCGAGGACGGCCTCGACAACCAGCGCCTCATCCGCTTCCACCTGGAACGCGCGGGCGCGCGCGTCGACGTGGTCGACAACGGGGCCAAGGCCGTCGAGCGCGTGCAGGATTCCTCGCGCCTGGAGCGCCACGACGTGGTGCTCATGGACATGCAGATGCCGGTCATGGACGGCTACGAGGCGGTCCGCCGCCTGGTGGCCGCCGGCGAGCGCGTCCCCATCATCGCGCTGACCGCGCACGCCATGCCGGGCGACCGCGAGAAGTGCGTGGAAGCAGGCTGCCACGACTACCTCTGCAAGCCGGTGGATGCGCGCGCGCTGATCGCCGCCATCCGGCACGCCATTGCGCCCGGCGCCACGGAGTGCACGGTGATGCGTCGGCCGGATGCGTTCACCGGAGAGTTCCCCGGCGGGCCGGCACCGCGCGCGGCAGCCGGCTGAGGGACGCCTCCGCATTGACCGCCGCACGCCCGTTTCGCTAGCCTCCGGCGATGGCAACTCCCGGACGCTTCCGCCGCATCGCACTCATCGCACTCGTCAGCCTCGTGGCGCTCCTGGCCATCGCGTGGTTCGGGC
>JBMOGS010000145.1:0-1608 GCA_049318245.1 Phycisphaerales bacterium | reverse complement strand
TGGTGAACGGCAAGATCGGCACGGATGGCGCGGTGATCAACCAGAACGCCGGCGTGACTGCAAGCCCGCCATCGATCGACGCCAAGCGCGATGAGATGAACGAGATCCGAACCCCCATTCTGGTGGTGCAGGTGGCCAACCCGTGGAACGAGCCGATCCGGCTCGGCGACTTCCGTCTCGACATCTTCGGCCAGCGGTACGACTTTCCGGATTACGAACTGGATGCCAGCGGGAACGTGATCCTTGACGCGAATGGCAAGCCGGTTCCGCTGATGCTGAACCCCGGAAGCGAGACCGCGCCGGTGACCGCGACCGTGTATCTGATCGCGAACGTGCTCGGCAATGCCGCGAACGATTCGAACGTGTCCGATGCCGCCATGGCCACCGCGCAGGGCGATCTGTCAAGGGTTGCGCAGTGGGATCCATGGTTTCGCCGTCGCTGGCTCGACTACTTCGATCTGTACGAGTTGCTGGACAAGCCCGACGTGGACACGGTGCAGGGATCGGGCAACTGGATGGATCCGCAGCCGAAGACCACCAGCCCGAATGCATGGCCACTCTATCGAAACGGAACGGCCTTGCCGCAGAGCAAGTTGCTGAACGCCATGCAGGCTGACGCGGACACCACCAAGGTTCGTATCACCGATCTGCGCGCATTCCGTGACAAGCTGACGCCCGACAACCTGAAGCGCGGCATCGTGCTGCAGCGCGTGCTGCGCGACCCCAGCGCCAGAACAGTTGCCGAGCTGCCGCTGAAGAAGAATCTCGCGCGCTGGAATCAGGCGACGTTGAGTTGGCAGATGGCCGCTGCCGAAGAGACACAGGGCATGACACTGGAGGTGGATCGCTTCGATGCCGATCCATCGTTCGACCATTTCAGCGCCAAGGTCACGGCTGCCGCCACTGGTGCGACCGCCGACACGCAGGAGATGTTCAAGAACCCCGACGCCAATTTCGACACCAACTTGGTCACGGGCGGTCGGTTCTGGAGCGCTTGTGCGCGCATCACGCTGCCGCCGGAGAAGGACATCAGCCCACAGGCCGGCGCGGCGCTTCGCGATCTGGCCGCGCTGATCGGTGCGCCGATCGATCCCCTCACCACGAGGCCCTACACCTTCGAGGAGCCTGCGGGCATCCGTGGCTGCTTCCCGCCGCCGACCGCCAAGATTCTGGTGCGCCCCGCCAACGATGCATTCGAATGCGCTTCGATCAATCCCAGCACCGGCCAGCCGCAGGGCGACAGCGCGCAGCCGCCCACGCAGTTCCCCGGCATCATTCTTGGAGATTCCACCAACACGACGGGTCGCGATTACTTCACCACATGGACGCACGTCGCTCGAAGCTGGAGCCGCCTGTTCGATGCACAGATGGCCACACTCAAAGCGGACGGTCTGGGGGTGAACGGCGGCAACAACAGGGCCGCTCTCGTGCATCCCACGCCTCTTGTTGCTGGTGCTACGGCAAACCTGCCCGTGTGGGGCTGGACGCAGCAGATGGTGGACGCTTCCTTCGCGTCGGCCAACAGCAACGTCATACCCAACGATCGAAAGGCACCGCGTTTCGTGTTCGCAGCCCGCAGCGAGCCCGATTCCACCATGAATCCCAATC
>JBMOGS010000144.1:0-1633 GCA_049318245.1 Phycisphaerales bacterium | reverse complement strand
GACTTGCGCACGCCACTCAGTCTCCAGCTTCAGCTGCACGGCAAGCCGATTGGCGGCCTCTCGCATCGCGGCGGATCCCCAGCGCCTTGGGTTGCCAGGTTCCAGCCAGGCTCTGGTGACAACAAGCCTCCGCGCGGCCCTCTTGCTGCAGAGATCGAGCCTTCCGATCAGTCGGTCGCCAACCAGAACCGGCATGGTGTAGTAGCCATGCTTGCGCTGTCGGCTTGGAACAAAGGCCTCGAAGCGATAGCTGAAGCCGAACAGTTCGAGCGCGCGCGCGCGATCCCTGATCAGGGGGTCGAAGGGTGCCAAGAGCCGAGGTGTGCTGTCGGGCCGGACCTTGCGAGCAGATGCGCGCCAGCCCTTCCTGGCGAACCCGGGCCTTGGAGGCCGACCCATCCGCTCAAGCAGGACCTTCTCGATCGCTCCGGCGCTGGCCATTCTCTCGCACCAAGCGCGTGCGTCCGTCGGTGACACCGCGTTCAGGTATCCCGCCAGTTCCCGCGGCGTCCCCGCTCCAAGCCGCTTGAGTGCCTCGGAGCAGGCCCACTCCACATGCAGCTCGGCGTGACTTGGACCGGGCACTCGTCCGTAGATGCGGCTGGAAACGTCGTAGACCTTCTCGAAGCCGCGCCGAGAGTGAACGGCGACCTCTCCCGTTCGCCACAGGTACTCGAGTGCCGCCTTGTGCGGCGTCCACTCCCACCAGCCACCCCGCGACTCGCGTCGCGAGCTCATCCGGTCGTGAACGTCGCGAATGCTCATCGGACCGGACTTCCGGAGCAGATCCATCGTCTCCTTCACCCGCTTCGACCAATTGCGGCCGAGTCGCTTCCTCATCCATGAATCGCTGAGGTAGCGAGCCCGACTCGCCTTGAACCGATTGGACCACCACGGCAGCCAGTCAGCCCGTATTAGGCTGGCATCGTGCGTCCAATGCTCGAAAACGGATCGATGCCGCTCGGCCTGCTTCGACAGTTGGATTGGCTCGTATTCATCGAGCCGTGAGTGCAAGATCAGGTGGTGCGCACGCTCGACGAACGTGATGCTGTCAATCTGGACATAGCCCAGTGCCCGGATCACGGAGAGCACCCGTGCGTCGGTAGATCGTGCCGGGGCTGCCGCAAGAGCGCATCCAGCCAAGAGCAGCAATCGCGCTTCAGCTACCGGGACAGTTGGGGCGTCGGAATGCGGATTCGTCACGTGATCAAACTACTGATTCGTCAACGATTCGAGCGTCACTGTGCCCGGCGCGGGGCGATGACCGCAGGCGAGCTGCGTCAGCGCGACCAGGAGATCGACGGGGACGCGGCACTTGGGCGAAACCCCTCGCTGAGCGCGCCAGCAGGTTCAGAGTGAACGCCCTGGCCTTGCGGCCGGGGCGTTCGCGTTGTGCGGCGTGCGGCACGGCGCCATGTCGATCACCATCTCGCTCGATCCCACCCGCCAGGACCTGGACGCCATCCATCGCATGCTTGCGGGCACGTACTGGTCGCCCGGCATCCGCCGCGAGGTGCCGACGGATCGATGGATGGAGCGGCAGGGCCCGAAGGAGGGGTGGCAGCAGCCGCAGCGCGACGGGTCGGCGTGACGGTCAGGCCTCCGCCTGCAGTTGCCAGTCCAGCGGGTCGAT
>JBMOGS010000143.1:0-1680 GCA_049318245.1 Phycisphaerales bacterium | reverse complement strand
GGCGTGTCCACATCGTGGCTTGCGCATGCCGAGCGCTACGTGGGCGAGATGGTGGCCCGCTTCGGACTGGATGCAGGAAGCCGCGTGGTGGAGGTGGCGGCGAACGACGGCTACCTGCTGCAGTACGTGAAGGCGCGCGGCATCGCGTGCACCGGCGTGGAGCCGACCGCCAGCACCGCGGCCGCGGCGCGCGCGAAGGGCATCGAGATCGTGCAGGACTTCTTCGGTCGCCGCCTTGCGGCCGACATGGCTTCGCGCGGACTGCAGGCCGACCTGATGGCCGCCAACAACGTGCTGGCCCACGTGCCCGACATCAACGACTTCGCCGCCGGATTTGCGACGCTGCTGAAGCCGCGCGGCGTCGCCACCTTCGAGTTTCCCCACCTGCTTCGACTGATGGCCGATGCGCAGTTCGACACCATCTATCACGAGCACTTCTCGTACCTGTCGCTGACGGCGGTGCAGCGCGTGTTCGAGGCAGCCGGACTGCAGGTGTTCGATGTGCAGGAGCTCACCACCCACGGCGGCAGCCTGCGCGTGTTCGCGCAGCGGGCGGACACCGCGCTGCATCCTGTTGCCCCGGCGGCGGGTGCCATGCTGCAACGCGAGATCGATGCGGGCGTGCGGACCGCCGCCTACTACCAGGGGCTGCAGCCGCGCGCCGAGCGCATCCGCGACGACCTGCTGCGCTTCCTTCGGGAGGCGAAGCGAGAGGGTCGGTCGGTGGTGGCCTATGGCGCCGCGGCGAAGGGCAACACGCTGCTGAATTTCGCCGGCGTGGGCAACGACCTGATCCGCTGCGTGGTCGATCTGAACCCCGCAAAGCAGGGCAAGTTCATGCCTGGGAGCCGGATCCCGATCGTGGGGCCCGATGCTTTGAGACAATCTCGCCCCGATCTCTTGTTTGTACTGCCCTGGAACATTCTCGCCGAAGTGCGCGAACAAAACGCCGAGCTACGCCGAGAGGGCACACAATTTGTGACCGCAATTCCCGAGTTGCGTGTGCTATGAAAACCATCGCCGTGACCGGGGCTTCAGGTTTCGTCGGACGGCATGTCCTGAATGCAATCGCGATCGCGGGACACCGCTCGATTGCGCTTTCGCGTCGTCCGGTGCAAGCTGACCGATCCGAGTGGATCCATCTGGATCTATCCAATCCAGATCCATCAACGATTCGGGCAATTACGGCGACCGATTCCGTCATCCACCTGGCTTGGGGCGGACTCCCAAACTATCGAAGCGCAAGTCACCTCGAGATCGAACTCCCGCGACAGATCGCCTTTGTCGAGCATCTGGTCAAAGTTGGTGTTCAATCACTGATCGTGTCGGGAACATGTCTGGAATACGGGAACCAAGAGGGCGCGTGCTCCGAGAAGATGGATCCAACGCCCATCATTCCGTATGCGCAGGCAAAAGACCGATTGCGACGGCATCTCGAGCAGATCCGGGAACTCACACCATTTGCGCTGTGCTGGTGTCGGCTCTTTTATGTGTATGGACACGGACAGCCTGCCCACTCGCTTTGGCAGCAACTGCACAAGAGTGCAGTCACTGGAGAACGATCGTTCCCCATGTCGGGTGGCCAACAGATCCGGGACTTCCTACCGGTGGAGGAGGTGGCGCGGCGCCTTGCGCTCATGGCGGTCACAAATGCAAACGCCGATGTGGTGAACATTTGCT
>JBMOGS010000142.1:0-1713 GCA_049318245.1 Phycisphaerales bacterium | reverse complement strand
CGAACCTGGAGTTCGACAGCGGCACGCAAGGCTGGCAGACCGTGCTTGATGGCGTGATGGGCGGTCTGTCGACCGGCCGGATCGAGGCAGGCAACGGCGGCACCTTGCGATTCTCGGGCGAACTCTCGCTCGAGAACAACGGCGGCTTCTCGCAGATCCGCACGTCGGTCCCCGAGGGCCAGCTCGCCGGCGCGCGCGGCCTGCTGCTTCGCGTGAAGGGCGACGGCCGCACGTACCAGTGCGATCTCCGCTCCTCGCAGCTTCGGCTCATGGCCGGCGGCTACCAGCGCACGTTCGCGACGGTAGCTGGCGAGTGGACCGAGATCGAGCTGCCCCTCGGCGAGTTCGTCGCCAACAGTTTCGGTCGCCGCGTGCGCAACGCGCCCGAGCTGGATCCTGCCACCATCGAGTCGGTTGGGATCACCCTCGCCGACAAGAAGGAAGGTCCGTTCGCGATCGAGATCGACTGGATCCGCCCAACAGGCAAGGCTTCGGCGGACCGCGCGTCGACGGGCTCGCTTGCATCCGTTGCAACGAAGGCCAACCTGACCACGCTGCTCGCACTGGTCAAAGCGTCGGGCATCGAGTTGCCGAGCGGCACCAAGGTGACGATCTTCGCGCCCACCAACGAGGCATTCGCCAAGCTCCCGAAGGAGCAGGTCGAGTTTCTCACCAGCGCGAAGGGCAAGGCCACGCTCCAGGCGATCCTGAAGCATCACGTGGTGGGCCAGACGGTCGGAAGCGCATCGGTGCTGGAGCGACGCCGCCTCACCGCGCTGTCCGGACAGTCGCTGAAGGTCGATCCGGCGTCGTTGACCATCGACGGCGCGCGACTGGTCGCGACGGATGTGGCCTTCGACGGCGGCCTCGTGCACGTGATCGATGCCGTCATGCTGCCGGAGCTGCGCAGCATCGAGCAGATCGTGGCTGAAGATGCGCGGTTCGAGACCCTTCGGGCGGCCATCCGGGCTGCCGACCTGGGATCCGTGCTCGGCGCACAGAACCCTGGCCCATGGACGCTGCTCGCGCCCTCGAACGAGGCGTTCGGCGCGATCCCGGCCGAGGCCTTGAAGACGCTGCTGGGCGATCGACCCGCGCTGACGGCCGTGCTGGGCGCGCATGTGCTGCCGACAAGGATCCTGCGCGAGGAGATGCTCGCGCAGGGCTCGGCGCGAAACCTGCCTGGCACCGGAAGCGTGCGCTTCGCCCTGGACTCCGGTGTCATCACCGTCGAGGGCGCCAGCATCCAGGTCGCCGACATCGAGGCGTCCAATGGCATCATCCACGTCATCGATCGCGTGCTTCCCGCACCGACCGCGACGGCCGACGACGCCACCACCGCGATGCCGGAGCGCGCCCGGCGAGCCGCGGCGATCCTGGAGCTGGCAATCGAGCGCGGGGTGCCCCGCTTCAATGCCGGCGATCAGGCCTCGTGTGCAGCGCTGTATGAGCTTGCGATCACCTCGGTGGTGCTCCTGGGCGCCGATGCGCTGGGCGAAGGCGCCTCGGCCGAACTGACGAACGCCTTGAAACAAGGCGCGAACCATCAGGATGCCTCCGAGCGCGCCTGGACCTATCGCCGCGCGATGGACCGCGCGCTGGGTCAGATGGCCGAGCTGATGAAGTCGGCCGAGTGAACGGCCTCAACGCCATCATCGGGCACCAAACGGACCTGCGCGTGCGCGACGCGCACTTTGAGGTGGCGATCAGGGG
>JBMOGS010000141.1:0-1725 GCA_049318245.1 Phycisphaerales bacterium | reverse complement strand
CGCGATGGCGAGGACACTCCGACACCGAGGTGATGCTTGCGGCCATCGAGGCCTGGGGACTTCACGCCGCGCTGACACGATTCGCCGGCATGTTCGCCTTCGCGCTACACGACCGACATGAACGCTGCCTGCATCTGGTGCGTGACCGAATGGGCATCAAGCCGCTGCACTACACATGGGTAGGCGGCGAGCAGTCGGGCATCTTCGCCTTCGCGAGCGAATTGAAGGCGCTGCTGCAGGTGCCCGGCTTTCAGCGCACGATCGATACCGAGGCCGTGGCTGGATTCTTCGCGCATGCCTGCGTGCCGAGGAACGACTGCGTCTGGACCGGCGTCCGCAAGCTTGCCCCTGGCCATTCGCTGCGCGTGGACCTGTCCACTGGCGTCATGAGCACCTCGTGCTGGTGGAATGCGCTGGAGATCGCGGCCGCAGGCAGCGCGCAGCCGCTGGCCTGCGATGAAGCCGAGGCCACGGACCGGCTCGAGACGCTGCTTCAACAGGTCGTCGGGGAATGCCTGGTGTCCGATGTGCCACTCGGAGCGTTCCTCTCGGGCGGCATCGATTCCACCACCGTGGCCGCGGTCGCCAGGGCCGGTGGCGCCGCATCGCTGCGCGCATTCACGGTGGGGTTCGACGATGCCGCGTTCGACGAGCGGGCGATCGCGCGTGCGACGGCGCGAAGCCTTGGCGTGCAGCTGATCGAGCTGCACGCGACCACCGAGACCCTGCTCGAGTGCGTGCCTCGCATGGCCGAGGTGTTCGACGAGCCATTTGCCGACTCGAGCCAGCTGCCGACCTACCTGATCAGCCGCCTCACGCGCGAACACGCCACCGTCGCCCTGTCTGGCGATGGCGGCGACGAGGTATTTGGGGGCTATCACCGACACGTGTTCGCGCACAACGGCTGGCCGCGCATGCGCCGACTTCCGCAGCCGGTTCGCCATGCCACGGCCATGGCTGCGCGTGCGCTGTCGCCACAGGCCTGGGACACGCTGCATGCAACCCTGAAGCCGCTGCTGCCTCGCCGTCTGCGGGTGGGTCGCGCCGGCGACAGAGTGCACAAGTGGGCCTCCATGCTTCACGCCTTGACCGAGTGTGACGCGTACGAGCAGGTGACTGCCCCTCGAGAGGCGCTGACGGGTGCCCTGCGTCTTCCCACGCGCGGCGCGAGCTGGTGGAGCGACGCCGCAGCGGCGCGCCTGCCCGACTTCCTGCGCCGCATGCAGTTCATGGACCAGGCGGGATACCTGGTTGATGATGCGTTGGTGAAGGTGGATCGGGCCAGCATGGCGTCCGGGCTCGAAGTACGCGTGCCACTTCTGGATCACCGACTGGTGGAATTCGCTTGGTCGCTCCCCGCACACATGAAGGTTCGCCATGGCCGCGGCAAGTGGCTGCTGCGGCAGGTGCTCGCGCGGCATCTGGACACGGAGGCGCTGATCGCACCCAAGGCGGGATTCGGCGTGCCGCTGGAGTCGTGGCTGCGCGGTCCGCTGCGCACATGGGGTGGTGACCTGCTTGCATCAAGGCGCGTCGCCGACGACCCGATGCTCAATGCGCCTGGCGTGGCACGCATGTGGGATGGCCTGATGCGCGGCGAGAGCGGTCATGTGCACCAGATGTGGTCCATTCTCATGTACGTGGCATGGGCGGAACGCTGGAGACCCGCCTCATGAAGATCGCGCTGATCGGTCGCGACGCGCACCGCGTGCTGGCCTTCCGCGG
>JBMOGS010000140.1:0-1759 GCA_049318245.1 Phycisphaerales bacterium | reverse complement strand
CGGACGTGCGGAGGAGGCGTCGGAGGCGGCCATCGCGGCGGTGATCGTAGCGTGGCGGCGATGTCCGGAACACTCCGGCGCCAGATCGGCGAACTGGGTGTGATCGATGCACGCCCTCGCGGCATGCAGCCGCTCGCCTCAATGCTCCGGAAGTTCCGCCTCCGAGAGCAAGGGTGCAGCGAGATCCTTGCCGTTCAGAATCGGGGCGCCTTGCATCGGCCAGTGAATCCCGATCGACGGGTCGTCCCATCGAATGGATCGCTCCGAAGCGGGATGCCAGAAATCGGTGGTCTTGTACAGAACTTCGGTGCCTTCGGACAGCGCCACGAAACCATGCGCGAAGCCGGGTGGAATCCACAACTGATGTCGATTGCTCTCGGACAACTCGACCCCAGCCCACTTGCCGAAGCGGGTTGAGGTGCGACGGATGTCCACTGCGACATCGAAGATGGCGCCTCGCAATACCCGGACCAGCTTGCCTTGGGCGTGGGGCGCCAGCTGGTAGTGAAGACCGCGCAGCACGCCATTGGCCGACCTGGAGTGGTTGTCCTGCACGAATGTCGACTGGACGCCAACGAGCGCCGCAAACCGATCGGCGTTGAAGCTCTCGTAGAACCAGCCTCTCGCGTCCTCGAAGACGCGCGGCTGGATCAGAACGACCTCGGGCAAGGCGAGCGGCTGACACTCCATCAGAAGACGCGCTCCTGCAGGATCCGCGTGAGGTAGCGACCGTAACCGCCCTTGGCGAGCGGGGCAGCGAGTGCCTCAAGATCCGAACGGCTGATCCAGCGCTGGCGGTACGCGATCTCCTCGGGACAGGCGATCTTCAGTCCCTGCCGATGCTCCAGCGTGGCGATGAACTGGCTGGCCTCCAGAAGCGATTCGTGCGTGCCCGTGTCCAGCCAGGCGTACCCGCGTCCCATGATCTCCACCTGAATCGCCCCACGCTCGAGGTAGAGACGGTTGAGATCGGTGATCTCCAGCTCGCCTCGGGCCGAGGGCTTGAGCGACTTCGCCAAACCGACGACCTGCTCGTCGTAGAAATACAGCCCGGTTACCGCGTAGTTGGACCGCGGCGACTTCGGCTTCTCCTCCAGACTCACCGCCCGTCCACCTTCGTCGAACTCCACCACGCCGTAGCGCTCGGGATCATGCACGTGGTAGGCAAAGACGGTGCTGCCCGCCTGTCGGCTGTTCGCGCGCGCAAGAAGTTGCGGCAGATCGTGCCCGTGAAAGATGTTGTCCCCGAGCACCAGAGCGCTTGGGCAACCGGCGATGAACGACTCTCCGATCAGGAAGGCCTGCGCCAGCCCATCCGGAGAAGGTTGCACCGCATACTGGATGGACAACCCCCATCGCCTCCCATCGCCCAGAAGTTGCTCGAATCTGGGCGTGTCCTGCGGTGTCGAGATCACCAAGATTTCACGAATGCCCGACAGCATGAGCGTGCTCAAGGGGTGGTAGATCATCGGCTTGTCGAACACTGGAAGCAATTGCTTCGAGATTGCGAGCGTCGCCGGGTGAAGGCGCGTGCCGGAGCCGCCGGCAAGGATGATGCCCTTACGTGTCATGCGTCTGCTCCCTTGGTGAGTTCTGCGACCGTGCGATCAAGATGCACCCGCCAGTCCGGACACCGAATGCCGAATTCCCGCTCGACCCGATCCACGCACAACCGCGAGTTGCCCGGCCTTGGCGCTGGCAAAGGGTACTCGGATGCACCAATGGCAGAGATACGATCGGGTGTGGCCTGCATCTTGAC
>JBMOGS010000139.1:0-1801 GCA_049318245.1 Phycisphaerales bacterium | reverse complement strand
ACCACTGGCGCAAGGTGATCCGCAACCACGACCTTCTTTACGAAACCCCAGGCGGCCCGCTGAAGGCCGGCCAGTCGATTCGCTCGGGAGAAGTGCCCCGGCGTCTCAAGTTGCGGAAGCAGTTCGGATCCCCTCACGATCGGCCCCGCCACCAAATGGGGGAACATCGAGAGGAACGCGCAGAACTGCAGCGGGTCATGGACTGGCTTGATCTGCCCACGATAGACATCAATCGTGTAAGACATCGATGCAAAGGTGTAGAAGCTGATCCCCACAGGGAGCACAATCTGATGAGCCCAGTCATTGGTCTCGGACGGGATGTCGAAGACCAGGCCCAGTTGCTCCAATCCGAAACCCAGGTACTTGAAGAAGCAGATCGCCCCGAGATTGGCCACGATCGATACCCACAGAGTCCACTTCCGCAGTCGCGGGAGCCGCACCATCAAGAGTGCGGCAGTGAAGTCCACAGCGCCGGTGCCCAGTAGCAAACCCAAGAATCGCCAGTCCCACCATCCATAGAAGACGAGCGAGGCCGCCGAGATCGCGAAGTACCGCCAGCGCGGGTTGTGCCGCACGATCGGCCAGGTACCCAAAAACACGAGCAGCAAGCAGAAGAATGCCGGCGTGGTAAAGGACACTCGGATAGCATATTCCTTCCCGCGAGTTCCGAAGTGTAGCCATCCGCCTCAAGTCCTCATTTTCGGCGAGACTATGCAGCGCATGAATCACGCAGTCGCGAACCGCGCACGATCACTATCTCTCCTGACGCTCGGAACTGGATTGACCTTCGCAGTCGCCGTGGCCGCGACATCGGTGACGGCCCGTCTCTATGAGCCTGCTGACTTCGGAACACTCGCCAGCTTCCTGGCATGGGTTGCCGTGCCTGCTGCAGTCGCCAACTTCCGACTTAGCGATGCGATTCCTCTGAGCAAGACCCCGGCGCTTGAGGCATACTTGATCCAAGCCTCACTCGAGGCGACGCTGATCGTATGTGTGTTGCTGTCTGGACTCCTAGCGGGCCTTGCGGTCCTCGATGTCCTGCCCCTTCCCCTGAATCTGTTCCTGCCCCTTGCCATCGCCGTCGTGGTGGCCTCGTCGGTTCACCGCGTGGCCTGCATGGTGGCGACCAAGGACGGGAGATTCGGCTGGCTGATGGCACTGACGGTGGCACTCCCATTGACCACGGGACTCGGACAGGTTCTGGGTTGGTACTTGGGCTGGTCGCTTACCACCGGTACTGCGATCGGGACCACGCTGTGCGCGGCGGCAGCAGCACTCTCGCTGCTTCCGCGGGTGGCGGCTCTCACGCTGCAACGCCCGATGCTGCCGATCGCTCTTCGCGAGTTTCCGGAGTTCGCGAAGTACGCCGCACCCTATGCGGCAATCGGTGCCGTCCGAACGCGAGGCCTTTACTTCGTCATCGGCCTTCCGGATTCCCGCATCAGCCCGACGGAAGCCGGATCCCTCCAGCAGGCGGAACGCGTGAGTGGTTGGGCCAACTCAGGCTTGACCTCGGTGCTCCGCCCCGCGTTCCACCACTCGGCAACCATCGATGCGCAAGGGGCAGCAATCCACTCAATTAAGACCTCGGGACTGTTGATTCAACTCATTGTTGGTCCAGCAACGTTGTTAGCGACCCACTCGGACACCGTCACCAACGTGACGCTAGGGCCGGGATGGGGACAAGCCGCCTGCGCCCTTGGATGGCTAATCATCCCATCTAGCCTGTTCGCAGCGACCAACTTCTCAGACCGACTCTTCGATATGCTGCGTCGTCAAGGCGCCCTACTGACGGTAGAGT
>JBMOGS010000138.1:0-1846 GCA_049318245.1 Phycisphaerales bacterium | reverse complement strand
GCCCGCACGGACACCGGGTCCAGAGTCTCGATTCGGCGCGGATCCAGAATCATGCGGTCAGTGTAGAGGCCCGAAGCGTGTTCACCGAGGAAAGGGCCCAAATTCCGACCAATCCCGGTGGTTTGGCTTGCGGCAGGGGCAAGGCATCACGCGGCCCACTGGCCACGTTCCACACTCACCCCTCGAAAACCTCATCCAGCAGATCCAGCGCGCGGTCGATGATGCCGAAGCCCTCTGCCATCTGCGCCTCGTTGATGCACAGCGGCGGGTTGCCAACGGCTCCGCTCGATGAACTTCATGACCTGCGATTCTTGAATCTCGTCGATACCTTGCGAGTGATGGGCTGCCAGGCTGACGGAGCATGCACCACCGGTTCCAGGCCGAATGCGGCGGCCCGTGTCGGATCCATGGATCCAATGGTGACGATCCTTGCGGATGGATGAAGTCGACGCAGTTCCATCGTCGCGGGACTTCCCAGATCTGCAGCATCGAGAAGCAGGAGGTCCGGATCGCACGCTTCATCACGTTCCGGCACCTTGATACGGGCTCCAACACCTGTCCGCGAGAGCCGTTCGAGGACCCCATCGGGCGCTGATCGGCTTGATCGCATCACGCAAAGTCGCGGCAGATCCAGAAGATCCGCAAGCATCTGGGCGTCGACATTGGGTGCCGCAAGAAGGCTGGTCGATTCCGCGCGCAAGTGTAGTTCTTGCACGGATTCGTAAGCGGCAACTCTCCACATGAGTTCGGAAAGTTCGAGTTCCTCCCGGATCAGTCGGGTTCGAGGATCCAGTGAGGGGTCGAACATCTCCGGCACCTGACGACCGCGCACGACATTGAGCAGGTGCTCCGCCATCATTTCGGGCGCGACGGTCGATTCATAGCGAGCACGCCCCGCTTGGCCAATGGTCCGGCACCTCCCCGGATCGTCAAGCAGCTGCCTTGCGTTGGCGATCGCCTCCTCGGGGGAGGCGTAGGTGCACAGGTGTACGCCGTCCTCAACGAGCAAATCCATCCCGGATTCAGGCGCAAGTCGATCCGTCAGCAACGCACTTCCTGTCTGAAGCACCTCCAGGACCCGTAGATTGAGGTCTCCGTTCAGACTGCAATTCAGGTTGAGGCGCGAATCCGCTTGCAGCATTCGGCCGGCCTCGCCCGGGGCCTGAAGCACCTCCAGCGGCATGTTCGCGTGTCGGAGCTTGCGCACGACCGATTCGCGCCTGACATGAAGACCAGCCAGACGTCCAACCATGGTGAATCGTCTGCCCGGCATATCTGACGCGACGAAAGGCATGCGTGCGACGTTCAGACCAGGCAGCCAGCGCACGCACGACACCCCGGCCTCCATGAAAAAGTGGGCGTGATGCCGTGTGTAGTCCAGGATCGCCGCATGGAACGGCTCGGCTCGGGCGTATCGAAGCAGTCGCACGAGGCCGCCTGCCCAGTGATGCGTGTCGCCAACGAGCAGCACGGTGTCGCACTTGAACGTCTCAAGATTCGTTGGCATGCAATCACCAACCGCTTCAGCGCGCACGATCACAAGATCTGGATTCCAGCCTGGCGAAAGGCGTGACCTCACCTCATCCGCATCAAACAATCCTCTGGCAGTTTGAATGGAGCGCACGCAGCCATCCGTCTGCAGATTGGGCATGAAGGGCCCCGCAACAACCTGATCCGCCGAGAGCGGAGGTGGCGGAATGTAATGCGGACTGGAGTGTGTGAAGTGAAGTATTCGCATGTGACGCGGGAGGGTAATCGGTTCAACTCTCAAACACCTCATCCACCAGGTCGAGCGCGCGGTCGATGATGCCGAAGCCATCGGCCATCTGCGCCTCCTTGCTGGACA
>JBMOGS010000137.1:0-1875 GCA_049318245.1 Phycisphaerales bacterium | reverse complement strand
CGCAGTTCGGCGACTTCGGCAACGGCGCGCAGGTGATCATCGACCAGTTCATCGCGAGCGCCGAGGCGAAGTGGCATCGCTCGAGCGGCCTGGTGCTGCAGTTGCCGCACGGCTACGAGGGCCAGGGCCCCGAGCACTCGAGCGCGCGACTCGAGCGCTTCCTGCAGCTCTGCGCCGGCGACAACATGGTCGTCTGCCAGCCCACCACCGCGGCACAGGTCTTCCACCTGCTGCGCCGCCAGATGAAGGCGAACTTCCGCAAGCCGCTGGTGATCATGACCCCCAAGAGCATGCTGCGACTGCCTGCGGCGAGCAGCCCGCTCTCGGCCTTCACCAAGGGCTCCTGGAAGCGCGTGATCGCCGACGAGGGCGCGCCCGCGCCGGAAGCCACGCGTCGCCTCGTGCTCTGCTCGGGCAAGGTCTTCCACGAGCTCGCCGAGCGCCGCGCGAAGACGGGCGCCAAGGACATCGCCATCGTGCGCGTGGAGCAGCTGCACCCCTTCCCAGCCGACGAGCTGAAGGCGATCCTCGATCGCTTCGCGAAGGCCGAGGTCACCTGGGTGCAGGACGAGCCGCGCAACATGGGTGCCTGGCGCTTCGTGCAGGCGCAGATGATGGATCACTTCCCGGGCCGCGCCGTGCAGTACATCGGCCGCCCCGATTCGGCGAGCCCCGCCGTGGGAAGCCTGAAGATGCACATGCAGCAGCAGGAGCGCATCCTCACCGACGCCATCGGCGCGGTGAAGACCGACGACAAGAGCAAGGACGCCAAGGCCCCGGCCCCCGCCGCGGCCAAGCACTGAACGCGAACCGCGGCCACTGAACGCGCCGCACGCACGGAGACCCGACCATGACCGACGTGACCATTCCCAGCCCCGGCGAGAGCATCACCGAAGTGCGCATCGGCGCATGGAAGCGAAGCGATGGCGACTGGGTCGAGAAGGACGAGCTGCTCAACGAGATCGAGAGCGACAAGGCCACGCTGGAACTGCTCGCTCCCGCGGCGGGCACGCTGAAGGTGACCGCACAGAGCGGCAGCGACCAGAAGGTCGGCGCGATCGTGGCGAAGATCGACGAGAAGGCCAAGCGTCCCGCTGGCACACCCGCTGTCTCGTCGGCGCCCTCCGGTGCCGCGACATCCACCGCGAAGGCCGCCGAGGCCGTCGAGCCGAAGGCGACCAGCGTCGCGAAGAAGATGGCGGCCGACAAGGGCGTGGACATCGCGAAGATCGAGGGCACCGGCCCTGGCGGTCGCGTGACCAAGGCCGATGTCGAGCACGCGGGCACGCCGGTTTCGGCGGCGCCCTCCGGCGCCGCGGCATCCGCCCCCGCGAAGGCCGCGGCTCCCGCTGCCGCCCCCGCCTTCCAGTTCACCGGCAGCCGTGGCGTGCGCCGCGAGCGCATGACCAAGCTGCGCGCGCGCATCGCCGAGCGCCTGGTCATGGCCAAGAACACCGCGGCCATGCTCACCACCTTCAACGAGTGCGACATGACCGAGGTCATGCGGCTGCGCGCCGAGCACAAGGAGAGCTTCGAGAAGCGCCACGGCGTGGGCCTGGGCTTCATGGGCTTCTTCATGAAGGCCGTGGTGAGCGCGCTCGAGAAGTACCCGCGCGTGAACGCGAGCATCGTGGGCGAGGAGATCGAGTACCACGACTTCGTCGACGTCTCCGTGGCCGTGGGCACCGACAAGGGCCTGGTGGTGCCTGTGGTGCGCAACGCGCACGCCATGAGCATCGCCCAGGTCGAGCAGGGCATCAAGGAACTCGCCCTGAAGGCGCGTGACGGCAAGCTGACGGTCGACGACATGACCGGCGGCACCTTCACCATCACCAACGGCGGCATCTACGGCAGCCTGATGAGCACGCCCATCCT
>JBMOGS010000136.1:0-1930 GCA_049318245.1 Phycisphaerales bacterium | reverse complement strand
AAGGCCTCGGCAAGTCGACTCTCATCCTGAAAGGTGTTCCCCTCGTAGCCGATGGAGAGAGCGCTGACTGGCTGGTCTGCGCAGCGCTTCGCCAGCATCGCGATCGCCGAGGAATCGATGCCTGCCGAGAGCGCGACGCCAAGCGGCACATCGGATCGCATGGTGATCCGCCCGACAATGTCGAGTTCCTCACGGATCCGCTCCACCGGGTCACCCTCGATGGGCGGTGCATCCTCAAGCCGCCAGTACACGCGCTCTTCGCGACGACCGGTTTCCAGGTCGATCTGCAGCATCGATCCCGCAGGCAACTTGCGCGTGCCGATGACGGGCGAAACAGGCTCCGGAATGAACCCCCAGTAGTAGAACAACTTGATGGCTTCGGGATCGATCTCGAAGGGAACAGCGCCCGCACCCACGAGACCGGCCAGCTCGCTGCAGAAGATCAGCCGGTCTCCCTGCTCGGCCAGCAAGAGAGGCTTCTCGCCCATCCGATCCCGGGCGATGATGAGACGGCGCCGACGACGATCGATGAGAGCGAACGCGAACATGCCCCGCAGGTGCTGCACGCAATCCGTTCCGTACTCCTCGTACAGGTGGACGATGGTCTCGCAATCACTGCCCGTCTGGAATTGATGTCCACGCGCCTCAAGATCGCGCCTCAACTCGACAAAGTTGTAGATCTCGCCATTCGCGACGAGGGCGATCTGGCCATCCTCGCTGAACAGCGGCTGCCACCCCCCGGATGGATCGATGATGGCGAGCCGGCGCATGCCGATACCCGCTTGCCCATCAAGATGAAACCCCTCTCCGTCCGGACCACGGTGAATCATCGCGTCCGCCATGCGACGCAGCAGCCAGCGGTCATCGTCCACCAAGCCACCAAGCCTGAAAACGCCAAAGATTCCGCACATGAAGCGAGTCTAGCACTCCGCTTCACGGCGACCCGAAGCCGCACGAGCGACTGATGCCAGGTACGCAAATGTGCTGTCCGCACAACGTTCCCAGGTGAAAGTGCGGGAACGGTCGTGCGACAGGACAGCCGCCCGATCGCGCGCGGCGACATCCTGCACCAGCCGCCGCACGCATGCCGCGATCGACTCCGGACTCTCGGGGTCGAAGTAGTGTCCCTCCTGGCCCAGCACCTCCGGCATCGGTCCCACCCCGGAGGACGCGACCGGTCGACCCGATGCCATGGCCTCCAGAATGATGATGGGCAGATTCTCGCAACTTGAAGCGAAGACCACCAGGTCGGCCCCCGCATAACGCGCGTGCAGAGCGGTGTTCGGCACCGGTCCCACGTACGAGAGCCAGCGTCGCTCGGGATCAAGTCTGTCGATCGTGCGCAGCAGCCTGTTCAGATAAGGCTTCCGCCCAGGGCCGATGAATTCCATGCGAATCGGCAGCCCCTCCCGCCCAAGCATGGCAACCGCCTGCGCCACCTCGCAGTGATGCTTGTAGGCATCCACCATGGAGACGTAGAGCAGCTGAAATGGCTTGGCGTCGGAATATGTCTCGATTGGCAGGCCTGGACGAGGCGGGTGTCGGAATCCCTCGGAAATCCCGTGGGGAATCAGGGCGGATGGAGGCGTGTGACCAAGCTCGCGGCCGATGCGCTGCTTCGCGAATTCGGTCAGGAAGATGTAGCCGTCGGCTCGCCTTGCAAGCGAACCCTGCGATCGCCGGAGGAGCTCCATCTTGAGACGCATGACGGAGAGCCCAAATCGGCGCGACTCCTCACGCTGGAACGGCAGCATGTTCTGGCTCATCCCGACGATGGGGCGGAACCCGCACACGGAGGTGCCGCCCGGCACGAACAGCACATCGCATCGGGCCCGGCGTGCCTCGGATGGAAGCGAGAGGCGTTGCCAGGCCAGTGTTCGCACGATTCCGCCATCCAGCGCGGCGGGGCACACGGTGCGAAGGAATGGCC
>JBMOGS010000135.1:0-1933 GCA_049318245.1 Phycisphaerales bacterium | reverse complement strand
CGGGCCACGCTGACCGCCGCGGGGGCCGCTGCCGAGAGCGTCACCGGGAAGCTGATCCGCTGCGAGGCAGCCGCTGCGGAACCGATCTGCGGTGCCAGGCTCGCTTGGATGTAGGACATCTTGACGGCGTCGACCGTGGTCCAGTCGTCCTTCAGGATGCCGCCGGTGTCGCCGCTGTTGGGGTTGAGGCTCCAGTAGGTCCAGCTCATGCCGCGCTGCGAGGCGGGGATGTCGCGCGTGCCGTTCAGGTCGAGGTCGCCGTCGACGTAGTCGGTGAGCTTGTCGAGCCACTGCTGGTCGGAGACGGTCTCGAGCTTGCTGCCGAACTCGCCCATGAAGAGCGGTGCGGTCTGGGCCTTGAAGATGTAGCCCCAGTGCACGTTCCAGACGTCATCCATGTTGTTGGGGTACGACGGGTCGCTGAACCAGGTCTGCGCGAACACGCTCTTGGGGTACTCGTGCATCGAGTAGACCAGCTTGTTCGCCACGTTCAGCACCACCGGGTACAGGGCGACGCCCTTGAGGTTTCCGCCCCACCAGGTGGTCTGCCCGTTGTAGGCCTCGGTGCCTTCCACGATGATCAGCCAGTTGGGGTTGGCCGCCAGGATGGCGTTGCCGCAGCGCTCCGCGGCCTTGTTCCAGTCCGTGGCGGGGTTGGAGTTGCCCCAGCTGGCGCTGCGCTTCGGCTCGTTGAAGAGGTCGGCGCCGATCACCGTGGTGTTGCCGGCATAGTGCTGGGCAAGCATCACCCAGTCCTGGATCCAGCGCTGCTCGGTGTGGTACGAGTCGCCCGCGACGTACCAGACGTCCTCGGAGAGGTAGTTGTCGGCCTTGGCGGAGTGGCGATCGAGGATCACGCGCAGGCCGATCTGCCCGCAGTAGTCGATCACCTTGTCCATGCACTGGAGCGGCGTGAGCCCCTGCAGGTCCGGGTTCTGCGCGTAGTTGATGCTGTTGGTGGCGGCGCCGGCCCGCAGCATCTCGTTCGAGAACGGCAGGCGCAGCGTATTGAAGCCGAGCTGCTTGATCTGGTCGAGCACGGACTTGTAGCCGCGGGTCCACAGGCCGTGCAGCACCTTGTTCCCCGTCTCGAAGCCGAACCAGTTGACGCCGGTGATGCGGACAGCTGCGCCGCTTGCATCCACGATCTGGTTGCCCGAGGTGGAGAGCCACGCGTTCGCGGGCGCATTCCCTGCGGGCGCGACCACGATGGTGGCATCGGCGATGCTCATCGTGGGGGCCGGGCCCGTGCCGCCGCCGCCCGAGCCGCCGCCGCCACCGGCCCCACCGCTTCCGCCACCGCTGAACACGATGTTGGACGGCAGGGTCCCGGCAACGGCAAAGTTGGCCACGCAACCAAAGGAGATCGATGCTCCGGCGGCCACGGCGGCGTTGTAGTCGGCGTTGCGCACCACGTAGTGCGTGCCCACGTGGCTCTGGATCACGCCGTTCCAGGCACTGGTGATGTCGGCATTCCAGTCGAACTCGATCGTCCAGCCCGTGAGCGGCTGGGCGGTGTCATTGGTTGCGGCGAACGTTCCTTGTCCGCCGCCTGACCATTGGTTCGTGAAGGTGAAGGATCCGCCGAAGGCGGGAAGGGCACAGATGAGGGACGCGATCGACGCAAGCGCATGCTTTCGGATCATTGTCTTCCTTTGCCGTAATGAGCCCGTGAGGGCTTTCCACACACCCAATCGTTACGACCCTCACGGGACAGCGGGCCGGACGGAGGTCGCGGAATTGGCGGAATTAATCCGGGCGAGCGCAGGTACTTATGGCACGCGGGTTGCCTCCGTGTCGCATGTTCGCGTGGTCCACCCAGCCGCTGGTCCTGGCCAACGGCGACGCGGTGTGGACTGCATACTGGGGCAGGCATGCAGCGTCTAAAGCAGGTGCGTGACATGTTCACAACGTGTTTGGCAGTGGGTTGTGA
>JBMOGS010000134.1:0-1934 GCA_049318245.1 Phycisphaerales bacterium | reverse complement strand
GGGCGACGATGCGTCCATCGATCCAGACAACGGGGCCGGTAGCGGTCAGGGTCATAGGCGGGAAGAGTAGCAGTCCAATGTGTGGATCCAAACACGATCCGGACCGCAAATTCAACCTTCCCGATCGATGATGTCATCGAGCGTCCACTCCCCGCCCCTCGGCTTCGGACGACGCGCGAGATCGGCATCGGTGAACAGGGCGTACGAACTCGGCCCACCGCCGCACTCCGGGCAGTGGTCTCCGAGCACGCCGCGCAACGGCTGACCGCACTCGCAGACCCACCACCTCCGCGGCAGCAGCTGGCTCAGGTGGCATGTATCGCACTCGGCGTGCCGATGCGCCAAGCGCATCCGCCTCCGGCATTTGGGACAGTCCATGGGCTCAAGTCGATCGGGATACGCCAGTCCTCGCACACGCCGGGGATTCGAGTTCAGCGTGGCCGTGAACACCAGCAGAAGCACGAAAAAGCAGGATCCGATGAGTGGAACCTCCCAGTTGGTGCGCGGATCGATCCAGTTCCATGGACGCCGGTCACTCCAAACGATCGCCCACACGAAGGCGCCAACCGAGGCAACCATGCCGAATCGCAGCAGTGAGCGAAGAAGCCGCGAGATGAAGCTGTGCACGCGAGCAGTGCACAGGATGCACTCGACTGCCAGACACAGACATGGCACGCCGACCACGATGGTCATCGGACCTATCGATGTGGACATGCGGTGCCAGACGCTCGATGCAACGAAAAACAGCCCCCAGGCCGCGATGACACGAGATCGCGAAGACATGCGCGCACCCTACGATTCGATTGAGGGGTGATGCAAACGCAGGCCCGGAAATTTCTTCAGGTGGGATCCTGACGCTCGCCGGGTGCGGAGCGATCGACCGATTTTTCAATCGCGTCGGTCAAGAGCCCGCCATAGGGCGTGTCCCCGCCGGGCCGCTGGTCGCGATCCAGCATGACCATGGGCGGAGGTTCGCGGAACCTGAATTCGCCACCGCACTCCACGCAGCAGTCGCCCTTCACACCCCGCAATGGCGCTCCACACCCGCACACCCACCATTCCGCTGGAATCGGCTCGCTCCTTTGACAGTCCGCGCACCACGCATCTCGGAAGCGAACCTTCATCGGCGACCTGCACTTTGGACACGCCGGCGCGGGCGCATCAGCGCCGTAGACACGCAAACGGGCACGGCGTGGGCTGATGCGGAGCAGCGAACCCGCCCACTTGAGGGCGCAGATCACGAACAACCCGAGAACGGGCAGCAACCACGGAACACGACCGTGCAACCAGACGGTCAGGGCATGCTGACCAAGGCCCCACGACCACAGCAACAACAGCGTCCCCATCGCAGCCAGCGTCGTGATGCCCAATCGCAGTAGGTCTCGAAACGTGTGCCCTGGCGGCACGGGCATGCACCGCAGGTACGCCGTGGCGAGCGAGCCGAAGGAGAGAACCACCGTGCACTTGATGGCACGCTCGATGCTGATCGACATGGGCCCCAGGTGCAGCAGATGCGTGTACACCAGACCACCCCAGAACAGCACGAACACGCCAGTCATCAGCACTCCGACCACTCGGAACAGCATGCCCTTTGACCGTGGGGCCAGAAAATCGAGGGAGTAGATCGCGCAAGAGGCAGCGCCAAGCGTCAACACCCAAAAGACCAACTGCACCAGTGCCATGCCAGCAAGGACCGCTACCACCAGAACGGGCTCGCAACGCTTCCCACAAGCCCACACGATCGCCTTCGGCCACGCCGGATCATCAAGCGTTTCCTCGGCGACGATGAGAACCGTCATCGGGATGAGGGGCAGCAGGGTAATCGCAAGGATCGCGTAGTTGACGACCGACCCGAGTCGATGCTCGACGCGCTTCCACATGCGCTCACCAATACGTTCCAGCCACGCGACCACCCTCGGCATCCCCCGAGTCTA
>JBMOGS010000133.1:0-1980 GCA_049318245.1 Phycisphaerales bacterium | reverse complement strand
GCAGTCGCCTTGAGCCCACCCAGGGTCCGCCGCACTGCCAGAAGGCCTGGTCCATGCTGAGTGAAACAGCCTTGCCGATTGCATCGCTGGATGGAAGCACGGCCAATCGAGCACCGATCCGCGCCGCCACCGCTTCTGCTTCTGCATAGGACCAGACCCGGTTGAATCGCACGACGGCGAAGGCGTGCAACTGAAGATCCTGGTCTTCCCAGAGACCTGATCGATATTCGACGAGGCCATCGGCAGACGTCACCGCTGCGAACACCCAACAGAGACAGATCGCCAGCCCGCGGTTGATGCACATTCGATGCACGGCCCACGGAATATAGTCCATTGGCTGCATAAATCATGCGGAATGCGCCGAATTCATTGGAAATTCTGCGTGCTCGGGATAGGCTTGCCACCATGCTGTCGCGACGCGCGCTGCTCCGTGGGATTGGTGGTGGCTTGGCTCTGGGGTGCATGCAGCGGTTTGCGCTTGCGACCACCGTGCCGTGCGGCGGACGCACGCTTTCCTCGTCCGACTTCAATGCATTCCGCGGCGGACTTTCTGGTGATCTGCTTTCGCGGGGATCGAGCGCCTATGAGCAGGCGCGGCGTCTGTACAACCTGCGATTCGATGCGCGGCCCTTGATGGTGGTTCGGCCGCGCACACGGCAGGATGTCGCCGCGGCGCTTGGCTACGCCAGGCAAGCCGGGCTGCCTTGGGCCACGAAGTCGGGCGGCCACTCCTACATCGGCGCAAGCGGCACGACTGGGCTGATGCTGGACATGGGTTTGATGCGGGATGTCACCCCAATCGAGGGTGGGCTGTATCGAATCGGTCCCGGCGCGCGTTTGAAGAGCGTCTACTCCAGACTGTCCTGTGATGGTTGGACCATTCCATCAGGTACCTGCGACACCGTGGGATTTGGAGGCATCGCACTTGGCGGCGGTGTGGGCTACCTGATGCGCGAACATGGACTGACGTTGGATCGAATCCGGGCGATGCAGGTGGTTCTCGCGGATGGTCGGCAGGTGACGGCCTCGCCGACCGAGGAGCCTGATCTTTTCTGGGCGCTTCGGGGGGCTGGCGGTGGCAACTTCGGCGTGGTGACCGGTTTCGACATTGAGCCTGTGCCTCTTCGCACGCTTTCGCTGAAGGGTTGGCGATGGTCTTGGTCGCAGGCTGTGTCCGGATTCATGCGCTGGCAGCAGGTTCTGGCGGATGGGATGTTGCCGCGTGATTGTGTGGCGTACATCAGCTTCTCGATCGATCCCAACCTTGCCCAGCCGAGTTGCAGGGCGGGGGTGATTTCGTCTGGAACGCAGGCCGACCTTGACGCTGCGGCGGCCCTGTTCATCGGCTCCGGGGGTGTTGCGTCGTGGGGATCAGCATTCGGTTGGGCGCTGGATTCGCCGACCTGCAACGCGACGGAACCATCTGGGTGGTCTCGCTACAAGGCGAAGAGCGCGATGCTGTACGCCCCGATGTCCGCTGCGGGCGTTGAAGCCATCAAGGCTGGCATGCAGCAGCGTTTCGACGATCCACGATTCAGTCGTTCCGAGTACGCCGCCGTGACGTTCCTGTCTCTCGGCGGGGCGGTTTCGGACGTGTCGAGTTCCGGCACGGCCTTTGCGCATCGACAAGCCTTGGCAGATGTGCAGTACCTGGCCTACTGGAATTCGGCGAGTGCGACCGCAGCCGAAGACAATCTGGGCTGGATCCGTGGCATCTGGTCCGACAGTTTCCCGCACGTGTCGGCTGGCGGGGCGGGTTGCTACGTGAACTACTGTGATGACGACCTGCCCGAGTCGGCTTGGCCATCGCTCTACTACGGCGGAAATCTGGCCCGCTTGAAGCGGGTCAAGACCACCTACGACCCGACCGATTTCTTCCGCGGGCCGCAGAGCATTCGGCCGCTGTGACGCACGTGTCGGAGTTTGGCCCGCCTCAGAGCGCGCCGAGACGATCGGGATTCAGCCCCTCGAGTTCCTTCG
>JBMOGS010000132.1:0-2024 GCA_049318245.1 Phycisphaerales bacterium | reverse complement strand
GCAGTCGCCTTGAGCCCACCCAGGGTCCGCCGCACTGCCAGAAGGCCTGGTCCATACTGAGTGAAACAGCCTTGCTGATCGCATCGCTGGTTGGAAGCACGGCCAATCGAGCCTGCAGCTTCGTCGCCATTGCGTCAGCCTCTTCGTGCGACCAGATGCGATCAAATTGCACGACAGCGAAGGCGTGGAGCTGACGATCCCGGTCTTCCCAGAGACCCGATCGATATCCAACGAGTCCATCCGCGGAAGTCGCCACTGCGAAAGCCCAGCCGAGACAGATCGCCAGCCCGGGGTGGATGCGCATTCGATGCACGGCAATCGAAATATAGTCTGACAACCGCGCAAATCACCCAGAATGCGCGGAATTGATTGGAAATTCCCCGCGCAGGGGATAGTTTGCCACCATGCTGTCGCGACGTGCGCTGCTCCGCGGGATTGGTGGTGGCTTGGCTCTGGGGTGCATGCAGCCGTTGGCGCTTGCAACCTCCGATCCGTGCGGTGGGCGCACGCTGTCGGCGTCCGATTTCAACGCATTCCGCAGCGGACTTTCCGGCGATCTGCTTTCACGGGGATCGAGCGCCTATGAGCAGGCGCGGTGCCTGTACAACCGGCGATTCGATGCGCGGCCCTTGATGGTGGTTCGACCGCGCACACCGCAGGATGTCGCCGCGGCGCTTGGCTACGCCAGGCAAGCAGGGCTGTCTTGGGCCACGAAGTCGGGCGGCCACTCCTACATTGGCGCAAGCGGCACGAATGGGCTGATGCTGGACATGGGTTTGATGCGGGAGGTCACCCCAATCGAGGGTGGGATGTATCGAATCGGTCCCGGCGCACGCCTGAAGGGTGTCTACTCCAGACTGTCCTGCGATGGTTGGACCATTCCATCAGGCACCTGCGACACCGTGGGATTTGGAGGCATCGCGCTTGGCGGCGGTGTGGGCTACCTGATGCGCGAACATGGACTGACCTTGGATCGAATCCGGGCAATGCAGGTGGTTCTCGCGGATGGTCGGCAGGTGACGGCCTCGCCGACCGAGGAGCCTGATCTTTTCTGGGCGCTTCGGGGGGCTGGCGGTGGCAACTTCGGCGTGGTGACCGGTTTCGACATTGAGCCTGTGCCTCTTCGCACGCTTTCGCTGAAGGGTTGGCGATGGTCTTGGTCGCAGGCTGTGTCCGGATTCATGCGCTGGCAGCAGGTTCTGGCGGATGGGATGTTGCCGCGTGATTGTGTGGCGTACATCAGCTTCTCGATCGATCCCAACCTTGCCCAGCCGAGTTGCAGGGCGGGGGTGATTTCGTCTGGAACGCAGGCCGACCTTGACGCTGCGGCGGCCCTGTTCATCGGCTCCGGGGGTGTTGCGTCGTGGGGATCAGCATTCGGTTGGGCGCTGGATTCGCCGACCTGCAACGCGACGGAACCATCTGGGTGGTCTCGCTACAAGGCGAAGAGCGCGATGCTGTACGCCCCGATGTCCGCTGCGGGCGTTGAAGCCATCAAGGCTGGCATGCAGCAGCGTTTCGACGATCCACGATTCAGTCGTTCCGAGTACGCCGCCGTGACGTTCCTGTCTCTCGGCGGGGCGGTTTCGGACGTGTCGAGTTCCGGCACGGCCTTTGCGCATCGACAAGCCTTGGCAGATGTGCAGTACCTGGCCTACTGGAATTCGGCGAGTGCGACCGCAGCCGAAGACAATCTGGGCTGGATCCGTGGCATCTGGTCCGACAGTTTCCCGCACGTGTCGGCTGGCGGGGCGGGTTGCTACGTGAACTACTGTGATGACGACCTGCCCGAGTCGGCTTGGCCATCGCTCTACTACGGCGGAAATCTGGCCCGCTTGAAGCAGGCCAAGGCCACCTACGACCCGACCGACTTCTTCCGCGGACCGCAGAGCATCCGACCGCTGTGACGCACGTGCTGGCGTTTGGCCCGCCTCAGAGCGCGCCGAGACGGTCCGGGTTCAGGCCTTCCAGTTCCTTCGCCACGAAGATGCCGTCCTTGCGGATCACCTCGCCGTCGAAGCTGA
>JBMOGS010000131.1:0-2027 GCA_049318245.1 Phycisphaerales bacterium | reverse complement strand
TTTGGCGAGGGGTGCTGACCCCCAAAAAGCACAGAAGCCGAAGGCACAAACCTTCGGCTTCAAGCTTGAGAGCGGGTGAAGGGACTCGAACCCTCGACGTCCACCTTGGCAATCGCCTCGCATTCGACCTTGATTGGCCTTCCTGCATTCCTAACGCGGTTGAGAGTGCAGAGGTTGTGCCGTTTGTCACATGGGTTTCACCGTACTTACGTACAGTTCCGTACAAATTAGGCGCAGGCCCTTGGAAGCGTCAGGGATTGCGGGCGACGCGAAAGCCGAAGGTGTACTCGCCATACGAGCGTGGATAGGAGTATCGCGACGAGCATCGCACCCCTGCGGCGCTGCTGCCCCAATCGCCCCCGCGGACGATGTGTCGAAGGTCGCCATCCGGTGCGGGTCCCTGTGGATCGACCTGCGCATCTGAGGTGTAGCCACCTGCATTGTCGCTCACCCACTCAAGAACATTGCCGAGCATGTCGTGGAATCCGAGGTCGTTTGATGCGAAACTGCCGACCAAGGAAATGTGGCACACGGGTGGTATGGTTTGGGCGAAATAGGCCACCTGATAGGCAGTGCTCTCGTCATTACTGCCATTGTGATAGGCGGTCGTCGTACCTGCGCGGCAGGCGTATTCCCACTCCGCTTCCGTGGGCAGTCGTAGGTTGGCTCGGGTCGTGAATGCTTCCGCGCCTATCCAACTGACTCTGCCGACCGCAGACCGTGACGTGTCCGGTGGTTCCGCTGAGCAACTTGTGTCGTAGGGCATGAGCGCCCTCCACTGCTCTTGGGTGACCTCATAGCGCCCCATGTAGTACGGACGCGTCAAAGTGACCAGATGTGCGGGGCTCTCGTCCGATGCACACGCATGTTGGAGGGATGGCGAGCACCCCATGGTGAACATCCCTGGCGGCACTAGCAGCATTTCGATCTTTGTATTGCGATCCCAGATTCGCCACGGGTAGCCACTGGCTTCGATTGCTGCCCGCAGATTCTGGTCGGTGACGACTGTTGGATCGGGCTGGGCGTCGATGACGGTGCACCACGTCCCCGCAGGGCAGTTGCCCCAGTTGGCCAGCATCAATCCAAGATCTGCGCCATCGACCTGCTCATTGGCATCGATATCGCACGCGTGAGACATTGCCGCCGGTGTCACGGCGCCCCAGTTGGCCAGCATTACGCCGAGGTCGCCGCCATCAATGCGGCCATCGATGGCGATATCGCCAATACACGATTGCGCCGCAATTGGCGTCGTGAACATCCCGCAGATGAGAGTGACCGTGGCGGCGAGCAGAATGTTGCGCATGTTGATCTGGTTCAGGGTTGGATATGTCTGCTAGATGGCAGGGATGAAACTCTTCTTCATGGCGTCCAGTTGACGAGCAGCGTGCCGAGGTCAGCACCGTTGACCTTACCGTCGCCGTTCAAGTCGCCGACGAGATGGGGCTGCTTCTGATAGCCAATGTTCTCGAACCAACACGTTCCCGATGCGGGAAGTTCCACGGGCAATCCCCTCGCCGTATAAATAGCCACGAGATCTAGATCGCCGTCGCCGTCCATATCTCGCCAACCGTGGTGTCCGCTCCATCCCGACGCGGAATAGAACTGAAAGTCTGTGCACGTTGGATACGCAGAGCGAATTGCCGCGCCGGCATACGCGCTCCCCAATACGCGCTGAGCCTGAATTTCAGTCGTATCGCTGACTCTAACAGCGCGAGTTACAAGGATGTCGGAGTAGATCAGCGGCTCTGAATTCCCCAACAACTGTACCTGGTCGGGCATGGAGAAATACTCCATGCCTCCGTCGGCGTTAATGTCGGCGGCGTGAACATCCGATCCGCTCGTAGGCATACTGGCGCAGCCCGCAAGGAAGTGCGGGACAGGCGCGATCCAGTGGCTGCGTGACGGACTGGGCATCATCCGAAGCGCACCCGACGTGAACGCTCTGGCGAGCAGCGTGCCGGATGCGGGCGGTGTGATGATGGTGCCCGCCTTCACCGGCCTCGGTGCACCGCACTGGGATCCGACCG
>JBMOGS010000130.1:0-2072 GCA_049318245.1 Phycisphaerales bacterium | reverse complement strand
TCTGTGTTGATAAAGCGCCCGCGGTGGGGCGAAGGGGGAGGAGTATAGGGGTTTTTCGGAGGCTTTCGAAGCCGATTGCAGCCTAGTTCGGCTGGTAGCCCATGCCCCAAATCAGGCGCTCGAACACGCGTTCGGCGATCGTGCGGTAGCCACTTGTGTTCAAGTGCGCGTCTGGACGGCTTTCATTGCCGGCGAACATGCGCTGCGAAGCCAGAAACGCGCCCGGCGTGAGCGCGTCCACGCTCACGATCGAAACACGCTGGTTGCCCGCCATCGTACGCCGCAGGCACTCGCTGGCGACGTCCGCGCGGAATCCGGCGATGCCGCCGTCATGCGAGGCGGTGACCAGGAATCCGAGATCCGTTTCGGGATAGCCGAGGGCCCGCCAGGCGCGATCAAGTTGCGTGATCATGCGGGATGCATCGGACGCGCACAGGGCCTCGGGCGCAGATTCCGTGGTGATGCCGGCGTTGTTGATGCCCATGTTGATGAACACCAGCACGCGTCCCCGTCCGCCCGCGGCGATCTGTCGTGACCGCAGCTCCTGCAGATAGGTCTTCAGCGTGGCAAGGCCGCAACCAGAATCGTCGGCGATGGATGCCGCGATCTGCGAGGAAGTGCCGCCGGAGAAATTCTGCAGCACGTTGATCGCGAAGCCGGGCACGCGGTCGGTGCGATACAGCGACCGCAACAGGACGCCAAAGGGGCCAGCGGAACCGTCGTCGACGGCGTAGGTCGCGAAAAGTTGGCCGCGCTGCGGATTGGCGGGGTAGGCTGCCTCGCACACCACAAGTTGGGTGGGCCCCATCGGATCGGTGGCGACTGCGACGCTTGGTGTCACCGATCGGCCAAAGGGCGAGCCCTCCGAAAGGCGCAGGCGAAGCGGCGATCGCTCCTTGTTCGGGTTGGCGCCCGGCATGCGCGCAACGAGCAGGCGAAGGGCGCCCGGGCACTGGCTGCCAAACTGCATGGATCCAGACGCGCTGGGGGCGAGTCCGATCCACTCGGGGGCGTGGCCCTGCACATCAGCGTCCTCGGGCAGGTAGGCCCAATCCATCGCACGGCCTTCGAGGCGCAGCGGTGCCGCTTGCGAACCCAGATTGAATCCTTCAACCGAGATCCCCGCGGTGGAAGCACGCCGCCAACCGTCACGCGTGCGCACAGAATCGTTCACCGTGACACTGGAAGCGGCCGTCTTGCTCTCGCCAGTCAGGCCCATGAGCGGGTAGGCGGTGCCGGTGCCGGAGGTTGCAGTAGGAAGCAGGCCCGTTGCGAACAGCGGCACGCCGCGTCGCGTCAGCTCGTCGAAGAACCCGCCGGCGTAGCCGCGTGATCCGCCGGCGGAGTAGGTGGCGTTCGAGTCGCCGATGATGACGAAGTCAAGGTGCGACTGATGATCGATCAGATCAGCGAGCATCCGACGCGGCACGCTGGTGCGGCGGGCCGGACCAAACTCCAGATTGATGAGCGCGATGTCGAGGAAGTCGACTTCGCCGTCCACATTCACGTCTGCAGGCGATACATCGTTGCCCATCTCGAGCAGCGCGAAGGCGAGGTCGCCGAAGTCGATCGACTCCGACAGATCGGTGTCGCCGTTGCGTCGCTCGCATTCGTCCAGGCACCCGTTCTCGTTGAAATCAAGCAGTGCGTCTGCACGAATCTCTTCCGCATCCTGCACGCCATTGCCATCACAGTCGCCGTCGGTGGGGGGGACGGCTGCCGCGCAAGGCACGGCGATGGCAAGAAGGAACATGGCGCCAAGCAGGCGCAGATTGATGCCACCGAGCGCTGCAAGGCGGCGATAGCCGGCGCTGAATCGATGTCGACAACCAGCGCCGCAGACGAATCCGAATGTGCTGTACATGAACCCCGGCCTCCCAGAATGCATCGCGAGATGCTTGTCCCTTTTGAATCACCCCGACTCCGTGGAGGAGTATACGGAATTCGGTATGAGTCGGTTGCGGCGTGCTTCGCTGAACGAAGTTGGCGATTCACGCCCGGCTTCGGCGCGAACGCAGCAGGCCTGCGACGGCAAGCAACGCCAGCGCCCCGGGCCCCGGCACCGCCGCGCC
>JBMOGS010000129.1:0-2073 GCA_049318245.1 Phycisphaerales bacterium | reverse complement strand
GCTTAGATAGACTCAGCGCGGCTCGCGTCCCAAACTCGTCATCGTTGTGAACGGCCGCGAAGCGTCGCTTAGATAGACTCAACCGTTGTTGTTTCCAGCCGCACCACCTGGTTGTGAACGGCCGCGAAGCGTCGCTTAGATAGACTCTCTATATCACTTGCACCGATGGCCGCATGGGTTGTGAACGGCCGCGAAGCGTCGCTTAGATAGACTCGAATGAACGCCTCGACCGAATCGCCGCCCAGTTGTGAACGGCCGCGAAGCGTCGCTTAGATAGACTCGACACCTTCAAGTAGGGCTGCTTGGGGACGTTGTGAACGGCCGCGAAGCGTCGCTTAGATAGACTCCTGAATTGTTGAAGTCCCGCCTCCAAAGGAACTTCCAACAATTCAACCATCAGAAAAGCAGCAATTGCCCTGGCGGTTCGTCGGGGCCAGCTCTGGTTTTTCCGAGGTACTGCTCCATCTTGCTGAACTGGCGATCGGTGACACTGAGCATGCGGACCGCGCCCTGAATGGGCAGGTTGGCGCGCACGATGCATCGCTTGGCCTCCGCGGCATCCTCGCTTTCACAGTACCTGGCATACACCGAATACTGGATCATCATGAATCCGGAATCAAGCAGCACTTTCCTGAACCGGGTGTAGCGGCGGCGCGCCTGAACCGTATCCACCGGCAGATCGAACATGGTCACCAGCCACATGGGGCGATAGGCCGAGTGGATGGGTTGACGCTCATTCGAAGGCAATGAGCGGCGTCCAAAGACGGTCGGCGTCGCCATCCACCACGCGCGCCAGTGAGCGCACCAGCCGCTCGGCGATGTCGGATGGCGTGCGTTGTTCGTTCTTTACGTTGAATCGCCCGACGAGCGCCTGCAGAAGCGCGGCCTTGACGTCGCGCGTGAGATCCGGAGGATCGATGGCCCCAAGGCCGAATCCAGCGACTGTCTGATCCACGATGGGTCTGAAGGGTTCCATGAGGTCATCGGCAAGGCAGAGCGGGTTGCCACGGCTGTGGTGATGCAGGCCCACGGCTGGATGCAGCCCAGCGCCGCAAATGGCGCGTGCCACGATGCCACGCATGACGGCGTAGCCATAGTTGAGCAGCGCATTTCGGCCCCCGATGCCCGGGTCACGCCGGAAGTCTGGATCGGCGAACAGCGCTCGCCAGTAGCGCACGGCTGCCGTGGCCTCGACATTGGTGCGATCACCCGAAAGCACATCCGCTGCGAGCGCACTCAACCCATGGTCGGAGCCGTGAATCTGCGCGAGCAGCGATCCCTGATTTCGGATCTTGGCACGCACCACTTGGCGCCACAGCTTCTTCCGCATCGGAAGGCTCATGCGCGCCTGCAGGGCAAAGCGGCTGGCGATACGACCATGTTCCCCGATGGGCAGCATGATGCCGGTCGGCAGTCGGCGCTGGTCACAGCACACGAGCGCCACACCCCAGCGCCCGAGTTCAGACATGACCGTTGCCGACACGGTGCACTGCGGGTGGGAGATCATCACGCCTTCAACCTCGCCCAGCGGAACCGTGACTTCTTCGGCTTCTGGATCGGGTGATCGAAGCACGAGAAGGCCTCCGCGGACCCGGAGCCGCATGGGTCGCTCCGAGATGTCGATGAGCCGCCTACTCACGGTTCAGGGTGACTTCCCCCAGAACGCCGATGTCGACCTTTTGTGCGCCGACACGCTGGAGTTTGGAAGTGCTCCAAACGGCACGGCCTCCGGCCTTGCCAGCCCTTTGGATTTCACCAACTGGGCGAGCGTCTTGAACCTGCCTTGTCTCGATGGTGTCTCCCGACGTGGATCCGACCACGTGGAACGCAACGGCTCCATCCGCCTCTGGAAAGCGGATGATGTCGCGTGAGCGCAACGTGAACACGAGCGGCGATCCATCATCGAGTTGCTTGCGCACGATCGGTTCGCCCATCTGCTTGCGGCGGTGCGCCTCAAGGCGCGTCACGATCTGCGCGCGCCACTCCACACCCTTCTTGGTCTGCACCGCGTAGATGGCCATGTGATGGTTCGACCCCGGAGCCACCCAGCGCGACCCCGTGCGGGTCTTCATC
>JBMOGS010000128.1:0-2173 GCA_049318245.1 Phycisphaerales bacterium | reverse complement strand
CGGATCTTCCATTCGGTGATCGCTGTCGGCGGCATGCTGCTGCAGGTTGGCGGTGCATTCGGGCAGGGGCAGGTGGACGAGGGCATCCGCCTGATGCGTGAGGCGATCGATCTGCGCCGCACACGAGGCGCGCCAGCGACCGATAAGCAGCTGCTGCTCGATGTGTACGACTTGGCCGGCGTGCTGATCGAGATCGGTCGGGTCAGCCAGGCGATCGACGAACTGGAGCACGCGGCGCCTGGCGCGGTGGAGCGCCACCGGACGCAAGTGTCTCAAGCGGCGCGGCTGGTGATCGGTCGCCTGAAGGACGCCTATGCGTCGAGGAACACCGAGGCGCCCGGGAGCGTGTCCGAGGCGCGGGTGAAGCAGGTCGATGACTGGCTTGCACAGATGCTCGCGATGGGGGATGGGTGATCCGTCGGATCGGATCCGAGGCGACCGGTATAATCCGGGGCGCGCAGGGCCATGCCGGTCCTGCCTCTTCCGGAGAACTTCGCATGTCGATCGCGCGCCTCGTTCGCAACGTCCTGTCGATCGCGTTGGCCCTGACCTTGGTCCCGCGCGCGTTCGCGACGCCGCCGGCCGTGTTCACGAACAAGCCGCTCGAGGAGGTGAAGATGGCCGCGCGCGAGTCCGGCAAGATGCTGCTGGTGGACTTCACCGCGAGCTGGTGCGGCCCGTGCAAGCGCATGGACCGCACTACCTGGGTCGATCCCGAGGTCGTCGCGTGGATCGGCGACAAGGCGATCGCGGTGCAGATCGATGTGGACAAGGATCCGGAGACCTCGAAGGCGCTTGGGGTGGAGTCCATGCCCACCGTGATCGTGTTCCGCGGTGGCGAGGTGTTCGATCGCGCGGTGGGGTATCAGGCGCCCGTGGAACTGCTCGGGTGGCTTCGTGGGGTGGCGGAGGGCCGACGGCGGATCGACGCGGTGCGTGCGGCGGCCGAGGTCCAGGGCGCCGAAGGCAAGGTGGATGTGGAGCGGAAGTTGGATCTGGCTCGGGCCTTGGCGCAGGCCGGCAAGAAGGACGAGGCCACCGAGGCGTACGTGTGGCTGTGGGAGCACATGCTCGAGCACGACCCCGCCTTCTACGGGGTGAGGCTGAGTTTCATGCGCTCCGACCTGGAGCAGCTTGCGAAGTCGCATCCGGCCGCGCGCGATCGCTTTGCGTCGATGCGTGACGCGACCCGCAAGCGGATGGACGCTGACCCCAAGGACACGGAGGCGGCGGTGGACTGGCAGGCGCTGTGCCAGGTTGTGGGCGACAAGAAGGCCGTGCTGGCATGGTTCGACGCGGCCCGGAACGATCCGGATCGATCGGAGCAGCTCGAGCGGATCGGCGACGACCTGACGGAACTGCTGGTCGGGGCCGGGCGATGGAGCGACGCGGGCAAGATGGTGGAAGAGCCCGTGCAGCAGGCCGAGCGTCACTTGGAGATGCTCTCGATGGAACGCGGGGGCCCCGCCCCCGACATGCCGGAAGAGTATCGCAAGGCCATGCAGGAATCCCTGGTGCGCTTCGTGGCCGACGGCAATGCCACGCTGCACGCCTGCTGTCTGGCGGCGGGGCGTGACGTGGCGGCGCAGCGGATCGCTGCACTGACGTTCAAGGCCTGTGACACGGGTGCGACCCGCACTCAATTCGTGCGCGTGGCCCTGAAGGCCCGGCAGTCGCGCCTCGAGATGCGCGCGTGGCTCGATGATGCGGCGGCCAAGGGCGAGGACGTGACCCTGCTGCGCGAGCGTCTGACGGCCGCGCTGCAGAAGTCGCCGGCATCGGCAGAGGGCGGAAATCCCGAGCCGGCTCGGTAGACTGGACCTTGATGAACGACGGTCGCCGTGGGCGGGACGAGGCCTCGGCCGCACCCGTCGAATTTCTGGATGAAGGCCTGATCGCCACTGCGGACGCCCACTGGCTGTGCGCGCAGTGGCGGCAGTTGTGCGCGATGGCGGCCCGGATGCACTGGTGACCAACGCAATGCGCGTGGCGTGAGGGAGCTGTGCTGTGGCGTTGGCGCATCCGTCGCGACCACGCCCCGCTCGTGTGCGCGCGTGTGGATCAACGGTTCGTGACGGCGCTGCGCTGCGGTTCGCTTCAGGTTGGGGCGCACCTCGTGGACTTTTCGTTGCAAGTGCGAAGGTGTGGGTTAGGACTGGGGCCCACTGGGCAC
>JBMOGS010000127.1:0-2208 GCA_049318245.1 Phycisphaerales bacterium | reverse complement strand
GGGAATGTGGCGTCGCTCATGGGCAGGGCCCGCTCGCGAGAAGGATGAGCGCGATGTCGCCGAAGTCGACGTCACCCGTGCCATCGAGGTCGACGGCACATCCGGCGCATGGACCGAAGTCAAGCAGCGCAAGCGCCACGTCGCCGCTGTCCACCTCGCCGCTGCCGTCTACATCCTCGGGGCAAGCGGCGGGTTCGAAGCGTCGACGCGCTTCGGCCAGCACGGCGGCAAAGGCCGCATCGCCCAGTGATTCGTTCACCAGCAGCCAGTAGGTGTCGCCTTCCATTGTGGGTGAGGTGCCATACAACTGCATCGCTAGCAGATAGGCACCCGGCGGCGGTTCTCCAGCGCTCGCCTTCAGCGTCATGTTCAGATGCTTGTGGAAGGCGCCGCTCGATGGCACCAGCAGCGTGAAGCCCGTGACCGGCGAGGTGCCGGCCGTGAAGCTGGCGGTGAGATAGCGGAACTCCAGTTGCGCATCCGTCACGTTCACGAAGTCGTCGCCGCTCCAGCGCTGCAGCGGCGCCACGCTCTTCCAGCCCAGTCGCATGCCGCCAAGCAGCGCACCGATCGCGGCCTCGTATCCCGGATCGGCGCTGAAGTGCGGCACGCCCGTGCTTCCCAGCACCACCGGAAACACGCGTGCAGGCGTGGGCTGCAGGTCCGCGTCGTAGGTGCTGGTGCGCAGGCGGCCGTCGGTGATGTCGATGGCGATGTCACCCGCGTGCTGGGCGCGTGCGTGCGTGGTGATGCCGGCGGCGAGCAGCGCCGCGATGATGAGCCATCGGTTCATGGTCGGAAGGTCCTTGCTGGGAGAGGGTCGAAGGCGTTCTCGTTTTCGTTGCGGTACAGACGGCCGAAGGCCTCGCTGGCGGTATGGCCGTCCGCGAAGCCGTAGTTGCCCCGCGCATCGGCGGTGCCCACCTGACCGCCCACGGCGGCCGTGAAAAGTTGCGTGGACGCCAGCGTGGCCGCCTGGGCGCCGCTGCCCCATTCCTCGACGTGCGGGTGATCCGCGCCTGCGTAGTCGCCGGTCTCGGCCATCATCACGGTGTGCACGGTGTTGCCGGGGCTGGTGATGCGCGGCAGCCGGTCCGTCATGCGCGCAGGATCCAGCGCACCCCACGCGGAAAACTCGCGCGCGAGGTGGTTGTTGATGCCGTAGCTGGTCTGGCGGAAGCGGTTCTTCGAGCCGGTCACCGGAAGGCCCTGTCCACCATCCTTGGTGGCCCAGTGGGGGCTCGCGTCGAGCGGGCTCTGCATCACGCGCGACTGATCCTCCAGGCACGGCATCAGCGTCACGATGAAGCTTTCCTGCGAGCCTTGGTCGAGGCCGCCGTGCGGCAGCCGCGCGTCGGCCAGCCATCCCTTGTGCATCTCCGCGTAGCACAGATGCGCGCGTTCGAGCGCGCGGATGTTCTGCAGGCAGGCCGATGTGCGCGAGGCATGGCGCGCGGAGCGCACGGCCGGCAGCAGCAGCCCTGCGAGCAGCGCCACGATGGCGATGACCACGAGCAGTTCCACCAGCGTGAAGCCCGCGACGCAACGCCGGGCATGGTGACGGAATGGATGATCCACGAACCGGACTCCATGAGCCGACGCGGCGCGACGGCTCCCAAACGTGCAGGACGGGTTTCAGTTTGAAACCGACGGACACACAAGCGCACACGACACGGGTCGTGCGGCTGGTCGTTCATCGCGCCAAGGCGCGTGCGTCAGGCCTGTGGGGGTGGTTGTGCGCGCGTGATGCGCAGCGGCTCGATGCCTGCACGGCGCAGCGACACCGGGCACAGCGCCGGCATGGCGCGCGGTCGGGGGGCATCGATGGCCAACGAAAGCGGCACATCCACCGTCATGGTGGACAGGTCGCTGCAGGTCACGCAGTGCGTGTCGTCGTGATGCCGTTCCTCGCCCTCAGGCACCCGGTCTGCGTGCTGGTGGGCGTCATGGTCATGATGCGCGGTGTCCGCGACAACCACGAGCGGCTGCATGTGGGCGGTGCGTTCATGCAGCATGCGCAGCGAACCCGGTCCGAGGACCAGGGTCATCAGGGCAAGGCATCGAAGCAGCGTCTTCACAACCGCAATGTAGGCCGCGCGAGCACCGCAGGCAAGCGAAATGTGCGCACCCGGGAACGCTCTAGACTGGCCCGAATGCGCCGCCCGCCCCTGAAGGTCTTTCCAAGCACGCTGTGGGAGTACCCCAGCC
>JBMOGS010000126.1:0-2274 GCA_049318245.1 Phycisphaerales bacterium | reverse complement strand
ACGACACGGCGCAGGCCAAGATGGATGCGCTGCGCGGCTGCGGCGTGCTGGTGGCCGAGAGCCCGGCGGACCTGGGCAGCAGCATGGCGAAGGCGTTGGGGTTGCAGACGGTGGCGGCGTGAGGCGTGCGGCGAGAGCGCCGCATCGCATCGATCGCGTGGCGAGCGGAGCGGTGCGAGGCAAGAGAGATGTGTATGTCGAACAATCGGAGATAAATCGACAGGTTATTTGGACTTGTCGATCGGATCGACATAGACTGGCGAAGGCATGCTGGACGGGACTTCCAACGCCGATTCCCACGCTTGGCGCGCGGAGCAGCCCCACAACGGATTGCCGCCGCTGCCTCCCCGCGGAGAGATCGAGACCAAGGCGGTGCTCAAGAAGTGCGTGGCAGCGCGGGCGGCACTGTCCGGCTTGAACCAAGCGACGGCGCTGATCCCGGATCAAAGCATCCTGATGAGTGCGTTCCCGACGCTTGAGGCGCAGGCCAGCTCCGAGATCGAGAACATCGTCACCACCACCGCCGAATTGTTCGAGCACCTGTCCGCCGACCAGCGCGCCTCGCCATCCATTCGCGAGGCGCTTCGGTATCGCACTGCGCTCCTGGCGGGATTCCAGGAGCTCGGCACACGACCGGTCTGCACACGCCTTGCCGAGAAAGTGTGCTCCGAGATCAAGGGAACGACCATGGCCGTGCGGCGCACGCCTGGGACCGCGCTCCGCAATGACCGCACCGGACTGACCATCTACACGCCGCCGGAGGGGGAGCAGGTCCTGCGCGACCTCCTTGCCAACTGGGAGCGGTTCCTCAACGAGCCCGGCGAACTCGACCCGTTGGTGAAGATGGCGATCGGCCACTACCAGTTCGAGGCCATTCACCCGTTCACGGACGGCAACGGCCGAACCGGACGGGTGCTCAACAGCCTGTTCCTGGTCAGCCAAGGGCTCATCGGGCAGCCGGTGCTGTACCTCAGCCGCGCCATCATCGAGGACAAGGACCGCTACTACCGCTTGCTTCACGAGGTCACGGCCAACGGTGCATGGGTGCCGTGGATCGAGTTCATGCTCGAGTGCGTCGAGCGCACTGCCATCTGGACCACCGAGAAGGTGCGCGCCATTCGGGAGTTGCAGGCGCATACCGGGCGTTTCGTGCAGGAACGATGCCCCACCGCCTACTCGCACGAGCTGGTGTCGCTGCTCTTCGAGAAGCCCTACCTGCGGATCGGCGACATCGTCGATGCAGGACTGGCGAAGCGGCAGACCGCGGCCACCTACGCACGCGCGTTGGTCGATGCAGGCGTGCTCGAGGAACGTGCCGCTGGCCAAGCGAAGCTCTTCGTCAACACGCGGTTGATGCGGCTGCTGACGCATGACTCAAATGAGTTCGAGGGGATACCCGGATGAACCTCGTCGCCACGCGCTGGTGGTCGATGCTCTTCATGCCGTCGTGCATGCTGATGGCGGCAGTCGCACTCGGGGTGTTCCTGATGCTGCGCGCGTGGCGAAAGGGAAAGCGGCCGGGCGAGGCGCGATTTGCGTGCTGGCTGACGGCAGCGAGCGTGATGATGCTGTACCTGGCGAGCACGCCGTTGGTGGCCCGATGGGCGGCATGGACGCTCGAGAAGGACTATCCGCCGGTCGACGTGAAGACGCTGCCGGTGGCGGATGCGATCGTGGTGCTGGGGGGATCGATGTATGCGACTGAGGGCGCGGGGGGCGTGGTGCATCTCTATGCCAAGGGAGGGTCCGACCGCTTCGAGACGGCTCTCGACGCCTACCGCGCCGGGCGCGCGCCGATCATGGCCTTCGGCGGCGGCAGCACGGGAATCCCCGGGACCCCCACGGAAGGTGAATGGAACCGAAGCCGCGCCGTCGAGCGCGGCGTACCCGAGGCGGCAGCGCTCGCGGCCGGACAGGCGCTGTACACGTCGGACGAATCGCAGCTGGTGGCGACACTCCTGCGGGAACGCGGCGCCAAGACGGTGATCGTCTGCACGAGTGCGATGCACCTGCCGCGGGCGGCGGGGCACTACCGGGGGCTGGGGTTCACCGTGACACCACTGCCCGCGGACTTCGCGACGCGCGGCGTGGCGGAAGGATGGTCATGGGAGCTGCTGGTTCCGCGCGGGATTGCGCTATCGCAGGTGGATACCGTCGCCAAGGAGTGGATGGGGATCGCCAGGAGGCTGATGCAGCGATGATCAGCGAGCGCAGCGTGAGGGCGACAACAGGGTGCGGCGATGGGATGCGGCGATTGGACGTCTGCGAACGCGC
>JBMOGS010000125.1:0-2291 GCA_049318245.1 Phycisphaerales bacterium | reverse complement strand
TCAAGATCCACAAGCAGCTGATGGCCGAGAAGGCGGCCGCCGAACAGAAGTACCAGCGCACGCAGCAGTACGCGGAGAGCACGAAGAGCGGGCCCATGTTCGGCAAGACCCTCGGCCCACTGCTGAAGGGATTCGTGGGATTCAAGGCGGTGGATTTTGGACTGGGTGCGATGGCAAACGCGCTCGACCAACTCGCCAGCGGCGGCAAGGTTGACAAGCTCAAGGTGTACAGCGACACCATGATCGGATTCGTGAAGGGCTTGCCGGCTGGCGATCACATCATGGGAATCGCCAAGGGCGTGCACGCACTCCTCGGCTGGGGTGGCGGGCCTGACGCCATTGACGCCCAGACCCGAGCCATCGAGGCGCAGACCGCCGCCATGTCGAGGCGCCTGACCGCAGAAGAATCATTCCGGCAGAAGATGGAACAGATTCGCCGGGATCGCAGCAAGGTCGGCAAGTCAGAAGACGAGATCGCGCGCCTTGACCGTGAAGCAGAACTGGCAGACCAGCGACAGAACCTGATCAGCAAGGGCATGGGGGGACAAGAAGCCGACAAGAAGATCGCCGAGATGCGTGCGGCGATGGCGGGACTCGACCAGGCGAAACTTCGCGCCGAAATGTTGAACCAGGCCAACCGAGCCGACCCAGCGCTGCACCTGTCCATGCTGCAGGAGCAGCAGCGCATCGCGCACGAACTGGTCACATCCGAACGAGACCTGTACGCCGAGAAGACGGCGCAACTTGTGCTTGAAGGCCGAATCACCGAAGCGCAGGCGAAGCAGCTGCGCGACGCCTACGACAAGACCGCAGCGACGCGGGCTGAAGTGGAACAGCGGAAGAAGTCCGAAGAGAGCATGAAGCAGCAGGCGGAACTGGCGAAGCAGATGGAACAGCAGGCCACCGACCGGGCCGGGCGCATGATGAACTTCGGCAACGCCGAGAGCCTCAGCACAGCCATCGGTGGCGTGAAGGTGGCGGGCATGACCTCCTTCAGCCTTGAGCGCATGATGCCCACGCAGGAAGCCATGAAACTTGCCCTGCAGCAGATCGTAAAGAACACCGCACCCCTCGCAGCAGGAGTACCCTGATGCCCATCGTCATCTCGCAGCGTGCCGGCGGCACCACGATCCAGTTCGACCGCGGCAAGTGGAGCGGCTCTGCGTCCTATGTGATCACGGACAGCGCCGGCGCAAAACTGACCGCTGCGGGCATTCTTGCCGACGCGACGGTCGTCGCGAAGCTGTTCCCAACTGAGTACGGCGGCAGTGGCGGCGCTATCACCGACCAGGGCGGCTACTTCTCCGGGCGGGTCACTTCGCCGACGTTCGATCTGAAGATGGTGGATGACGGCGGCTTCGTCTGGGAAGCGACGGTGAACTTCGCAAGCCAGACCGGAGACAACGGTGGCGCAACGACCGACAACAAGGTCGAGCGAGAGGTGGGCTTCATTGCGATCGAGTACTCCCTGAGCGGCGAGCCCGTGGATATCTGGCGGGCGAATACCAACGTGCCACCGATCAGCGGCGGCTCGATCGCCGACCCCGGAGACAACGACATCGGCGGCACGAAGGTCGATTCTGCCGGCGAGCCGATCAGCACCTTCGTCAACGTCGCGCGGATCACGGTGCGCAACGTCATCTCCGGCCGGCCTGGCAGCGCTGGCAAGCCGATCATCCCGCTGGCGTACATCAACCGACGCAACGACGCGAACTTCTCGATCGGCCCCTACTCCTTCCTGAAGGACACGCTGCTCTTCACGGGCTGCAACATAAGCCGCGTGGGTCCGAGCACCTACGAGATCGTGTACTCGTTCTCCTACGACTCGAAGTACCACCTGCGGCAGATCGCGAAGAAGAACGCCGACACTGGGCAGATCGAGTGCTCCAAGTCGACGGACACATGTACGAGCTCGTTCACCGCCGTCGGCACGGGTGAAACTGCGCGAGCGCGCTGCGTGTACTGGCGGCAGCCGTTCCCCGGTTCGGCAGATTTCACCCTGCTCGGAATGACCACGACATGATCCGCGTCGCAGGCAACTGGAAGCACTCTGTCGGGCCGTGGTCGCCCAGCATGATCAAGGTCATCGCCGACACGGTGAACTCGGCGAGCGAACGGCAGGACACCGCCGCGCCGGCGCAGCGATCTGGGCCGATGATCTTTCTCGCCCGCATCACGGGCTCGACCCCAGTGGCTGGCAAGACGGCCGTATATGGCGGAGACCCGTCCGCTCGCCCTGTCGCGTGGACCTACGACTGGGAAGAGGTGAGCCTCAACACGGGCGGCACCTA
>JBMOGS010000124.1:0-2302 GCA_049318245.1 Phycisphaerales bacterium | reverse complement strand
GGCGGATGACCCCCGCGCAGTGGATCAAGCTCTACGAGACGGCGTTCCGGAAGGGAAAGTGATGGGCCGCTGCCGCCGGTGTGCCGCCGAGCGGCCCCGGACTACCGACCCTCGAAGTCGTCCTTCGTCAGCGATCCATCCTTGTTCGTGTCCAGGTCGTCGAACCGGCGATGGAGTGCAGCAGGGACCTCCGATCGATCGATCCGTCCGTCGCTGTTCCTGTCGAACTGGCGCTGCAGTGATTCGAACGTGAGCGCTCGGCCGCCGCCCGCCCGCCCGCGCAGTCCGCCGCGGCCGGGCAGGTCCATGGGCTTCGACGGATCCTCGGCTACCAGGTAGTACTCGATGTACCCGAGCATCATCTCGTCGACCGTCTGCGGGCCCCAGCGCACGGTCTTCGCCGGATCCGGGTTCGCCGGGTTCCCCGCACTGTTGTCGTACCACGCCGTTCCCACCAGTTCCGCACCCCGTGGCGCGTCGAGCGGCTCGCGCAGTTCGTAGCGCAACTGCCAGTTGAAGTCGTACCTCGGGATGTCGAGGACGGTGCGGCTCTCCGCACCCGGCACCTTCAGCTCGTATCGGAATGCCTTGCCGCGCACATGCATGTGCGGCATGAACGCCAGGATCTTCGCATCCGCCGGAATCCGGATCGATCCGTCCTCCTCGTGGTTGCTCGCGCCCGGCGGGATGCTCAGGCGCAGGTTGGCCACGGCTGCGGTGCGAACCAGGTGCTTCGGTGCGTCGTCGGAGAAGACGATCCCGATCCTCATCTGGTCCGAGGTTGCCTTTCCGTTGGGCGTGTAGTGGATCTGGAAGAGGAGCGATGACCTCGCCGGCAATCGCTTCGCCATTCCCTCCGGGAACGTGACCGAGTCGTTTCCCGGGACGTACGCCGCCCAGTAGCCGCTCGACTCGTCCGAACCGAGACGCCGCCGCGCCTCCGGGTCCTGCGCCGCCTCTTCGTCGAGCGCGAAGACGAGGACGTGGTGCACCACCGACGGGTCGGTCGGCACGATCTGCACGGCCTTGACCCACCGATCGGCTTCGAGCTGCGTCGGCACGACAACACTCTGGTACGGCATGAAACCGTCGGCCTTGATCGCGATCGGTTCGGGAAGGCTGTACACCGCGTCGGGAGTGCCGATTCGCCATTCGCCCTCGGCGGCCTTGTGCGCGATCGGCAGGTCCTTCGTGTCGCCCTCTGGCTTGCCGGCATTGATCCACGCGGCGATCGCATCCTTCTCCGCCTGCCTCAGCGAGCGATCGTTCGACCAGGGGCTTGGGAGCGGCTTGCCGTCCGTCCCGTGCGCAGGTGCCGCGAACCACGGGGGCATCGTTCCTTCCTCCGTCACCGCGCGGATCATCGTCGCGCGCCGCGCGACCGCCTCGTACGAGTCGAGTGCGAACGGACCGACGCCGCCGGCTCGATGGCACTCGACGCAGTTGGCGCCGATGATGCGGGCGATGTCCCGCGCATACGTCACCGCCGGTGCCGACCCGGTGTCGGGGGCGTGCGTCTTCGGCTCGATGGCGCAGCCGGGGGACGAGGTCGCCCGGACATCGGGCGTCCGGCCTGTGAGTGCGGCATCGAGCGCCACCTCGAGCAGTCGCTGCCGCGGCTCCGGGAGCGTGAAGCTGGTGCCGTACTGGTCGCTCACTGCGCCGCGGTAGACGAGCGTGTTGCCGGCGTCCACCACGAAGACCTCGGTCGTGGTCTGCGCGCCGAGCGCGGATGCGATCCGGCCGTCGCGGTCGTCGAGGTACGTGCCGTCGAGCCCGAGATCTTTCGCCTGCGCGCGCATCGCTTCGGGCGCGTCGGTTCCGCTCACGTTCACGAACACGAATCGGACGCCCCGTGCCCGGTACGCGTCCTCGATCCGCGCAAGCGACGGACCGAACTTCCTGCACAGCGGGCAGGTCACGCTGGTCAACGCGATGACCGTGGCCCTCTCGCCTTCTCCGGAGCGCCAGCCACGGACCACGCCGTCGAGGCCGGTTCCCGACGCGTCAGGCATGTAGCGGCCGACACCCAGCTCCCGGGCATCCCGAGGTGACGCGGGCGCGAGCGGGCTGGGCGTGCCGGCGGCCCCGTCGGGCGCGCGACCATGCGGATCGGCGGCGAACGGATGAAGAATCAGGGTGGTCGTGAGGACGAGCGGGGCAAGCATCGGGGGAGGCCGTTCGGCGGCAGCAGTCCAAACGGCCATCGGCGCGGGAGATTGCGTCCGTTCATCGTCCCGCCGAACGGCTTGCGACGACTCGTCCGTGGTCAGCCCTTCGCCCGCTCCGCCGCTCGCTTCAG
>JBMOGS010000123.1:0-2449 GCA_049318245.1 Phycisphaerales bacterium | reverse complement strand
GAAGCTGTTTCCCGACATCAACACCGGGCTCGCCTACAGCCGCCGTCGCGTCGATGCCAACCAGATCGGCGTGCCGAACCCGGACGCCCTGCGGCAGGGCTTCAGCAACTGGCAGTGGAACGTCGCGTCCGCGGCGTGGGAAATCGACGTGTGGGGCGCGCTGCGCCGGCAGGTGGAGGCCGGCGTGTCGAACCTGCAGGCGAGCGCCGCGCAGTACCGGGGCGTGCTGGTGGGGGTGCGCGCCGAGGTCGCCACCGCGTACGTGACGCTGCGGCAGCTCCAGGCCCAGCGCGAGGCGCTCCGGCAGCTGGCGGCCGGGTACGACAAGCTGCTGTTCGCCATCGAGGCCAAGGTGCGTGCGCAGGTCGGCTCCAAGACCGAGCTGGCCGAGATCCGATCGCGGCGCGCTTCGGCGGTCGGCGATGCGGCGCGCTTCGACGCGCTGATCGCGCAGCAGGTCGCCGGGATCGCCATCCTCCTCGCCGAGACCCCGGGACGCGTGCGCGAGATCCTGGAGCCGGCCCGGCCCATCCCGTCCTGCGAGACGCCGGTGGCGATCGGCGTCCCGGCCACGCTGCTCGCACGGCGCGCCGACGTCGACGCAGCCGAGCGCCAGCTGCAGGCGGCGACCGCGGGCATCGGCGTCGCCCAGGCGGAATACCTGCCGCGCTTCACCTTCAACGGCAACTTCATCATCCAGACCCCGGACTTCGCGAACCTCACTGACATCTCGACCAACATGACGTACGGGATCACGCCCGCGATCACCTGGAACTTCATGAACATCCTCACCGGTCGCGCCGAGGCCGGCGTGATCCAGGCGAAGATGCGGGCGCTGGACGCGCTGCTCCGCTACCAGCAGGCGGTGATCACCGCGATCAACCAGGTGGAGCGTTCCGTGGCCGCCTACGGCGCAGCGCTCGCCGCGCGCGAGTCGTACCGGACTGCGGCGCGCGAGATTGACTCGGCGTACGAGCTCGCGTTCCTGCAGTACGACCGCGGGACGATGAACCTCAGCACGCTGATCCTGTACCTGCAGGCTGCCGTGGTGGCGCGCGACGGGCTGGCGCAGGCCAGCGGGCTCACCGCGCAGAACTACGTCGAGCTCTATCGCTCGCTCGGCGGCGGCTGGGAAGCGAGCCCCATGCCCGAGGACTGGGAACGCGTGCGCCAGGAATTCAAGGCGCACCCCACGGCGAATGACTTCCTCAACCCACCCCAGGAGGACGCGGCAGGCTGACCGCCGCGCCGACGGATCGCGATGCAACCGACGAAGAACGCCGCCACGATCGCCGCCCTCGCGCTCCTCGCAGGCTGCTCGCGCCCGCCGCAAGCGCCGCCTGCGCCGCCTCCGGCACCCGTCGTCACCGTCAGGCCGACCGTGGCGGATGTCGGCGTGTACCGCGACTACCCCGGGATCACCAAGAGCGTGCGCACGGTGGACGTGATCCCCCGCGTGTCGGGGTACGTCGACCAGCAGGCGTTCGTCGACGGCGAGATGGTGGAGGACGGCGAGCTGCTCTACCAGATCGACCCGCGACCGTACGCGGTAGCGGTCGAGAAGGCGGAGGCCGAGATCGGCATCGTCGAGGCCGAGCTCCGCAACGCCACCGACCGCGTGGCCCGCAACCGGCCGCTGGTGGAGGTGGGCGCCATCTCGCAGCAGGAGTTCGACCAGCTGCTCGCAGACGAGCGAAGCGCCAAGGCACGGCTCCAGGCACGCCGCGCGGCGCTCGACGAGGCGAACCTCAATCTCTCGTTCACGCGCATCGAGAGCCCCGCACGGGGGAAGGCCAGCGCGACCCGCGTCTACCCGGGAACGCTGGTCGGCCCGGAGCAGCTGCTGGTGACCGTCCGGCAGATGGATCCGCTGTGGGTCGAATTCAGCCCCGCGGCGATCGAGCTGCCGGCCGTGCGCGCACTGGAGGCCTCGGGCCGCTCCGACACCGAGGTGGCGCTCAGCGACGGCCGGTGGAGGCGCATGGGCAAGGTCGTGTTCGTCGACAACACGGTGAATCCCGAGACTTCCACGATCCGCACGCGGCTCGAGGTGCCGAACCCGGACCTGGTCATGGCGCCCGGCGCGTACCTCAACGTCCGCCTGCGCGTCGACGAGCTGAAGGGCGCGGTCACGGTGCCCGAGAAGGCCATCGTCTACCAGACCGCCGCGGCGACCCTCTGGACGGTCGATGGCGAACGCAAGGCGCGCCAGAAGGTGGTCAAGGTCGGGCCGCACGGCGGAGCCGGCGTGGTGATCCTTGAGGGCGTGGGGCCCGAAGACGAGATCGTGGTCGAGGGTGCGCTCAAGCTCTATGACGGCGCGCAGACGTTCGACCCGGCAGCAGCGGCGGCGGCGGCGAACGCGCCGAAGCCGGCGGATCCGGCGCAGGCACGGGCCACCCCATGATCGAGTTCTTCATCCGTCGCCCGATCTTCGCGACGGTGATCG
>JBMOGS010000122.1:0-2461 GCA_049318245.1 Phycisphaerales bacterium | reverse complement strand
GACCGTGCTTGCGCTCTGCCTCGCGCCGTTGCGGCCCGCTGCCCCGCCGCCGGAGCTTGCGGAAGTGACCAAGGCGCTTGACGCGGCCGGGTCGTCGTATCGGATCATCGGCCCGGAGTCGGACACCATCGCCATCTCCATCAAGCCGTTCCAGTATCGCAACCTCGACGGAGAGGCGCTCATCCGGATCCTGGTGCGCATCGAGCACGAACTGGATCGCCCGTGGGTGGTCGCCTATGCGTACAACCTGTTCTCGCTGTCGAACTGCGAGTTCCCGGATGCTGCACGGCGGGCCCTCATGACCGGGTGGACGGACCAACTGTCGCGGCCCACGTACCACTACGACGATTCGGATGGAACAATCACGGCAAAGGCCGCGACACCGATCCCGACCGAAGGGCTCGATCCGGTCATCCTGAGTGGACTGCTGACCGGCATGGCCGAGGGAATCGACCGGCTTGACCCCGTGCTCCGCCGGGCGATGGCGACCGGCTCCGTTGACTGGCCCGCCGACGTTGGAGGCCCGATGGTCCCGACCGACTGGCTCACGGTCACGGCCGAGGACGGCACGACCACCGAGGTCGGGTGGGCGGCATGGCCCGATCGCAAGGCGTGGGCGTCGACGTTGATCGCGGCGGGCGATCTACTGAAGGCGTTCGTCGGGTGGAACGACGAGCAGCGTGATGCGTTCGGGCGGATCCTCGCAAGCGAGTTCCGAGGCACGGACGGGCACCGGATCTTCGCGGACTGGGTCCGGGGCTCCCGATACCTCAAGCGGCACTGCCCGCCAGTGAAGGTTCGCTTCTTCGCCCCGCCCGGCACGAAGGTCGCGCTCGCCGTCAGGTGCCCCGACCTGGCAACCGCGGCCGCCAGCGAGACCTGCACCGTCCACGGGCTTGGGTACGTCGATGCCTCACCCGTGCTTGCGTGGAACGACATGGCGCTTCGGCGGCTTGCCGCGCCGACCAAGGTTCCCTTCGAAATCACGATCACATCCGGGAATGCGCGCACGGAATCGACCGTGACCGTCCTGGTCCATCCGATCGGCAGCACGGAGCTTGGCCTTCCGGCCGCCTTGCCAACCGCCATCTACGTCAACGAGTCGCATCCATGGGTGCGCGACTTCGTGGCCGAGGCGGGCCGTCTTCGGGTGGCCGAACAGCTCGGATGCACCAAGGACACCGACTTCGCGTCGGCGGTCCGGCAGGTGTACGCCGTGTGGCGCGCGTTCCGTGCCCGTGACCTTTCCTACGTCTCCATCCACGAGGCCGACGGCGGAGGCTCGGGCACGCAGGCCATCCGCGAGTTCCACGACTGCATCCGCGACCAGGCCGCCAACTGCGCCGACGGGGCCGCGGCGGTCGCAAGCGTGCTCCGCGCGATCGGCTTCGACGTCCACCTGATCAGGTTTCCCGGGCATGTCCTCGTCGGGGTGTACGTGCCGGTTTCGGCCGGCGAGCGGAATTGGATCTTCCTCGAGACGACGGCCTTCGGGACGGACGCCGTCGCGCCCGGCCAGCGCCACTTCGCGGAGTTCGCCGACGCGATCCCGGAGCGGTTCCGCGACGCAGAGTGGGATTGCTTCCAGGCCGCGTGCGAGCAGGCCGAAGACCAAGTCGATGCTGCACGCGGCGAAGGCGACGCGGTGATCACGTGCATCGACACGCTCCGGCGCCACGGCGTGCGGTGCATTCCAACCTCACGGGCCGATGTCGGCGCAATCTGCCCCCCGCCGAACCCGGAACCGCTGGCAGCGCGGAGGCTGCAGGCCAGGACGGACGCCGAGGCCGCGCACGCCAAGTTCGTCGCCTGGACCCGGACGCTTCCCAACGGGGAGCCGGTTCCCTATCCGGACACGGGCGCGATTGCGCACGACGTCGAACGCGTCGGCCTGGACTCGATGGCGATCGGGCGGCTGCTCCGGAGCGTCGAAGGTGACGGATTCACTGCGCGGAGCCTGCGCGCGATCGCGGTCCTGCGTGACGCCATGGCCCCGATGCGCTCCGCGGCCGAAGACATGTTCGGCGGGGTTGGCACCGGCGATGGCCTGATCCTCGGGCTTCCGGCGATCGGGGGTCGGGCCGAGTTCGAGCCGATCGCGGACGGACGCCTGATGATGACGGTGCGGGACGTCGGCGGGAATGAGTCCATCAAGATGCCCATCCGGACTTCGGATGGCCGTTGCTTCATCGACGGCGAGGCCATCGATCGGCTCCACGAGGGAGTGAGCGACGACGCGCGGAGTTCGGTGCTTGCGCTGCATGACGACGCGTTCCATGACGCCGAAGGCTTCCGGAAGATCGGCAAGGACCTGGCCGCGCGCATCAGGGCCGGCGAGATCACGGATCGGGACGCGATGTATGCCGAGATGGATCGCCTGCTGCGCGAGCGGTTCGGGCGGGATCAGGCGACGGCGGAGTGACGGGTGGTAGGACGGGAGCTGCGCCCCACCGCTCCAGCA
>JBMOGS010000121.1:0-2571 GCA_049318245.1 Phycisphaerales bacterium | reverse complement strand
ACGCCGTGAAGACCATGACCCTGAAGTTCGCGATCGCCGGCAAGCAGAACGGCACGACGACCTTCACCGGTGCGACCAGCACCGCGGGCCGCTTCAACTACACGCTCGCCTTCGCCGTCCCGGCGCCTGGTGCAGTTGCGCTCGTGGGTCTGGCTGGCGTGATCGGCCGTCGCCGCAAGGCCTGACACGAAACCTTTCCCGACCCTGGGTGGCCTCGAAAGAGGCCACCCAGGGGTTTCTTGTGCCCGATCAAAAGCAACCTCTCCGACCCCATGAACAGCCAACACGTGATCCTCGCTCCCCTTCTGGCCACCGCAACCGGTGTCAGCAGTGCAAGCATCATCCTTCAGGATGCGGTGACGTGGAGCGGCAACGGCAATCGATATCAGGTCGCGCATGTGCCATCGGGGATCAGTTGGCACGATGCGCGTGATCAGGCAACTGCACTTGGTGGCTTCCTTGTCTCCATTCACAGCGACGGCGAGAACGATTTCGTGAAGAGCCTGATCCGAGGCCAGACGTCGCTCTGGAGCGCCGGGGGTTATCGCGGTTGCTGGCTTGGCGGCTATCAAGTCGCCGGATCAAGCGAGCCGCTCGGCGGCTGGAGCTGGGCCTCCGGTGAGGCGTGGACCTATTCGGCCTGGGGTTCTGGCGAGCCCAACAACGCGGCTGGCTACGAGCACATGCTCGAGATCATGGACTTCGCCGGCGGCTACGGGCTCTCCCCAAGCGTCGGCTGGAACGACATGCACCCAACCGGCGGCGGATGGGGGCCGATGAAGACATTCATCGTGGAGTTCAACGCGATTCCCGCACCCGGGATCATGGCGGTTGGAGTCGGTGCTGGATTGGTGATGCGAAGAAGGCGCGGCTGATCGCGCCACAGATGCCTTGAAGGGCGCCGCGAGGGTCTCCTGCACGCGCAGGGCGCCACTCGCCGAGTCCTTCGGAAGGGAAACGACAGAACGGTGAGAGTGACCCATGAAGTGGGCACGCTGTCCGTCTGCCTGTGGAAGCTTCGATGGACTCAGAAGCGGATACTAGACAAAATTGCACTAGACTTCTTGACTAGTGCTCGACACGTGGCAGAGTGTGAGAGTCGATGCCGAAGACCGGCCGCATCGACCAGACGGAACACCGGTCGCAGGTGAGAGTGAACAGGGCGCGCGCCCGGAGCCAGGCAACGCCTGGCGAGCCGGAGCAGAGGCGAATCCTCCCGAACCACTCTCGTTTCTTCAGGGCTCGACGCGGCGACCGGCCGCATCGAATCACCCCGTCTTTCGCCGGTCAGGCTTGATGAACCATGCAAATCGACTGCAACAGCTCGAATCGAAACGAATGGCCGCTGGGAACCGGCCGTTTGCCGATGCATGGTCAGGTCCTGACCGACGGGTGGCGTCGATCCACGCATGGGCCAAAGGGAACGGCCCAGGGGAACCGTGGATCCGCCGCACAGGGAGGGGTTCGGGCGCTGCCCGGACTCCTCCCTTTCCAGACCTCGGCCATGGTGGCCGGCGCCGCGGCGCTGGCACTCCTGGTCTCGCATTCCGACGCGGGCACGGTGCTTGCGTCACATCCCTCGCTTGCACCCCTCTTCCGGGAGCCCGTCATGACCCTCACGCATTTCCTGCTTGGCTGCACGGTCGTTGCTTTCGCGCTGGTGGCCTACTCGCTGGTGGCCACTGTTTCGTGCGGTATCGCCTTGATGCAGTCGCGCGCGCACTGAAACTCTCACCTGCGGGACGGCGCGTGGAAGCGCACCGTCCTGTTTCTCGAGTCACTCCCTCATTTCAACCGCTCTTCTCTCCCTCACCCCTCCTTCCTTTCCTTTCCGGAGTTCTTTCCAATGCGTCTTTCAGCCCTCACTGCCGTGACTGCCGTTGCCGTCGCCTCAAACGCCTTCGCCACCGTGGAGACCAAGCTCTACGCCGACACCTACATCGTGAAGGATGGCGAAGGCGCGAGCGCTCGCTTCTACTCCGTGCTCGACATCTATGCCAAGGGAAGTCATCTCGGCGACACGATTGGGTGCTCCCTCCTTGGCCTGAGTTCGCACGCCGTTATCTTCAAGACCAGCCAGGCGACCACTGGCGCCGACATCTTCGTGCACGGTGGCAGCGCTGGAAACGGCTGGCTGCCCACTGACAGCGCGGCCAAGAGTTGGGACAGTTTCATCACGGCAGGTAATCGCTCACAGGGCGTCTACGCCAAGGTGACCAACCGCGCCGGCACGCTGATCGATCACGGCATCGCTGGCAACTGGACCGGCGCGTCGAGCTTCGCCCAGATGGGCGTGGCTGGCTCCAACTACATCGATGAGGGCCCCGCTTCGGGCTGGTACAGCAGCAAGGGTGGCAACGCCTATTCGAGCGCTGGCGCTTCCGAGAACCCCTTCGCTCGTGTGAGCCTGTACAACAGCACTTGGAACACCGCCTACGGCGACCTGTACCGTGGCGCAGAAGTGATGTCCACCAAGGGCCAGATGCAGACCGGCCGTACCACGGCCGCTGGCTCGGCAGTCCTGGCTGGCGCAGCCGGTGCCTCGCTTGACTGGCACTGGATGGTCGGCCG
>JBMOGS010000120.1:0-2637 GCA_049318245.1 Phycisphaerales bacterium | reverse complement strand
AGCCATACACCTTCGAGGAACCTGCCGGCATCCGCGGCTGCTTCCCGCCGCCGACGGCAAAGATCCTCGTGCGACCGGCCAGCGATCCGTTCGAGTGTGGCAGTCAGAAGCCAGATTTGACGTGGGTGGGTGACAGCGCTCAGCCGCCCACGCAGTTCCCCGGAATCATTCTTGGCGACTCCACCAACACGACGGGTCGCGACTACTTCACCACGTGGACGCACGTGGCTCGAAGCTGGAGCCGACTGTTCGATGCGCAGATGGCCACGCTGAAGGCGGACGGCCTGGCGGTGAACGGCGGCAACAACAAGGCCGCTCTGGTGCACCCCACTCCGTTGATTGCGGGTGCCACCGCGAACCTGCCCGTGTGGGGCTGGACGCAGCAGATGGTGGACGCGTCATTCGCGTCGGCCAACAGCAACGTGATCCCCAAGGACCGCATGGCGCCGCGCTTCGTGTTCGCGGCCCGCAGTGAGCCCGACGGCACCATGAATCCCAATCGCCCCAAGCGCATCGAGCTTGATGGATTCCAGGCCAATCCCGACGCGAACGAGTTGGACGCGGCAAAGATCGCCAAGCCCGGTACGGTGCCCGCGGTCGAGGAGACGGCGCTCGGGGACATCTTCCGCCTCGATGCCACCGCGTCTCCGCAGGATCCGGACACCTGGAATCCCGTGATCGGCAACAGCACCTGGTTGGCTGACACCACCGACTTCGGCTGGCTCACCACCCCGGTCTGGGCGCCGCTGCCCGACTTCTCTGGCTTGACCGCCACGACTGGAACGCCGGGCACCACGCTGGCCACCGGCAACTATCCCGAACTCATCCTGCGCAAGCCGTTCGCGTTCGCCTGTCAGACCGTGGTTGATCCGCAGCCGGGCCGATCCGACACTGCGACGCGTCGGCTGGTGGCCTACTACGGCGATGCAACCAGGACGCCGGGACCATCGGGCAATCCGGTGAACACGCGATTCGTGATTCCAGAATGGGCCACGCCGCCTGGTGGTACCGCTTCGAACATCAACTCCGCCTTCACGCGCATCTACATGGCCGACAAGGGTGCGCGACTGCTCGACCACAACGGCAAGCTGCTGCCGCTGTTGATGGACACAGGCCGACCTGATCCGACCAAGCATGTGTGGAACCTGCAGGGCGTATGGAACACGCTCGCGCGCATTCCGCAGGCGAAGTCCATGCAGATGCTGCAGAAGGATGACGACTTCGAGCAGGTTGGCGAATTGCTGGACGTGTTCCTCTGGGGTCCGGCCTATCGCATCGGATCGGCGACTGAGGAGGGCTACTTGACCCCGCCAAACCAGCGCGTGACTCCTGGCAAACTTCGCGCGTCTGCGGTCATTGCCGATCCAGTTGTGGGCAATCCCAGTCGTCTAGTGCCACAGTGCCGCGCCACGTTCGCGGAAATCATGACAGGGCGTGTTCCCGGCATGCCCGTGGGCGAGGGCAGCATGGTGAACCGGTTGCAGGTGGATCCACCCAATCTCGCGTTCTCGGGGGCGAACGTCTGGCAGTACGCGGGCAGTCCCGCGCTCCGAACGCCGTACGCGCCGGCAGTGCCATGGGGCATGCGCGTGTTCGATGCCTTTACTCTTGATGGGTCCGGTGCCGCACCGCGTTACGACTGGAGCGACGGATCCGCGGGAAAGTTTACCAGGACTTGGCCTGCAAACACGGCGAGCACTCCGGTGTTTGAAACGGCGGCGGGTGCCGTGACTGGATCGAGTTCCTACGACACGCGGCAGGACAACACCGCATTCCGGCCGGTGGGCTCGCTGCTGCCACCAGACGCCTATCGCTACCCGACCACCAGCGGCACCTTGGGGCCCGTCACCCGCACCACGCTGGCGCAGTGGGAAGTGGATCGCAGCCCCATGCTTTCCGCCGGCTTCGCTGGCAAGGGTGTGAAGGGACTTCTCAACATCAACACGGCGCCGCTCGAGGTATTGAGCACGCTGCCGCACATGACGCAGCTGATCTATGACGACAGCGGTCGCGTAAAGGATTCGACCTCTGGCTACACCGACGGCTCGCCCGTGACCGGCCCCACGCCCGTGGGCACGGATGACACCTTCGACCTGAGTCTGGCGCCCGCGGCAGGGCGATCGCAGAACCCCACCAATCTCTTTGCGAGTTCGATCGAGATCTACCGCGATCGCCTGAATCCGAGTCACTTGCTGCAGGGCAAGACCACCGCGGATGCCAGCGCATTCTTGCCGGATGCGGCGAATCCGCTGGCGGTGCGCGCTGGTAAGACCCCGACGCATCCGACGTATGTGGATCGCGGAGACCCTGCGCCGTTGGGCAGCTTCTCCGCTGCGGCGATGCTTGAAAAGGACCGGTCGATCCTCGACAAGGACCCGCCAGGAACCAACGCGAGCCGAACCGTCGGAACAGCCCCGGTTGCTGCAAATCGAATTTTGGTGCCATTGAATCGCGGCATGCGCTCGGCGCGCGGCTTCGAGACGATCGGCGAATTGACCGGCCTTGCCCGCACCACGCTCGCCAACCCGGCCTTGCTGGGCGCCGCCGGCGCGGGCTTCCCCGACTGGCAGTACGACCAGGCGTGGGGTGTGCGGCTGGCCGGTCGTGATCCCTATCGGTTCCAGTACGCCGCCGGCC
>JBMOGS010000119.1:0-2668 GCA_049318245.1 Phycisphaerales bacterium | reverse complement strand
TCTCCATGGGAACGCCGCGCCAGAACAGGCCGCAGTTCTCGCGGTAGCAGGTCACGAGCCAGTCGTCGTTGTTCAGCGCGTAGGCCGCACCAAGGCTCGCCGCCTCCTGCCCCATGTTCTGCGGGTAGGTGCCCATGCGTCCCGAGCGCTGCAGCTTGAACGCCACCTCGTCGAGGTGACGACAGGTGCACATGTGGCCATAGAGCTTCACGAGGTCGGCGTCGGGGATGAGTCCCTTGCCAAGCTTCTCGTCGAAGCGGCCTTCCGCGTCGAGGATCGACACGTTCTCGATTTCAGCCGTCAGCACCGTCTTGATGGGCATGCGTGGCTCCGTGGAAATTCGGCCCCGTGGCCGGAGTCGAAGTCTACTTGCGCTGGCGGACTTTTCAGTGCGCGGCGGCCGCGGTCTTGCGGTTCGTGCGGCCCTGCTCGATGCGGCGCTTCGCGTAGCTCACCGCCGCCTCGTAGGCGCTGGGCAGGCCATTGGCCTCCTTCAGCACGGCAGTGGTGGTCTGCTCGATGTGCTCCACCTTCTGGTCGATCTGCTTCTCGGTGAGGCCGATGTACAGGCCGGCGAGGCGGATCAGGCCACCGGCGTTCACGATGAAGTCGGGGCCGTACAGCACACCCGCCTTCTTGATGCGCGCGCCGTCGTCGATGGGGTTCGCGAGCTGGTTGTTCGCGGTGCCGCAGACGATCGAGCACTTCAGGTTGGCGATGGTGCGCTCGTCGAGGATCGCGCCCAGCGCGCACGGCGCCAGGATGTCGCACTTGGTGGTGAGCAGGTTGCCGTCGGTGGCCTGCACGCCGAGCTCCTTCACGGCGCGCTGCAGATTCGCGGCGTTCGTGTCGGTGGCCAGCACGGTGGCACCCGCCTCGCGGCAGAGCTTGGCCACGCGGAAGCCGGTGGCACCCACGCCCTGCACGGCCACGGTCAGACCGGCGAAGTCGACCTTCTTGCCAAGGTGCTTCAGACAGGCCTTCATGGCGTTGAAGCAGCCCTGCGCGGTGAACGGGCTCGGGTCGCCGCCGTGGCTGACCGAATCGCCGCCCATCACGTGCTGCGTCTCGCCAGCCATCCAGTCGACGAACTGCGGGGTGACGCCCACGTCCTCGGCGGCGATGTAGGTACCGCCGAAGGTGTCGACGAAGCGGCCCATGGCGCGCGCCTCGGCCTCGGTGGCGGCCTGACCGGGCTTGGCCAGGATCACGCTCTTCGCGCCACCCATCGGCAGGTCGGCGGCGGCGGCCTTGTAGGTCATGCCTTCGCTGAGGCGCAGGACGTCGCGAATCGCCTCGGCCTCGTCGGTGTAGGCCCAGCGGCGCGTGCCGCCGAGCGCGTTGCCGAGCACGGTGTTGTGGATGGCGATGATCGCGCGCAGGCCGGTCGCCTCGTCGTGGTGGAAGGCGAGGCGCTCGTGACCGTGGCTGGCGAGGAGTTCGAAGAGCTTCATGGGGTCGTGTCCTTTCTCGTGATGGGGATGCGTCTCGGTCAGACCGAGACCTTCTCGCCGGCGAAGATGCTGCCCGCGCCGAACTGCGGGATGTGCGTCTGGTCCGCGCGCAGACCGGTGCCGCGGGCGGCGTCGGGGGTGCGCTCGGGAATGCTGTAGTGCGCGTTCGGCAGCGTGTCGATGCGCTTGAGCGCGGCAGCCGCGGCCTTCTTCATGGTGACGTCGCTGTTGTCGTGCAGCGCGCGGATCTCGGCCTCGATCTCGAGGCTCGCCATCGCGTGGAAGTGCTGCACGATCGACATCTCGTAGTCGAGCTGGTCACCGGCGAGACCGTTGCGCAGGTTGCGGTCGAGCTTGGCCAGCGAGCAGAGCATGGCGTGGATCCAGAGCGCGCAGAGCGACAGGCGCGCCTGCACGGTCTGGTTGGTGACCAGGCGCTCCTCGTGTTCCTTGAACGCCATCTTCACCTGGTGGCTGTGCTCGCGGATGCGCATCATGCAGTTCGCGGCCAGGCCCTCAAGGCGCGGATGCACCTTCGCGGCCACCGGCATCGCGCCGCGCACGCCCAGGAAGAGCTGGCTGCCGATCTTCACCGCGCTGCCGATCGACTTGAACGGGTTCTTCTTGATGCCGAGCATCCACTCGCCGAGCTGCTTGCTGCCGTAGGCGAACACGAAGCTGTGCATCACCTCATTGGCGCCCTCGACGATGATGTTGATGCGGCTGTCGCGCCAGATGCGCTCCACATTGTTCTCGGTCATGTAGCTCTCGCCGCCCATGATCTGCACCGCGTCGTTCACCGTGCGGTAGCCCATCTCGCTGCAGAACACCTTGCACAGCGCCGTCTCGAGCATGATGTCCTCGTCGTGGCGGTCGAGGAAGCCGGTGGTCGCGTAGAGCATCGCGTCCATGGCGTAGACGTACGCGCCCATGCGCGCGATCTTCTCCTGCATCTGGTCGAATTCGGCGATCGGCCGGTCGAACTGGTGGCGGTACTTCGCCCACTTGCAGGCCTGCTCGTAGGCGTAGGTCGCGCCGCCGAGCATGCCGGCGCTGAGCGTGCAGCGGCCGTAGTTCAGGCAGGTGAGCGCCACGTTCAGGCCGCGGCCCTCCTTGTGCAGCAGGTTCGCCTTGGGAACCTTCACGTTGGTCAGGCGGATGCGCGCCTGCCACGTGCCGCGGATGCCGCACTTCGAGCGGTTGCGGCTGAAGAT
>JBMOGS010000118.1:0-2802 GCA_049318245.1 Phycisphaerales bacterium | reverse complement strand
AGCACCCGCAGACGATCTTCGTCAGCGCGACCATCAGCCCCGACATCGAGAAGCTGGCCCGCAGCTACATGCGGAACCCGGAGAAGATCGTCACCACCGAGAAGAGCCTCACGGTGGCGGCGGTGGACCAGAGCTGGCTGACCGTGGAACCCTGGGACAAGAAGCGCCTGATCCACCACCTGCTGCAGCACGAGGAACCGGCCCTGACCGTGGTCTTCTGCCGCATGAAGAAGACCGTGGACCAGGTGGCCGAATACCTCACCAAGCACGGCATCGAGGCGCACGCCATGCACGGCGACATGTACCAGACCAAGCGCGACACGGTCATGGACAAGCTGCGCGGCGGCAAGCTCAGCGTGCTGGTCGCCAGCGACCTGGCCTCCCGCGGCCTGGACGTGGACGACATCAGCCACGTCATCAACTACGACGTGCCCGAGGATCCCGAGGTCTACATCCACCGCATCGGCCGCACCGCGCGCGCCGGCCGTGGTGGCGTGGCGTGGACCTTCGTGCAGCCCGACCAGGGCGACCTGCTCTCGAACATCGAGATGCTCGCCAACATCGAGATCCCGCAGAAGCAGTACCCCGACTTCGTCCCGGGCCCGATCCCGGCCGACGTCGCCAGCTACCGCGAGGCCGAGCAGCGCCGCCGCCAGGAGTCCGCCAACGCGAAGAGCCGCCTGGCCGTCGCCGACGCGCCGCCTGCCGAACGCGCGCAGGATCCGAACGCCTTCCCCGGCGGCGTCGTGCCTTCGTCGATGCCCATGAAGCGCCTCGGCGGCGTGGTCCGCACGCGCAGGCGCTGACGCATGGCGGGGACTGCGGCTTCTTCCATGATCACCGTCGCACCCGAGGTGCAGGACGCGCTGCGGTCCGGCCGCCCCGTGGTGGCACTGGAAACCGCCGTCCTCACCCACGGCCTCCCGCGCACGCCCATGGCCTGCCCCTGCAGGCTTGCCGCGTGGGACGCCTCGCTCCCGGCCAACCTGGCGCTCAGCCTGCTGCTTGACGCCACCGTGCGCGCGGGCGGCGCGGTGCCCGCCACGGTGGGCATGCTCGACGGCGTGCTGCACGTGGGACTCAGCAGGCAGCAGCTCGAACGGCTCGGCCACGACACCGCCGCGCGCAAGCTCAGCACCCGCGACCTCGGCGCCGCCGCCGTGCAGCGCGCCAACGGCGGCACCACCGTGGCTGCCACGCTCTCCGCGTGCGCCGCGGCCGGCATCAGGGTCTTCGCCACGGGCGGCATCGGCGGCGTGCACCGTCACTGGACCGAGCGCCCCGACGTCAGTGCCGACCTCGCCGCCATCGCGCGCACCCCCACGGCAGTGATCAGCGCCGGCGCCAAGAGCATCCTCGACCTTCCCGCCACCGTCGAGGCGCTCGACTCGCTCGGCGTCCCGGTCATTGGCCTGGGCACGCGCGCGTTCCCGCGCTTCATCTCCCCGGGCGACGATTCGCTGGGAGTGTCCGCGTTCGCATCGAACGCCGCCGAGGCCGCGGCGATCTGCGCCGCGCACTGGGCGTTCGCGCCGCACGGCGGAACCATCATCGCGAATCCGCCGCCCGCGGAGTGGGCAATCCCCGCGCACGAGGTGGAGACGATCATCGCCGCATCCATGCTCGACGCCGCGCGCGAGGGGATCCATGGCGCCGCCGTGACGCCGTTCCTCCTCGACCGCGTGCAGCGCGCCACCGGCGGCCGAACCGTGGCGGTGAACGTGGCGGTCCTGGAGTCGAATGCCCTCGTGGGTGCGGAAGTGGCCCAGCGGATGGCTGAATTGCGCTGAATTCACATACCAAATGGCGGAATGATTGGCCCGCCGGCACTTCCTGCGTTACACTTCCATCGTCGCGTCAACGATGCGACTCCCAAAGCACAGCCCGGAACGGTGGAACACCCCACGGTGCGATGCACATGCATCTCCCCGTCCCGGCGTGAGGAACAATTCATGACAGTGGTCAGCGGCATCCTCGAAGCCATGAAGGGCTCTCCAGAGGGTCGAATCAGGCAATTTTCCGATGGTCTCGTGGAGCGCGAGGATGATCCCATCGTCCTCCCCGAGTTCATGCAGCAGAACGGCGTCGCGCCCGGCGCGTCCATCACCGTCGAGGTGGAGGAGCGGCAGTCGCGCCGCAGCCGGCAGATGCGCATGGTGGCAAGCAGGCTGGTCGCGGTCGAAGGCATGTCGCCCGACGTGTACCGCCAGCGCAAGGCGTTCGCGGAACTCACCGCGCTCGACCCGCAGCCGCGCATGTCGCTCGAATACCGCGGCTGCCCGCCGGCCTGCCGGCTGATCGACATGTTCTGCCCGATCGGCTTCGGCACGCGCGGCCTCATCGTCGCGCCGCCCAAGGTGGGCAAGACCATCCTCCTCCAGAACATCGCCTTCGGCATCAAGCACAACCACCCGCAGGTGGAGCTGATCGCGCTCCTCATCGACGAGCGCCCCGAGGAAGTCACCGACTTCAAGCGCAACGTGCCCGCGCACGTGCTCGCCTCGAGCAACGACGAGGATCTCGAGAGGCATCTCTCGCTCGGCCAGTTCGCCATCGAGCGCGCCAAGCGCATGGTGGAGGCAGGCAAGGACGTGGTGGTGCTCCTCGACAGCCTGACCCGCCTCGGGCGCGCGTTCAACAACTCCCGCCGCTACGGAAGCAGCGGGCGGACCATGTCGGGCGGCGTGGACAGCCGTGCCCTGGAAGTGCCGAAGCAGCTCTTCGGCGCCGCGCGCAAGTGCGAGGAAGGCGGCAGCCTGACCATCATCGCCACCTGCCTGGTGGACACCGGCAGCCGCGCGG
>JBMOGS010000117.1:0-2850 GCA_049318245.1 Phycisphaerales bacterium | reverse complement strand
TTCACAAAGTCGAACCATGATGGTAGGGAAATTTCGGGGGTCGTGCCACAGGAACCATTCCGGGAGGATATCTGGATCGTCAGCTCCGGATATCTACGGCCCCACCCCCTCTTCGATACCTTCACACTTCCATGCTTGAGCAGGTCGTGATCCCGGCGCTGGTAAGACGAATCGACACGCCAACAGAGGCGACAGTGCTGATTCGTATGTTATCGGAATTTATGGCTGAGCCAACCGGCTTGGCGGCCCCCACGCTGGAGCAGGCCTTCTCGGAAAGACTTCGGCGAGGCGGAGTTGCGACACCTGAAGGAGTCGGATTTCCACACGCCGTGATCGCCGGCGTTCGCCGAACCTGCGTTGGACTGATCAGCCTGCCCTCCGGCGTGAAGCTCGACTCCAACCAGCCAGCGAGCGATCTGGTCTTCGCGATCGCTGGCGATGCGGCCCGGCCCTGGGAACACGTGCGCCTGCTCGCGCGACTCAGCAGGATTTCCGTGGATGAGTCCGCCCGGCGGCGCCTTCGGTCGGCTCCGGACGGCGCCGCCCTGCTCACGACACTCCTGCAGGAGGACGCCAGCCATGAGTGAATCCGGCTCGAGCGACCTGCAACTGCTGCTCCTGATCGCGCGCACCGAGGAGAGTTTCGATCCCGTGGTGACCGCCCTGCTCGACGCCGGCATCACCGGCGCGACGGTGCTCGAGAGCCGCGGCATCGGCGCGATCATCCGCTCGGAGATGCCGATCTTCGCGGGCCTCGCGGCACTGCTACCGCAAGCGACCGGCAGCCGCGTGATCCTGTCGATCGCGAGCCCCGAGCGCATCGCCGCGCTGATGCGCTATCTGGACCAGCTGCCTCGCGAGCGCCGACCGATCGGCGTCACGCTTCCGGCGCGGCAGGTACTGGGCCTGGAACCGTGACCACGCTGGCCGCGGCCACCTCGCTTGGCGGTGTGCCCGAGGCCATCGCGGCGCTCGCAGTTGGCGGCACGGCGCTGCTGCTCGCGTTCGCCTCGCTCACGCGACCCGCGGCTCGTCTTGCACGCTGGCCGCTCGCCAGCGCGCTGCTTGGCGGCGGCTGGATCGCGCTGGCCTGCGGCGTGGCGCTGGGGCCGTTGGGAGTCGGGCTTCTCCGTCGCGAATCGGTCGCCGAACTGGAGCCGCTTGGACAGATGTGCCTGGCATGGATCGGGCTGCTGGTGGGGATGCAGATGAAAGGCAGCCTGCTGGCTGCCGTGCCGCCGTCGCTGCTTCGATGGATCATCCTGGACGCGATCGTGAGCTTCGCGGGCGCCGCGACGGTGGCTTGGTGGGCGCTCCGCACGGCGGCCCCCCAGACCGACCTGCGCTCGATGTGGCCCCTGCTGGCGATGGTTGGCGCGGCCTCGATCGGCTGGTCCGGCGAGCTGCGATCGCTGCACGGTCTCGATGCGCGCGCATCGCGCGTGGCGGCGCTGATCCAGGGCGGTGCGGGACTGGCGAGCGCCATCGCGATCGTCGCGTCAGACATGTTCACGATGAAGCCAGGCGGCTCGACTTCGTTGATCACCACGCTCGCGATCGCGGCAGCGGCGACGCTGGCCCTGCGCTCGACCCTGGGCACGGAGACCGGCAACCAGGGCCGCCTGACGCTGGCGCTGATCGGCACGCTCGCGCTCGTGGCGGGCGCCGCGGCCCTGACCGGCACCAGCACGCTGCCGGGCGCCTTTCTCCTGGGCATGGCCATCACCAATCTCCGGGGAGGCTCGATGCGCCGCATGGAGCGACTGGTCTACGAAAGCGAGCCCGCCGTGGCGGCGGTCTTCTTCCTGCTGAGCGGGATCATCCTTGGGCGCACGCCGGGCTGGTGGCCGTGGATGATCGCGGGCGGCCTGCTGCTGGTGCGAATCGTTGCCAAGCCCGTGGTGGCGCGCATCGCGCTTGGCAGCGCGTGGGACGAGCCGGGTGCCCAGCGGCTTCGTCCGGCGCCGGTGCGACAGGCACCGATCGCCGTGGCGCTTGCGGTGGCGACGCTGCTGGCGCATGACACGGGCGCGGAGCGCGGATGTCTGCTGGCGCTCGTCCTGTGCGGACTTGGAAGCGGCGTTCTTCCGCTTCTCTGGAGAGCCCGGGCATGAGGCGTGCGCTCGCGCTCATCGGAAGCCTGATGCTGCTCATCGTGGCCGTTGGCTTGCTGCGAGCCTGGGGCGACGCCGGAGACGCGGGATCCATGCTCCCGGGGACGCTTGGCGATCTGCCACGCATCCCCGTGCCTGGTGTGGGCACCGCCGCCCTCTCGCTTGGACTGCTGCTCGTCGGCTCGTTCGTGCTTGGGGAGCTTGCGGCGATGATCGGGCTGCCGCGCGTGAGCGGCGCCCTCCTGTTCGGACTTCTCACGGGACCGCAGCTCCATGCCGCCTTGCGGCTGCCGCTCCCGGCGCTCGTGCCACAGGCGGAACTCGACTACCTGCAGTTCGTCGACGCGCTTGCCGTCAGCCTGATCGGCCTTGTCGCTGGCGGCGAGATCCGCATCGGGTTCCTGCGGCGGTCGGGTGGAATGCTGGCACGCCTGGTCGCGGCCGAGATGTCGGGCGTGCTGCTCATCGTCGGCGCGGGCATCGCGACGTGCGCGAGCATGATTCCCCTGCTGAGCGAACGGAGTGTCGGCGAGCGTTGGTACCTGGTGGCCGTGCTCGCCGCCATGGCGGTGGCCAACAGTCCCGCGATCGTCACGGCGATGCTTCGCGAGACGCGCGCATCCGGACCGTTCGCGCACCTGGCGCTCTCGATCACCGTCGTGAAGGATCTGTCGCTGGTGATCATCGTGAGCGCGCTGCTCGCGGCGTGGTCCACCTCGGGGACCGGCGGCGGTGG
>JBMOGS010000116.1:0-3009 GCA_049318245.1 Phycisphaerales bacterium | reverse complement strand
TCCCTGATCCAGGGTTCTATGGCTGATGCGAGCGAACACACATCGCCTCGTCGAAACAGAGAGCCAGTCCGACCCGGGAGAATGGCCTCCCACTCGGGCCCTTGATCGTCTGGATCGTCGTGCGAAACAACCGGAACGCCGTAGCCGATGCTGTGCACCGCGGTCAATCCGGTTTTGCCCGGCGAAACGGTGACATGGCAAGCCATGATCATCGGCCCAAGTCGCGACTCGTCGTAGCACGCACCCGCGAAGTGCACGCGCACGTCAAGCGCCTTCGCAAGAGCCTCGAGTCTTGCACGCTCCGGCCCGTCCCCGATCAGCAGCACATTCGCCTGGATGCCGCGGGCGCGAAGGGTCTTCACCGCCTCAAGGAGTTCATGCAACCGCCGCATGGGAATGAGTCGACTTGTGCAGCCGATCACCGGAACCGATGCGTCCCCGAACCATTGCTCACGCAGTTGCTGACCCTGTTCCGGCGACCATGCCCGCCGGATGCGGTGTTGCTCAGTCGCATCGACGCTGTTGTAGATGACGTGCACGCGCTCCGGTGGCCAGCCCGCCTCGATGGCGTAGGCCTTCGCGAGACGGCTGTAGAAGAGATGATCGGTGGGGATGGCGTAGAAAAGCCGCCGGATCAGCCCCTTGAGTCCGCGTGGGCGACTCAGATAGCCGTGTCCCCAGAAGAACACGCGCTTTCTCAGGAGACGAGCCGCGAGTCCGCCGATCCAAGTGCATGGCCAGTGAGGCACGGCGTGCATGATCACCGTGTCGAATCGCGAAGAGACGGCCCATCGGATGGCGCCCCACTGCCACATGAAGGGGCCGAACAGGTGGTGCGTCGGTGCACGATGGAACCGCACGTCCGGGCTCAGTCTGGCCGGCTCCACTGAATGCAGGTATTCATGATCGTCGCCAACGAAGGTGAAGGAGGCCCGATCACTCCTCGCAAGAGCCTCCACCACAGGCTTCCGATAGTGCGGGTAGAAGTGATAGATCACCACAACCGCTGGCCGGTTCGATGAAGCGCCTGGTTGGTTCAGCGCGAACCGTGTGGAATGATCGGCTATGTCTGCCAAGGAGTGGGATACGATACTCGGATGGCAACGCGAGTCTGCATCGTTCAGCCACTCGTGCCTCGATATCGTGGGCCGGTCTTCGAGCGCCTCTCCGCCGTGCCCGATCTCTCGGTTGAGGTCTGGGCTGATCTGAGTGGCCGCGTGGGCAGCCTGGAAGGCATCACCGCCAGTGACCGAATCAAGCTGCGACATGCCCCCTACAAGGAGCACCATGGCATCGTCTGGCAACCCGCGATGCTGCAGGCGATGCGCGAGGACTTCGATGCCGTGATGCTTCCATGGAACATCCGCAGCCCTCACCTGTTCATCGCACTTGCCAAACGTCGTCGTCCACCCGTGATCCTGTGGGGACACGGATTCGGCACACATCACGAACGCCTCGGAGGATGGCTCCGGCGGCGAGCCGCCTCGATGGCCGAGGCCTGCATGTTCTACGGGCCTTCGAGCCGGGATCAGGCGGTCGCGAAGGGCCTGCCGCCGGATCAACTGTTCGTGGCGCCCAACGCGGTGGATCAGGAGCTGATTCAGGCAGCTGCCGCGCGTTGGGCGGATCCACAGCGGCGTCTGCAGGCCCTGCATGCCCTCGGCTTTCAGGACGGGCCATTCATGCTGTACATGAGCCGGCTTGAAACCGAGAAGCGTCCCGATCTCGCCATCGAGGCACTGCCCGCCATTCGTGAATGCGTGCCGGATGCTGGGCTGGTCTTCGTCGGCGACGGCAGTCAGCGCCCCTTGCTGGAGGCGCGCGTGCGCGAGTTGGGACTCGGCCGACACGTCCGCTTCATGGGGGCCATTCATGATGAAGACAGGATTGCCCCGTTGGCACTGTCAGCCAGCCTGCTCATCCATCCCGGCGCGCTGGGGTTGTCGATCTTCCATGCCTTCGGATACGGCCTTCCCGTTGTCACGACGGATGCCATGCATCTGCAGATGCCGGAAACCGAGGCGCTCGAGCCGGGCCGGAATGGCCTCACCTTTCGACAGGGTGACTTGGCGGATCTGGCACGGGTCTGTTCGCGAATCTTGCTCGATCGAGGTCTCCGATCAAGCCTGTCGGCTGCGGCGCGGCACACCGTGCTGGCGGAAAACGGCCGAAACATCCCCGGCACGGTCGCCGGGATCGAGCGGGCCATCCGGTTCGTTTCGCATTCCCCCCACGGAGGTCACCGATGAAACGGCTGCTGTCCAGCGCAACGATGCTTCTCGCCGCGATCCTGACGGTTGCCGCTGGTCCGCGATTCGGAACAGCCGGGCCCGATGCCCCGATGATCTTGTATGACGATGCGCTGACCATCAAGGGTCTCGAGCAACTGGTCAAACTGCGTGCCCAGCGCTACATCCTCATGTACCAGAACAACTGCGACCCCGAGGCGCAGAAGACAGGCGTGATCAATCCGGGCAACATCGCCAACGCTCTGCTCAAGAGCGAGGGTGACCAGCCGCAGGGCTGGGGTGTTCTCGACTTCGAGACGCCATTCGACGAGATGATCCTCAAGGGTCCCGAATCTCCGGAACGGAATCGGGCGGTCGCGACGATGGTCGCCGCGATCGAGCGGGTGAAGCGACTCTTTCCCAAGGTGCGCTGGACCTACTACGGCATTCCTGCCCTTTCCTACTACCTCGACGGAAAGGATTGGTCCAACGCGCCGGCATCCGAGAAGGAGGGGGAAGTACGGAAGCAGATTGCGCAATACGGTCCGGTGCTGGCGGCCTGTGACTGGCTTGCGCCATGCGTCTATGTCACGGTGGGTGATTCAAAGTTAGGCGGTCGACCCAACCCGCTTCAGCGACTGGCCACCCGATCATGGGTCGAGGCTCGAACACGAATGTGCGTGGAATTCGCCCGAAATCGCGGTGAGCCGGTGCCGGTGATCCCGTTCGTCAGTCCCCTGTACATGCCCGGTGGTGGCGCGCGGGCGTTCAGCGTGATCGC
>JBMOGS010000115.1:0-3018 GCA_049318245.1 Phycisphaerales bacterium | reverse complement strand
AGCCCGCCAAGCGCGCCACGCTGCGCGTGCTGCACGAGAACCGCGAGATCGAGCGTCTGCTCGAGCAGCTGGCCAAGCACGGCCTCTCCACCCGCGACTGGACCCGCGTGCAGGAGGAGAGCGTGACCGGCGAGAAGCTGCCGACCAAGTTCGCGTGGACCGTGGATGGCGAGAAGGGCAAGCCCGCCGAGACCGTCGACGTGGCGAACATTCCAAGCATCCTGCACAAGCTGCACGAGGTCGGTCGCCGCGGCATCGAGGTGAAGCGCTTCAAGGGCCTGGGCGAGATGGAGGCGGTGCAGCTCTGGGACACCACCATGGATCCCGCACGCCGCACGCTCCTGCGCGTGACCTGGGACCAGGCGAGCAACGCGGACGCGCTGTTCACCGTGCTCATGGGCGAGGATGTCGAGCGACGCCGCAGCTACATCGAGAAGCACGCGCTCGAGGTGAAGAACCTCGACGTGTGAGCACGCCGGCTCAGCCGACGCGACCGTCGCGCAGCCCAGCCTCCGCAAAGCCGCGCGCACGCAGCTGGCAGCTGTCGCACCGGCCACAGGGCGCGCCGTCGTCGCGCGGGTCGTAGCAGCTGCTCGTGAGTCCGAAGTCGACGCCCAGTCGCGCACCCAGGCCGATGATCTCGGTCTTCGACAGGTGCAGCAGCGGCGCATGGATGCGGAACCCCGTCGTTCCCGCCGCGATCGCCTCCACACCCGCCTTCGTGGCCAGGTTGGCCAGCCGCTCGAACGCGTGCACGAACTCCGGACGGCAGTCGGGATAGCCGCTGTAGTCGAGGGCGTTCACGCCGAGCGCCAGGTCGCGCGCGTCGAGGACCTCCGCCAGACCGAGCGCCATCGACAGGAAGATCGTGTTGCGCGCCGGGACATACGTGACGGGAATGTCATGCGCCGACGCCACGTCGCGATCCTTCGGCACCGCGATGTCGGCGGTCAGCGCGCTGCCGCCGAAGGCGCGCAGGTCGACCGGCACCACGCGGTGATCGGTGACGCCGAGCGACCGTGCCACGCGCGCGGCGCACCCCAGCTCCACGCGATGCCGCTGACCGTAATCGAAGCTCAGTGCCGCGCAGCGGAATCCGGACGCGCGCATCCACGCAAGCGTGACAGCGCTGTCGAGACCACCGGAAAGCAGCACCACGGCGGCGCGGCCTGCGCCATCGACGGGAACGGGAGTGGCCGCTTCGTGTCTGGAGGGCGCCATGGCTCGCGTTCGCAGCATAGAGTGCGCGCATGGGTTCGATCCGCGTCTCGCTCCGCTGCATGCGTTGTCGGTACGAACTGCTTGGGCAGCCGATCGATGGCCGCTGCCCCGAGTGCGGCCTTCCGGTCGCTGGAAGCCTGGCGCTTCGCGCGGATCACCTGCAGCATGACGAGGCGCGACTTCGCCGGCCCGGCCTTGTCGCCGCCGCCGTCGTGACCGCCGCCGTCAACATCCTGCTCTGCACCGTGCTGCAGCTGGCGGCGCCGCTGCTCGCCTCCATCGACTCGCTGCGCGGACAGGTCAGCCTGTTGCAGGGACAGGTGCGGCTGTGGGGCTGGATGGCATCGCTCGCGAGCGTGCTGGCGGCCGGCTTCCTGCTGTGGGCAGCGACGACCCCTGGCGAGGCGGCGTTGCGCAGCGAATGGGGCCGCTGGCGCCGCTGGATGCTGGTGGGCCATGTGGCGTGGGCCGGCGCGCTCGCGTTCGCAGCGGGCATGACTTGGTTCGACTACACCCTCTCCGACCCGATCCGGAACTCGATTCCGTGGGCCGGCATCGCGATCCAGCTGCCTGGCGTCACGTGCGCACTGAGCGCGTTCCATGCGCTGCTGGCGATCGTGGGCCGTCGCTCGCACGCCCTGCGCGAGGCGCGCGCCGCGCGCCAGAGCGTGTCGCTCATGAACACGACCGCCGCGCTCGTGGTGGTGTTCACCATCGCGACACCCCTGCTGCACCGCCTGGAGATGGATGGAGCGAGCACCACCACGATGGTCGGCGCGGTGGTCATGTCGTTTCTCCTGGTCTTCGGCGCGGCCTATCTGGTCGCCAATGCCTGGTGGGTGGCGCACGCCCTCCTGCTGCCCAAGCCCAGGATCGAGGACCTGATCGAGCCCAACTGAGTCTGCCGACTTGGCAGCAGGTCACGGCGTGCGCACTGGAAGGCGTCGGACGTCCTGGGAGCGGTCGAACCCGTGGCGATCACGTTTCTCGCAAGTCACTGTCCCGAATGGCTTTGTACAACCACGGCGCTGTCCTATCTGGTGCGTCCTGTAACTCTTGCGGCCCGGCCGCCCGCGCTTTGGCACGCGGATTGTTCCCTGAGCAGCCTCCAAGCCACCGCGGGTGCGCCTGGAAGACCGCAGACCGAACGCTCTCACCCATTTCGGAGACGACCCATGGCCGTGAAGGAACTCGCATTCGACACCGACGCACGCAAGAGCCTGATGGCGGGCGTGGAGAAGCTCGCCGCCGCCGTGAAGAGCACGCTCGGCCCCCGTGGCCGCAACGCCGTGCTCGACAAGAGCTGGGGCGGCCCCACGGTCACCAAGGACGGCGTGAGCGTGGCCGAGGAGATCGAGCTGCGCTGCAAGGTCGAGAACATGGGCGCCAAGCTGGTGAAGGAGGCGGCCAGCAAGACCAGTGACGACGCGGGCGACGGCACCACCACGGCCACCGTGCTCGCCGAGGCGATCTTCCGCGCCGGCCTGAAGTACGTGACCGCGGGCGCCGAGGCCAACGCGCTCGTGCGCGGCATCCGCAAGGCCGTCACGGTCGCGACGAACCAGATCGCCAGCATGGCCAAGCCGGTCGCCAGCGTGAGCGGCGGCATCGCGGCCGTGGCCAGCATCAGCGCCAACAACGACGAGGAAGTCGGCCAGATGATGGCGAAGGCCTTCGACAAGGTGGGCAAGGACGGCGTGATCACCGTCGAGGAAGGCAAGGGTCTCGAGACCGTGGTCGACGTGGTCGAGGGCATGCAGTTCGACCGCGGCTACCTGAGCGCGAACTTCGTCACCA
>JBMOGS010000114.1:0-3146 GCA_049318245.1 Phycisphaerales bacterium | reverse complement strand
GCGTGTGGCCGAGCGCATGGTGGCCGCCTGGGGATCCGGTGCCGCATGTCGTGCGGTGGATGGGGCCGTCGGCCCGCATGAGGCGACCTGGCTGAAGCTGGATTCCTCCAAGGCCAGGCAGCGACTTGGTTGGCGCCCGCGTTGGCACATCGAACAGGCGATCGACCGGACGGTGGTATGGGCGCGTGCGCATCAGGGCGGCACGAACATGCAGCGGTTCACGGTCGGTCAGATCGAGGAGTACATGTCGTGCACGTGAGTCCGTCAGACATCGGCATCGGTGCGCGCAAGGATGAACTCCGCCGCCGCATCGCGGAACTGGTCGACCAGTATGCGACGCTCGAGTTCGCCGATCGGGGGTTCCTGCCGGGCGAGACACCGGTTCCGCCTTCCGGCAAGCTGCTTGGCGCCGAGGAACTGCGCAACATGGTCGATGCAGCCCTCGACGGATGGCTCACCACGGGTCGATTCAACACCGAGTTCGAGCGCCGTCTGGCCAGGTTCCTCGGGGTTCGAAGCGCCATCACCGTGAACTCCGGTTCCTCCGCGAACCTGGTCGCGTTCTCGACGCTCACGTCGTCCAAGCTGGGCGACCGGGCGATCCAGCCCGGTGACGAGGTCATCGCGGTTGCGGCCGGCTTTCCCACCACGGTCAATCCCATCCTGCAGTGTGGCGCCGTGCCGGTGTTCGTCGACGTGCAGCTGCCCACCTACAACATCGATCCTTCGCGCATCGAGGCGGCGATCACGCCTCGCACGCGCGCGATCATGCTCGCGCACACCCTGGGCAACCCGTTCGACCTTGATGCCGTCATGGAGATCGTTCGGCGACACGATCTCTGGCTGATCGAGGACTGCTGCGACGCGCTGGGATCGACCTGGCGCGGCCGAAAGGTGGGGACCTTCGGTCACCTCGCCACGCTCAGTTTCTATCCGGCGCACCACATCACCATGGGCGAGGGAGGCGCGGTCTTCACCGAGGAGCCTCGTCTCAAGCGCATCGCCGAGTCGTTCCGCGACTGGGGTCGCGACTGCTGGTGCGATCCGGGCAAGGACAACACCTGCGGCAAGCGGTTCGACTGGAAGCTTGGAGACCTGCCGGATGGGTATGACCACAAGTACACCTATTCGCACATCGGCTACAACCTGAAGATCACCGACATGCAGGCGGCATGCGGACTCGCGCAGCTGGATCGGGCGGACGATTTCATCGCGCGACGCAGGCGCAATTTCGGCTTCCTTCACGCGCGTCTGGCCGATTGTAAGGACCAGCTGATCCTGCCCGAGGCCACGCCCGGCGCCGATCCGTCCTGGTTCGGCTTTCCCATCACCCTGCGCGACGGGGTGCGCATCCCGCGGCTCGAGATGCAGCGCGGCCTTGATGCAGCCAAGGTCGGCACGCGGCTGCTCTTCGCGGGCAACCTGGTCCGGCAGCCATCCATGAAGGGCCGCAACTTCCGCGTCAGTGGATCCTTGGAAGTGACCGATCAGATCATGGAGCGCACGTTCTGGATCGGCGTGCAGCCTGCACTGGGCGAGGCTGCCCTCGCGCACGCGGCCGACTCCATCCGCTCGCTGCTGGGTCGCTAGGTGTCCTGCGCCAGGTGCGCCGTCGCCACGGCGCGGATCGCCGACTCCACGGACACCCGTGGCTGCCAGCCAGGCAGCGTCGCGGGCACGGTGGGAGGCGTCATGATCTCGCGGTCGCGATAGGGCTTCGCGCCGAACCGCACGGCGGGCTGACCCCCGGCATGCCGCTGGTAGCAGGTCACGATGTCGCGAAGCCGCCACGACTCGCCATGGCGAAGCACGAACAGCCGCTCGCCGGATCCCCCTTCGATCGCGGTCCGTGCCGCATGCATGAAGCCTGCCGCGACATCCGATGCGTCGAGCAGGTTGAGGCGCTGTTCGCCAGGGGACATGTCCAGCGTCGCGCCGTCCCGTCGCGCCTTGTCCAGCAGGCCGAAGAGTTTCGGTCGCGGATCATCGGCGCCCACCGTGTCGCCAAGTCGCAGGTGCCACGCGGCGAATCCGTGGGCGTCGACGTAGTAGCGGCACAGGTCCTCGAACGCCTGCTTGGTGGCCGCATAGAGGTTCACCGGCGCATAGGCGGCATCGTCGCGATGCTGCCATGCGGTTCCAGCGCAGACGAGGCGACGCACATCGGACTGCGCCATGGCCTCGAGCAGGTGCGCGCCAAGCGTGATGTTCGAGGCGATCAGGCGATCCACGTCATCCGCGACATGCGAGGCGACGAACAGGCTGGCAAGGTGGATGACGCAGTCGGGCCGGAATGCCGTCAGGCCCGCCGCCATCGACGCGATCGATCCATCGACGTGATGCGAGCGCGTCGACGGCACGCCCTTGACCGTCTTGCGCGTGAGCACAGCCACGTCCCAACCGGCATCGAGCATCGACTGCACGAGGTGACCGCCGAGAAATCCGCTCGCACCCGTGACTATGATCCGGGGCATCAGCGAGGGCCCTCGAAACGGAACGGGGATCGGAACTCGGCCAGCGTGGGCAACGCGGCGTCACGCTCGGACACGATCGGCTGGGTGACCGGCCAACGCATGCCGAACGTGTCCCAGCGGATGCCGGTGTCATGGCTTGGGGCATGGCGTGTCGAGGTGGCATAGTGCACGATCGCCGGCCCCTCGAGCACACAGAAGCCATGCGCGACACCCGGAGGCACGTACACGGTGCGCGGATCGCTGCCCGCAAGTTCGATGGATTCGTGCTGGCCCACCATGGGGGATCCCTCCCGGAGATCCACGATGACATCAAGGATGCGACCCCGGAGGCAGGTCACGCACTTCACGTGATCATGGGGAGGCAACTGCAGATGCATGCCACGGATCACGTCGCGGGCGCTCGTGGTGACGAACGTCTCCTCGAAGCGGGTTTCCAGTCCGTGTCGCGCGAACACCTCGATGTCGAACACCTTGCAGAAGTCGCCGCGTCGATCCCTCGCGACGAATGGCCGAAGGACATGGGCACCCGGTGTTCGGAAGGACGATGCTGCAGCGTCGAGGCCCATGTGTTCGTGCCCAATCTAGCCGACCCAACCGTTGATCGTGTGCTACCGTGCAGGGCATGCCGCTGCATCGGCACAGCAGGATCGTCGTCGGAATCCCGGTCTACAA
>JBMOGS010000113.1:0-3179 GCA_049318245.1 Phycisphaerales bacterium | reverse complement strand
CGCCCGTGGTCGGACTCCGCTCGACGCGAGAAGGCGCGGCCGTACAGGCAATCGGCAGCACGCAGAGAGCGCTTGCGAACAGCGCGGCGCGGAGTCGCATCATTCGCCATCCTCCGACTCTGGTGACTCCACGGGAGCCGTGCCGATCGCCTTCCACGCGGCGACGGTCTGGGCGCAGCGCGCCACGAACTCCTCTTCGGTGAGAAGCCCTTCGTTGCGAGCTGCGTCGAGCGAAAGGAGTTCCTCACCGAGGGTCGGCGGTCGCGTGACGCGGGGCCCGTGGTCGGAAGAGATGCATGAAGGCGGCGCGAACAAGAGAAGCGCAGCCGCGATCGCAGGCGACGCGCGATGGGAGTTCCAGGGCATCGCGAAGAGTCTACCGCGCGCCGCGCGGGGCTCGGGCTCGGGCGCGCGCTGGCGCCCGCGGTGCGTCGGTCCGCGCCGCCGCCTCGTCCGCATCGCGGACAAACCGCAGGAACTGCTCGGCAGACGGCGAAAGCGCGCGGTCCTCGAGCTCGATGATCGCGAAGGTCCGGCCGAGCCAAGGCGCGTCGATGGCAAGCACGGCGAGCGAGCCCTCCGCGATCTCGCGCGCGATCAGCGACATCGGCATCAGTCCGATCGCATCGCTCTCTGCCACGATCGCCTTCATCATGGCGGGCGAGTCGCAGGTGATGGCCGGAAGCGTCGCGGAGGCGCGTCGCGATCCGCGCTTGCCGCCCTCGCCCTTCCCACCCTCGCCCTTCCCAACATTGCCCTGCAGGAACTTCGAGAGCAGGTCGTGCGGCACGCGCGTCGTGAGCGTGAGCGGGTAGCGAAGCACATCCTTCAGCTTGAAGGGCGATCCGCCGAGGAGCGGATGTCCAGCGCGCACCACGAGATGGCCCTTGTGCCAGGCAAGCGGCGTTACGCGAAGTCCCCGCTCGGCCTCCGCGGACTTCTGGTCGCCGATCGCGAAGTCGATCTCGCGCCGACGCAGCATCTGGAGCAGCATGTCGATGCCGCTCGAGACTGCGGTCAGCTTCACGGATGGGTGCGCCTTCGTCATGTACGCCATCGCCCTCGCGACGAACATCTCGGAGGGATAGACCCCGGCGCCAAAGCGAAGCTCGCCGATCTCGAGGCCACGGATCAGGTGCATCTCCCGCTCGAGGTCGCCCGATTGCACGATCACCGCGCGCGCCTTCGCGAGATAGATCCTGCCGACATCGGTCGCCTCGACGCCGCCGCGCGCGCGGCTGAAGAGCGTGGCGCCCATGCGACGCTCAATTTCTTGGATACTTCTTGAAAGTGCGGGCTGCGAGATCTCGAGGGTGCGCGCCGCACGCTGGAAGTTTCGATGCTCGGCCAAGGCCAGCGCGTGCCGATGATGCCGCAATTCAAGGTCCATGCGCTCAGCGTATCGAACCAACAACTTCGATGCATTGGACGCATCAAGCGGGCGGGCGTAGTTTGCCCTCGCCCCATTGTCTGGGGCGTTCCGCTCCGCACCAGAACCAAGAGATCCCATGCGCCACGCCATGCCTCGACTGTTCGACCAAGTTCTCTCCGCCACCCGTCGTGCGATCCCCGCGATCGCAGCCCTTGCCGTCGCCGCGCTCGGCGCGTCGACCGCGCAGGCCGCCGATGCAGGCGCGGCGCAGGCCCAGAAGGCGCCTGCCCAGAAGGCGCCCGCGGCGAAGAAGCCCAACATCGTCATCATCTGGGGCGACGACATCGGCCAGTTCAACATCAGCGCCTACAACATGGGCATGATGGGCTACCGAACGCCCAACATCGACCGCATCGGCAAGGAAGGTGCGACATTCACGGACTGGTACGGGCAACAGAGCTGCACCGCAGGCCGTGCCGCGTTCATCACCGGCCAGTCACCGATTCGAACCGGTCTGACAAAGGTCGGCCTGCCGGGTGCCCCGGAGGGGATGAGGGCCGAGGATCCAACCATCGCAACGTTGCTGAAGGCGCGCGGCTACGCAACGGGGCAGTTCGGCAAGAACCACCTCGGTGACCGCGACTCGATGCTTCCAACCGCGCATGGTTTCGACGAGTTCTTTGGACCGCTGTATCACCTGAATGCCAGCGAGGAGCCGGAGAACCCCGACTATCCGCGCGATCCCTCGTTCGTGAAGAAGTTCGGGCCACGCGGCGTGATTCACAGTTACGCCGACGGACGAACAGAGGACACCGGGCCGCTGACACGCAAGCGCATGGAGACGATCGACGATGAGGTGATGAAGCAGTCGTTGAACTTCATCGACAAGGCGAACAGGGATGGCAAGCCATTCTTCGTGTGGTGGAACGCCACGCGCATGCACATCTTCACGCACTTGAAGCCCGAATCCGACGGCAAGACGGGGTTGGGCGTCTACGCGGACGGCATGGTGGAGCATGACGGCCATGTGGGCATGCTGCTCGCCAAGTTGAAGGAACTTGGCATCGATGACAACACGATCGTCATGTATTCAACGGACAACGGAGCCGAGTCCTTCACCTGGCCCGATGGCGGCACCACGATGTTCCGCGGCGAGAAGAACACCAACTGGGAAGGCGGCTATCGCGTGCCGTGCGTGATCCGTTGGCCCGGCGTGATCAAGCCTGGCACCGTGATCAACGACGTGGGCTCACACGAGGACATGCTGCCCACGCTGCTGGCTGCCACGGGCGACACCACGGTGATCGCGGACCTGAAGGCCGGCCGGAAGGTGGGCGACCGTACCTACAAGGTTCACATCGACGGCTACGACCTGCTGCCGGCGCTGAAGGGTTCCGGTGCGTGGCCGCGCAAGGAATTCCTGTACTGGACCGATGACGGCAACGTGGCAGCCGTGCGATACGGCGACTGGAAGGCAAGCTTCCTGGTGCAGAACGCGGAAGGGCTCAAGGTGTGGCAGCAGCCGTTCGAGGAGCTTCGCGCACCGCTGCTGACCAACCTTCGCATGGATCCGTTCGAGCGTGCCCAGCATGATGACGCGATGGGGTACCAGCGCTGGTACCTGGAGCACATGTTCATGATCGCGCCGGCCGCCGGCTACGTGGGCAACTGGATGCAGAGTTTCCGCGACTTCCCGCCGCGACAGAAACCGGGAAGCTTCAATCTGGACCGCGTGATGGAGGCCGTCACCGCGACACCTGGTGGTGGATGACATGCACCGATCAATCCAGGGGCTGAAGCACACATG
>JBMOGS010000112.1:0-3199 GCA_049318245.1 Phycisphaerales bacterium | reverse complement strand
CTCCGGCGGCGGGGCAGCGGGCCGCAACGGCGCGAGGCAGAGCGCAAGCACGGTCGTGAACATGGCTGCCGGAATCATGGGATCGCATTGCCTCCATCGAGCCGCTTCTCCATCGCGCGCATCATGCGCTCGAGCCGCGCGAGCCGCTCGTCCGCGTCAGGGGTGGATGGCGGCGCACCCGTCCGGCCCGGCTCAGGCGCGAAGGCGCGCGTGCGTTCCGCGAGATCGTGCTCGAAGCGGCGCATGGGCGATGCCGGCGAGTAGATCATGGGCGAGGCGTCCGACCAGCCACCCTCGTCGCGCGCGCCCCGTGACCCACGCGCGCGGTGCTCGTGCAGCCAGCGCTGCCACCCCACGGGGTCGAACCGATAGTGCCGTGGCGGGCGCCCGGCGCGTTCAATGGTCGCGGCATCGCGCGGCGCGCTCGCTTCCTGCAGTACGCCACGGTGCACGAACTCCTGCAGCCGGCGCCGGAAGTTGCTGCTTGACTCCATCTCGTCTGCGTGGATGCCGAGCGTGGCCGCGATCGCCTGCTGGAGCTCGTTGAGCGTGAACGTCTCGGGGAGCAGCGCGATCACCGTGGGGCGGTCACCCATCGGATCGGTCGACAGGCGATCTTCCTTCAGGGCCAGCATCCGAAGCTCATCCCCCACGATGCGCTGCGCGAATGGTTCCGTCGCGAGCGCTGCGCGGACCGTGGCCATGACGTGCGATGCGAACCGCGAGTCGCCGAGTTCGCCCGCGAGTTCATGCAGTGCATCGGGCGCGTTGATGTGCTGCGCGGTTCCGTCCGCGCGTGCCGTCGCCCAGACCGGGATGGCCAGTCGACCGGAGCGCGTCATGCGGGGAAGCAGGGGATGCACGCGGGACGTCAGGCGGGCCGCGCCAAGTGCGGGCGCCAGGATCTCGGTGATCCACGCGCCGGGATCGGAGTAGCCCGACACCGGGCCGAGCCGGTCGGCGGTCAGCGGGATGGGCCGGATCTGGAGGGCCGTCAGGCGCGTTGCACCGGGCGCCATCGTGAAGATCGCGGGCAGCAGCACGGGATGGGTTGGACGTACTTCCATTGGGGTTCTCGGATCCATGCCTTGCTTCGGCATGCGCTTTCGAAGCCTAGCATCAAGTTCTCAGTTCTCACAAATATATACTTGCAATAAATACAAGAACGAGTAATATGCCCGTGTCTCCCGGGGTTGGCGGGGGCTGCCGTTCCGGGCCAGCTCCCGCCACCACCTCCGGGTTCACCTCGTTCGCTCACCTCATGCCGGACCCCGTCCGGGGAATCGAAGCCTCACCATGCAACGCGCCCAACGACCGATCGTCGCCCGTCCTCTCCAGTCACTGCCGTTCGAGTCCAGCATCAGTGCGCTTGGCCTCGGCGAGCCCGCGGACCTCGGCGGGGGGTTGGCCGCGATCCCGGTACTGGCTCCCGAGCGGGGGTGGGATCCCGTCGACGCGCGCCTCTTCACCGACTGCCCGCCTGCCGGGGTCGAGATCACCGAAGTGAACGGCGGCGCCGTGCCGGTGCTCCACGTGCGCAACGGATCCGACGCACCGCTGTTCCTGGTGGCAGGGCAGTTGATGCGGGGTGGGAGGCAGAACCGGGGACTCAACGCCGACGCGCTCATCGTGGCCGGTGCGACGATCGCCGTTCCGGTGACCTGCGTCGAAGCGGGGCGTTGGTCCGGGGACACGGTGCGTGCACCCTTCTCCGCGGGCGGCATGGAGCCGTCGCACATCCGTTCCATGAAGCATGACGGCGTCTCGGAAAGCCGGCGCCGGGCGGCCGCGCGTGCGATGAGCCAGCCATCCGACGACCTGGCGGGCCGTTCGCAGGGCGCCGCGGATCATGTGTCGAACACGTGCGGCACGGACCAGGACGCCGTGTGGCGATCGATCGAAGGATTCTCGAGCACGATGGGCCTGCGCTCGCGCTCGCGTGACCTGCTTGAGTCGATTGCGGGTGTCGAACGCGGCAACGGGGATGCGGGCGCGCACGCAGCCGACGACGACCCGCGTCCCGCAGCCGCAGGGCTGCCTGCGTGCAATGCGCGCACGGGCCTGCTCTTCTTCCTGGACGGAAACTTCGTCGGTGGCGACGTGTTCGCATGTAATGGGTGGTCTGCCAGCCTGGAACCTGAGTTGGTGCGTTCCGTCTCGGCCTCACGCGACTTCTCGCGCGTACGCATGCGGGAGTTCCGGCAGATGGGCGCGTGGCCGACGTCGATGGGACCCCACGATGCGTGGCGCCATCGCCCGATCGAGCCTGAACGCCTGCTCGAGGTCGCGCAGTGCGTCGTCGGCGACGCGTTGCGCGGACGCTGGTCGGACGGCGCCACGGTCGGTGCGGAACGCAGCATGCTGCTCGCCCATCCGTTCATCGCGGCCACCGCGACGTCTGACGGCACGGGCCGCCTGCTCCACATGCAGCTCAACGCCGTGCGTCCGCCGTGGTCGTTCGGCCTCAACTGATCGGAGCATCCATGACACCTCAACTGGCAACCATCGTCCGCCCGTGGTCCTGGAACGACCAACCGGACCCCGTCCGGCGCTACGCATGCGCGTTTCGGGGCGAGTTCGACGTCAGTGACCTCCGATCCTGCATCCCGTATGCCGGCCCGGTCCGAGCATGCCTACGGCGCTCGACGGCGGGGCGCGATTCGTCGGGGTTCCACCGGTTCATCGACCTCCGGCCGTGGCTCGATCGATGGGAGCCGCGCGATCGCTCGATCATCTGCTCGTTCACCGCCGACCTCCTCCACGCCGCGTATGCGCTCGGAGGCCGGTGCTGCTACGACGGCTCGGACGGGGCACCGGGAGGGTTCCGCCCGGAGATCGGCGTGGTGTGGGTGGCGCTCCTCGATGGCGGCGTCGGCGTGGAGGTCCGGCTCGACGAGCACCAGACGACCAACCGCGTCATGGCCTCGGAGCGGACGACGATCCGCGGAACCGCCGCGATGCGGGCCATCACGCGTGCCCTCGGGTTCGATCACCTGCCGCGTCGGCTGCCTGGCGAGGATGGGAGGCCGGATTTCGATGCGATTGATCGGTGGGTGGCTGAACGTATCGCGCACGCAAGGCCGCCCACTACCGCTGTGTCTTCCACGGAGAAGCACACACTTCCTCCCCGCCGCCCTCGCAGGCGCTAACCTCCCTCGCAGCATCCAGATCCCCGCCCCCTCTCAGGCGGGACGCAACC
>JBMOGS010000111.1:0-3256 GCA_049318245.1 Phycisphaerales bacterium | reverse complement strand
GGTTCACGATGCGTCAAGATACCTCTGCGTGCGATCCCGAGACCGCCGGGCGTTTTCCCCCTGGGGCGGACGCTCGAACGCAGGCGGCGCGCCGTCTTCATCGTTTCTTGAATCCCGGTTTGCGGTGGGCTAACGGTTCGCTCGCAAGCCGGTTCTACGTTTCGCACGTTCTTGCTGGCGCGTGCAGCCGCGAGCTGCGGCTTCACGATCCGGTTCCAAACCTTTCCCCCAGTCTGGAGAAATCCCATGTCGTCCCTCACCTCTGCGGCGGTCGCTTCCGCCTTCGCGTTCTCCCTGTCGGCGCAGGCTGCGCTCTTCGGCGTGGCCACCTTTTCGTCGTTCGGCACCCAGTCCCTCTACTCGATCGATGCCGTCACGGGCACGGCGACCCTCGTGGGAAGCACCGGGCTCCGCCAGATCAGTGGACTCGACTGGGACGGCCAGGCGAACCGTCTGGTGGCACTGACCGCGCAGGGCGATCAGTACGCGATCAACCTTTCGACCGGCGCCAGCACGATGCTGGTCGATGGAGCGTTCGGCGTTCCCGAGGGCTCGATCGCAATCGAGGGCGGCACCGCCTACACGACGCTCTTCGACAATCTGCATTCGTGGAGCGGCTCGGCGTGGTCGGAGCGCGGATCCTCTGGGCTCTCGGCGGGTGCCGACGTCTCCGGGCTGGACTTCGGTGGTGGACGCCTGCTGGGCCTCGCTCTCAACGGCGCCGGCGCCGATCAGCTGGTGTCGTTCGATGTCATGACCGGTGCTGCCTCGGTGATCGGTGCCACCGGCACCAATGCCTCGACCGTGGCAGGACTGGCCTACGGGTTCATCGGCGGCAACTGGTACATGACCGATGGCTCGTCGCTCTACACGGTCGACGCCATCGCTGGTGGCGCGACGCTCGTCGGCTCGCACGGTGTGTCGGGCTTCTCTGGCCTCGCCTTCGTCCCGACGCCCGGAGCGGCCGTGCTTCTCTCCCTCGGGGGACTGCTCGCCTCCCGCCGCCGTCGCTGAATCCCGATTCGTCCAACTTCTCCATCTCAGACTTCCGCGTCCATCGCGACGCCTCTCAACATCGAAACCAAGGAATTCACCATGAAGATCCACTCCATGCTCGCAGGCCTGCTGCTCGTCGCGGGCCCCGTCTCGTTCGCCAGCGCCCAGAGCGCCTCGCCCAAGGGCCGTTCGCCGTTCGCCTCGACCAGCGCGTCGCAGTCGAAGCCCGGCACCTCCAGCCGCCGTACCGAGCGCCAGGTCGATGAGGTCGCTCCCGCGCGCATCACCCCGGTTGACCTCTGGCTCCACCTGCTTCACAACAACGACGGCGAGTGCAAGGTGCTCCCGCTCACCGGCGCGCAAGCGGGCTTCGGTGGCGCGGCCTGCTTCGTCTCGCTGGTCGACAACCTGAAGACCGAGGCCGAGGCCGCGCGCCGCGATGGTGTCGCGCAGGGCTGGGTGATGGTCTCCTCGGGTGACAACATCCTTCCGGGCGTGAACCTGAACGCCTCGATCGAGAAGGGCGTGCCGTACTACGACAGCATCCTCCTTGACCTGATCGGCTACAGCGCCGTCACGCTCGGCAACCACGACTTCGACGCCAGCCCGGACGTGCTTGCGCCGCTGATCGCGGGCACGAACGACACCACCTTCATCTCCGCCAACCTGGACTTCTCCTTCGAGCCCGGCCTGTTCGCGCAGCAGGTCGGCGGCAAGCTGGCCGCCAGCAAGGTCGTGACGGTGCAGGGTCGGCAGGTCGGTATCGTCGGCGCCACCACGGAGTCGCTGCCGCTGATCTCCAGCCCACGCAATGTTGTCGTGAATCCCGTGGCCTCCGCCGTGCAGGCGGAGATCAACGACCTGACCGCGAGTGGCGTGAAGATCATCCTGCTCAGCACGCACCTGCAGGGGCTGCCCAGCGAGCTCGCGCTCGTGCCGCTCCTGACCGGTGTCGACGCGGTGATCGCCGGTGGCGGCAGCGAACTGCTGGCGCAGCCGACGGACCTGCTCGTGCCGGGTGACGTGGCCGCGTTCCCGTACCCCGTCACCGCGACGGACCTGTCCGGCAACACGGTGCCCGTGGTGACCACGGTGGGTGACTACAAGTACGTGGGACGCCTCGTGCTCGGGTTCGATGCCCAGGGCAACCTCGTTGCCACGGACTCGGCCCGCAGCGGCATCAAGCGGGTGAGCGCCGTCGCCCCCGACGCGGTGACCCCCGATGCGACCACGCAGAGCCTCGTGGTTGACCCCGTTGCGGCCGCCAACGCTGCGCTGGCGAACAACGTCATCGCGTCGTCCGATGTGGCGCTCGACAGCCGTCGCAACGTGTCGGGATCGCCCGCGCCGCAGGCCAACTTCGGCGTTCGCGTGAGCGACACCAATGTCGGCAACCTCGTCGCCGATTCGCTCCTGTGGGAGGCGGACCGCATCGCCCGGGGCAGCAACCTGCCCCTGCCCGATGTCTCGATCCAGAATGGCGGAGGCATCCGCCTGAACAGCGCGCTGCCGGTGGGCACGATCAACGAGAAGTACACCTACGACCAGCTGCCGTTCACGAACGTGCTGACGCTCGTGCCCAGCGTGAGCGCGGTGCAACTGAAGGAGATCCTCGAGAACGCCGTCAGCAAGGTCAGTTCGGCGGATGGCCGATTCCCCTGCGTGTCCGGCATGCGCGTCGTGTGGGATTCCACCGGAACCGCGCAGGTTCTCAGTGGCACGGCTCCGCCGTACGCCGTGACGACCGCGGGCACCCGCGTTCGTGACGTGATCCTTTCGGATGGGCGCGTGCTGGTGCGCAATGGCGCGGTGGTGGCCTCGGCCCCCAGCGTGAACATCGCGACGATCGACTTCCTGGCGGTGCAGGGCGGCGATCAGTACCCATTCAACAACGTGCCCTTCATCCGCCTGGGCGTGACCTATCAGCGTGCGTTCTTCAACTTCCTCACGGACGGGCTCGGAGGCCAGGTCTACGGCCGCGACTACCCCAACGTGATCAACGATCGCGTCATCCGACGGAACTGATCCGCCATTCGCCGCGTCTGGCGAGGTTCGTGCCAGACCGAAGTCGTGTGGGGCCCCACGCCGAGCATCAAGGCGTGGGGCCCTTTTCCATTGGCGGAAGGAATCTGTCGCACGGCTGGCTCGAGCAGCGCGACCGCCGCGCGGCCCCGCGAGAGATGTACCCTGCCCACATGACGATCCGCGCCACGACGCACGCATCCGGTCCCAACGCGTCACGCGTGGAGCGCGCCAATGG
>JBMOGS010000110.1:0-3268 GCA_049318245.1 Phycisphaerales bacterium | reverse complement strand
CAGTCTCCGGAGCTTCGTTTGCATCGCGCTACCGTGCGAACATAATGGAGGCATGCCCGTGACCGGTGACCAGATTCGCGCGACGCTTCGAACGTTACCGTTCCGCCCGTTCCGGCTGAACTTGGCCGATCAGCGCACCTTCGACGTGCTGCACCCTGACTTCGCGCTGCTGTTTCCGAACCGACGCCACGTGATGGTGTTCTCGCACGAGAATCCCGAGAGCTGGCAACTGATCGACGTGGGCCTGATCGTGTCGCTGGAGCCCATCGACGATCAGCCGTCGGCCTCGCAGGCGGCGTGAGCGGCGCGCCCCAGTCACCGCGGCAATCGCGGAACTTGCAGGAATTTCCGCCCCACGCGAATGACCAAGCGCTTGCCCGCGATAGTTTGCGTGGCATAATCAAGAGGGCATGAGCGTGACACCAAACCAGATCCGGGAAGTCCTGAGAGCCGCTCCGTTCCAGCCGTTCCGCATCCACCTCGCGGACAGCCGAACGCTTGAGGTGCCACACCCCGAGTTCGTCGCGATACAACCGGATGGGCGATGGATCATCGTGGTCAACCCGCTTCGCCTTGGCGGCTACGAGCTTGTCAATCTGCCGCTGATCGTGTCGTTGACCGTGCTGCCAGACCCGCCGGCAAGCCAGCAGGCTGCGTGAGCGTTGTGGCACTGCCGCATCGGCCCGTGCCGAATCGGAAGTGTGACCTCAACCGCCGGAACTCGCCGTGCCTGCCACGGCCTGCGAACACCGACCAAGCCCACGCAACGCGACGGGCTACGGACCGACATCCCTGACGCACCGAAACCCAAGATGCTGCGCGCCCGTGTCCGGCGTCTCGCTCATGCGCGCACTGGGGCGGTAGCTGGCGCAGTAGGCATCGTTGCACAGGAAGGAGCCGCCACGGACGACATGCGCCGGCGGCGCGTTCGGTTCGCCTGCGGCAACAGTGGCGTCAGGCCCCTGCGGATTTACCGTGACCCCATCGGGCCCCGCCGCCTGCACGCACAGCGCATACGCATTGGGCCGATAGCGATCGCTGCACCACTCCCACACGTTGCCCGCCATGTCGAACAGCCCGTAGCCGTTGGCTGGAAAGCGGCCGACTGGCGCCGCCAGAACGAAGCCATCCTCGGCGGTGTTGCGATCGGGAAAGTGCCCCTGCCAGGTGTTGGCGCGGCGCGCATCGATCGGCGCATCGCCCCACACGTTTGCCTTGCTTTCCAGTCCGCCGCGCGCCGCGAATTCCCACTCTGCCTCGGTGGGCAGACGCTTTCCCGCCCATCGCGCGTAGGCCTGCGCATCCTCGAGACACACCTGCACCACGGGCTCGTTCTCGTGCCCATCGATCGAACTGTCCGGCCCGCGCGGATGCCGCCAGTCGGCACCCGGCGTCCACGTCCACCACCGCTCCACATGGCCGAGGTCCACCGGGCCGTTGGGCGGCGTGAACACCAGCGCGCCAGGCTGCAGCGCGCGCTCGTCCGGTCGGGGCGTGCCGGGCGGCAACTGACGCTCCATCGCCTGCCAGTCGATCGGACGCTCGGCCACGGTGCGGTAGCCCGTGGCGCGCACGAATTCGGCGAACTGCGCGTTGGTGACCTCGGTGGTGTCCATCCAGAAGCCGCTCACGCGCACTCGGTGCAGCGGCTGCTCATCGGCACGCGCCAGCGGATCCCGGCTGCCCATGGTGAATTCGCCGCCTGGAATGAACACCATGCCGGGCGGGGCCTTCGGTGGCGGCGGTGCGCACGCGCTGAGCAGCAGCACGAGGCAGCGGAGGACGGCTCGCGTCATGGCGAGATGCTAGAGGTGGGCGGTTCCTCTGGGTATCCGATTCTGGTCTGGAAGCGGGGCCAGGAACTACCGAAACTCCCTCGCCCGCTGCCCACCCGCATCGAGCAGGTGATCGATGCCGCGCAACCGCGTTGCCACCAGCTGCGTCACGCCATCGCGCCGCTGCACGCGGCCGTGCGCCAGCAACGCATGCGCATGGCGCACCTGCACTCGGAAGCGCGCCCACACCTTCGGCCGCACGATCAGGTTCACGGGGCCGCTCTCGTCCTCGAGCGTGATGAACACCGTGCCCTTCGCGGTGCCAGGCTTCTGCCGCAGCAACACCACCCCCGCCACGCGCACGCGACAACCGTCGGGGCACTCGTGCGCAGCCTGCACCGCGGCACAGGGGCGCGCGCCGGCTCGCGAGAGGCGCTCCCGCAGGAACCGCACCGGGTGCCCATGCAGCGACAGGCCCGTCTGGCGATAGTCGTGCAGCGTGCGCTCGATGGGCGCCACCGGCGGCAGCTCGGCGCGCGACTCGACGGCCTCGGGGCTTGGCGCGGCCTGCTCGAACAGCGGCATGTCGGCCTCGCGAAGGCGCTGCGCCTGCCAGAGCGCCTGCGTGCGATCAAGGCCCATGGAGCCGAACGCATCGGCGCGTGCCAGCGCACGCATGGCCGCGGCGCTGGCACCTGATGCTCGCCACTGTGCCTCCACGCTGCGCCACGGGCCAGCACCCCGCACCGCCGCCACACGCTCGCCACAGGCCTTCGACAACCCACGCACCATGCGAAGGCCAAGCCGCAGCGCCGGCGGCTCGGCGAACCCGCGCACGCCGCGCGGCTCGAGCGTGCAATCCCATGCGCTGAAGTTGGCGTCGATGGGCCGCACCTCCACGCCATGCTCGCGCGCGTCACGCACCAGCTGCGCCGGCGCATAGAAACCCATCGGCTGGCTGTTCAGCAGCGCGGCCGTGAACGCCGCCGGATGATGCCGCTTCAGCCACGCGCTGGCGTAGGCGAGCAGCGCGAAGCTGGCCGCGTGACTCTCGGGAAAGCCGTACCCCGAGAACCCCTGGATCTGCGTGAACACCTGCTGCGCGAACTGCCGCGTGTAGCCGTTGGCCAGCATGCCCGCCTCGAGCCGCTCGCCGTACTGCGCCAGCTGGTTGCCGCGGCGCTTCCATGCGACGATCGAGCGACGCAGTTGGTCGGCCTGACCCGGCGTGAAGCCCGCCGCCACCACGGCCAACGTCATCGCCTGCTCCTGGAACAGCGGCACGCCCAGCGTGCGGCCCAGCACGCGCTCGATGCGCGCGTCGGGGTAGGTGGCCGGCTCGAGCCCCGCGCGCCTGCGCAGGTACGGGTGCACCATGTCGCCCTGGATCGGCCCCGGCCGCACGATGGCCACCTGCACCACCAGGTCGTAGAAACGACGCGGCTTCAGGCGCGGCAGCATGCTCATCTGCGCGCGGCTCTCGATCTGGAACA
>JBMOGS010000109.1:0-3346 GCA_049318245.1 Phycisphaerales bacterium | reverse complement strand
GTTCCTGTGGCACGACCCCCGAAATTTCCCTACCATCATGGTTCGACTTTGTGAAAAATGGCACAAAGTCGCCTCGCCTCCTTCCTGAGGACCCCCCAGGCCGTGAGCCGCTTCCTCTTCCCTCGCTGGACCAACGCCATCCTGCCATTCGTGCTGGTTGTCGGTGCCGTGGCCCCGCTCTACGCCGTCATGTTCGTCGCCTACGGGTTCAGTCCCAAGACCCTGGAGGCTGGCTACATGCCCCATCAGCCCGTGCCTTACAGCCACGCGACGCACGCGGGCAAGCTTGGCATGGACTGCCGCTACTGCCACAACACGGTCGAGCAGGCCGGCTTCGCGGCGGTGCCCGCCACGCAGACCTGCATGAACTGTCACACGCAGATCCACAAGGACAGCCCCAAGCTGGAGAAGGTCCGAACGAGCTACGAGACCGGCATGCCGATCGAGTGGGTGAAGGTCCACAAGCTTGGTGACTACGCCTACTTCAACCATGCCGCGCACGTGAACCGTGGCGTCGGCTGCGTGGAGTGCCACGGCCGCGTGGATCAGATGGAAGAGGTCTACCGCGTGGCGCCGCTCAGCATGGGCTGGTGTCTCGAGTGCCATCGCCAGCCGGTCGATCGCCTTCGCCCCGCGGCGCAGGTGACGAATCTGGCGTGGGACCAGAAGAAGGAGCTGACGCGTGAACAGCGCGAGCAGCTGCAGAAGACGTTCAACATTCATCCAAGCGAGAATTGCTCCACATGCCATCGCTGAACGGAAACGACCGGACGATCCCGCTTCCCGTGGCGCAGGCCGAGACCACGGGCGGTTGCGGCTGCAGCGGCAGCGAACCCAAGCGCACCGTCGACGCGCGCAAGGGCGTGTCGTGGTGGCGTTCGCTTGGGGAGCGCGAGCAGGACGCACAGGCCCTCGCCTTCGCGCATCGCGAGTTCCCCGCGGCCGCGGACACGCTCGAGGGCGATGACCGCCGCACCTTCATCAAGATCATGGGCGCGGGTTTCGCGCTGGCGGGCCTTGGCCTGGCCGGCTGCCGACGCTGGCCCGAGAGCCAGATCGTCCCGAACGCGAGCCAGCCCGCCAACCGCACGCCTGGCGTGCCGGTGACCTACGCGACCGCGTGCGAGATCCGCGGCGTGGGCTACGGCCTGATCGCGACCAGCTACGACGGTCGCCCGATCAAGCTCGACGGCAATCCGGATCATCCGTTCTGGGGCGGCGCGAGCACCCCGTGGATGCAGGCGCGCGTGCTCGAGCTCTACGACCCCGAGCGCAGCCGGCAGGTGTTCAAGGCGGGCAAGCCCTCGGGCATGGCCGAGTTCGAGGCATTCCTCGCGGAGCGCGCGAAGGCGCTCGGCGCGAAGCAGGGCGAGGGTCTGTCGATCCTGATGCCTGCCACCTCGAGTCCGTCGATGCGCGACATGCTGGCGCGCGTGAAGCAGGCATTCCCGAAGGCGACCGTGACGGCTTGGGAGGCACTCGCCGGCACCGCGTCGCTGCAGGGAACGGCGGTGGCATTCGGCGCGCCCATGCGCGTGCTGCCACAGGTGGACAAGGCGCAGGTCATCGTCGCGCTCGATTGGGACATGCTGGGCACCGAGCCCGCCGCGCTTCGTCATACCCGCGACTGGGCGGCCAACCGCCGACTTGCCGCGCAGGATCCGTCGAAGCAGACCCAGAACCGCCTGTACGTGTTCGAGCCGCACCTCACCGTGACCGGCATGTCCGCCGACAATCGCGTGGCGGTGCGTCGTGGCGACATGCCCGTCCTCGCGGCGATGCTCGCGAAGGCGCTTGGCGTCGCAGGTGACGCCGCGCTCGTGGCAGCGATCGATCGTCTGGCGAGCACGGCTGCGGCCAAGGGCCTGCTCGATGCGCACAGTCAGGAGATCTTCGACCAGATGGTCAAGGATCTGAAGGCGGCCAAGGGCTCCGCGTTCGTGCGCTCTGGCACGGGACAGTCCAGCCAGATGCACGCGCTGGTCGCCGCGATCAATCACGCCCTCGGCGCGCACGGCGCCACGCTGATGATGTCCGCCGCGGACGAGCCGGGCCTTGGCATCGAGGAACTGGCCAAGGCGATGGCCGCCGGCAAGGTCGACACGCTGCTCGTGCTCGGCGCGAATCCGTGCTACGACGCGCCGGCGGACCTTGATTTCGCGAAGGCGATGGCGAAGGTGCCGAATGTCGCGCGTCTGGCCTATCACCGCGACGAGACCAGCATGGATGCCGCGTGCACGTTCCATGTGCCGCAGGCGCACTTCCTGGAATGCTGGGGCGACGTGTCCTCGCCCGATGGAACCAGGTCGATCCAGCAGCCGCTGATCCAGCCGCTGATCGATCCCGCGCAGGGTGGCCTGAGCGCGATCGAGGTGCTCGCGCGACTGCTTGGAGGCAGTGAACCGAAGGACGGCTACACGATCGTGCGTCGCACGGCCATGGCGTCGAGCGGCCTGTCGGGCTCGGCCTTCGAGGCGATGTGGCGTGGCGCGCTCGACAAGGGCGTGGCGATGACCGGAACCCCGCAGTCGCCCTCGACCTCGCTGCGTGCGGGTGAAGTCGCGAAGGCCGTGTCCGCGCTCGCGGACGCGCAACCCGCGGCGCGCGACGCCGGCGTCGAGCTCTGCTTCATCCCCGACAGTCGCGTGCTCGACGGACGTTTCGCGAACATCGGATGGATGCAGGAACTCCCGGACCCCGTGACCAAGATCACGTGGGACAACGCGCTGCTCGTCTCGCCGGCCACGGCGAGCCGGCTTGGCGTGAAGCAGGGCAGCGTCGTGAAGGTGACCTCGGGTGATCGCAGCATGCAGGCCGCGATCTTCCCCGTGCCCGGCATGGCCGACGACAGCGCCGCGATCGCCCTGGGCGGCGGACGCGGCGAGAGCGCCGGCAGCCTTGCCAAGGACGCGGGTTTCAACGCGTATCCCATGCGCACGACCGCCACCATGGCGATGGTGCGTGGCGCGAGCGTGCAGCCAACCGGAGACACCTACGAGTTCGCGCACACGCAGGATCACGGCAGCATCGACGCCGCGCTGATCCCGAGCGTGCCGCACCAGGGAATCCAGGATCGCCTGCCCTCGCTCGTGCGCGCCACCTCGCTGGAGAACTACAAGCACCATCCGGACTTCGCCGCGCACGCGGCGCATGTGCCGCACCGCCTCAGCCTGTGGCAGGAGGGCAACCTCGACGGCGCGCAGTTCCGCTGGGCCATGTCGGTGGATCTCACCACCTGCACCGGCTGCCAGTCGTGCGTGACCGCCTGTCAGGCGGAGAACAACATTCCCATCGTGGGCAAGGACCAGGTGAAGCGCGGCCGCGAGATGTTCTGGATCCGCGTGGA
>JBMOGS010000108.1:0-3466 GCA_049318245.1 Phycisphaerales bacterium | reverse complement strand
CGCGGGCTTCGACGCCGTGCTGGTGGAGAACATGCACGACCTGCCCTACCTGCGTCGCGAGGTCGGCCCCGAGATCGTGGCCGCCATGAGCGCATGCGTGCTCTGCGTGCGCGCAGCGGTGCGGTTGCCGGTCGGCGTGCAGCTGCTCGCCGGCGCCAACCGCGAGGCACTGTCGGTGGCGCACGCCTGCGGCGGCTCGTTCATCCGAGCCGAGGGCTTCCATCTGGCGGCGGTGGCCGACGAGGGCCTCTTCGAGGAGGCCGACGCGGGTCCGCTGCTTCGCTTCCGCCGCTCGATCGGTGCCGAGCGCGTGATGATCGCCGCCGACGTTATGAAGAAGCACTCGAGCCACGCGATCACGCGCGACCTGGACCTGCGAGAGCACGTGAAGACCGCCGAGTTCATGGGCGCCGACGCGGTGATCGTGACCGGAAGCGCCACGGGCGAACCGGTCGACATGGGCGACCTGCGCGAGGTGCGCGAGGCCACCCGCCTGCCGGTGCTCGTGGGTTCCGGCGCCGACGCCGAGAGCGCCCCGCACCTGCTCGAGCACGCCGACGCGATCATCGTGGGCAGCTCCATCAAGCGCGGCGGACGGTGGGACCGCCCGGTCGATCCTGCCGCGGCACGCCGTTTCGTGAAGGCCGCCCGCAAGGCTCGCTGAATCATGCACGTCTGGCTCAACGGTCGCGTGGTGCCGCTGGAACAGGCGCACATCAGCCCCTTCGACCGGGGCTTCCTGTTCGGTGACGGCGTGTACGAGCTGGTGCGCTTCTTCGACGGCGTGGGCATGGCGATGGGTGCACACCTTGCGCGTCTCGAGCGCAGCCTTCGCCTGGTCTCGATCGAGGGCTTCTCCGCGACCGATGCCGAGCGCGCGATGCACGCGGCACTCGAGGCCGAAGGACTGCGCGATGGCGCCGTGTACCTGCAGGTCACGCGCGGCGCCCCGATCGTGCGCAGTCATGTGCCGCCGACGGGACTGCAGCCGACGGTCTTCGCCTACGCCACGCCGACCGGGCCGATCGACGCGCTGAGCGCCCCGTCCCCGATCGCGGTCTCGATCCGACCCGACGAGCGCTGGCGCCACTGCGAGATCAAGAGCGTGAGCCTGATGGGCTCGGTCCTGCCGATGCTCGACGCCGCCGCACAGGGCGCCGAGGAGGCGATCCTGGTGCGCGACGGCCTGCTGAGCGAGGGCGGCAGCTCGAACGTGCTGGTGGTGAAGGCGGGCACGCTGGTCACGCCGCCGCTTGATGACGAACCCGCGATCCTGCACGGCACCGTGCGCACGCTGGCGCTCGATGCCGCCCGACGTGCCGGCCTGCGCGTGACGGAGCGACGCGTGCTGGAGCGGGAACTGCATGAGGCCGACGAGCTGATCATCGCGAGCAGCCGCCGCATCCTGGCGGGCGTCACGCGCGTGGACGGCAAGGCGTTCGGGTCGGGCTCCCCCGGTCCCGTCGCGCATCGCCTGCTCGAGACGATCCGCGAGGACATGCGCGCCTCGATCGCGGCCGCACGCGCCTGAACCCCTAGAATCCCGGCCATGCAGAAGCTGCTGGCGATCTCCGTTGGAAACACCCGCACCGCCGTGGGCCGGTTCGAGGACCTGACCCTGCAGGCAAGCGACCAGCTCGAGAACGCGGATGCCAAGTCGATGGCCCAGGTGATCGATCGCCACTGGCAGGCGATCGACAACGCCGACGCGATGATCGTGATGGCCAGCGTGAACGATCCCGTGGCGGATCCCCTGCGGCGCGAGGTCGAGGCGCTCACCGGCGCCGAGGTGCACCGCATGCGCACGGATCTTCCGATTCCCGTGGGCACCTGCGTGGACGATGACACCAAGGTGGGCGATGACCGCCTGCTCGCCGCGGCGGCCGCCTACGACGGGCTGAAGCAGGCCGTGGTGGTGGTCGATGCCGGCACCGCGATCACGGTGGACTTCGTCGACGGCGAGGGCACCTTCCATGGCGGCGCGATCGCGCCCGGCGCGAGCCTGCAGCTGAAGGCGATGCACGAACACACGGCGCAGCTGCCGCGCGTGGCCTTCGCGCAGCCCGATGCGGGCGAGCCATTCGGCCGCAACACCGCCTCGGCGATGCTGCTGGGTGTCTACGAGGGCATCCGCGGCATGGTGCGCCGCCTGGTCGAGCGCTACGCCGAGCACTACGGCGCGTTCCCGATGGTCGTGGCCACCGGCGGCGACGCCGAGACGCTCTTCAGCGGCGACGACCTGGTCGATCGGATCGCGCCCGACCTGGTGCTGCGCGGCATCGCCGTGGCCGCTCGCAACGCCGCCGAGGGCGTGGACGACGAGCCGGCCGAACACGGGGAGGCTTGAGCGTCGACGCGGGCATCCAGGCGCGCTGGTGCACGCCGACCGGGGCCGCGGCGATCGCGGTGCTCGAGCTTCGTGCCGCACCCGAGGTGATCGAGCGCGCGCTTGGCGTGCCGCTGCCCGACATCGGCGGCGTGTCGCTGCGTGCGCTTCCCGGCGAGGACGAGGGTCTGCTGCTCCGCACGGCGCATGACACGCTGCTGGTCACGCCGCACGGCGGTCCGCGCATCCGACAGCGGATTTCCGACGCCCTGCATGCACGAGGCGCCCGCTTCGCGCTTCAAGGCACCGCGGACTGGTCCGCCTGCACCAGCGATCCCGTGATGCAGCGCGCGCTTGCGCTGCTTCCGCATGTCGCCAGCGACGAGGCGCTCGCGCTGCTGCTTGCGCAACCGGAACGCTGGAAGCGACATGGCCCGCCCGGCGCGGCGGACGCCGGGCGCAGCGCGCGCCTGCGACGCCTGATCCACGCGCCCGTGGTGGCGATCGTGGGACCTCCCAACGCGGGCAAGAGCTCGCTCATCAATGCACTCGCCGGGCGCGAGCTTGCGGCAGCCTCACCCGAGGCCGGGACCACGCGCGACTACGTCTCGGCGCAGGTCACGCTCGCGGGCCTGGCGTGCACGCTGCTCGACGCGCCCGGCCTGCGCGAGACCGGCGACCCGATCGAGGCGCGGGCGATCCACGCGGCCCGTGCGGCGATCGACGCGGCCGACCTGCGCGTGGCGCTTGCGGGGCCGGATCAATCCTTCCCACGCGATTGGCCCGACGCGCTGCGCGTGCGGACCAAGACCGATCGCGCGGCCGCGCATGGCGACCTGGGGGTGAGCGCGCACACCGGCGACGGTCTTGCCGCGCTGGCGGAGCGAATCCGCGAGATCCTGGTGCCCCGGGCCGACCTGGCGAGCGAACAGCCCTTCGATTTCATCGGGCCTACAGGCCCATGATCGAGTAGCCGCTGTCCACGTAGAGCGTCTCGCCGGTCACGCCATTGGCCAGCGGCGAGAGCAGCCACGCGGCGGCGCCGCCCACGTCGGCCGTGGTGATGTTGCGGCGCAGCGGGGCCTTCTTCTCGACCCAGCCGAGGATCTCGCTGAAGCCGCCCACCGCCATCGCGCTCAG
>JBMOGS010000107.1:0-3641 GCA_049318245.1 Phycisphaerales bacterium | reverse complement strand
TTGTTCTCGAGATCGAACGCGACATCGGACGAGTGCAGGAAGTAGTTCGCGAAGTACTCCTTGATGATGTAGCCGCGATAGCCGCAGCAGATCACGAAGTCGTTGATGCCGTGCGCCGAGTAGATCTTCAGGATGTGCCACAGGATCGGACGGCCACCGATCTCGATCATGGGCTTGGGCCGAAGGTGGCTTTCCTCGGCGATGCGCGTTCCCATGCCGCCGGCAAGAATGACGGCCTTCATGGAACGAACGCCTTGTGCACGTGCGAAAACGCCATGCCGGGAAGGTTATAGCGCGCCGCGTGACGTCGCTTGGAGTTGGGCTTCGTAGGCCTGCCGCACGGCATCGGCGACCCGCTGCCACGACTGCCGTTCCGCGACGGCTCGGCCGGCCAGTCCCATGCGCCGCTGCGCATCCGGTTCAAGCATGGCGACGACCCGCTCCCCGATGCGCTCGCCGCTCGCCGCACAGGCCACCACGAACCCCTGCTCCCCGTCGCGAACGAGTTCGCCGACGCCCATCTGATCCGAGATCAGGACCGGCAGTCGTGCGGCCATCGCCTCGAGCACCACCATGCCGAAGGTCTCGAATTCCGACACCAGCGCGAACGCGTCCGCCGCGCTGTAGAAGCGCTCGATTCCGGAGGACTGGAGCCCCGCAAACACCACCGCATCCCGCATGCCGGCCTGCGCCGCGATCCGGGCGAATGGTTCCTGCCTGCCACGACCGACGACCAGAAGGCGGATGTCCTGCGCCGGCTGAAGTCGCCGCGCATGGATGACGCCCTCGATCAGGCGGCCAAGTCCCTTGGTCTCGAAGTTCATTCCCACGAACAGCACCACGCGCGCGTGCATGGGAATGCCGAACCGCGATCGGACATCGGCACGCGCCACGGCGTCCGGCACGAATCGATCGGCATCGACGCCCGGCCCGTTCACGATCCACCTGCCCGGCAGCTCGCCGTATGTGTCGCCGAAGCGATCCTTCAGGAATGCGCTGACAGGCATGAAGATGGCCCGGCTTCCGTCACGGATCATCCGGCGCTCGATCCGCATCATCATGTGGTCGAACAGTCCGGCGCGGCGCCGGAGCACCTTTCGCAGCCAGTATCCATGGGGTGCGCCATGCGTGGTGAAGACGTCGGCTTTCGGCGTGGGCCAGTGGGAATGCACCAGATGGAATTGCCCGCGCGCGACCTGCCGCTGGGCCATGGTGGTGAAGAACCACGGCCGCATGAAGCGCGGAAACTTGATCCGGGGCACCTTGTGGAACCGGACCGCCGTGCACGAACTCGACCAGCGGTTCGCGAACACGTGGAACTCGAAGCGTCCGGTCTGCGCCAGTCGCTCGGTGACCTCCTGCACGAATCGCTCGCTTCCGCCTGCCGTTCCGTAATTCTCGGCGATCACGGCGACGCGAACGGGACGCGTGCCGCTCATGCGGACGGCATGTCCGCGGCTGGGGCATCGAATCCGCGGACCCCCATCAGGTGGAACACCTTGTGGAAGCGCGCATCCCAGGTGTGATCGGCCATCGCGCGCGCGCGTCCTGCTGCACGCACGCGTGCGGCCTCCTCCGGATGCGCCAGCACCCATCGCACCCGCTCGACCAGGTCGTCGGCATCTCGCCAGGTGAGGATCTCGGAGCCGATCCGGTAGAACGGTGCGATCTCGTCGTGATGCTCGGTCAGGTACAGGCCTCCGCTCATCGGGACCTCGAAGTCGCGGCCCTTCAGGTGGTAGGCGCCCGCCTGGCCGATCACGCCACTGAACCCCAGCGTGACCTTGCTGCGGCACCAGATGCGGACCATCTCCTCGAGCGTCACCCGGCCGTTGGGCCATCCGGGACCGAAGGTCTGGACGTTGATGCCCGCACGTTGGAGCGCTTCGATGTAATGGGGCCTGGGCGCATAGCACTGGCCCACGAACGACACGTCGATGTCGGGCTGGATGTCGACGGGGGCATGCACAGCCGGATTGGCGCCCTCGGGCAGATACACCGGCGTCGCGCCCTCCACCACGTACTTGGGCAGGGCGTCCGCCGTGCTTGTCCACGACAGATCGAACCACCGACAGATGTCGCGCACGCCATGCGACCGACCGCCGCGCACGCGGCCGACGAACCAGTCCTTGTCGTTGAGCGAGATGTTCACCATGGGAGCCCCCAGCGAACGCAGGCTCTTCAGCAGCGCGGGCGTGAAGTGCTCGCCACACACGTACGCGAAGATCGCGTCGATGGGCTGACGCGCATGAGCCTCGGTCGCCTTCCGCATGATCGATGTGGCGAGGGCCCGGTCGAATGCCGCGGTTCGCGGCGCACAACCACCAGTCATCGAGGGATCCAGGAAGTCGATGTGCGTGAGGTTTCCCATGCGGCGCAGCGTGCCACCCAGCGACGCCTCTTCCCAGCCACAGTCGTGGTACAGCGCAAGCACATGGAGCGGCGCGTTCCCCGTTGCCCGATCCACCGTGAGCCGCGCGGCGCATGCCCGACGGATGGCGTCGTCATCCGGAATGACGAAATGGCCCCTTTCGAACGCGCGGGCATACCGGTGTCCCTCGGCACGCAGTCGCCTCACGGCCCGCCATGCACGAAATCGTCTTCGGAGTGTTCGGAATGTCATGGTCAGATGGTGTGCATGAACAGCCGTGGGCCATTCGACTTGGATTCCAGATCGTTCATCGAGTTCACGATGTGTCCCGAGTCGATGGCGGGTCGCGATGTTGCCCGCGCCACGTCGTTGCACACCTCAAGCGCGCCGATGCCTGCGCCCACCATCCAGAGATCGACCGCGGGATCGAGTGCAGACAGCAGCGTATCCCGCATGCGGGACCAGCCCGTGGCGACGTACCGATCGCTGATCGGCACGTGCGTGATGCGTGGCCGGCTGCCGCGACGGGCGAACCAGGCCTGGCAAGCCTCCAGGCGGAAGTCCGAGTTGATCACCCCAACGACGCGTCCATCAAGGGACCTGGCGAACGACGCTCCCGACAGGTAGCTGTACACCGCGTAGAAGGGTGCGTAGTTCCGCGCCGTCAGGTGCACACCCTGCGCTGCAGCCATGTCCAGGAATCGGAGTGACTGGTCATCGCTCTTGGGCTTCTTCCAGAAACGCCGGAGGGTTCGCCTTCCGCCACGCACGTTGCCGGGATGCACCAGTGGTGCCAGCAGACCGTTCGTGGCCACCTCGCGCATGGCGCGGAAATGGGCCGGAAAGGCCGCGCGGATCGCCTCGACGGACTCGGCCTGCTGATACAGGCCGTTGCACTTCATCGACGCCAGGTAGAAGAGGTACTCGCCATCCGCGAAGCGGACCACCGGGAGCGACTGGTTTCCGATCGCCGCGGCGACGCGCTGGTGGATCGCATCGACCGTGGCATCGCCCGACGGCGCTTCGGGCGACACGAGACATACCTCCTGCTCCCGCAGCACCGGATCATTGATCGCGAAGACGGGACCGTTGTCGATGCCCTGCATGCGCAGGTGCGCGAACCGGAATCCCGCTTGCCCGATCAGTCGCTGCAGCTCACTGCTTCGCGGGATGGCGACTGGTTGATCCACCGGGGAACTGTAGCATCCGCGAGCCTCACTCCACCGTCACGCTCTTGGCCAGGTTGCGCGGCTTGTCCACGTCCTTGCCG
>JBMOGS010000106.1:0-3711 GCA_049318245.1 Phycisphaerales bacterium | reverse complement strand
ATAACGCTCAGGTTGGCGGTTCGAGTCCGCCCTTCGGCACTTCTGGCGGCCCGGCGTCGCGCCGGGCCGCATCGCGGATCCTTCATTCGGCGCCGTACGTGAGCCGCAGGAGCGCGTCGGATCAGCGCGCCGTTCTGCGCCGTCCGCGTACGCACGCGATCGCTCCGACAAACCATGCGGCAGGTGTCGGGATAGGCGCCACCTGAAGAGCGAAGGCGTAGGGGTACGGCTCGTCGGTGCGCAGTTCCATGATCCAGAACGCGTAGTGACCTGCCGGCAGCGGCCCCGTGAAGCCCTCGGCGCCGGGCGCGGCCCCCATGACGGGGAACAGGTCCAATCCCACATCGGATGAGCCGAAGTGCGCCCAGCCCAGCAGCGGCGTGGGAAACGACTGCGAGTCCGGGAGCATCGTCACGACGGGCCCCGCCTGCATTCCGACGAAACTGAAGGCTCCGCCCACGCGCGCTTCGCGCAGCACCAGCGCCTCGAGTCTGTGGCCCTCGGGCACGGTCACGGTGATGTAGTCGAGATCGTGCACATCCGGCACGGCCGTCGGGCCCATGGCACCGCGGATGACGTTCACCCCTGCCACCAGTCCAACGCGCGTCGGGTCGAGCCGGTTGCTCGAGATGTCGCCCGAAGTGGTCTCGTCCCACGCCACCACATCGGCGTACGTCAAGGATGCCAACACCAGCGGGCAGAGTGCCGAGAAACGCGCAAGTCGCCCTGAAGCGCGAACATCCGGTCGTTGCAAGATCATGGGTAGTGCTCCTGTGGGAGAGGGAATCGGGGACTCGATACGGAAAGACGTTTCATGGTGCGCTCACAGCGACTCGAGGAAGGCGATCAGGGCGCGCCGATCCGACTGAGGCATCGCCACGAAGGCATCACGCGAGCGCTGCGCCTCGCCGCCATGCCAGAGCACCGCCTCCTGCAGGTTCCGGGCACGACCGTCGTGCAGGAATTGCGTGTGACCGTTCACCGTGCCCACCAGACCGATGCCCCAGAGCGGCGGCGTGCGCCACTCGCGTCCATCGGCATCGCCGTCGCGCCGATGGTCGGCGAGATCCTCGCCCATGTCATGCAGCAGCAGATCGGTGTAGGGATGGAAGGTGGCGCCCCTCAGCGCCTGCACTGGACTCGCCTTGGCCGTGCGCAACTCGGGCACATGACAGGCGGCGCATCCAACCATGCTGAAGAGTTCGCGTCCGCGCTCGACCAACGGCTCGCCCGCACCTCGCTGCGCCGGCACCGCAAGCACGCGGCAATAGTGCGCGATCCGCTCCACCTTGAACGCGTCGATCTCCGGCTGTCCTCCGGACGGGGCATCGATCACGATTCGCTGGGCCGGCGAGAGCGACTCCTCCGGAAACGCATCGCTGGTGATTCCCACGTCCTCGCTCAGGGCCGCGCGAACCTGGCCCTCCAGAGATGGCTGCGAGGCCTTCCAGCCGAATCGACCGATCCGTCCCGTGGAGGCGATCCGGTGGACCCGTCCGCTGATGCTGTCTCCGTCGCGATCCCCCGGATCCGCGAGCGCCTCGAGATCAGCGTCCGCGACAGCCTCGAGCAAGCCCATGCCGATCACCTGCGGCCCCACACGCAACGACGTGCGCACTTCGCCGAGCGCTCCGTACGCCGGACGATCAATCGTCAGTTCCAGCCGCTGGAGCTCCCAGGGCGTGCCATCGGCGAACGAGCCAGTGACCCGCCGCGGCTTCAGCTCCAGACGCACCTCGGGCTCGACTCCAGGAATCGCCTGGTCCTGAAGCTGGCGGCCGTAGACCGGGTGCGCCTGGCCATCGGCGTCGCGTGGACTCACCATCACCACCATGCCCGCGCCAAGATCGTCGCGGGTCATCGCAGGCTTCCCGCGTCCGTCCTCGGGGTGGCACGCGCTGCAGGAACTCGCGTTGAAGACCGGTCCCAGACCATCGCGACCCTCGGCGCTCGCCGGCGCGACCACCCAGTTGTCGCGGAAGAGCGCGTTCCCCACGCTGAAGGCGCGACGATCCGTCGCAGCCAGCCCTGGCATCGGAAGACCGAAGGCATTGGGACCCGCCTCATGCACCGTGGCGGGCCCACCGAGCAACGCCAATCGCGAGGTGTCCGCCAAAGGTTGCACATCGGACCAGGCCAGCAGCCAGCCTGCCACCGCCACCATCGCCAGACGAGTCGCGCGCCACCGGCTCATCCCTGCGGCTCCGTTGGCAGCCGGATCCCAAGCGCGCCAGCGGAGAGCGACGCCTGCTCGCCGAGGCGCTCGAGTGCAAGCATGGCCGCCCGCATCGCCTGCCGGCGGGGACCCTCGTCCGGCTCCCGAATCGAGGCATCGAACGGATGCGGCATGGCCGCGACCGCGACTTCGGCCGATTGCAACGCCGAAGCGAGCGCATCTGCGCGCACCGCATCGCTCGCCCGCACCAGATCGATCAGTCCCGGGCCACCGTCCGGGCCTCGAAGAACAAGCGCGATCCCCTCGATGTTGGCCTTGAAGTCGTCGTCGGTGCTGTCGCTGAAGCAGCTGTGCTCCTCCTCCTGGTCGCGAGTCTCCAGCGGAACCGCCAGCCGCTCGCCGGCCATCTCGAAGCCGGCCAGCAGTGCCGGCCCGATGCACATCGCTCGCAGCGCGCGCTGCGGCGAGGCCTCCAGCGCTGCGGCATGCGAAGTGGGCCCGGACTCCCACGCACGCGCGACCCGCTGCAGATCCTCATGCAGTAGCGTGGTGATCTCGAGCAGGTACTCCCGGCGTCGATCGGCATTTGGTGCCGCACCATCGACGAAGTCGCTGGCCGGGCGCGCGCCGGGACCCGCGGCATCGGCGTCACGGCCCCACAGCATGAACTCGATCGCGTGCCAACCCGTGCTCACGTGGGTCTCCCCACCGCGCTGGTTGTGCTCGCGCACCACCGCTCGCGCCAGCACTGGATAGCGGACTCGATCGCGGATGATGCCGGTCGCGGCCTGAGGGTCCGCAGGCTCGATGTAATTCTCGTCCACCGGCCACGCGTTCACGAACGTCTCGACGCCATCCCTGCGCCGATCGATGGGGCCGTCGCCGAATCGGTAGACCTCCGTGCGACCGTAGGACTTCCGTGCCGCACACCACACCAACCGGGCGTCACGCAACGTCGACTCGCTCGGCGACTCACAGAGGGCCTTCACCGACTTGACGAGAAGTTGGGAGGCATCGACGGCCTCGCGCGACCGCGCCAGTGCGCCCTCCACATAGAAACGGATCGCCTGGGCGCGGAGCGCATCGCCCGCGGGCCGAGCCGAGGGAGCGACCACTTGCATCGCTGCAAGCAGAACTGGCACGAGAAGCGGAACAGGCACCCCGGAAATGTAGACCCTCGGAACGTCACGTCCACCCGCGTGCCGCAATCCTCACCAATCGTTCGCGTCGGCTTGGCGCAAAACAAATGAATCCCGGACACAGTCTCCACATGAACCCAGTCTGGCAAGCGATCACGGTTGTGGTGCTCTTCACGGCCCCGATTCCCTCGAAAGCGCCGCCGTCCGAGCCAGCGAGCTCCCCTTCCCAGGCCGAGTTGCATCGACGCGAACTTGCCGCTCGCCTGGACGCCAGCATCGTGTCGGTCACGACCTACATCGCTGTGCCGGAAGGTGTTGCCTTCGCGGGCCGATGGCAGGTAGCCGAGGAGTCTCCAATCCCCGGCTATGCGCGCGAGCGGGTGGCCAGCGGATTCG
>JBMOGS010000105.1:0-3848 GCA_049318245.1 Phycisphaerales bacterium | reverse complement strand
CACCGGACACGCACAACGGCCCGAAGGCGATGCTGATCAACGGCCTCGCGGGTTCGGGCGGCGACATGTTCCCGTGGCTCTTCCGGCACCATAAGCTCGGGCCGCTGATCGGCACGCGCACCTGGGGTGGCTTGGTCGGCATCAGCGGCAATCCGAGCTTCGTGGATGGCGGCAGCATCAGTGTGCCGACCTTCGGTTTCTACGAGCTCGACAGCACCTGGGGCGTCGAGGGCCATGGCGTGGATCCCGACATCGAGGTGATCGACGACCCCGGCGTGATGAAGGGCGGCCTGGCCGCGGGCGGACGCGATCCGCAGCTCGAGAAGGCGGTCGAGAGCCTGGTGCAGCAGGTCAAGGAGAAGCCCTTCAAGAAGCCCGCGCGCCCAGCCTCACCCGATCGACGTGGCATGGGGCTGCCGGAGTCCGATCGCTGAGCACGTCACCGCACGGAATGCGCAGAACGAAGAACGCCCCGGACTCGTCCGGGGCGTTCGCGTTTTTCGGGGTTCTCGAGCGGGCTCAGGCCTTGCGGTACGCGCCGCCAAGGCCGCGCTTGCCGTTGCTCTCGAGCAGGGCCTTCACCTTCCTGCCGTCGGCTTCGTAGCCCTCGGTCAGACGCTTGAACGCGGCTGCGGAGCGCTTGGGATCCAGGCCAGCCTTCTGGCAGATGGCCTCGCGGCTCATCCAGGATCCGCCAGTCGCGGCGGCAAGCGCCTTGTACTGGCTCTCCATCTCGGCTGGGCTGCTGCGGTAGCGCTTGCCGGCGGAGCCGGTGCGGCCACTGGCTGCGGCGATGCGAGCGGACTGACGCAGGTTCTGCCCCCCGGTGATTCCCAGCTCCTGCAGCGTGGACACGAGCCGCTCGTACTCGCCGCGAACGCGGCGCAGTTCGTGAAGCTCGGCCATCATGGCACGAAGTCGCTTTGCGACGGTTGTGGTGTATCGGGGCATTCCGCGATTGTCGGCGCAATCGATGAAATTGGCAACTGCATCGCTGCAACTTGGCGCGCCCTCGAGGCCCCGTGGCGAACCGAGGTATGCGGCATTCCGTGCGCCACAGGATTCCCGTGGGTGAATTCCGGGTTAGCGTCGAACGCATGAAAGACCTCCACTCCATCCCCGTTCTCGCGCTGATCTCGATCCTCGCACTCGGCTTCGCCTGCGAACAGAAGTCAGGCAAGCCAGCGGGCACCAAGACCGAAGGCGCCGCGAAGAGCGCCGCCGAGTCCGCAGATCAGACCGCAGCCGAATCCATCAAGTCGGCCACCGACGCATCCAAGACCAAGTGAGCGCATCGGGGGAATCTGGATCCCGCCACTTCAGCGGTGGGGCCACATCGCGGGCACGGCCACGGACCGCGACCGCTTCGCCCGCTCAAAAGCGAGAATGCCCGAGGCTGCGCCTCGGGCATTCGAGTGAAAGCGGGTGAAGGGACTTGAACCCTCGACATTCACGTTGGCAATCGCCTTCGTGCGAACCCGCGAGCACTCGAAACGCCTTTCTGCGCTCCGAATCCACATCAGCGTACCGACGGGCGTGCCGTTTGTCTCTCTTGTGCCCTCGAAAGTCTGTACCAACTCTGTACTCAGAGGCTCACGGAGACCGGGTTACCCTGCCGGGCATGGACATCATCCAAGATCAAATCCGGGAACTGCAAACCAGCGTCCGCCGCCAGCGGTTCGCCATCGTCACCCTCGCCAGCATCCTCGCAGGCAGCGCCCTGATCGGCGCCGTCCGCCCAGCAGGCGATGCACACTTCGAGAAGATCACCTGCACGCAATGGATCGTTGTGGACAAGGACAGCAAGCCACGCATCGGCGCTTCCACGGTGCCCGACGGCGGCGCTCTCATGGCGTGGCACGACAAGGACGGGACGATGCGCATTGTCGCTTCCACGCTTGCAAACGGTTCCTCTGGCGTGGCGTGGTACGACAAGGACGGGACGATGCGCATCCACTCCAGAACGCTAGATGGCACGGCTGGCACGGTTTGGTACGACAAGAACAATAAAGTGCGGGTACTCACAACCACCGATGGAGTTGGGAATGCCGGTGTGATGGTGGCAGATAAGGACGGCAAGGGCCGCATCGTCGCTTCCACGCAGTCCGACGGCATGGTGCTCTACCCCACGAAGGACGCCAATTGAACCACACGGTTCAAGAACCAGCGCCTAGGCCTCGACTGAATTGTCCGGGCCTGCGGCTATGGCACAATGCCTGAATGAACTCGCTCGACTATCCGGAGACTTGGCAGGACTACCTGCAATTATTCATCTGCATGGGCAGTGGCGCGATGCTTTGGGCGGTGTTTTGGCCCTTGATTCGGCAAAGCAAACTCATGGAATGGTCGGGCATTCCAGACGAGGAAAGAAAGCGTGCTGCTCGTTATCGAGAACTGCGACTGCACGAAGAACGCTCTATGTTTTTCTATAACATCGAGCGAAGTCACGATGCCCTATGGGAGCGTTTTCAAAGAGCGCTTGCCAAACGCGGGTTAAGATGCCCGACTTACAATCCGACGGAGTGGTTGTCGGCACGGCAACCGAGTCACCTTCAACACCATCAAGATGATCGGCCGAGTGAATCAGTCGAGCACCAATGAACCACACCCTTCAAGAACCAGCGCCTAAGCCTCGACCTGTCCGCCCAACCTGCGGGCGATGATCTCACGCGCACGGGCCTGCACCTCCGGCGACACCTCCAAGGCGACTGGCTCGACCTGATCGATGGGCAGCGGCCTGCCCACGATCCTGTCCAGCAGTTCACGGATGGCCGGAACCTCGCCAGCCTTGGCCCGGGCCACCAGCGCCTTGGCCACGGCGCGGATGTCGGCTTCGGTGACGGCGTCCAGCAGCACGGCTCGAAGATCGGCCACGCGCCTGCCGTGAGGGTTTCCCGGCCCGCCCGGGTTGCCCTTGGCGAACTGCCCGCTGGCCGTCCGCCCGTTTCGTGACGGTGCTTCCATGCGCCCATTCTGCTGGCGCTGATCGTGGTGCGGAAGGGATAGTGCCACGAGGCGCAGCAGGATGCCCGCTGGCGTGTCGGCCATGCGCCAAGCCTCCGGGCCTGCCCGGGCCACCCAAGGCGACCTTGGGGCGTCCTGTGGCTCGCCTATCGCGATTCGAGGTCAGCGCCTTCGGGAGCGGGCGAGTCCCGCAAGCCCGACGAGGCCGATCGCACTAGGAGCGGGAACCAACTCCACGCCATGAAGCGTGAGCGATCCAGTCAACCGTATCCACTCACCGTAACTCGACCGCGGCATCGCGAGGCCAAGGCTACTGATCGAGGAGGAACCGAAGGGTTGGGAGAAGTCGATTCGGGCCGTCAAAGCAGTCCCTACTACACCCGACGCACCATCCGCCCACGAATACCATTGCGGATTTACCCATGTCGGATATGGGTACGGGTTAGATGCGGAGCCGACCGTCGCAAGAAATCCAGCGATAGGCGCGCCAAAGTAGAGCATGGCGTAACGGGCTTGAACGGATGACGAAGACGATTGGGTCAGCACGGCGTCCATCGTTATCCCCGTCACCGTTCCGACCAGCGCGGAACCGGGATTCTCCAAAAGCCGAATGTCCCCGTCGTAACCCACATAGCCCTCGGTGAACGTGAGGACTACATCTGCGTGCGATGCAGCAGAAACGAGGGATGCAGCGACGGCGGCGCGGACAGCGAAGCCCGTTGGAGAAACGCTCGAAAGCATGGAAAACTCCGGAAAGGGTGGGAACGAGACAAGTGCCAGACTGCTCCCTCCGCTGTGTCTCCAGCAGTGTGCCTCCAAACTGGCCCAGAGCAAACCTTTTGCGCAAGTTCGGTCTTGCGGAGGCGGCTGGCCGACGGTTTAGC
>JBMOGS010000104.1:0-3957 GCA_049318245.1 Phycisphaerales bacterium | reverse complement strand
GCATCATCCAGTCACGCGGACATCGCCTGGATCAGCGCGGAACGGACAGCGTCCGCAATCATCGCACCGAGTTTCGCCGCGGACATCGCCACCTCGAACCAGTTGCTCGGCAACTGGGAGACGCGCGTTGCGTGCGCGGGTCCGTGGATTCCCGATCTGCCGTACTTCGAGCGGGCCCTCGCCTCTGCCAGTCACAGTTCCAACATCGGCCTGGGCGCCGTGCCCTGGGCGAGCCTTGCAGGGAACGTGTCGGCGATCAATGCATTTCCGGTCGCGTTTGGTCGTGCGACCGCCACGATCCGTCTCGACGCCGTCTTCACCGTGACCGAGACGACGAGCTACGAGATCAGCAATCTGCGCGGCGTGGGTTTCTGGACCGAAGCCACCGTCCAGAGCATCCTCAGGCGTGGCGAGGAGACCATCTTCAACTACTCGAGGCCGGACACCTATTCGAACGGTGGCACCCTCGCGGCCGGGACCTACAGCCTGACGCTGCTGGCCTCATTCAGCGATGGCTCGACAGGCGGCGTCTCCGGCTTCGGTTGTGACCTGCGCTTCACCTTGCCGTCACCTGCAGCCGGCGTGGTTGCTTTCCTGTGTGGCATGATCCGACGGCGTCGAAGGCCGTGAGCGCCGAACCCCGGGCGATCACCCGCGGATGCGCTTCGCCCATTCGGCCGCACGATCGCGGCGCTCCGCACTCGGATCGCTGCGCGCAATCGCATCCAGCCGGTCCAGCGCCTGCTTCGCCTTCAGGTTCGCCAGGGCCTCGCACGCCGCAATGCGTGCGCGCCCTTCCGGATCGTCCATCCAGGCGACCAGCCGCTCGATCACCTGCTTGCGCGTGGCGTTGTCCTCCTCCTTCGGGCAGATCTTCGACAGCGCATCCATCGCCGCCGGGCGCGCGCGGTCGAAGTTCCCGAGCGCGGCCGCCCTCAACGCGGGCTCGATCGCCTTCGCCTCGGTCCAGCCCGCAAGGACGCGCAACGCCGCACCCTGGATCTCCTGCTGACGACTCGGCTCGTCCACCATCTTCAGGAGCAGCTCCACCTGCTCCTTGGCCTCCAGCTTGCCGAGCGCGTTGATGCACGCCACGCGCACCGCATAGCTCTTCTGCTCCTGCAGGGTCTTCACCAGCCATGCGATCGCCTTGCCGTTGTCGCCAAGCTGCGTGAGCGCGCTGGCCACGCTCGCATGCACCCGCGGCGGCTCCGGCGGCTTCTCCATCATGCGCGCGATGGCGGCACGACCCGCCTCGCACTGGAAGTCCGCGATCGCATCCACGCACTCCTGACGCAGCCGACGCCGCTGCGCCGGGTCCATCGCGATCGCTTCGAGCACCGCCACCGTGTCCGGCGTCGCATTCCCGCGCAGGAACTGCACGGCCTGCCGCCGTGCCGCGGTCGTGGGCCCATCCTTCGCCAGCGCACGCATCCATTCCACCGGCATCTCCTGCTTCAGCGTCTTCAGCGTGGCCAGCCGCGGATCGAACGCCACCCAGTCCGGCGGTCCGTCGAGCTGCACCTCGAGCGTGTCGGCCTTCGTGCGCCAGCTCCACGGGAAGGTCCTCATACCGGACGCCGTCTTGACCGCCACGGGCGTGTCCACCGCGAACGCCGGCGTGCGCTCGTCGATCTTCTGCGTCTGGTCCGCCGTCACGCGCAGCATGCGATTCGCGGTGTCATAGCTCGCCTTCACGGTGATGTTCGGGCACCCAGGACGCATGCACCACTGGTCGAAGAAACCCTCGAGGCCCAGGCCACTCGCGGCCTCGAGCTCCTTGCGGAAGTCGTCCGTCTCGACGACATCGAACTTGTACTTCTCGAAGTATGCGCGCACACCCTTGAAGAAGATCTCGTCGCCCAGCCTCTCGCGCAGCATGTGCAGGATGCTCGCGCCCTTGGGGTACGGATTCGGCGCGCGACCGAAGGTCTCGCTCGCATGCCCGTAGATCGGGCTCACCATGCCCACCGGCCCCTCGGTGCTGTCGCCGCCGGCCACGCCGTTGGAATCCAGCATCGCGTCAAAGTAGCCCGCGTCACCGTCGCGGCGCTGCCACCACAGGTTCGTGCCGTAGGTGGCCCATCCCTCGTTCAGCCAGATGTGCGCCCAGCTCTTGCAGGTGATCAGGTCACCCGTCCACTGGTGACACAGCTCGTGGCTGATCAGACCCTCCATGTCGTCATCGGCTGCCGCGATCTCGTCCAGGATCGCGCCCGGATGCATGGTGGTCGCACTGGTGTTCTCCATGCCGCCCGAGCCGAAGTCGCGCACGACAAGCTGGTCGTAGCGGTCCCACGGGTACTTCTGGCCGAAGACTTCCTCGAACAGCACCATCATCTCGTCCGTGCGTCCGTAGGTGCGCACCACGTCGCCCGCACGATCCCTTGGGACCCACACATGCATCGGCACGCCGCTGCGCTTGCTCTCGATGGGAACCACGGCGAAATCGCCCGCGACCATGCTGACCAGATACGCCACGTGCGGCTTCTCCTGCAGCCAGTTCCAGACCGTGCGGCCCCCCTCGGTCTTCTTGCTCACCAGTCGCCCGTTGCCGCTCACCATCACGCCCTCGGGCACGTCCACCACCAGCTCGGTGCTCTGGCGCTCGTTCGGAAAGTCATGGCACGGGAACCAACCGCGGTTGAACTCGCTCTGGCCCTGCGTGTGCATCTCGGCCGGATAGCCCGGCCGGTCGGGATAGGCCGGCGCGAACGTCAGGCCCATCTGCGGATCCTCGATCGCATACTCCACGCGAATGTCGCTGTCGGCGCCCATCGGAAGCGGTGGCTCGAAGCGCAGTCCCAACACATGCCCGTCGCTCGAGTGCTCGACGGCCCGCCCCCCCACGGTCACCTTCGAGACCTTCAGCTGCTCCGCGTTCAGCGCCAGCGACTCGACCGGCGAGGCGATCGGCCGCACCGTGAGCGTGGCCACGCCCTCCGCCCTGCGCACCGCCAGGTCCGCCACCTTCAGCTCCACGCGGATCTTGCGGTAGTCCACCAGCCGATCGGGCGGCCAGTGCCGGAAGTCCGCGCCGGTCGCGGGATCGAACTTGCCCTTGCCTGGCTCCACCCAGCGCCCTGGACGGTCGGTGCGCCGCGCGGGCTGGAGCGCCTCCAACCGGTGCGCGAGGCACTCGCAGCCGTAGTCCTCCACGTGGGTTGCACCCACGGCCGACAGGGTGGCGAGACAGGACAGGAACGCGGCGGACAGGCTTCGCATGGGTGGCATCCTCGCGGGAAGTTCCGGATTCGTACAGGCCAACCGACCATCGGCTTCGCGATCTTTGAAAGTCGTCCCAGCGGATCTTGAACCGGAACCCCGCCTTGGTACGATCAAGCGTGCCCTCCAAAGGAACCCCAACCCCCCCCGACTCAGGCGAGAGCGGGTTTCTTGCCCAATTTTCGGCCAGTGACGAACAGCGCGAGTGGTTCAGCCCTGCGCCTCCCGGCTATCAGAAGGGCCGCACGAAGTACGTGGTGGTGATCGGCACCGTCATGAGCGGTCTGGGCAAGGGAATCTTCAGCTCCAGCCTTGCCAAGCTCCTGCAGGACAAGGGCCTTGCGGTCGCCCCGATCAAGATGGAGGGCTACCTGAACGTCGACAGCGGCACGCTGAATCCGTTCCGCCACGGCGAGGTGTTCGTGCTCTCGGATGGCCTCGAGACCGACATGGATCTCGGCACCTACGAGCGCATCCTCGACCAGGATCTCTCGCGCAAGAACTTCATCACCGCCGGACAGATCTACAGCGAGATTTTGGACCGCGAACGACGCGGCGGATTCCTGGGCCGCGACGTGCAGATGATTCCGCACGTCACGGGCACGGTGAAGCTGAAGCTGCGGCAACTCGCGATGACCGGCGGCCCCAACGGCACGCCCGCCGACGTGGTCTTCGTGGAGGTCGGCGGCACCGCCGGCGACTACGAGAACGGCTTCTACATCGAGGCGCTGC
>JBMOGS010000103.1:0-4226 GCA_049318245.1 Phycisphaerales bacterium | reverse complement strand
TGGTGCTGTGCGGGGAGCAGAATGTGCAGCCGGTGGTGAGTGCGGGGTGAGGCGGATCGGATCGCTCAGCGCTGGTACAGGCAGCTTGCGATCGTCTCGAGGTCGGTCTCCGACAACTCCGGATAGTTGCCGCAGTAGAAGCCGTTGTGATGCAGGAAATCGGTGCCGGGCAGTTCGTACATCTGCGTGACGTACTTCCGATAGAAGGGCTGTCGCTGAATGTTGCCGGCGATCATCGGCCGGATCTCGATGCCCGCGCCGGCGAAACGCGCCAGGTATTCCTCCCGCAAGGCGGGCGTCTTGCAGACCACCGGGAACGCGAAGGTCGAGAGCTTGGTGATCTGCCGATGATCCAGCGTGACAAGATCGTCGTTCACGCACACCAGCTTCTCGAGCCGGAGGAAATTGCTTTCGCGACACTGGATGTTGGCGTCGAGGAACTGCATCTGATACTGGCCGAGGAATCCTGTGATTTCCGTGGGGCGCATGTTGAATCCGAGTTCGTAAAAGGTGTACTTCGCCTCGAACTCTGACTTGATGTCGAATTCCCGGCGCCACGCATGCTGCTGTTGGGCCGTCAGATTCCGGTCCCACCCGTTCGCGCGAACGATCCGAAGCATCTCCCCCAACGCGGGGTCGTCCGTGCACACCATGCCGCCCTCGATCGTGGACATGTGGTGGGCCACGAAGAAGGAGAAGCTGGCGGCCAATCCGAAGTTGCCGGCCTTGCCGTCGGCATGCACCGTGCCCAAGGATTCGCAGTTGTCCTCGATGAGGATGATCCCGCGCTCCCGGCAGAGGTCCCTGATGCGCCCGATGTCGCCCGTGAAACCAAGCACGTTGGTCAGGAAGAACGCCTTCATGTCGGTCTGGGCAAGTCGCTCCTCCAAATTGCCGCTCATGACGTTCAGCGTCCGTAGATCACAGTCGACGGCGACCGGGATCATGCCCATCTGGATGATGGGCATGGTGTTGGTCGACCACGTCAACGCCGAGAACCCGACCCGGTCCCCGGTCGAGAGGCGCCCGAGATTCTTGAGTGCCTGCAGCATCGCGAGATTCGCGCTGCCACCGCTGTTGAAGAGCACCGCCTCCTCCCGCCCCTGATAAGCGGCGAACTTGCGCTCGAACTTCAGGCACTCGATGTCCATGCTCAGCCTGCCGGCGTGCATGATGAATTCGGCAAGCGCCTGCTTGGTCTCGTACTCGTGCAAGAAGGCATTCTTCATCAGCGGAATCACGTGTGGCTCCTTGCGTGCGTGTAGAGGTCGATCATCTGGTTCAGCCCGGTCTGAAGCGAGATTGTGGGAACGAATCCGAGCGCATGCATGCGCGACACATCCATGCACTTGCGCAGCATGCCATCAGGCCTCGAGGCGTCCCACTGGATCTGGCCCGCATAACCGACCTGCGTCGCGATGCGCTGCGCGAGTTCGCGGATAGACAGATCCTCGCCCGTGCCGATGTTGATGCAGGGCTGGTGTTCGTGCCGCTCCATCATGAACAGAATGGCGCTGGCCAGGTCATCCACATGCATGAACTCGCGGCGCGCCACGCCGGTGCCCCACAGCGTGAGTGACGGCACGCCCCCGGCCTTGGCGTCCACGAATCGCCGCACCAGTGCGGAAAGCACGTGCGACTTCTGAAGGTCGAAGGAGTCGTTGGGCCCGTACAGGTTGCATGGCATCAGGCTGATGCTGTTGAAGCCGTGCTGACGGTGCATGGCCTCCAGCAGCTTCAGGCCCGCGATCTTGGCGAGGGCGTAGCCCTCGTTCGTGGGCTCCAGCGCCCCGGTGAGCAGCTGCTCCTCCTGCATCGGCTGCGGGCAGTTGCGCGGATAGATGCACGAACTGCCCAGAAACACGAACCGCTTCACGCCATGGCGATGCGACGCGGCGATGACGCTGTTCTGGATCTGCAGGTTGTCCAGCAGGAAGGTGGCCGGGCTGTCGAGATTCGCCTGGATGCCGCCGACGCGGGCCGCACACAGGATCACCGCGTCCGGCGATGTCGAACCGAGATATCGATCGACCGCGTCATGATCGCGCAGATCGAGCTCGCGGCTTGCCGTGGTGCGGACATCCGCGAATCCCTCGCGTTGGAGCAGCCGATGCACCGCCGAACCAACCATGCCTTGGTGGCCGGCCAGGAAGATGCTGGTATTTCTGGAGAGCGTCATGGGAAGCGGCTGGACCGGCACGGTGTCTTGGACCGGCGCCACGAACGGCTGCCATGACACGGTCTGCGGAGCCAGTGTATCGGCGCACCGACGAGTCGCTCACCACGGTTCTCTCTCCGACATCGGGGACGCGTTCCCGGCTTGGGCTTATGCTCGCGCCAATGATCGCGTCCACTCTGCTCGCCATCGAGGGAATTCTCGCAAGCTCAACGAAGCGGGCACCTCGCAATGTCGAGATCGCTCTGCGCCGCCTGCGAGCGGAAGCGAGCGCCATCCCGGACATGCCCACGGATGGTGCCGCGTCCAGCAGCGCGCAGTGGGCGATCAACACGAACGAACTGCGGTACCGCATCCTCTCCGACGATCCTCGCGACTTCCTGCGCTGGGAGGTGATCCGGAGGACGATGTTCGTCGGATCGGAGCGGTACATCCGCACCGAACTCGACGAGCTGCGGAACGATCATGCGTGGCGGCATCGATGGAAACCCGCGCTGCGGGAGGACCGCATGGGATCTCCGCCCGGCTATCCCGGGTATCGGCTCACGAGCGCGAACATGATCCACCACGCCTATCACGTCATGCGATTCGAGCGGGCCACCGGGTCGAGCATCGCGGACCTCGATTGCGTCTTCGAGTTCGGAGGCGGCTACGGCGGCATGTGCCGCCTGTTCCACCGGCTCGGGTTCCGTGGTCGCTACATCATCCTGGACCTGCCGATCTTCTCGGCCCTGCAGCGCTTCTATCTGGCGTGCCTTGGCCCCACGGATTCCAGCCAGCAAGCCGACGCACCGGACATGGATGTGCACTACGTGCGTGAAGCCGAAGCCGTCGCCCCGTTGCTGCAGGGATCCTCGAGACTGTTCTTCGCGACCTGGTCGTTCAGCGAGGTTCCGAAGCACGTTCGAAACCTGAGTCACGACGCGATCGCCCGCTGCACGCACTTCATGCTGGCCTATCAGGATCGTTTCGAGGATCTCCTGAACGCATCGATGCCGGCCGATCTGGCCGCCGTGGCGCCGTCATCGACGCACTGGCAGTGCGAGGCCATGCGGCACCTGCCGGGCAGCAACTACATGATCGGCTGCCCCGCGCCGCGATCGTGATGCCTCGACGCGGGAAGTGCCTCGCCGGTCCTGACGCATCCGGATCACCGGGCGAAAAGCCACTTCCAGCGACGGAGCGCGCGGAGTTTCCGGATCGTTGAACTGATCGCGAACTTGCGGTGCCATCGGCGCGAATCTGGCGCGAACTTGTCGCGGATGACCCAGTGCGCCAGGCGCCGCCAGCGATCCTTCTCGCTTGCGGGCGCGGGAAGAAGCTCGAATTCCTCCTCGAAGGCCCGCACGAGTTCGGTCAGGTCGCGCCGGTGTCCCTTCTTGCCGGTGATGCGTTCCATGTAGTCCGCCGGGCGCACTGCCTCCACGAATCGGCGCGCCTGGTATAGCCGCTGCGGAAGCACGTTGAACCGCCCCTTGAACACCAGTGTGGACAGCAGGACATGGTCGCATCCGGGGCAGTTCCGCATGAGCTGCTCCGGAAGAACATCCCGCCGCATCACGCCCTGCAGACCACATACCTCGCCGCTCTCGATGGACCAGAGGTATCGCGACCAGCCACCGCCCCACAGTTCCCCGAGTCCCTTGATGGGCTCCCGTCCCACCACGCGGCCCTCCGCATCGATCCATTCCCAGTAGGTGTACGACACCGGGCACTCGGGATGCGTGTCGAGGAAGTCCAGGTGCAGTCGCAGAAAGTCGGGCTTCACCCGGTCATGCGAGCCGATCCACGCGAAATACGGACTCTCGGTGGCGCTCCTCAGGAAATTCACGTTCGGGCTGCTGCCGATGTTGTGGGGCTGCCGCACGTAGACGAACCGCGCATCACCGTCGATCGCCCGCCTGCACGCCTCCTCGGTGCCGTCGGTCGAGGCGTTGTCCGAGATCACGCACAGGAAGTCGCGCTCGGTCTGCGCCTGCATCGATCGGATGCAGTCCACGACAAAGCGCTCCTCGTTGTAGCCAAAACGGTCATCCTCAAAGGTGTAGGT
>JBMOGS010000102.1:0-4236 GCA_049318245.1 Phycisphaerales bacterium | reverse complement strand
GCAGCAGCAGCAGCAGCAGCAGCAGCAGCAGCAGCAGCAGCAGCAGCAGCAGCCGGCGAACGCCAACAACGATCCCAATGCCAAGCAGGGCGACGCGCAGACGGCTGAGGTCTCGAACGACCGCTTGGACCAGACGCAGGCCGATCGCCTGCTGCAACTGGTGCGTGACAAGGAAAAGTCCCGGAACGCGCAGCGCAAGGCCGAACAGGCGCGGACCCGTCCAACGCCCGTGGACCGGGATTGGTAATAGGCTTCGGACTTCCATGACACGCCTCGTGGCCATCCTTGCCCTGCTGCTCCCCACGCTCGCCACACGCGCGCAGACGGTCGAGTTCCGCATGCAGGAACGCGAAGGCTGGGTCGGCTCCCCGATGGTCATGGAGGTTGACGTCCAGAACGCTGCCGACGCGAAGGCTCCCGAGGTCGCCGCCACACCCGACTTCGACGTGCGCGTGGATCCCTCGCCGCGCCGCATGGAGTGGCGCCAGAGCATCAACGGGCGCAGCACCAGTCGCAGCAACCTGATCTGGCGCATCGAGTTCACGCCGAAGCGGGAGGGCAAGTTCCCGCTGCCCGAGGTCGTGATGTCCAGCGGCTCGAGGACCTGGCGCAATCCACCCCAGGAAGTCACGGTCACAAGCTCCACCTCCAGCGACACCCTGCGCCTGGAGGTCACCACCGATCCGCCGAATCCATGGGTCGGTCAGAGCGTGAAGCTGTCGCTGCGGATCCTGGTGCGTCCGTTCACCAGCGCCCAGCACGGCGTCACGCTGGACGAGGCGCAGATGTGGCGTCTGCACGATGACGCGGGATGTTCTTGGGGCATCCTGGAGTCACGCATCCGCGAACTCGCACAGTCGAATCGTCGCCCGGCAGGCACCGAGCAGGTCATCGACGGCAAGTCATGGATCGTCTTCGAGATCGAGACGCCCTTCACGCCGGATCGCGCAGGCCCCATCTCGCTGGGCGACCTTCGTGTCGCATGGCGCTACCCCACCAGCCTCACCGTGGGCCGCGACTTCTTCGGCAGTCCCGAACTCAGTCTCAGCGGCGTGCGACCGGTCACGGCCACGCCTGCGGACAACTCGATCGTGGCACGCGCCTTGCCCGAGACCGGTCGACCGGCCTCGTTCCGCGGTGCCGTGGGTCAGTTCGAGTTCCGCGTGGCCGCCAAACCCACGCAGGTCGCGATGGGTGATCCGATCACCCTGTCCATCTCGGTCATCGATCGCAGCCGAGGCGGCGAGGAACTGAAGACGCTGCAGCCGCCGCCAGTGGACGCCGACGCGCTGGGCAACGCCTTCCGCGTGCCAAGTGACCCGCTTGCCGGCACCGTGGACGGCGCGATGAAGACCTTCACGCAGACCATCCGACCCACCACCACCAACGTGACACAGATTCCACCGATCGAGTTCAGCTGGTTCGATCCGGCCAAGGGCGAGTACGTGACCACGCGCTCCCAGCCGATCGACATCCGCGTGAGTCCCTCGGAACGCCTGGGGCGTGATCGCATCGAGGGCGTCGCCGCGCCGCCCGCCACCGACCGCCCGATCGCTTCACGCACCGAGGTGGACGGCGGACTCGTGGCCAACGCCGCGCCCACCTCCGAATTGCTTCGCGATGGACGGCTGACCCTTGGTGCGGGCACCGCGCTCGCCTTCGGCGTTCCACCGGTGCTTGCCGCCCTGGCGACGATTCTTCGACGCCGCCACGATCGCATGCGCGGCGATGCAGGTCTCGTGCGTGCGCTCGGCGCCGATCGCGCGGCCCGCGAGGCGCTGCAACACGCCACCGATCTGCCCGCCGTGTGCGCCGCGCTGTGCGAGTTCATCGCGGCCCGGACCACCCGCCCCAGTGGCACCGTCACGCGCGCGCAGGCGGTGCACCTTGCGCGCCAGGCCGGCGCCGATGACACCCTGTGCACCATGCTCGATGGGCTGCTCGCCTCAGGCGAGCGCGCCGCCTTCGCCGCCGCGCGCGGCGGCGATGCCTCGAACACCCGTGCACAGGCGGACGCGCTGCTGCAGGCCCTGATGAAACTGGCCTGGAAGCGTCGGGCGCCGGACGTGCTGGAGGACGCGGCATGAGCATGCGCGCCATGGTGCTCCTGCTTGCCTTCGCGCTTGCGGCCACGCGCCTCGCCCGCGCCGACGACGCCGCAGACCTTGCCGCAGCACAGGGCGCCTACGACCGCGCCGCCGAACTGCAGCGCGCGGATCCCACCGCGTCGCGTGCGCAATTCGAGGCGGCCGCGAAGGGCTTCCAGTCGCTGGTCGATCGCGGGCTGGTGAACGGCCCCCTGCTCTACAACCTGGGCAACGCGCAGATGCAACTCGGCCAGACCGGCGCCGCCATCGGCAGCTACCTGCGTGCGCAGCGGCTCATGCCCGGCGATGGTCGCCTGCAGGCGAATCTGGCGCATGCGCGCACGCAGGTGAAGGATCGCTTCGATCGGGGCTCCGAACTGCTGCTCGAGGATGTCGCCGGATGGTGGCACCTGCTCCCGCAACCCACGCGCCTGTCGCTGGCGACGATCGCGTGGATCGCGGCATGGGGCCTTGCATGCGCGCGCCTGCTGCGCCCCAATGCGCCGATCGTCCGTGCGCGCGGAACGCCTGCCGCCGCATGGGCGCTTGGACTCGTGGGCGCCGTCCTGCTGGCGACCGTGATCGTGGATGTCTCCGCACCCGCATGGCGACCGGTCGGCGTGACCGTGAGCGACGGCGTGGTGGTGCGCAAGGGCAATGGCGACGGGTTCGAGCCCGCGTTCACCGAGCCGCTCTCGCAGGGCGTGGAGTTCCGCGTGCTCGAGGAGCGCCCGGGCTGGATCCAGATCCGCCTGCCGGACGGCAAGTCCGGCTGGATCCGGTCGCTGCAGGCCTCCACGGCCTGACGTGTTCGCGCACTAGACTGCGGCCCGCAAGGAGGCCGCATGAGTCCATCGCGCAAGAAGAAGGGTGTCCGGAGTTCGCAGAAGGCGGTGGCGGATCGCCACCTCGAGATCAAGCTCGCTGCCGAGCAGGGTCAGGGCGATCTGGTGCGCTGGATCTGCGACAAGTTCGGCTTCGGTCCGCGCACGGCCCGACGCGATCTGCTGGCGATCAAGCGCGCCGACCTGCCGTGGTGGAAGCGGAATGTCCACGAGATGCGCGGCCTGATCAACGGCCGGAGCGGCCCCGACGGCCACACCCCGGAGCGGCCTGAACTGCAGGAGGCGATCGCGGGCGTGGTGGTGCTGGAAAAGCTCACGGGCGGCCTCCTGTCCATCGCGCAGCGCGACGCCACGCGCGCGGCGAAGCAGACCGAGCGGCTGCTTGGCACCAAGGACGAGCAGAATGTGCGCGCCCTGCGCCGCTTCATCCAGCTGCGGCACCAGCCCACGCGCATCACGCCGGCGCAGACCGAGGCCTTCGCCCGCATCGTCGAGGCCCACCTGAAGAGACAGGCGATCGACATCGTCTACTCGAATCTGGACGATCCGATCGGGGCCGGTCCCTCGCCGTCCACCGACGGCAAGGCCCGCAAGGCACCACCCCGTCGCCGCATCGGACCGGTCTGCCTGTTCCATGCCAAGCGTTCGTGGTACCTGCTCGCGCTGGTGCTCGACGGCAAGAGCAAGGGCGAGCTGCGTCAGTTCAAGCTGGCACGCATCGAGCGCACCACGCTGGTCGATCAGCCCTTCCTGTCGCCGGCCGACTTCGATCTGGAGTCGCACCTGCAGGGCGCATGGGAACTGTTCCGTCGCAGCGACGGCCGCGATGAGCGGATCCGCGTGGTGGTGGAATTCGATGCGCTCTTCGCGAAGAACATCCTCGAGACGATGTGGCACAGCAGCCAGGTCATCCAGCCCTTGCCACACGGTGGCGTGCGCTTCAGCGCCGAGGTCAATGGCTTCGACGAGATCCTGTGGTGGGTGCTGCAGATGGGGTCGCACGCGCGGGTGGTCGAGCCGCCCGAACTGCGCGACATGCTGGCCAAGGAACTCGACGCGACGCGAAAGCTCTACGCCTGACGCACATGCAGGCCCCGCAACGCCAGCCGCCCGAGCCCCAAGCCCGGGACGCTCGCGTGCGGCGCAGCCGCGCGCGGCTCTACGCTTCAAGAACGACAGAACGCGACCGTCGGGTCGCGTTCTGGCGTGAAGGAAGCGGAGAGGGTGGGATTCGAACCCACGAGTAGGACAAGCCCACTACTAGTTTTCGAGACTAGCTCCTTCAACCGCTCGGACACCTCTCC
>JBMOGS010000101.1:0-4370 GCA_049318245.1 Phycisphaerales bacterium | reverse complement strand
AACTCTGGCTTCACGATCGCCTCGAACTTGGCGTCATCCCTGAGTCTTGCCTTGAGTTCCTTCAGGTTGAGCACCGAGAACCCGAGGAACGGCGAGACATCGGATCGCTTCTTCTTCAGCGCCTCGCCGACGGCCACCGCGGTCTGGATTTGCATGCCGTAGGCGGTGAACGCCGCCGGCTCGGTGCGCTGGTTGGGCTCCGCGGCGGGCGGAGGAACGATCATGCCCATCACGGCACCGCTCCGATCCACCAGCACGCCACCAAGTGCGCCCGGGCTCACCGCCATGCTGCCATGGATCAGGCTTCCTGTGAGGTCCGACTGGTAGCAGGAAACCTGGGGCAGGGCCATGACGACGCCGGGCGCGAACGTTCGCGCGGCACCAAATGGATCCCCGATCGCGTACAGGTCATCACCGACGTGGAGCGTCGAGAGGGATCCGACGCGCACAGGCACGAGATCGCTCAGGGACTGCCCAGGCTCGGGCTTCACCCGGAGCACCGCCAGGTTGATGGTGGGTTCCGCACCCAGCAGTTCGACCTCGAAGCGCGCGCCGTTGCGGGTCTCGATGTCGAAGCGGTCCGCGAAGCCGCCCTCGTCCAGCAGCAACGGCGATCGGCAGCACAGGATCGTGCCGTCTCCGTCGATCACGAATCCGCTGGCCACCCGCTCGCGCGCATAGCCGGGGATTGGAGACTCCTCGGCCACCTGCCACCGGCCCGCGAAGGCAACACCCTCCGGCACGGCGATGTAGGTCGTGACCGAGACGATGCTGGCGTCGAGGCGAGCGGCAAGTTCGCGTCGATGCAACTCGGCCCGGGAAGGGGAGCTCTCCGGCTCGGACGGTGGCGCTTTCGAGGGAATCGGGGCTGCGCAGAGCACCGCAACCGTGATCGCTTGCCAGAGGGTGTGCATGTGGGGACTGTGTCCGGGATTCGTTTGCTTCGTGCCAAGCCGCCGCGAACGATCGGTGAGGATTGCGGCACGCGGGGCGATGGGAGGTTTCAGGGGTCTACATTCCACATGTGACTGTTCCGCTCCTCGTGCCAGTTCTGCTTGTGGCGATGCAAGCGGTCGTCCCCGCGGCTCGGCCTGCAGGCGATGCGATTCGCGCCCAGGCGATCCATGGCTATGTGGAGGGCGCCTTGGCGCGGTCGCGCGAGGCCGTCGAGGCCTCCCGACTGCTCGTCAAGGCGGTGAAGGCCCTCTGCGATTCGCCGAGCGAGTCGACGTTGCGTGAAGCCCGGTTGGTCTGGTGTGCGGCCCGGAAGTCCTACGGTCGCACGGAGGTCTACCGATTCGGCGACGGTCCCATCGATCGGCGCAGGGATGGCGTCGAGACCTTCGTGAACGCGTGGCCGGTGGACGAGAATTGCATCGAGCCCGCGGACCCTCAGGCGACGACCGGCATCATCCGTGATCGGGCTCGATATCCGGTGCTTGCGCGAGCGGTGGTGCGCGAGCACAATCAGCGCGGCGGCGAGACGCACGTCTGCACGGGTTGGCACGCGATCGAGTTCATGCTGTGGGGCCCTGACGCCGATGCCGCGGGGCCCGGCGCGCGCGCTGCCAGCGACTTCGTTGATGGTGCGGCACCGAATGCCGATCGACGCCGGGAGTACCTGCTCGAGATCACCACGCTGCTGCATGAGGATCTGCAGCGGGTGGCGCGTGCATGGGAGCCTGCGCCCACTTCGCATGCCGCGGCGCTGGAGGCCTCGCCGCAGCGCGCGCTGCGAGCGATGTGCATCGGGCCGGCGCTGCTGGCCGGCTTCGAGATGGCCGGCGAGCGGCTGGCGGTTCCGCTGGAGACTCGCGATCAGGAGGAGGAACACAGCTGCTTCAGCGACACCACCGACGACGACTTCAAGGCCAACATCGAGGGGATCGCGCTTGTCCTTCGTGGCACGGACGGTGGTCCGGGACTGATCGATCTGGTGCGGGCAAGCGATGCGGTGCGTGCAGACGCGCTCGCTGCGGCGTTGCAATCGGCCGAAGTCGCGGTTGCGGCCATGCCGCATCCGTTCGATGCCTCGATTCGGGAGCCGGATGAGGGGCCCCGTCGGCAGGCGATGCGGGCGGCCATGCTTGCGCTCGAGCGGCTTGGCGAGCAAGTGTCGCTCTCCGCCGGCGCGCTTGGCATTCGGCTTCCAACGGAGCCGCAGGGATGAGCCGGTGGCGTGCGACGCGTCTGGCAATGGTGGCGGCGGCAGGCTGGCTGCTGGCCTGGTCGGATGTGCAGCCCTCGGCCGATTCCGCGCGAACGGCGTCGCTCGGCGGGCCCGCCACGGTGCATGAGAGCGGCCCCAACGCCTTCGGTCTTCCGATGCCGGGGCTGTCTGCAACGGATCGTCGCGCCTTCAGCGTGGGGAACGCGTTCTTCCGCGACAACTGGGTGGTTGCGCCGGCGAGCGCCGAGGGTCGTGACGGTCTGGGTCCGGTCTTCAACGCGAGCTCCTGCAGCGCGTGCCATCCCGAGGACGGACGGGGCAAGCCTGCGATGACCCGTGACGATCTGGGTGCGGGCATGGTGGTGATGGTGAGCCCACGCGAGGCGGATGGCCAGGCGCACCCGGTCTACGGTCGCCAGCTTCAGGACCAGGCGATCCCCGGCGTGGAGCCCGAGGTGCGGCTGGAGCTGAAGCCGCAGCTTGTCACTGGCTCGTTCGCCGATGGCACGCCCTGGGAGCTGCAGCGGCTGGAACTGACGATCGATCGCCCGGCCTATGGAGCGCTCGGCGAAGTGCGCACCTCGTTGCGCGTGGGCCCGCAGGTGATCGGGATGGGCTTGCTCGAGGCTGTCGAGGATTCGGATCTCGAGGCAGTCGCGGATCCCGAGGATCGCGACCGAGACGGCATCAGCGGACGGGTGCACCGGATCGCCTCGACGGGACGGATCGGTCGGTTCGGTTGGAAGGCCTCGCAGCCAGCGCTGGAGGATCAGGTTCGCGCAGCACTCAGCGAGGACGTGGGAATCACCAGTGACGCGTTTCCGAAGGAATCGCTCTCGCCGGCCCAGCGAATCGTGATCGATGCCCCGACCGGTGGACAGCCGGAGATCGACGCTGCGAAGGTCCAGCGGATCGCTCACTACTGCCGCGTGCTGGCGGTGCCGGCCCAGCGCGGTGCCGGCGAGCCGACGGTCGAGCGAGGACGCGAACTGTTCAGGATGGCTGGATGCGCCGCGTGTCATGTGCCGGACATGCGCACGGCTGAGGCGAGTCCGGTGCAGGCGCTGCGGGGCGCCACCTTCCATCCCTACACCGATCTGCTGCTGCATGACATGGGCGAGGATCTCGCCGACCATCGGCGTGACGGCGATGCGGACGGACGCGAGTGGCGCACGCCGCCGCTCTGGGGCATCGGCCTGGTGGGCACGGTGAATGGTCACACGCGATTCCTGCACGACGGTCGTGCCCGGAACCTGCAGGAGGCGGTGCTCTGGCACGGCGGCGAGGCGCAGCGCTCGCGTGATGCGTTCGTGGCGATGCCCGCGGCCGACCGGCGCGCCCTGATCGCCTTCCTGGAGTCGCTCTGAGCGCGCGTCGCTTCCGAATGTCGTCTTGAGTTTCTGTTTCCACGAAATTCCCTGGAGAAAGCCTGATGAAAACGAATCGATCGTTCTCCGTTCGCCGGCGTTCCGGCCTTGTCGCTCTTGTCCTGATGTCGCTGGCGCCATGGGCGCACGCCGATGTGGTGGCGTGGGACGAGACCATCTCAGGCGACATCTCGAGCAACCGGCTCGACCCGACGCGCGTGGGACTGGTGGCAGGGGTGAACGTGATTCGCGGTGCGATGGGCCCGACGGCCGTGCCGGATGTGCACGATCTCGACTACATCACCGTGACCGTGCCCGAAGGCCACAGGCTCGAGGCGATGGTGCTGCGCGAAGTGCGCGTGGGCGGAGCCTTCAGTTTCGTCGGAATGCAGGCGGGGCCCGTCGTGACCATGCTCCCGGATTCGCAGTCGTTTCCCACGCCGCTGCTGGGCTGGGCGCACTTTGGCTCATCCGATGTGGGATTGGACCTGTTCCCCGCCATGGGGGCCGCGCCGGGCGCCGAGGGCTTCACGGGGCCGCTGCCCGCAGGTCAGTACGCGCTCTGGATCATGGAGCTGCGCACCGATGAGCCGTACCCCTACACCTTCGGTCTTCGGGTGGAGGCCATCCCGACACCTGCGGCATGGCTGGTCGGAGCGATCGGGTGCGTGCGGGGACGGCGCAGAACAGCACGCTGATCCGCTGCTCCTGGGCGGCTCGGTTGCCTCGGCAGGACAAGGTTGCGCATGGCGGCCCGGCCCCGGGCCGGGCCGCCAGCAAGTGCCGAAGGGCGGACTCGAACCGCCAACCTGAGCGTTATGAATGCTCCGCTC
>JBMOGS010000100.1:0-4505 GCA_049318245.1 Phycisphaerales bacterium | reverse complement strand
GCGTTCCGCGACCACCGTCACCCCTTGGCAGGAGATGAAGCTGCTGCACGCCCTTTCGCAGGGCGACGGAACCCTCACGAATATCTGCCGCTGCCTCGCCGGCTGCGGGCTCGAACCTTACGTCGATCTTTCCGTTGTCAGGCCATGGCAGGGAGAACGGTCCCTCTCTCATGCAAACGTTGATGACGCTTCCATCGGCGGCACCAAACGGCCCCGGCATGGGATCTGCCAATTGGAGGGCCACCTCAATCGCGGGTTCGTGCGCATCCACTCCGTCAGCGCGAGTTTCCACCGTGCCGAGCCAGATTTCATCGATGCGAAGCCGGTCTTGAGTGGCTGCAGCGGTGGATTTTTCCACGAACTTTTTATGCTCATCCTTCCAATTCTGGATCTGATCCTCGTAGATCCAACCTTTGTTCCCGTTCGGAAGCCGCAATTCGACGTTCTTGCCAGCGTCGTCCTCACCATCCGAAACGAGCACGAATCGCACGCTGCTGTTGCGATCCAGCTCGGCGTTGGCCCGCTGGATGCCCTCGTGCAGCGCTGCATGAAGGGCAGTGCCGCCGCTGAGGCCCCTTGCCAGCCGGTCACTCAAAGCCTTGCGCGCCGCGTCGGCCGCCGCAGGCAACTCAAAATCTTGGATCTCGACGTCATAACCGAAATAGATGATGGTGAATCGCCCTGACTTGCCGCTTGAAATTGCGTCCTCCAGGATCTTTGGGCATTGCTCCTTCACGACTTGCCAGCGCTTCATTCCCTTGAAACTGCCATCGGACTTGGCCGACCCATCCATCGAGGAGGAATGGTCGATCATCAAGATGGTGCTTGATCGAGACGCTGAATCGACGCAGGTCTGTGCGCAGGTTTGCGGGTCGAGAACCCCAAGGGCAAGCCAACAGACGATAAGGACCGAAAGCGCTTGGCGCCCGAATGCCGGAATCTGCATGATGGCCGGGAGGATAGTGCCTCCCCCAACCAACTTCACCTCGTTGATGTCGCGCGCCTAAGTGTCGAGGCGAAAAGCACGAATCCCACCAACCACACCCCAAAGAACGCCGGATACACCGGGTTCGGCAGGGGCCGGTTGCGGAGCGTGTCCGTGACCTGGCGGCCCCAACTACCGAGCGTCTCCGATGCGGATTCGGCCAGCCTGTCCAGGTCTCCGCGCGCCTTCTCGACCGCAGGGGCTGCCGTCGGCTGCTGGGGAGGCGTCTGGGACGAGCCTGCGGGAGCCTGCACGGGCTTGCCTCGCGCGGACTCAAGCAACGGATATGCATACTGCTCGACCATTGGTGCGAGCGGTGGTGCCGCGAGATACGCGATGGCACCCGCCAGAAGCAGCGCGACCACGATTCGAGCCATTCCCGCCACGGCGCGGCCGATCACGAACACGACCAGCATCGCGATGAGGCCCACAATCACCACCGCGATGTTCCACCCAGTGGCCCATCGATCGATGGCGGCCTGCACTGCGTTGCGACGAGTCGCGACAAGTTTCGATCCAGACGGCAGGGGCTTGGCGCCCTCGCTGACGGCCTTCACGTCGAACTCGATGTCGCCGGAATCGAGCACGTAGGCCTGCACGCCTTCGCGAAGAACAATCTCGGAGATGTCGGAAGAGTCAAGACGAACGGTCGCGGTGACTGGCTGGGTGGCGGTCACCGACGTCACCGATCCTGCAATCACGTTTCGACAGGTCGCCTTGGAGTCTGGGTGCGTCTTCGAATCGCTGGGAAGCACGACATCCACAGTCGATGAGCCGCATCCAGCCAGCACCAACACGGTGACGGCGAAAGCGCAGCGGAAAAGGTTTGCGGCGGTCCTCGGCAGCAGTCGATCGATATGGCGCATGTGTCTTCCTCCGGAGAATGTTGATGCAGGCGGACGCAGAGTCAGGCTACCGTGACCCCGGCGGCACGCGGGGTGCGTCGAGAGTCACGATCAGATGCCAGCCCAGCGTCTGGTCACCTCAAACGCGCCGACCGTGTAGCGCAGGGCGCGATCAGGGCCGCCGAGTTCGTTGGCCAGCAGCATGCCATAGCACAGCAGGTTTGCGCCCGGAAGGAAGAGCCAGCAGAAGCCGAATCCCACCTGTTTCAGATCCACCTGGTGCCGGTGCGTCTCCTGCCAGGTCGAAATCATGCTGTATGCCGTGGCCGCGCCAAGCAGGCCGCGCGCAAGCAGTGTTGGTTGGGCTGCAAGCGCCCAAGTGGCGACCATCAGCGCCGCCGACGCTGTCGGGAAGAAGTAGGGGGCGATCGAGATCAGCCAGTTGGTGCCCCCTAGTCGCACATGTCCTTCACTGTTGTCCTCGCTCTGCAGCGTTCCGTCCGTGGATCGCAGCTCAAGCACCGGCACAAGTGTCAGCCATGCGAAGAGCGCATGCGTGAGTTCGTGCTCAAGGGTGCACCAGAAGCGCACGAGCCGTAGGCGGCCAAGTAGAAGCCACGCGCCGCAAGCCACGAGAAACCCGATCCCGAACGGATTCGTCCATGCATCATGATCCCATGCTTCCACGCACAGAGCCCAGAAGGCCACGGCTCCGGCAGGCGTCATGGCGGCCACGGCGATCGCTAGGGGCCACTTGATCAGGGCGAGTAAGGTGCAGACGAGCCGTGTCATGGTTGGGCGCCCTGAATCAATCGTTCTTGAGGGCGTTGCGGAACAGCTCGATGAGTCGGTCAGCCTTCTCCGGCGCACCGGCAGCATCCGCGATCGAGCGCAGGCGATCCTCGAGTCTCCGGCGTGTGCGGGATCCGGTGAGCACGAGTGGTCGCACGGATTCCCTGGCGCGTCGTTCGACCGCCTTCATGCCGTTGCGCCGCGCGTAGGTGCAGGCGTCATCGGCCCACAGTTCGCCCACATGGCGAACAAGTGCCTCCCGTTCGCGATCCTCCACCTTGCCGTCGTCGCACACGATCAGCACGCCCATCCAGGCGACAACCTCATGCACCTGATCCACCGCCGAACGGAACGCGGCGCCTGACCCAAGGGCCAGGAAGCGCTCCTCGATCTCGCGCTCGGTCTCCGCGAACGGCTTGCCGCCGGGCGTGCCACGCAACTTGCCGAACAAGTCCGTTTCCGTGAACGTCAGTTGCGCCCAGAACCGGAGCGCCATCTCGGGGTGTGTGGTGATTTCCCAGTTCCGATCAAAATCCTCGGATGGGTTCTTGAAGTTCTCCAGGATCGCTGGCACATCCAGACGCACGAATCGGCTGGAGAGGCCCGTCTTGATCTTGACCTCGGCCATCAGGGCGGCCTCCACGCTCGGCGCGGCAAGCAGCCCCACGCGGTCGGCAGAGATCTCGGCGGCCCGGGCATTTTCGAGGGCAAAGTGCTCGGCGGCCGCGCTGTCGGCTTCGTGCATGCGGGGTGCATGGTCAAAGGTCACGTGCGCGAGTTCGTGGCCCACCACTGACGCGAGTTCATCAGGTGTCAGCAGCTCCACCAGACTGCTCTGCAGGATGATCGCCGGAGGCTCCTTCATCATGGAAGGGAGCGCGGAGGCGTTGATCGACGGATTCTGCTCGATGAACACCTCGGGCTCGGCCTGCAGCATCAGCCTCTCCGACACATCCCGGATCAGGCGGTGCAGGTCAGGCATCAGTGCGGCGCTCACGCGAAGGTGCTTCGCGCGCAGCACCTCGCGCAGTTCGCGCATGTGCGCATCGCGCTTGGCCCTTGCCGCGTCCGAGCATGGAGGTGGATCATCCAGCGAAAATCGCACGCGATTGCACAGGTCGAGGTGGTCGATCGGTGGTTCGAACGACCAGTCGGCTGGCTGCGAAGCGTCCTGCGAGGCGGACATCAGCTGCCCTGTGATTCCGGGGGCTGCCACATCTTGTTCATGTCCACCTGTCCGGTTTCCATCGCGTGGCGAATGACGGGCTGATAGGCATCCATCACCATCACCACGTTCCGTGCAAGGGCGAGCAGTTGCTCCGCCGTGACGACGCTGTCACACACCGGCATGTCGGCGGCAATGCGCACCTCACCGTCTCGCGGGTCATATTCAAGTTGCGCGTGCTTGGTGCGGTAGCAGATCTCGGCCATGGCGGCGAGCGCGGCGCCCTTGAAGCGGCACTTCGACAGATCCTCCACCATGGGGCAGTACACCTCCAGGTAGTTGCCGTCTTCGCGTACATCGCAGCACACGATGATGGACTTCTGCCCTTCGCCGTTCAAGTAGTTCTTGGTGTTGATGCCGAAGCCGACGGAGTTCGGATCCTTATCGTCCACGCCAAATCCGATCTCCAGCGTGTTCAGGTGCTGCTTGATGATGTCGATGGTCACGGGCATGTGAGATCTCCTTTGACTCCTGATGGAAGCGCTTGCCCGGTTCGAGTTCACTGCGCTCAATCCCCCGGGTGAAGGGAGCAGTATACGGATCGCGTTCGGAGGCACAGTGCTGGATGGCCAGTTGGTCGAGCGCCTCGTTCTTTTCATCCGACCGTTCACGAATTCGAAAATCGGCAATGCGGATTCGGTCGGGGCTGGGCAGTCGG
>JBMOGS010000099.1:0-4526 GCA_049318245.1 Phycisphaerales bacterium | reverse complement strand
TGATCTGGAAGCAGCTTGGCCTTCAGGTGGCGGCACAGCGCGGAGAGGTGAGCAACAGCCTGACAGCACTGAGTTACGACGTACTGAACCTGATGGAATCAAAGCCTCAGTTGTACGAGTACTTCTATGAAGGCAAGTCATTGGACGAGGGCGATCCGAATCGGGTCAGCGTTCTGTTGTGTGCCGAGATGATCGCCAATTACTGCGACAATGCCATTCAGCAGGCTGGATCGATGTCTGATGATGTGTGGGAGAGTTGGCGGCGATACATCGTTCAGCAATATCAGATCAGTCCGGCATTCCGTCAGTTTGTTCGGATGCGACGCGACTGGTACTCGCCAGAACTTGTGCAAGTCTGCGAGCATGCGGAGCAGTCAATGGCGGCTCTGCGGAAGGATCGTTAGGGCAGGATCGGCGGTTCCGAGCTACAGGTGCGGAGTTCGTCCTGTGCTTCTGCATCGAGTCCTTCGAAGGGCTGTGGGTATCGGTGATTGACGGGGGGGTCCGCGGAAACGGTTATGCTGCGTCGGGCGATCCTGGGCAGAGTTTTATAGCGGTCCGTGGGCGTGCAAATTGAACCATCCGGAGGTCTTGCAATGCAGCAGAACGAGTCGGCCCAGTCAAAGCAGTTTCTTTCGCTCATTCGTGCGGACTCGGCCTATCCAAGGATCCGGAAGCGAATCGAGAGCATCGTGTCGGGGTGGATGAGTCTCGGCGCATTGATACTGCTTGCTGCCGCCATCTGTCTGTACATGTGCGTTCGAGAGACGATGAATGGTGGCGCCGGGGTCGCGTCGGTCATCTTTGGTGTGGCCTTCCTCTTGGGCCTCGCGCTGGGACTGATGATCATTGAATTTGCCCGCTATCTACGTGAGCGGATGTCAATGCAGGTCGACATGGCCGACAGTCTGCTTAGGATCGGCAGTCGTACGCCAGTTCAAGGCGTGCCTGTAGCGGCGGAACTGCCGAATCTTCGGGCAGTGTCGGATGTCTCAATGCGCGCGCCGCTTCTTGACTCGCCCGTCGCTCCAGCAGAGCCGGATGGTGGCGCGTCCACGGATCGTGAGAAGTTGGCCAAGGACATGTACCGTCGCGCAAAGGAACACCTGCGGGGAGGAAGCCGACAGAAAGCGATCGAGACTCTGCGTGAGTTGATCAATGAGTATCCCGAAACGGTGGCGGCTGCGATGGCTCGCGAGCAGTTGCGCAAGAGTGGTCATCTGTGAGCGCGATGCCCCCTGACTTGATGGTTGTAACCTCACGCAGAATGACCGGAGGATTCACGCATGCTGTCCAAAGATGATCGCCTGATCCGAGCAGTTGAGGGGGCGTATGACGAGTTTGCGCGGGGGTTCACCGAGAACGCGATCGTACGTCTGGGGGTTACGGACTTTTCGGGGCTGCTCGATCGGGCGCGAGTTGGCAATCCCAAGTTGAAAGACTTTCAGACAGACCTGTACAACTCTGGTGCGCACGACCCCAGCACGGTGGTCGGAATCGCATTGGGTATCGCGGGTGATCTTGGGCTGTCGACCTCCGATCTGCATCAGATTCGGATGTTCAGGAACGACATCGCTCACAACAAGGTGGATGCCAGCGGCACGCGGGTGGCTCTCAACCCAGGCGCCGTGAAACCGGCATTGGAGCGCGTGTGTGTGGTGCTTCAGTCGGTGGGCGCAACGGGGTACGCGCACAAGGTCAACGAGCGTCTTCGGTACTACCTCGCAGGCGCTCCGGAGTCATGGGCGATGCCGGAGGCAACGCGCGGGATTCTGCCGGTGCCGCCGCGGCGAGCCGCGCGTCAGAAGCGTCCGCCTGCGCCGCCCAAAGGCACGCTTTCACCGGATCAGGTGGATGCCATCGGAAGGTTCACCGCCTGGTGGAAGGGGACTGGTCGGCGCTTCGTGATCACGGGTCCGGCCGGCACTGGCAAGACACGCCTGATTCCCGAGTTGGTCGCCGCGGCGGGCTTGAAACCCGCGGAAGTGCGTCTGCTTGCGCCCACCAACAAGGCGTGCGAGGTGCTACGTCAGAAGTTCCGCGCTGGTGATGGATTCCGCACGCAGGTCAGAACATCGGCGGGCTACTTGTGGAGATTTGCGCCCCCGACGTTCGACGGAGAGGACCTGAAATTCACGGTCCTTGGAACCAAGCCCTTTGATCCCAACGCGAAACTGGTGATATGCGACGAGGCTTCCATGCTTCGGGTGAAGGATGTGAAGGTGCTTGAGGAGGGCTATCGTGTCGTCTATCTGGGTGATCCACAGCAGCTTCCGCCGGTGGTTGATCGGGAGGAGACGGACCCTGGTGAGCGGGAGTCAGACGTGCTCGCGCGGCCTGATGTCAGTCTGGTGCATATGCATCGCGTCGAGTCTGCCCCATCCCTGTATGACATCGCGACGGACCTGCGCTCGGGAATCCTGCCATCAAGCGGAGTCTGGGAAGATGGTTGCGCGCGAGTGCTGGATGAGGAACGTGGAGAGGTGGATCGCGGATACTTCGAGCAGTTGCTGTCGGGCGCCGATGCCGTGCTTGTGGCGCGCAATGTCACGCGAATCCGTCTGAATCAGAGGATGCGCGAGTTGAAGGGTCGTGTTTCGTACCCGGGAGACCTGTTCCCCAAGCCCGGCGAGCCACTGGTTGCCACCGAGTCGATGAAGGATGGCTTGCCGGCGCCAGGCATCAGCAATGGCGATCGATTGATCGTGACGAAGTGCGTGGGCGAGATCGAGAGAGTGAAACGTTCCACGCAGGCCGCCGTCAAATGTCTGCAGGTCGAGGTGTATCGCGAGGAGGATCCGCAGCAGATGCGGATGGTTGTGCCGGTTTCGCTCGAGATGCTTGCGGGTAAGCATGTTGTTGGCGACGAGGTGGATACGCGTGCCGTGGCGGGTTCACGGTCGGGCGTGCTGCGATGTGAGTGGGGATATGCGCTCACCGTCCACAAGGCGCAGGGCAGCGAGTGGCGCAATGTGGTCGTCGTTGATCATGCGGGACACGCCGGCATGGGAGAGATTCGCTGGAACTATGTCGCCATGACACGCGCGCGGACGCAGCTGACGGTTGTGCGGTTGCGCGGCGATACGGGGTTGGTGTTCTAGCGCCCCGAGGGGAGGGTATGGCTGTTTGGCGGTGCTTCGTCGCGCTGCGCCAGCCTTTTGGCAAATCCTGAAGGCTTGCTGATCGAATGACCGACCCATGCACCGGAAGCTTCCATGACCTCTCGTAACACACTGATCGCGGCATTCGCCATCGCATGCATCGGCTCATTCGTGGCTGGCACCGCCATCTCCCGGTGGAGGGCATCGGCGGGAGGTGGGCAGGCGATCAGCGATGCCCCGGGCAACCTGCCGCGAGCCGAGTTGCGATCCGTCGACGCTGAGCACCCAGCGAAATCACCTGCACTGGCGCCGGCGACTGTAACTACACCTGAGCTCCCAACAGGACCCGCATCCGCGACCGACCCCGCTGAAGTGCCAGTCAACGACCCACGCCGCCGCGATCCGCGCTGGCGACTGGAGAACGAGCCGCTCAGCATGGCCGAAATGGCGGAGCAGGCCCGTCTCATCGAGGCCAGGGCGATCGCCGAAATGAACACGGCCCTTGCGCGGCTCCGCGAAATGGCCGAGGGGCCCAGCCGCCGCGCCGGGCTGGCGCGCAATCTGCTCGACAAGTCGCAGCGCTGCTGGCAGGCCTATATGGAGGCCCAGATCGCGATGGAGTACCTGTCACCAGGGGGCCTTCGGTACGGCAACATCGTGACCATGACCATTCCGCTGCGTCGCGCCGACATGATCGCGGCGCGTGTGAAGGAACTGAAGGCGATGCTCGGCGACGATCGGCAGGAGGGTGATGTGGGTGGGTCGCAGTGGCCGGACCTGGATCGCTGAGGTGGAGTGGCCCGGCAGCGGTGGTGGGCTACCACTCGCGAAATTGGTGCCGGGTGCGTCATAGGTGGTGCTCTTCAATGAGCCTTTGAAGTTCTTTACAGATCCGGTCGCGTAACCACGCTACGCCTAGAGTGTCGAGCTTGGACTGGATTTCCAGGAGTTGGCGGGCATCGAGGTGCAGTGAGTCGCTGTCCGACGCCTCGTGAATGACCGTCCGCTGAGCACTGGACAGTGCCCCCATTGCGAGGGGAGCGGGCTGTGGAGGAATATCATTTTGCGGTGGAGACCTGTTGCTGATGCTGCTTCGTGCATTTCGGGTAATGTCCTTAGTCTCATTGCAGGCTGTAATTGACTCGTCTCAGGATCACCGATGCTGAACTGCCTAAACCTTGAAAATTTCCGATCGTTCGGATCGCTAACGCGAGTGCCACTTGCCCCAATCACTCTTTTGTTCGGAGAGAACAGCGCGGGCAAGTCATCGATCTTGGCCGCATTGCAATTCTTGAAGCAGTCTCATGCGGTTCGAGACACTGGTCAGCCGTTCCGATTGCGTGGTGCCAACAGCATTGTTGATCTTGGTAGTTACGAAGATGTTGTTTTTGAGCATCGTTCGGGGCGACCAATTACCATCGGATT
>JBMOGS010000098.1:0-4553 GCA_049318245.1 Phycisphaerales bacterium | reverse complement strand
GGGGAGAGCATCCGCCGCTGCACGTCGTTGTCGAGCATCCCCATCGCCGACTGCCCTGCCTGCGACAGCTCGGCCTGCATGGCGTCGTAGTTCACCTCGGCGTCCTTGCCGATCATCGCCATGTACTTATCAGTCACGGCCTGCATGCCCCTGCCGGCCGCTACGTCGGCTTCCTTGGTCTTGGCCTCGTCGATGCCGTCTTGGATCGCCGAGCCGAGCCGGAAGGCTGCCATGCCCGTCTGGGTGAGCTGCTGACCAAACCGTGCGACCTGTGGCCCCGCGAGGTTCTCCGCAGGCGCGATGCCGGGGGCTGCGAAGTCGCCGATGTCGCCGCCCCCCTGCGGGGCGACCTGCGGGACGAAGGTGGTCGGTACGGTCGGCATGGGTCAGATCCTCTGCGTGGACACGCCCTCGAGCAGCTCCTCGATGCGGCGGTTGCGGGCCCAGGTGGTGGCAATGTCGGTGGCGCTGCCGAGGAGGCTCGTCCCGAGCGCGAGGCCGGGGTAGATCGTGCCGGCGGTCGCCTGTAGGTTCTGCGCGGAGATGTCGGCCATCGTGGCACCGACCCCGATGTTGAACGCCCGCAGGCGGGCCGCCTCCTGCTCGCGCACGGTGGCGGCGTTGATGTTCAGGCGGTCGATCTCCTTGACGAGATCCATGCTGCCGATGATCTCCTTTGCGCTGCCTGCGCCGAGGACGGCACCACGGGAAGCGAGTGCGGCCTGTGCGCTTGCACGCGCCTGCCCCGCCCGCATGGAGTACTGCCCGAACCGCGCTGCGCCCTCGCGGCCGATCTGTCCAGCCGTGAACTCGGCGGCGCGTTGGTTGATCCGCCCCATCTCGGCCGCGAACCGCTGGTTCTGGGCCTGCATCTTGAGCTGGTTCTGCTGGCTCTGCGCTGCGTAGAACGATCCGATAGCGCCCGTGATCGACCCGAAGATGCCCGCGATGGGGCCGGCGACCGTCATGGCACTGGCGAACTGCGATGCGAACCCAGGCCCAGATGGCGTCGGCCCGCCAAGCATCGTGCCAACGGCACGGCTCTGAACCGGGAAGTTCGTTGCCATCTGCATCGCTGGACTCAATCCGAACATGCTCATGTCAGCCTCCGATGCTCACTTCAAGGGTCAGCCCAACGATGGTCAGCGGGAGCGGGTCCGACTGCCGCACGTAGACGCGCCCCGCCTGCCGCCACGTGGGCGTGAGCTTCACGCCGATCTCGTCCGTCTTGAGCCCAGGCGGCGAGCCGTATGGCTCCGTGGTGCGCTGCTTGGCCTCGACGAGATTGTCGGCGTCGGGGCCGACGAATATTCCACTTGAGCGATATACGCGCAGGAATGCCTCATTGACGTTCTTGGCGCGGCCCTGCCCGAACGCCTCCATCTGGAGCGCCATCGGCAGCGTCTCGAGGTCGCTGACGTAGGGCAGACCGACATGCACGACCACGGACGGCCGCTGCAACACGGCCACCCCACCCGTCACCGTGACCTGCGGCATGACCGCTCCGTCAGCAAGGATGCTGACCGTCTTGCCCTCGAGGTGCGTCAGGCCGGCCACCGTGTCGCGTGCAAACGCCCACACAGCCGTCGCCACCCCGCGCAGGGCCACGGGCAGAATGAGGTCCGTTCGGGCCGTAGCGACCGTCGTGGAGGTCGTGGACAGGATCGTCAGGCGATAGGTGTTTCCGTTGGCATCGGTCAGGACGATGGCGTCGCCCACGTCGGTGGTCGCCGGGAACTGGAAGATGGCGCTGCTCGCCGTAATCGTCAGCACGTCGGCCGGACCCCAGGTCGTGCCGCCCGTTACCGTGACCGTGGTGGCAGTCGTGTTCGTTCCGTTGTAGGTCAGGCCGCTGTCCACGAAGAAGCAGTCCTTCAACTCGCCGACCTGCCGGCTGGCGAACCGCTCCACGTATCGCTTCGTGTTGCCACCGATAGTCCGCTTGACGATGACGTACAGACGGTCCTCGGCACCCTCGGCCACGGCCGCGCACGACTCAAAGTCGCCGTCCGTTTCGTGCTGGTGCCATGCGCCGATCTGTTGCTCGGGGATGTACGTCAGCCCGAGCATGCTTCCCGTGCTTGAGATGAACCACAGCAGCGGCTGCGGAGCCTTGCTGTAGCACATGTCCGTGATGTCGAAATTGTCGAACAGGTGCGTGGCACGCATCGCCAGATCGCCCGTGACGAACCCGCTCGCCTGCCACGAGTACCCGAGTTCGCGCACGTGGCCGTCGCGGGCCGAGCAGTACACCACCGTGTTATTCACGATGGACGGCTGCACGTTGTTCGCACCGACGTAGGACTGTGGGCGCACCGAGATGGTGGTCGGCGAGATCACGTCGCTGTTCACAGGGCTGACGCGCCACTCGGCGGCGCTCGTCAGCGCGAGCAGCTGCGTCAACGGGACAAGATGGCGGATCGTGTTGGCTTCCCGTGCGGCGACGCGGAAGTTGATCCGGTCTGTGTCCTGCAACGGGATGTGAAAGGACATGTCGCTCTCAGTGCCAGTGCGCGTCATCCACATCGTCTGCGGCGCATTGGTCGTGCCGGCAAACACGCGGCGCTGCTCGAAGTAACTGACCGCGCCGGGGTAGTTGTTGCTGGAGTTGAACACCACATCCAAGATCGGCGGAGTGATGCCGAGGTCCGGTGCGATGTTGTTGTCCGTGAACGACGTGGTGTCGCTCTGCCCGATCAGGCCGTAGAGGCCGTTCTGCCGCTTGTAGACGTTGTAGCGTCCAGCGCCGGACACGGCCGACCACGACAGCAGGTTGCTCGAGCCCTGCGCGTTGAGGTTGTTGATGACGTTGGCCGACGAGCTTGGTGCGCTCTCGTCGATGCCGTTTGCCGCGACCGCCGTCACCACGTAGTAACTGTCGAAGTCCAGAGCCTTGTCACCGAACTGCACGAACCCGCCGCTCGTCCACGACACCAGCGCGGTGGTGTCCAGCGGGACGCCAGTGTCGTAGCCCCTGAGCGACAGCGTATTCAGCGCAGGCGTTGAGTTGACCGTGTAGAAACCATCCGTGAACGTGCCAGTGTTCCACGTGCCGCCATCGACATAGACGGGGTCACCGATATTCAGGCCGTGGTTCCCGACGGTAGTCGCCACGCCAGGGTTGGCAGCCGTGAACGCCGTGATGTTGATCGACTCGCCGCGGTTTGCCGTGGCCGTCAACCCAGCGGGAGTTGACACGCTTGAGGAGAAAGAAATCGTCGTGAGCGTCCACGTGGTCGCCCCCAGCCGGCGCAGCTCACGCGGCGCGTAGTTCGGGTGTACGAGCGTCAGCACGTCGGCCGACTGCACGTAGTGGATGTCGAACAGGTCGGCCTCGGCGTAGGGATTCGGGATCTCATAGATCCCTGCCGGCAGCGGATACCAGTATGTCGCGTTCGGAGGCGCGTTGCCTGTGGTCGCCGCGATGCAGTAGTAGTTCACTCCGCCAGACGAGACGAGAGCACCGACCGCATAAGTCGTGGCACCGTTGTATGCGGCAGGCGTCCCAGGACCGAGCGTCGCACCCTGCGTGTGGAACCGGAAGTAGCCCGCGCCGAGCTCGAGCACCAGCGTCTGCGTGGTGCTGAACGTGAACGGAAGCAGGCGCGTCCGCTTCGTGCTGTCCTTGACCTCGCGCACGAACGCCGTGCCGGGTCGGTTCTCTGCCGGCCCCTGCGGCAGCGCGATGAAGTTGAGCAACTTCGCCGCGCCAGTCTGGAACTTCACGTCATCGATCCGCCCCCACATCTCGGGCGAAACCTCGCCGCCCGCGAAGGACCGTGTGTACGTGCGGGTCAGCGCCATATCAGCGTCCAGAAATCCACGAGGTGATGTGACCGGGCTTCACGTCGCGCTGGTTGGCGTCCGACATGCGGGCCTGTCCGAGGTAGATTGCGACCATCTGGAGGCATCGCTGCCCCTGACGCGCACCCTCCTCGCCCTTCACGACCGGGCCGGCGAGGAATGACGCAAGCTGCCACGACAGCGCGATGGTGAACAGCGGGTCGAACTTGGTCGAATCGCTCACGAGCGCCTGATATCGCAGGAGCGCATTCTCTTGATTCGTGTAGATGACCTTGTTCCCGAGCGTGTCCGTCTCGATCACGTATTCCTGCGGCACGTACACGCCGGCGGTCGTGATGGGTGGGTTCGTCCATCCGAAGCCGTAGCGGTCGGCGGGGTATGCGCGGACGGAGTAATCGTTCTCCGCGTCTGGCGGAAGCACAGCCACGGCGGTCATCATGTCACCGGGGCATGCGTAGGAATACTTCCACATGGTGTACGGCATCGTCACCTGCGCGAGGCTGACGCGCCGCGATGCGAACGACCACGTGTGCATCTGGAGGAGCATGTCACGTGCGCTCGGGTAGAACCGGGCGCAGTGCTCGGCCTGCGCTGATCCCTCCGGCGGGTCGATGCTTGCGACGGTGGCATCGTCACCAAGGTGCGCGAGCGCGAGGTTGCAGATCTCGACGACCGATGGCAAGTTATTCGCTCCTCCCGTAGGACGGGAGGGGCGCCGTGGTTTCCCGCCGACGCCCCTCCCTGTTCAC
>JBMOGS010000097.1:0-4589 GCA_049318245.1 Phycisphaerales bacterium | reverse complement strand
GGAGCGGGCCAGATTGCAGGCGCGTTCGTGCAACGCCACGCGCGCCTCGGCTGACGCGCCGGGCGGCGAAACGCACGCGACCACCGTGCCCGTCGGAGCGACCGCGGCTGATCCGGCCGTCGAGAGAGCGGGCACGTCGGGCGAATCCGACTCGAATGCGCCCGCGATCGGTGCGGCATCCATGCCGCTGGTCTCCAGACCCATGGCACGCATCAGCGTCGCACAGGCGGCCGGAACCATGCCGCCGTGCAGCATCGCGTCGCGACGGATGCCCGGACCGGCCACCACGATCAGTCCCGGCCGCATCGCGCGCGGCACCTCTGCGCCCGGCGGCGATCGCAGCGCTTCAGGGTCCAGACCGGACTCGCTGGCGAGCATCACGATGCGGTCACGGCCGGAGGCATCGATCAGCGTTCGGAGAATCTCATCGTGCATTCTCCATGCCTCAAGGAACACGTTCGCGAACAGTCGCGCGCGCTCTGGCAGCACCCAATCCGGCGCCGGGGGGTCGAATCGGGCGAACTCGCGCGCGAGCACGCCGAGCCCGCGGAAGCGCACCGCCACCAATGCGCATTCGCGCAGAGCCCGTCGCGCCTGCTCCGCCGAATGGATCGATTCCGCGATCGCTGACCGCAACCGTGCCATCAACGCTGCGTGGCACGCATCCGCCTGCGACGGATCCGACACCATCCTTCGAATCACCGTCTCGATGCCCAATGTCGACACAGGGTGCGGCGGATCATCCAGCGCTTCCCGATTCCAGCCGATCACTTCCACCGATCGACCGGTCGACTGAACCGCATCCCAGATCGCCGGAACGCGCCGAGCGTCGAGCGACGCCTCACGCACGTCGCCACGCGCATCGATCTCCTGTGCGTGCAGGATGCCATGCCGATGGGCCCAGCAACCCGTGATCAGGCATGCCCACGAGGCGATGGGCGCGGGTGGCGGTGCCGGCACCAGCGGGCCGCTCGCTCCGGAGTCGATCAGATGCGACAGCGTTGGCAGAAAGCCCGCATCGACCATGGGCCACAACCGGGCGCGATCGGCGTGCGGCCATGCGACAAGCAGGGCGGGCCGCAACGAAGCTCCCTCGACCGTCAATCCACCACTCCTGCATCCGCCTCGATGCGTTGCGCCTCCTCGGACAATCCGATCGCCCGCAGCGCGGCCGCCAGCGACAGGCGTCCGTCGCGCCAGCCCGGCGCCTGCGTCACACACACGCGCAGCGCCTCAACGGCGCCCATCGCGTCACCCAGTTCCAGCAACGCGGCACCCACCGCGTGGTGCGCACGCGTGGCACCATACTCAAGCGCCGTGGCCGCCAGACCGTGATCCAATGCCGCGCGCGGATCGCCGAGGCGCAGTCGCACGACAGCCAGACCGGACAGGGCGGATGCGCTCTCGGGCTCCAGCGCCAGCGCCTCCAGAAAGTCGCGCTCCGCCTCCTTCAGCAGGCCACGCTCCAGCCGCAACTCACCCAGCCGCGCGTGCAGGCCAACGCCGCGCACGCCCGCCTTCTGCAGATCCGAGAGGCGCGCGATCGCCAGATCCGGCCGCCCCTCCGCGGCGTCGAGCGAGGCGCGCAGCAGTCCCACTTGCGGCACCCGCAGACCGGACCCGATCATGCGATCGATCGCCACGCGCAGGTCGTCGAGCCGCCCCAGCGCAAGCAGGCAACTTGCCTCCAACAGGCGACCTGCCGGCGTCTCCTGCATCGAGGTCTCCACGCGCGCGAATGCCTCGAGCGCCTTGGCGGGCTCGCCCGCGTACGCATGCGCATGCGCCAGCTGGAACTGATTTGAGGACTCCGTCTCGCGGCGCGCCTTCGCGTCATCCTCGCCGATGGGTTCGATGTATCCAAGCGCCACCAGCTGCTCCAGCGCGGCACGACTCTCCGCCGGGTCGATGCGCATTTCAGGCGGGTGCATGCCGCACGACCCAGGACGGGCCTCCCACGATGGGATGCGCTCCGGAATCGTCACGCCATCCAGCGCCTCGGCCAGCACACGCCCCGGCATGTCGCGTGCGGCCGGAAGCCCCAGCAGCGTGAGCACCGTTGGCGTGACGTCCAGAATGCTGCCACCGAACAGCCGCCCCTGCTTCCGTACGCCGGGCCCCGCCGCGGCGAACACGCCGTATGGCCGGTGCCAGTCGACGGGCCCCGCTCGCCCCTCGCGGGGGTCCGGGCGCCGGTGGTCATTCCAGTAGCCGTGATCGCTCATCACGATCACCGCCGTGTCATCGCCCACCACCTGCAGCATCGCGTCCAGCATCATGTCGTGAAAGCGGTAGATGCCCGCCATGCAGTGGCGGTAGGCCTCGAAGTCATCCTGCGTAACCTGCTCCATTCGCGGCGGATGGAACTCCATGAACTCGTGCCCGAAGCGGTCGATGCCCTCGTGATAGACGGCCAGGAACTGCCAGTCGTCGCGCATGGCCAACTGCATCGACAGCGCGTGGGTGGTGGCGGTATGCGCCAACAGGTGCTGCAGCTTGCCGACCCGGTGCCCCTCGCGCTCCACCGCGCGGGCCGCGTCGGGAATGAACGGCAGGATCGCCTCCGCGTCGATTTCGCCGGGGTGCACGCGGCATGCGGCAAGTTCCTCGGCCATTTCCGAGGGATGCACGCTGCCAACGGGAAGCGGCGCCAGCGGTCCATCACTCGCGCGCTCGAACCCGATCTGGTTGGACACCATCACGCCATTGATCGGCTCGGCCGGGTGCGAGGCGTACCACCCAACGACATGCGAACGAAGATCGCTCTGCGTGAGGATGTTCCACAGCGCCTTGCAGCGTCGGCTGGTGCTCGCCACAGCGCGCACGCCAGACCCATCAGGCACTGGCTCGGTGAATCCGAGCACGCCGTGGCAATCCGGGCGGCGTCCCGTGGCGATCGAGTTCCACAGGATCGGGGAGAGAATCGGCTGCGTCGTGGACAGGTTGCCCCACGTGCCGCGCTCGCGCAGCGCCGCCAGCGTTGGCATGGCTCCCGCACGCACAAGCGGGTCGATCATCTGCCAGTCGGCAGCGTCCCACCCGAGCAGCACCACACGGCGCGGCGCGTGCGCGGAATCGATGCGTGTGGTGTCCATCGCGTCAGCCTACCTCCACAAAAAGGCAGCCGCCGCGCGCCCACCGACCCGATTGGATCGATCGACGCGCGGCGGCGCGCGATGCTTGCTTGACTCAGGCCTTCAACTTGCGGCGTCCGCGCAGCGAGCCAAGACCCAGCGGACCAGCTGCCAACAGCGCGAGTGTGCCCGGCGCAGGCACGGCACCCGCGGTGATGCCCGCGTTGTTCACGTTGTTGTAGGCCCAGTCGTTCACCACGAAGGTGCCAGCCGAGTTGTTGATGCTGACGCGCACCCAGCCGTAGTAGGTGTTCGGACCCGCGGCGAAGCGCAGTCCAAGGTAGGCACCCGTCGTGTTGTTGAACTGCGCGTTCGGGTTGGCCGAGCCGTAGGCCATCGAGCCGAAGAAGGTGGAAGAACTGATCGAGGTCGAATTGATCGCCGCACCGAACGTCAGGCTCTTCACGTACGCGAGCCCGTTCGCGCTGAAGGTCATCAACTTGCCAGGTGCATAGTTCACCGTGGCACCCTGATAGTTGCCACCGAAGACGTAGTTCTTCAGCGTCACGTCGCCCTGCCCGTCCAGATTCAGATCGAGGTTCAGAGAGGCGAACTGATTGATGCCGATGTTCTGCGTGTTCGAGTACACGATCGCGGCCTCGGTGGCGGCTGCAGTTGCTGCGGCTGCGCCTGCGGCGAGCGAATAGGCGACGCGTGAAGTCATGTTGCTCATCTGGGAAATCTCGGAAGAGGGAGGGTTATCCGGCGAGGGGGAATGCCGGCTGGGAAACAGACGCTGGGGACCAGCGCTGCCGAGAGTGTGCCCCCAACGGCGCCTCAGGCAAGTTCGATGTTTCCAAAAGTCCGAAAATCGTCAACCCTGACCCTTGTTCCGGTGCAGCGTCGGGTCCACGGCCTGCCCCATTCGGGCTTCGTCGAGATGGCCACCAAGGAATTGATTCATCCGGGCTGCGGTGCCCTGGGGGTCCCGCACACACTCAGAGTGCTGGAACTCGCTCACCTCGAACACCGGCCGGGCCGCGAGCCAGGCCCGAAGGGACGCGATCTGAGCCGCAAAAACGGCCACCATGCGTTCCGGGGGGATCGGGGCCGCTGACTGGCCGCCGGACTGAAGCATGCGCGTCTGGCTGCGAACCACTTCCTCGAGCGAGCGGTGCATGAAGATCACCTTGTACGGGCGATCTTCAGGCAACTCGGGGACGAGCATGTGAATGATCTTGACCGCCTTTCCGGATGCCTGATCAAGCCACGAACGGTCCGTGCGAAGACGCTTCACGGGCTCGAACTCGAGGTAGCCGCGCGGATTCGCTTCGTCCGCCATTCGCCGTCCATCCGTCAGGATCGGCACGCCGCCGGCGTGCAGCATCTGCATGGCCATGCTCGTGCCGGAACGCGGCACCCCCGTCACAACGATCACCGACGCTGGGCGCTCCATACGGTGACCATATCACGCCGCACCAGGTAGCCGTCCGGTTCGCCCGCTCTCTCGCTCGG
>JBMOGS010000096.1:0-4637 GCA_049318245.1 Phycisphaerales bacterium | reverse complement strand
ATCGGCGACTCGGTGAACCTGGCCGCGCGGCTCGAGAGCGCGAACAAGCAGTTCGGCACCAGTGTGCTGATCGACGGGCGCACGGCCGAGGGCGCGAAGGTCGCGAACCTGCCCCTGTGCCGCCTCGGGAAGGTGGTGGTGGTCGGGCAGACGCAGCCGGTCGAGGTGCACGAAGTCTGTCTGGAAGCCGATCCATCCGAGCGCATCCGCATGACGGAGGCCGCGGTCCGATGCTTCGCCATGGGGGACTTCAGCGCCGCACGTTCGGCCTTCGAGGCGCTGGAAGCGCGCTTCGGCAAGAGCAAGACTGCGGCGGCCTTCCTGGAAGCGATGGACGACCCGGACGATCTTCGCGATGGCGTGCTGCGGTTGCGCGCCAAGTGACGTTCGCGTGCGTCAGGCCAGTCGCTTCAGGATGATCGCGGTGCGGTCGTCGGCCGCCGGAGCCCCGGCGCCCCAGGCCTGCATCGCGTTGTTGCAGGCTGCCAGGATCTCCTCGGGCGAGGCGTCGCGCATGGCGCGAATGAGCGACTCGGCGCGCTCCTGCTGCCACTGCTCGCCGGACGTGCCCTCGGTCTCGAAGTAGCCGTCGGTCAGGGCGATCAGCATGTCGCCGGCCTTCATGTGCAGCACGGTGCGCTCGGGCGGAACATCGTCGACGATCACGCCCATCGGGGGCAGGTCGGTCGGCAGCGTGTGGAAGGCGTCGGTGGCGCGCTCGTAGTGCAGGATCGGACCCTGGCCAAGCGCGATGCATTCGACCCGGCCGCTTCGAAGGTCGGCACGGGCGTACCAGCCGGTCACGAAGCGTCCCATCGGCAGGTCCTGGCAGAGCTGGCGGTTGGTCTCGTTCGCAACCCGATCGATGCCCTGACCCAGACGGAGGCCCAGTCGAAGCATGGCGCGCGACTGCATGGCGCTCAACGCGCTGCCGATCCCGTGACCGGTGGCATCCGCGACGAGCAGCACCAATTCCTCGGCACCCTCGGATGGATCGACGATCGCGCCGCCGATCAGGGGCACCACATCGAACGCGTCGCCGCCACACTGCTCGGCAGGCTCGCTGGCCGCCGCGATCCGCCAGCCCGTGAGGGTCGGCAGTGCCGCGGGAAAACTGCTCTGCTGGATGCTGCGCGCGGCCATCAGGTCACGCTCCATGCGCTCTCGCGCCACGCGATCCTCGATGAGGCGGCCGCGACGGATCGCCACGGCGGCCTGCGCGGCGAGGCCCAGCGCGACCTGCTCGTCGGTGGCGTTGAAGGTTCCCTCGCGACGGTTGAGCACCTGCGCGACGCCCACCAATCCGCCCTCGTGGTCCAGCAGCGGAATGGCAAGGATCGTCCGCGTTCGGTAGCCCGTCCGCACATCGACATCACGATTGAACCGCTCGTCTGCGTAGGCATCCGGAATGTTCACGATCGCACGCGCGGTCGCGGCCGCGCCGGCGATGCCGCGGCTGGTGGGGATGCGGATCACGCCGGGTCCTGCCTTGCCCCCGAGTCCGTGCGCCACCTGCGTGAAGAGTTCCTCGCTCGTCGCGTCGTACTCGAACACCGTGGCGCGATCTGCCTGCAGCAGGTCACGCAGCGCGTCGATCACGGTCGACAGCACGTCGGCCAGCTCGCCCGTCTCGGCCAGACGGCGCGAGACGGCAAGCAACTTGGCGACCGCGTCGGCGGGCAGACCCTGCAGGGTTCCGTCGTGCGTATCGACGCCGGAACTCATGCGCGGCGCAGCGAGGCGCCTCCGTAGCCCGCGCCAGCGCCCAGATGATCCGCGATGCGAAGCAGCTGGTTGTACTTGGCGTTGCGGTCGCTGCGGCAGGGGGCGCCGGTCTTGATCTGGCCGCAGTTCGTGGCCACGGCCAGGTCCGCGATGGTGTCGTCCTCGGTCTCGCCGCTGCGATGGCTCAGGATCGCGCGATAGCCCGCGCGGTGCGCCATCTCCACCGCCTCCAGCGTCTCGCTGAGCGTGCCGATCTGGTTCACCTTCACCAGAATGGCGTTGCCGCACCGCTGCGCGATGCCCTTGGCCAGGAACTCGGGGTTCGTGACGAACAGGTCGTCGCCCACCAGCTGCACGGTGGCGCCGAGCTTTGCGGTGAGCGCCTTCCAGCCCGACCAGTCGTCCTCGGCCAGACCGTCCTCGATGCTTCGGATCGGCCACTTGCGGCACCAGCTTGCCCACAGGTCGATCATCTCGTCGCTCGAGAGCACGCGGTCGGGCGCGCTCTTGAACATGCGATAGCCCTTCTTCTTGACCTTCTTCGCCTCGTTGGAAAGCTCGCTGGTGGCGGGATCCAGGCAGATCACGATCTGGCGACCGAGGTCGTAGCCGGCCTTCTTCACGGCCTCGGCGATCAGTTCGCACGCGTCCTCGTTGCGCTTCAGATTCGGCGCGAAACCGCCCTCGTCGCCCACCGCGGTGGAGAGATGGCGGTCATGCAGCACGTCCTTCAGCGCGTGATAGATCTCCGTGCCGGCGCGCAGGCCGTCCTCGAAGGTGTCGAATCCGATCGGCTGCACCATGAACTCCTGGAAGTCCACGGTGTTGTCGGCGTGCTTGCCGCCGTTGAGGATGTTCATCATGGGGGCGGGCAGCACGTGCGCGTGCGCGCCGCCGAGATAGCGCCACAGCGGCAGCTGACTGGCTCGGGCTGCGGCGTGCGCGACCGCCATGCTCACGCCAAGGGTCGCGTTGGCACCCAGCTTGGCCTTGTTGCGGGTGCCGTCGAGATCGAGCATGAGGCGATCGATCGCCTGCTGTTCGCGCGCGTCCATGCCGCCGAGCGCCGGTCCGATCAGCTCGTTCACGTTGCGGACGGCCTTCGAGACACCCTTGCCGCGCCACCGCTTCTTGTCGCCGTCGCGCAATTCAACCGCCTCGTGCTCGCCGGTGCTCGCGCCGCTCGGCACGGCCGCGCGTCCGGCGGCGCCGCCCGCGAGCACCACTTCGCACTCAAGCGTGGGGTTGCCGCGGCTGTCGAGGATCTGGCGAGCGTGAACCGAGTCGATCGAGAAGTTCATGGGTTGGGGATCTCCAGAGAAGTCGAGAAGTGTACGAGGCGGATCGAGTCATGCGGCAAACTCGGGCGTTCGGCCTTCGAGCACGGCCACCGCGTCGCGCACCACCCAGCTCATGCGATCCATCGCCGAGCGGGTGCGGCTTGCCAGATGCGGGGCCAGGTGCGCGTTGCGCATGCCCAGCAGGGGGTGGTCGGCCGTGAAGGGTTCGGGTTCATGCACATCCAGCAGCGCCTGCGCCCCCGGATTCATGCGCAGGAAGTCCGCGAGCGCTTCGTGGTCCAGGACGAAGCCGCGGCAGGTGTTGAGCAGCAGCGCCTCGGGCCGCATGTGCCTGATCAGCGAGGCGTTCACGAAGCGGCGGTTGTCTGGACGACCGTCGATGTGCAGCGTGATGACATCGCTTCGCGCGAACAGATCCTCGGCCGACACGGGTTCCGCGCCATGTCGCAGCGATGGAGCGAAGGTCCGCAGGTCGTTGTAGAGCACGCGAAAGCCGATCGCGCGCGCGACCTGTGCCACGCGCGATCCGATGCGTCCGAAGCCAAGGATGCCGAGCGTCAGCTCGTCCATCTGGCGCTCGCCGCAGACTTCGGATCGGATGCGTTCCCATGCGGGGGTGTCCACGGGCTTGTCCAGGAACAGCCGAGGCCGCAACGCGTCGCACAGGAGGCAGAGCACGTACTCGACCACGGCCTGCGTGTTGGCATCGGGCGTGTGAACGACCTGGATCCCGCGCTCGCGGCAGGCGGGCAGGTCGATGTTGTCCAGACCCACGCCTGCCCGCGCCACCACACGAAGCCGAGGGAGCCGCTCCAGCAGGGGGCGATCGACTCGGGTGAGCGTGCGCACCACAAGCCCGTCCAGCGAGCCCGCGACCGCCTCGAAGGCGGAGTCGCCGGGGGCCGCCGTGGTCACCGAAACCCGCTCCTGGAGCCATCGAAGGCATTCCTCGGTCAGCGGTTCGGTCACGGCGACGGCGGCGGGCATGCCCCGAAAGGTAGCGCAGGCAGGGTTTTGGACCCCTCCGGACGGAAATCTTGCCTTTGGGACCGAGAATGCAATGATCGACGGTCACGGAGGCGAGACTCGCCTCGTATCTACCTTCAGCAACGCCATGTTCCCGCGCCTCCAAGCCATCTCCACGCTCTCTCCGCTCTGGCTCGCGGCCGTGGCTTTGGCCGCGGAGGACGGCGGCATCGGGGCGTTGCGTGCGCGACTGGGCGCGTTGACTCCGACCGGCGTTGGCGTGGGTGTGGTGCAGGTGGAGGCGCCGGCGCAGATTGGTGGCAAGACGGACGACTTCGCGCCGGACCTTGGACTCGGGGATTTCCTGGGCAAGACCGTCACGCTGGTGAACTCGCCCAGCTCGGTGAGTTGGCACAGCACGAACGTTGCGCAGCGCCTGTACGGATCGAGCATGTCCCTTGCGCCCGGCGTGACGAGCGCATGGATCAACGGCCTGTTCAACTGGCTGCCGGACATGCTGAAGCTTGGTTCGGGCGTTGCGCCCGCCGCGCTTCCGAGTTCCTCGATCCGGGTGATGAACCACTCCTGGGCCGCCACCTACGGCGCGGGCAACGAGTCCGTGGACCGCGAGGCGATCCGTCGTCT
>JBMOGS010000095.1:0-4706 GCA_049318245.1 Phycisphaerales bacterium | reverse complement strand
CATGCCGCCTTTCGTCAACTCGACGGCGACCCGGATCTGGAGATCACCTTTGGCGATCCGGTGTTCCATGCCTTCCATGCAGGCGATGCGGACTCCGCCGCGCCGCGCGTGGCGCTGAAGTGGACCCAGGGCATGTACCTGCCCGACACCAAGCTGATGCGCAAGCCGCCGCTGCCGAAGGCGGAACTGGACCGCCTTGTGGGCAGCCTGCTCGAGGAGGGCACCAGGTCGACGCATTCGCCGCCCGCGCCCCTCACCGCCCAACTGGCGCATCTGGTGTATTCGGGAAACGCCGATCAGGCATGGTGGCTGGCTGGAGAGGCGTGGCCGCCCTCGCTGAAGGACCGTGAGGGCTATCTGCGCGAGTTTCGGGAGCGTCTGTGGCGGAGCCAGTTTCGTGATGCGCTGTGCGCCCTGAATCCGGGGCTCGAGAAGGCTCTGGCGAAGGATGGCTTTTCGCCGGTGGCGTCGCGGCGTGGCGAGGCGCTGGCAACGGTGTCGCCTGATCCGGCGCTGTTCGTGGGCACGGGCCCGATGGTGATGCAGCGCGTGATCAACTTCGAGGGGGCGGATGAAATCGAGCCGGGGCAGGGTGCTCAGGAGGATCAGGCTTTCATCATCCGTCTCTTTGACGACCGGGGCACGGGTTCTTTCGAGGTGGTGCAAGGCGACCGGCGCCTGGTGGCGGTGCGGGGCGAGCGCATGCGCATCATGGACGAGATTCCCCCACGCGGCGGCGAGATCGATTGGTTCGCGCCGAGTTTGGGTGAGGATCCTCACCCTGGAGAGGCGCCTGGGACGGATCTGGATGGCGACGGCTTCCCCGAACTGGTGGTGGCGGAATACACCGGCGGTGCCAACTGCTGCTTCCTGCTGCATGTGGTGAGGCTGCAGCCGGAGGTGCGGTATCAGTGCCTGCATTCGGAGCATGCCGAGCGAAGCCCATTCTGCCAGCTCGATGACGATCCGGCGCTCGAGCTCGCGATGCCTGACTGGACCATGTCGATGTGGAACTGCGGTCATGCGCGGGCGCCGCTTCCGACGGTGGTGATGGACTTCGACGGAGAGAGCTGGCGCCCCAGTCCACGACTGATGCGGCGTCCTCCAGCGTCTGAAGCGGAGCTGCGGGAGATGGCCTCCCGCTGGAAGGGGTGGCGTTGCGAAGCGGGCGGCGCATGGAAGGCGCCCGAGGGCGAACCGAATGCGCGCATGCCGTGGGCTTCGATGCTGGATCTCATCTACTCGGGCAACGCTTCGCAGGCGCGCTGGGTGCTTGATCAGGGCTACAGCGAGAGTCCGGAGAAGCGACAGGAATTTTGGCACGACCTGCTCCAGCAACTCGCTCAGAGCGAATCGTGGGATGCCCTGGTCGAACTGAATGGGGATTCGCTGAAGGGCTGAGAGGGCCTTGAGCGGCGCCATGCACCATGTCTGACGCGAAGGCCCCCGCCGACCACTTCCCCAGCACCCACGCCACGTGGATCGCCGAGCGCGTCACCCGGAGCGCCGACCCCGACGCGCACCCCGCGCTCGCGCGCGCCGCGCGTGACGAGCTGAACGCGCACGTGATGCAGCGCTACTTCGCACCGCTGCGCGCGTATGTGCAGGGCAGTGGGTGGCGCGGCCTCGGGGAGAGCGCCGATCTGGTGAACGGGTTCTTCGCGAGCCGGCTCGACCGCGCGGACTACCTGCTGCAGTGGCGCGACAGCGGGCTGCCGCTGCGGCGCTGGCTGATGAACGGCCTGCTGCTGCACCTGCACGAGCGTTCGCGCGCCGAGCGGCGGCAAGCGCGCAGGGCTGAGCCGCGTGATCCGGGGCTGCTTGAGCGCGTGGCCAGTGCGGCTGAGCATGACGCGGATGCCGAACGCGCCATGGATCGTGCGTGGGCCGAGGCGGTGGTGGAAGCGGCGGTGCGCGACACGGTCGAGGCGCTCGGGCAGGCGGGACGCGCCGCAGCGTGGCAGGCGTTTCGGCGGCATTTCGTGGATGGCGTGGCCTACGACGCACTCGCGCGCGAGACTGGATCCTCGGCGAAGGAACTGAAGGCGCAGGTGAAGCTGGTGCAGCGGTGGCTGCGCGCGGGCATCGAGCGCGTGCTGCAGCAGGACGGCGTGGCGGCGGAGGCGATCGAGGCCGAGACCGACCGCCTGGTCGCGATGCTGCTGGGCTGAGCGTCCGAGAGCGAGGGTCGGAGGTTGTTACTGGCCACTTGGCGCTGGTCTGGTCCAGCGACGCCCCCGCACGATTTCGAGAGGAATTTCCGCCGCTGTTCGCAAGGCGACCCGATTGGGCCGCCATGCTGCGCGCCGTACCCTAGCAGCCATGCGATTCGATCCAGCGGTCTGGAAGAGCCTGCCGGGTGCAGAGGGATGGGACTACTGGATGACAGCGGTTCATGATCGAGCGCGACGGTTCGCCGAGGCGTGCCACGCGGAAGGCATCCCCTTCAACGTGTGTGGTGGCATGGCGGTGATGGCGTGGGTGGCCAGCATCAATCCGGATTTCATCCGCACCACGAAGGATGTGGATGTGATCATGCGCCGCAGCGACATGCAGCGCGCGGCGGTCGCGCTGCCCCAGCACGGGTTCTTCTTCGCCGAGACGAATGGCGTTCCAATGTTCCTGGATGGTGCCGATGGCAAGCCGAAGCACGCCGTGCACGTTGTGGTGGTCGGCGAGCGCCGCCGCCTCGATGCTGCACCGGCGCCCGACTTCACTGACGAGGCGCTGCGGCATGCCGACTATCCCTGGCCACGCCTTGCACTGCTGCCGCTCATCACCAGCAAGCTGATCGCCAGCCGACCCCACGACATCGCCCACCTGTGCGACATGACCCGCGTCGGCCTGTTCGATCGCTCGTGGCGCGACCGCCTGCCCGAGCCGCTGCGCGAGCGCTTCGATCGCGCGATGGACGACTACGACCGGTACTACCGCGATTCGGCGCATTGAACGGGCGGTGGGCGATCGGCAGGCGTTGAGAGCACCGGGCGCGCGGCGTCGCTGAAGCCATCGCATCCCTCGCATCGAGCCGAAATTCCACCCTCCGGCTTGACTGTTCTAACGAAGTACATACACTGAACGCATGGTGAAGATCATCCAGCGCGTCGGCAACAGCCGCGGCCTCATCTTGGATCAGGCCACACTGGAGGCACTGCGCCTGAAACTTGGCAGCAAGGTGCAGCTCACCGTGCGGGATGGCGTGCTCATCGTCAGTCCGGTCGAAAGCGACCGCGCGGATGACGATTCGGTTGCTGCCGCCACAAGCAAGGTGCTGGCCAAGCGCTCGCGGGTGATGCGCCGTCTCGCCTGATCCAGCAGGGGAAGCATGCCAGCCAAGATCCTCTTTCTCACGACCGTCCAGGTCGAGCGCATCCACGCCGAGGTGATCAAGCAGTTCGGGGGCTCGATGGGCCTGCGGGACCGCGGTCTGTTCGAGTCGGCGTGCGAGATGCCGCGCGCCACCTTTGGCGAGCAGTTCCTGCACCCCACGCCAGCCGCGATGGCTGCCGCGTATCTGTTTCATCTGTGCAGCAACCATCCGTTTGTCGACGGTAACAAGCGGGTGGGGCTGGGTGCGGCTCTGGTGTTCGCCGAGGTGAATGGGTTCACGGTGCGAGCCACCGATGACGAGCTGGAGGAACTCACGCTTGGCGTCGCAAGTGGGACGACCTCGAAGGATCAGGTGACCGCATTCTTCGAGAGGCACATGCGTCGAGGGGTCCGCAGCGCGCAGGGGCGAACGCGTCGAAAGGGCGAAGACCGCCGCAAGTGACCCGCACCGGGTGCGCGGGCGGCGGCGGGGGCGGCCCGGGGCATCGTTAGCATCGCGGCATGCGTGAACCGGGCGTGCGTCAGCCGGCGGGCGAGCCTGTGGGGCAGCGGAAATCACCTGCAAAGGGCGCCGAAATCGTGCGCTCAGCCGACGCGGCCACCCTGCGGGCGGTGGCTCGAAGCATGCACCGCGGTGCGTGGTGGCGCGCGGTGCGGCGGGAGGGTTGGTCACGCGCGCCGGGCGTGGCGAGGGCTTTGGGAATTCTCGCCGTTTTGTCGTGTCTCGTGGCGGGGGGCGGGGTCTCTCTTCCGGGTCCGCTCGGTCTGTTCCGCGGCGGCGAGATTCGTGAGGGTGCGGTGGATCGCGCGAGCGATGCCGCCACACTCGAGAGCCCCTCCGGCATGGAGATTGATGCGATGCGAGCGATGAAGTTGAGCGCGGCGGTGATTGGTGTGGCGCTTTCGGGGTCCGGTGCGCTTGCGCAGAGTGCGGTGGAGTGGAAGGTGAGTGAGGGCGGTAACGGCCACTGGTACGCCATCAATCGTGAGAGTCAATGCTGGTCAGCGTTGCAAGAACTCGGCAGCCTTCGTGGCGCTCATCTGGCGTCTCTCGTCTCGCGCGAGGAGGCCGTATTCGTTGGTTCCCTTGTCAGAACTGCTGGGATCCAGGTTTCTTATGTCGGAGGCTCACGCATGGCGGCATCCGACATGTATTCGGGTTGGACTTGGATCACCGGCGAGCCGTTTGTGCCTGGTGTCGTATTGTGGATGGGTGGTAACCCAGGATGCTGTGCGCCGGACGAATACTGGCTCTGTGTGAATGAAGAGGGTCGCATCGGGGATGTGCAGGAGTGTGGCTTCGTGATTGGTGGTGGAGGTGTCATCGAATGGTCCGCCGACTGCAACGGCGACGGCATCGTGGACTACGGCCAGAT
>JBMOGS010000094.1:0-5141 GCA_049318245.1 Phycisphaerales bacterium | reverse complement strand
CGCCGGCGATAGGCGTCCAGTTCCTTGCGCTGCTCCGGCGTCATCGCGCGGCCGCCTTCCGGACGATGCGGAATCGCGCACTGCGCGCGGGGTCGGCATCCAGCGGCTCGCGGTGAAGCTCGGCACGCTCGCCGAACCAGGCAAGCGTGCCGCGCAGCAGGCCCTCGGCCACGTCGGCGAAGGGTCGCGTGGAGCGGTACTCCATCACCAGTTCGCGGTCATCCATTCGCGTGACGGGAACGCTCGGCAGCTCGGCCTGCGGGTAGAGCTTCCGCACCTCGACATGGATCAGGCCGTCCAGCGAGGACAGGAAGGCGAACGCATCCCGGTGGGACTTCACCGAGAACTCGAAGCTGCGGGCCAGCTTCGGGAAGAGCCACTCGCCGAACACCTTGCACAGGTCGCCCGCGGGAATGCCGGAGCGCTCCGAAAGCGCTCCGACCATCGCCAGCATCTCGGTGTGCGGGTACTGGCCCACCGACGTGTACGCCCCGCCATCGGTGAGTCCGGGGGTGGACAGCACATCGTCCGCCATCACGACGCCGAACTTCTCCTCGACGAGCTGGATGAACTCGGTGAACACCAGACCGCGCATGCGGGCAGTCTACGTCCGCCCGCTCTGGGCATGGCGCACGATCCGCGGAAGAGCCAGGCGTCCTGTGGCGCATACCCGCCGAATCATCCGAACATCCGAGTGAAGTTGGCGTCGTCGGCGCGCGGGTAGCATCCCGCGCACGCACATCGCCTCCAAAGGAGGGCGCCATGCCCGCCAACACCATCCATCGTTTCGCTTGGGGATTCGTCTCGTGCCTCGTGGCGATGCTGGCCGCGCCGCTGCAGGCGCAGGAGCCGGCTGCCGCACCCGTGACCGCGCCCCCAGCGAAGTTGTCGCTGGCGGTCGGCGCGGTGAAGGTGACGCCTGCACTCGTGAGCACGCTGGAGCAGCGCGGTCAGGCGCGCGAGCTCGGCCGTGTCCAGGAGTCGCTGGACCCGCAGTTGACCGCAGCCTTCCAGGCCACGCGCAAGTTCGACCTGGTCGCGCGCACGGACCTGAAGGACGTGATCCTGGAGCAGGATCTCTCCGGCAGCGGCAACGTGGACAAGGCGGACCCGGCGGCCGCGAAGGCCTTCAAGCTGGCTGGAGCGCGCTACGTCGTGGTCAGCACCATCGACGATTTCCAGGACAACGTGCAGGAGGCCGAGTTCAAGGAGATCGGCAAGAAGGCCACGCGGCGCCAGGTGCGCCTGAGCGTGATCGCGAAGATCTACGACACCACCACCGGTCGCCTGCTCGAGAGCGCGAACCTGCAGCTGGACAACAGCGCATTCGTGCGCAATCCGGAATTCCTGGTCGCCGAGAAGGGCAGCAACCTCACGGAGAAGGCGCTGCAGGAGCTCGCGCGACAGATGGCCGAGAAGGTGGCCGCACGCGTGGTCGACGTGCTGCTGCCTGCGAGGGTGCTTGCGGTGCGTGATGCGCAGGTCACGCTGAATCGTGGCGATGGAACGGGCATCACCGTGGGCCAGGCGTGGGCGGTCTTCGCGCAGGGCGAGGCGCTGATCGATCCCGACACCGGCGAGAATCTTGGCAGCGAGGAAGTGCGCGTGGGTTCGATTCGCATCACCAGCGTGCTGCCGAAGACCGCGGTGGGCGAGATCTGCGGCGAGAACCGTGGCGTGGCGAAGGGGTGCATCCTGCGCGTCTCGAACGACGGCTGTGGCGGCGCGGCACCGGCCGCGGCGCCGGCCCCGCCGCCTCCGCCCGTTCCTCAGGCGAGTCCCGGTGCCGTGCGCGGCCTGACTTGGGAGGGTGAAGATCCGCCGGCGCTGCCGCCGCTGCCCGGAACCGCACCGGCCGCGCCCGCCGCGGCACCCACCAACGCGCAGACCACACCAGCACCGGCGCCTGCCCCCACGTCGCCCACGCCCGCCAGGCCCGTCGCCGCCATCTTCGTGAAGAACCGCGGCTGTGAAATCGCCCCCGAGAAGGTGATGGTGCTGGAGGATTTCCTTGTTGCGCGCGTGGGTGAGCTCTGCTTCACCACGCTCAGTCGCGAGGACGTGATCAACGCGGTGAAGCGCTTCTCCGCCGCGGGCGCCAATGCGGGCACGCCTCAGGACCCGCTCGCGGAGGCCGACCGCCTGCTGAGCGACCAGACCAGCGCGCTCGCGCTGGCGCGCGCCATGGGCGCCGACTACGTGCTGGTGGCCAGCCTGACCGCCCTCAACACGCAGGAGCAGCAGTTCGAGGGCTACGGCGTGAAGACGCAGGCGCTCTCGCAGACGCTGGACGCGACCTATCGACTGCTCGATCGCGCGCAGGGTGCCGTGATCGACTCCGGTGCCGCCAGCGCCACCGAGCAGGTGCGCGGCACGCCCAACCTGCAGCAGAAGGTCGACCTGATCGATCCGCTCATCAAGCAGGTCGCGGGCAATCTGGTGCAGGTGATGCAGCGCCGCTGCCGCACCGCCGCGCTGCCGGCTCCGGCGGCGCTCGATGGCGCGGCCTTCACGGTCAGTGCCACGCTGCTCGACGTGAACGTGCCCGACATCCAGATGGATCCCGCCACGCGGCGCTTCACCGTGGGCGCCAATCCACTGAGCGTGTCGCCCCAGGGCGTCGCGGTCGAGGTGGATGGCGTGGTCGTCGGCAGCACGCCAGGCCAGTTCCGCACCACGCCCGGCCTGCACAAGTTGCGCCTGCGCGCGCCGGGCCTGAAGCCGTGGGAAGGCACGGTGAACATCTCCAACGGCTTCGACCTGAAGGTCGCGATGCAGATGGACGAGGCCACGTGGAAGCGCTGGCTCGAGACCGCGACCGTGCTGCAGCAGTTGAAGCAGAACCAGCAGCTCACCGACGCGCAGGTCGACCTGATCCGTGGCGTCGCGCAGTTCTTCGCGAGCTCGCGCTACGTGGTGGACTACAAGGTCGACACGAAGCAGGCCCCGCCACTGGTGGTGCCCGGCTTCTGGGGCGGCGGCGTGGTTCCGCCGGTGGGCCCCTGAGCGTGCGCGCGCGTCGGGGCATGCTGCTGTCGCTTGGTTGCCTTGCGCTGTGCGCGTGCGGCTACGACCGCAAGATGGCCGGCGTGATGGCCAGCTACGACGCGGGGCAGTTCAAGCAGGCGGCCAGCGAGATCCAGCCGCTGCTTGACGAGCACGACAAGGACGCGCCGATCAACGGGGTCGTCTTCCACCTCGACGGCGGCACGGTGCTGCGCGCGGCGGACGACCTGCCGGCGAGCGTGAAGAGCCTCGATTGGGCCTATGCCACGATCCGTCCGTACCTCGACCAGGCGGCCGAGACGAAGGTGACCGAGGAAGTCGCGGCGGTGGTGACCAACCAGACGATCCGCACCTATCGCGGCACGTCGTACGACCGCATCATGCTGAACACCTATCAGGCGCTGAACTACCTGCAGATGCGGCAGTTCGACAAGGCGATCGTGGAACTCAACCGCGCCGCCCTGTGGCAGCAGGACGCGGTCGACCGCAACGCCGATCGCATCCAGAAGGAGCAGGCCGCCTTCGAGTCCGCGGGCAAGTCGAAGGGTTACGACGCCTCGGCCACCATGAAGGATCAGGGATTCCGGACCGCCATGGAGCAGGCCTATGGCCCCGTGTGGGACAAGCGCGGCAGCATCGATTACGAGGTGCCGGTGACCAGCTGGTTGCGCGGCGTGGTGCAGATGGCGCGCGCGGATCCGAGCAGCTGGGATCAGGCGCGCGCGAGCTTCAAGAGCGTGGCGGGCATGCTGGGGGACGGCGCGAACGCCTCCGTGCTGCAGGATCTGGCGATGGCCGATGCCGCCACGCGCGGCGAGCGTCCCGCGAAGTGGGTGTGGGTGCTGTTCGAGACGGGCCGCGCCCCCAGCCGGAAGGAACTGCGCATCGACATCCCGCTGTTCATCCAGGAGGTGCCGTACGTGGGCGCGGCGTTCCCGCTGCTGGAATTCCACGACGGACAGGTGGCGTCACTCTCGGTCGAGGGCTGCCAGGACCCGGTGAACGCATCGCTGCTGTGCGACATGGACGCGGTGGTCAAGCGCAGCTTCGACGACCAGCTGCCGCTGGTGATCACGGCCACGCTGGTCTCGAGCGCCAGCAAGGCCGTCGGCACCTACTTTGCGCAGAAGGCCGCGGGCGACTATGGCTGGGCCGCCGCGCTGGGTGGCGCGATCTACCAGGTGGCCATGAACAGCGCGGACCTGCGCTGCTGGCTCACGCTTCCCAAGCAGTGGATGATGGCGCGGCTGCCACGGCCCGAGCGCGGCACGATCTCGCTGGTGCTTGGCGATGGCCAGCGTGTGGACAATCTGGCGATTCCCGACGTCCCGTTCACGCTGGTGCACGTGAAGAGCGTCCGTTCCGGCACGCCCCCGGTCCATGTCATCATGCCGCTGAACGCACCCTGATCTGGAGAAACCCCCATGCGAATCGCAACCATGCTCCTTGCCGCGCTTGCCCTCGCCGCCTGCAACACCAGCAACACCGTGGTGCCCGGCACCGTCGGCGGCGGACCCGGCCAGCCCGGCTTCCAGCAGGTCGTCACCAACGGCTGGCTGAACTACAAGGCCAACGTGACCGACGTGCGCGAGGATTTCGTGAGCGGCGACATGAAGCGCGTGCAGGTGAGCGTGTACAGCGACCAGCTCAACTCGCAGAACTTCAGCTACCGCTTCGAGTGGTTCGACGCCTCGGGCATGCGCGTGCAGGGGGCGGGCGAGGCATGGCAGAGCCGCCAGATCAAGCCGAAGGAGACGATCCAGCTCGTGAGCGTGGCTCCGAGCCCGCGCGCGACACAGTGGCAGCTGAAGCTGCTCGACACGAACCACCCGCTGAACCAGTGACAGCCATCCCAACGGAGACCACACCATGACACGATCCATCGCCCTCTGCTCGATCGCCTCGCTCGCGGCGCTCGCCGCCTGCACGCCCGCCACCTACAAGGACAGCCGCGGCAACGACCTCGTGGTCAGCCTCGACCAGCCCAACATCCAGGACTTCAATCAGGCCGCCGACAAGATGGTGCAGAGCATGCTCGTGAGTGGCGTGCTCGAGCGCGCGCCGCGCAAGCCTGCCGTGATGGGCATCAGCCGCATCGTGAACGACACCAGCAGCCAGTTCGACACCGACCAGCT
>JBMOGS010000093.1:0-5207 GCA_049318245.1 Phycisphaerales bacterium | reverse complement strand
GGAGGCCGGCAAGGCCGGTGGCCAGCGCGGGGGTCTGCTGCAGCAGATGACGGCGTTCCATACCGAGGTGCCTGCGCACGATCTGGACATCGTGCTTGCCCGACCGACGGATCGATCGATCACCGTGAGCGCTGCGGTCGCGAAACCGGCAGAACTCACGGTTCGATGCGCGCCTGCCGACTCGAAGGACGAGATGGTCGCCCCGGCGGTGCGCGCGGAGCCGGGCAAGACGGCGCTGGTGGAACTCACCGGCCTCAAGCCCGGCACCGAATACCGATACCGCGTCGACATGAAGCCCGATGGCGCCGCCGCGGTGAAGGGCGCGGAGCATCGCTTCCGCACCCGCCCCGCCGCGGGCACCCCCTTCACCTTCACGATCCAGGCTGATTCGCACCTTGACGCGAACATGGATCCGAAGGTGTACGAGCGAACGCTCGCCAACGCGCTCGCGGACAAGCCGGACTTTCACGTGGATCTTGGCGACACCTTCATGACCGACAAGCGCGGCCGTGACTTCGAACGAACGGCGCCGCAATACGACGCGCAGCGCTGGTACTTCAGCCAACTGTGCGCCGATGCCCCGCTGTTCATGGTGCTCGGCAACCACGATGGCGAGAAGGGCACATCGGGAACGGATCCTGATGACATCGGTCCGTGGAGCTACCGCATGCGCACGGAGCGATTTCCCCCGCCGATCACGGGCTCGGGAGTATTCACCGGCGAGACCGGCACGAAGGAAGGCCGAGGAGCGAACTATTACGCCTTCGAATGGGGCGACGCGCTGGTCGTGGTGCTGGACCCTTTCGACTTCACCACGGAACGCACCCGAGGCGGCCGAGGCGGTGGCGGCGGTGGCGGCGGCGGTGGTGGTGGTGGCGGCGGCGGCGGCGGTGGACCGAAGGAAACGCTCGCGCCCAACGACTCCAGCTGGGGCTTCACGTTGGGCAAGGCGCAGTACGACTGGCTTGCCGACACACTGGCCAGGAGCAAGTCGAAGTACAAGTTCATCTTCACGCATCATCTGGTTGGCGGCGTCGGCGGCACCGAGGCGCGCGGTGGCGTGGAGAGCGCGCCGTACTTCGAGTGGGGTGGCAAGAACGCCGACGGCAGCGAGGGCTTCAAGGACCGTCGTCCCGGCTGGCCCCTGCCGATCCACGACCTGCTGGTGAAGCACGGCGTGACCGCGGTCTTTCACGGACACGATCACCTGTACGTGCACAGCGAGAAGGACGGCGTGTCGTATCAGTGCGTGCCGCAGCCGGGCAACGCGCTCGGCGGCACGCGCAGCGCCCAGGAGTACGGCTACAAGTCGGGCACGATCCTTGGAAGCCCCGGCCATGTGCGAGTGAAGGTCACGCCGGACAAGGCGACGGTCGAACTGGTGCGAGCATCGATCGGCGCGGCCGAGGGCCGTCGCGCCGAACGCGAGGCCAACGGCACGGTGGTCGACACCTACGAACTCAAGCCCCGAAAGGGATCCTGATGCGGAATCGAACGCCCATCCTCGCCTCGTTTGCCGCACTCGCAGCCATCGCGGTCGCGGCGCAGCAATCGCCTCCCCCCGAGGACGGCGGAAAGCCCCCGCCCCGGCGCGCCGGTGGTGGCGGCAAGCGCAAGCCCGCACAGGACGGGATCGTGAAGCCCGGCATGGAGGACACCATTCGCGCAAGCATGTACGCCGACAACTGGTTCATGCTGTACGTGAACGGCAAGCCGGTGGCCGTCGACTCGATCGACTTCCTGCCGCACAACGTGGTCGCGGTTGACCTGCTGCCGGAGTATCCGATGACGATCGCGGTGCTGGCCAAGGACAACGCGGACCCGAAGACCGGCTGCGAGTACGGACGCCAGATCGGTGATGGCGGCTTCATCCTGAAGTTCGGCGACGGCACCGTGACGGATGCCTCGTGGAAGGCCCGATGCTTCTTCCACGGCCCCGTGAACCGCGACACGGCGAACCCGACCGTTCGCACCGAACCGCTGCCGGCCGACTGGTTCGCGCCGGGATTCGACGACGCCTCGTGGGCCAACGCGACCGAGTACTCGCAGGAGCGCATCGATCCGAAGCAGCCCTTCTTCGAGCACGACTTCAAGGGCGCGAAGTGGATCTGGACCTCGGATCTGGACCTCGACAACACCGTGGTGCTGCGCAAGCGCGTGGAACGCCCCGGCGTCAAGCCTCGATGGACCACGAAGCCCGATCTGGACGTTTCGAACGCGCCGCGATCCTGAGCCTCACGAGGCGTCGCTAGCCTTGTCCGGCGATGAGGCTTGTCGAGCGGCTCGAGGAAGTGCCTTCCCTGCATGGCTGCGCACTGGTGCCCACCATGGGTGCGCTCCATGAGGGGCACGCGTCGCTGACCGGCCCCAACGACCGGTCGTTCCTGCGCTAGTCCGACGATGTGGAGGAGGTGGTGGCGATCTTGGGCGAGCCGCACAAGGCCTGGCTGACACTGCGCGAGAAGGTGGCGTGGAAGCCGGCGGGGAAGTGAGCAGGCCTGCCCCCATGCGCTTTGTCAGGCACCGCAAGTGCGCTGCGCCGCGATGTTCATGGCCGGTGCCGGGCTGATCTATCCCAACGGATTCAGACAAGCCTTGCGCGACTCCGTAGCCCGACGGTCGCCGATCAAGCAATCTCCTGCAACTGGTACAGGAACTTCTGGAAGCCGGCGAAGACCGTCTTGATCTGATCGGCCTGTCCAAGGTCGGCGACGGCATCCGCAATGGAGTCGTGGTACTTCAGCTTGAGCAGTGGCGTGAGTTTCTCCAGATCGAGTTCCTCGACGCCCACGCGCACATAGTGCGACAGGACAAAGTCGAGGAATCCCTGCTGCTTGGCGGTGAAAGTGTTCCCGATGTAGATACGCGCCCTGCTCACCCGCGCCTCGCGAGTGATCGGCACGGCCGCATAGGCAACATGCGCAAGCACATCGAATAGATCGCTCTTCTCGGCGTCGATGATGCGCTGCATCTCGGCTAGTTGAACGCCACCGAATCCGGCATCCGCCAACCCCTGCAGCAGCTTCCTGCGCGTCAGCGGGTCGCTCCAGATCAATCGCAACTCAGCCTCGTTCTTGAAGAACTCTGGCAACCTGCCGAATAACATCTCCATGAACTGCTGTGCAGACATGGGGGTTCCGTCGGGGTGCCAGAAGGTGGTGCTCATCATGTGCTGAATCATGCGAGCCTTGCCGTCAGCCAGCTGGATGCGGATGCGCGCGGGCCGTTCCGGACGCGGCTCCCTCGGCTCACTTGGCAACTTGGGCACATCCCCCGCCGGCACTGCAGGCTCGGGCTCCGCCGGGTCGCCGTCCCACTCGGGATCGTTGAAGTGGTGGTGCGCCTTCACGAAGTCGTAGATGGTGAAATAGTCCTTGCCGTCGAACAGCCGCGTACCTCGTCCAATGATCTGCTTGAACTCGATCATGGAGTTGATGGGCCGCATGAGCACGATGTTTCGAATGTTGCGGGCATCCACGCCCGTGGACAGCTTCTGCGATGTCGTCAGGATCGTCGGAATCGTCTTCTCGCCATCCTGGAAGTCGCGCAGGTGCTGCTCCCCCAGCGCACCATCGTCCGCAGTCACCCGGTGGCAATAATTCGGATCAGCGCTGCTCTTCAGCTGATTGATCAGGTCGCGAACCTGCAGCGCGTGCGCCTGATTGGCGCAGAACACCAGCGTCTTCTCGCGCTGATTGATCAGATTCATGAATATCTCGACGCGCTTCTGCTCACGCGCGTTGATCTCGATGATCTTGTTGAAGTCCTTCTCCACATACACCCGGCCGCGCTCGACCTCGCCCTCGATCAACTGGTCATCGTCGACGTGCACATACTCGTCAAGCGTCGTCTGGATCTGCTTCACCCTGAACGGCGTCAGATAGCCGTCGTTGATGCCTTCCTTGAGTGAATACACGTACACCGGCTCGCCGAAATATCGGTAGGTGTCGGCGTTGTCGGTGCGCTTTGGCGTGGCGGTCAGACCCAGCTGCACGGCGGGCGCGAAATACTCCAAGATTGCGCGCCAGGTGCTCTCGTCGTCGGCACCCCCGCGATGGCACTCGTCGATCACGATGAAATCAAAGAAGTCGGGTGGATACTCGCCGAAATACGGCGCAGGCTCTCCGCTCGCCGTGCGGCCGCTCATGAAGGTCTGGAAAATCGTGAAGAACACGCTGCCGTTCTTGGGCACCTTCCCCTTCTTGCTGATGTCGCCGGGCGAAATGCGAACCAGCGCGTCGTCTGCAAACGCGGAGAAGGCGTTGTAGGCCTGATTGGCAAGGATGTTCCGGTCAGCCAGAAACAGGATGCGTGGCCGGCGTGTCGCTTCACCACCAAGACTCCACCGGCTGTTGAAGAGTTTCCAAGCGATCTGGAACGCGACGAACGTCTTGCCCGTGCCTGTGGCAAGCGTGAGAAGAATGCGCTTCTTGTTCTGCGCAATCGCCTCCAACACACGCTCGACCGCCACATCCTGGTAGTAGCGGCCCGGATGCGACCCGCCCTTGTCTTCGAACGGCACCGCGGCAAACCGGTCGCGCCACGCATTGGCCTCCGCGAATGTCGAGGCCCACAACTCGTCGGGCGTTGGGTACCGGGCCACCTCGCCCTCCCTTCCCGTCTGCATGTCGACCGCGTAGATGCCCTGCCCATTCGTTGAATATGCGAATCGAATCGACAGCTTCTCGGCGTAATTCTTGGCCTGCGCCACGCCCTCGCTCACCTGCCTGTTCCACTTCTTCGCTTCGACGACCGCAAGCTTGCGATTGCGGTAGTTCAACACGTAATCGGCGGTGAGTTGCTTGCCGCGCTGCGCCCGCCCCGCCGTCTGCGGATTGGTGATCGGGAACTCGCGCGAAACCCTGGTGCCATCCACAACACCCCAGCCAGCCGCCTTCAGTGCGGTGTCGATGTATTCGGCCCTGGTTTCGGATTCATTCATGGCTTCGCCTCGGATCTCTCGCGCGGAGGATGGTTGAAACGCAGTGTGTCATCAACATGCACCAGGAGCTGTGCTAAGGCTGGTCAACGAAGCTTTTTGTAGCAGCGACTTCCGCAGTGTCGCCAGTGCGGTGCTTGACGATGCCAATGATCAGCAGCGTCACCGAGACGATGAGGCCCAGCGCCGCTGGCAGATGACAGAGTTTCACCACGGCTTCCTGCCAGGCCGCAGCCCCGGGAGCTCCGGCTTGCTTGGCCGCGATCGG
>JBMOGS010000092.1:0-5210 GCA_049318245.1 Phycisphaerales bacterium | reverse complement strand
ACCCGCATCGAGGCCGACGGCGGCTGCGACGTTCCCGCAGCCTTCGGATGGCACCCGTACATCGCGATCCCCTCCATCGCCGGGAGCAGAATCTCGCTGCCGACGCGCCGGACAGTGCCGCTCGATGCGCGCGGCCTGCCGAGCGCGGACGCGGCACCCTCGCCGAGTCTCGTCGCCGGCGACGTTCCCTGCTGCCACGGTGACGATGCGCTGTTCGAGCGCGCCGACGCGGGACGCGGCACCGCCACGGTCCACCTGCCGGGCAGGCACGTGCGCGTGGACATCGGCCGCGAGTACCCCTTCCTGCAGCTGTATTCGCCTGCCGCCACCGGCTCCGGCGTGGCCTGCGTGGAGCCCATGGTCGCGGCGACCAGCGCCCTCACCGATGGGCGAGCCCCGATCGTCCGCGCCGGCGCTGCGCTTCACGCCAACTTCACGCTGTCGATCACGAACGCCTGAACGAACGCGTTCGGCGCACGCGAGGCTTCCGCGCGCCCCGACTCGCGTGCGCCGCGGTTGAGTCACCAATTCCACGCGGTGCACGTGCATCGCTGCAGCGAGGCCGTAGGGTGCCTTCGTCCATCCACTCGCCCCCTGCAAGGAACCCATCATGATCACCACCGCCACGCGCCCTGCCTCGTCCGACGCACAGCTCCAGAACGACGTGCTGAACGAGCTCGCCTGCGACACGACGGTGGATGCACCCGAGGTCGGCGTGCAGGTGCATGGCGGCGTGGTCACGCTGACCGGCACGATCGCGTCGTATCCCAAGAAGCTCGCCGCCGTCGACGCGGCGCACCGCGTGCGTGGGGTGCGCGACGTGGTGAACCAGCTGGTGGTGAAGATCCCGACCGCATGGGAACGCACCGACGAGCGCATCGCGACCAGCGTTCGCGGGGCGCTGAAGGCCGACATCCTGGTGCCCGACGAGCGCATCAGCAGCACCGTGGCCGACGGCATCGTGACGCTGGAGGGCCGCGTGGAGGCGTGGCCCCAGCGCGCGCACGCGGAACAGGCGATCCAGCGGCTGATCGGCGTGAAGGGCGTGGTGAACCTCATCTCGATCGTGCGCAACGGGGCGCGCCCCGACGAGATCAAGCGGCTGATCGACGGCGCCCTCCGGCGACAGGCCGATCGCGAGGCGGAACGCATCGATGTCGCCGTGGCGGACGGCGTGGTCACCCTGACGGGCACCGTGCGCTCCTGGGCTGAGCGCAACGCGATCGAGCGGGCCGCGCAGTACGCACCCGGCGTGCGACGCGTCGACGACCGCACGGTCCTCGATCCCATGCGCTGAACAGGAGAACGCCCATGCCGCTCCAGAAGCTCCAGGACCTGTTCGTCGCGCAACTCCATGAACTCCACGCGGGCGAGGCCGCCAGCATCGAGGCCCTCCGCACTCTGCAAGGCGTGACCACGAACTCCCGTCTTCTCCGCGCTCTCCAGGCGCACGAGGCGGAGTCCGAGGTTCACGCCACGCGGCTCGAAGGCATCTTCGACGAACTCGGCATCACCCCGAGACGCGGAGGCAGCCAGGGCATGAAGGGGCTCTGTGCTGACTGCCTTGAGCTTGCGCGACTCGCCCGCGTGGAACCCCATGTCCGTGATGCCGCCGTGATCGCAGCGGCCCAGCGGATCGAGCACGACGAGATGGCTGGATACGGGTGCGCCCGCACCTGGGCCAAGTTGCTTGGCCATCGCACGATCGCGTCGAACCTCCAGCGCTCCCTCAACGAGGAGGGTCGCTTCGACGCGAAGCTCAGCCGTCTGGCGGATGCGATGAACCGCGCGGCGTTGGAACCCGCGCTGGCCTGAGGTGCGCCATGGCCCGTGCCCCCACCGCGACGCCCCCCGCCCTGGATCCGTCACCCTTTCCGGATCGATCCGAAGCGGGCCTTCGCCTCGCCGAGTGCCTGAAGGCCATCCCCATGGTCGAGCCACTCGTGCTGGCGATACCACGCGGCGGGCTGGAGGTCGGCCTGCAGGTGGCACAGGCCCTCGGCGCCGAACTCGACGTGGTGCTGAGCCGGAAACTGCGCGCACCCGACCGCACGGAACTGGCGATCGGCGCCGTGAACGAGAGCGGCGACATCCACCTGAATGGCAACAGCCACCTTGTTCGCGAGGCCGGCGCCGCATGGCTGGAGCGCGAGCGACGTCTCCAGATGACGGAAATCGCGCGACAGCAGGATGTCTTCCGCAAGGTCCGTCCGAAGGCGCGGCCCAGGCATCGCACGGTGATCGTGGTCGATGACGGCGTCGCGACCGGTTCCACCATGCTGGCCGCACTTCGCATGCTGCGAGACTGCGGCACGCATGAGCTCATCGCCGCGGCGCCAGTCGCAAGCACCGACGCGACCGCCAGCGTGCGCGCGCACTGCGATCGCTTCGTGTGCCTGCGGGAGACACCCGACTTCTGGGCCGTGGGCCAGTTCTACCGGCGCTTCGAGCAGGTCACGGACGAGCACGCGGCCGACCTGCTTGCGGCGGGTCAGCGGCGAAAGCCATCCGCGTCCCGTTGAATCGGGGTCCGTGTCTCCGTCAGCGCACAAGGCGCGCACGGCCGGGCACCACCGGCAGGTCCAGCGCCTCGATGCGCTGATCCGCATGCAGGAATGACGTGCCCTCCACGCGCGCCCGGCCCAGGATCCCGAGCGACGACACGAATCGCGCCTCGTCCGAAACGGTCAGCGTCACTTCCGGCCCATAGGCGCCTCCATCCACATCGACCGAGGCGCCCTCCGTCACGCTCCAGGCCGATGCCGGGCCGCGCTGCAGCAGCCAGAATCCCTGCCAGTCGCCAGACACGATGCCGGTGCCGGTGACGCTCGACGTTCCAGAGATCAAGACCGTCGCCGACGGCGCCAGTTCGATCGCCGCGTTCTCGAGAACAAGGACGGCCGACCCCGACAGCTCAACGCTCTGCGTGAACTGGTGCAGGCCGGTCTCCAGGATGACCGTGCCCGCCGCCACCGAGAGGTCCTCATGCGCGCCCGGCGGGACACGCACCGTGCCGCCACCCGGATTCGTCACGCTTCCGGAGGCGGCACCATCGATCGGCGGCAGGGCGACGCCAGCCATCGGATCGGCCGGAACAGTCACGCCCTCCTCGATGGAGCCTGCCACCGCGCCCCGAGACACCTCGTCGATGCCGCCCGCCAGCCGAAGCACGGGCACATCCAGTGTCTCGCCCTGCCGAACCGCGCCGCGCACCATCGCCGCAGCAGGATCCGACGACGCCACATAGATGCCGCCACGGCCCTTCACGGTCGCGGAACCATCGACATCAAGCGCTCCCGCATCCGGCCCGGTCAGCAGCAGCGAGTGCGCATGGGTGGGCGGCGTGTAGACGGCGATGCTCCGTCGCATGAAGGCAGGTGCGGCGCCCGTCTGGAAGATTCCCCAGTTGAGCAGCGACGGCACCCCGTTCGCGTTGTCCGAGGCGAATCGCACCGTCACGCGGACGGCCGGACCACCCTGCGCATCGGGGGTGAACACGCGCGTGCTGGCGTTCCACCGCCCGAACTCGACATCACCACCGCCACCCGGAGCATTGACCACGGAGATCGAGACCGGACCATTCGGCCCGGCGCACGCCTCGACCGCTGCCACAGCATCCTGATTCTTGGCCTGCACCCCGTCCGCATGACGCGCGGCGGCGGCAAGGGCGGCGGCATCGGCGGCCATCTGAGCCTGACCTCCAGCCTTGACCGCGAACCCGATCTGCACCCCCATCCAGCACATCAGCAGGACCGATGGAATCGCCACCACCACCAGCACGCTCGAGTGACCTCGGCGACTCGGAGGACCGGAAACCTTGCTGAAATCCGCGGGTTCCACGCGCAAGATGGTACCCTCTGCTTGACGAAATCCCAGACCAGAGCATTCTGAATGCACAGTTCTTTCCTCATGGCCTTCTATCCGACCGACAAGGTGTGGTTCCCCGCCCCGCTCTGGGTGTGGGTGCTGCTCGTCGTGGCCACCACCATCGCGTGCGTGACGGACCTGCGGACCATGCGCATTCCAAACTGGCTCACGCTGCCCCTGCTCGCGCTGGGTCTGGCGCACGCCGGATGGGTTGGCGGAATGGCAGGACTTGGCCAGTCGGCGCTCGGCATGCTGATCGCCGGCGGGATCTTCATCGCCGCATACTCGCTGGCAGGCGGTGGCGCCGGCGACGCCAAGCTGATGATGGCGCTGGGCGCGTGGGTTGGCGCGGAGCGCTCCGCGCTGCTGGTGATGTGCGTGGCGATCGCGGGATTCATCTGGTCGATCGCGATCACGATCCGGCGTTCGGGCGTGCGCGACGTTCCCCTGATGGTGCTGCACAGCCTCGCCACCTCGGCGAGCGGTCTCCGAAAGATCCTGACCGGCCGCGCTGCAACAAGCCCCGCCGTGCAGCGCGTGATCCAGCCTCGGTTCAAGGGGTGGTATCCGTATGCGCCCGCGATCCTCGCGGGCACGATCGGCGCATGGTGGTATTGGGAGACCCGTGGGAGCATCATCAAGTGAAGTGGTCCCACTTCCATCGCGGCACGCGTGGCTCCGAAAGCGTGGAGTCGGTCGTGGCTCTGCCCGTCATGCTGCTGGTGATCTTTGGTGGCTTCGAGTACGGCTGGGCCGTCCTGAAGAAGGTGCAGATCGAGCACGCAGCGCGCGTGGGTGCCCGCGTGGCGTCACTTTCCGGGGCTTCATCGCAGCAGGTCACGGAAGCGGTCCAGAACGCCCTTCAGGGCAGTGGCGTGGTGGATGCCACGGTGACGCTGGATCCCCTGGACCCGAGCGCAGCCTCGGCCGGAACCGTCATCGAGGTTCGGGTGGAGGCCCCCTACGCCTCGAATCGACTGCTGGGCCTGAGCCAGATCATGCCGCTTCCCACGAGTCTGTCGGGAAGCGCCTCGATGATCCGCGAACCCGACGCCTGACGCGACTTGCGCAGCCCGCGCCGCCCCGCCATTCTTCGACGGCCGAGGGCACCTTCGCCCCGGACACCTCGGAAAACCGCGCGGAGAACGCATGTCCAACTCCAGACTTCTGCTGATCGGAGCCTGTGTCGCGGTCTTGGCCGCAGTGCTTGCCGCAGGCATGCAACGTCTTCTTGGCCCTGGCCCGAGTGACGGCGCCACCGTGACCACCGTGATGGCTGTCGCGTCCGACCTTCCGCCGGGGCATCGACTGTCTCAGGAAGACCTCGAGTCGGTGCAGGGCAT
>JBMOGS010000091.1:0-5234 GCA_049318245.1 Phycisphaerales bacterium | reverse complement strand
GCACGGGAATGCCCGCGGCAGGGAAGGTCGGACGCGAGGAGGGTCGCGCCCGACCGACAACGACCAGATCAGTTCATGCGGGATGGTTCGGCGATGCAGGTGCATCGCCGCGTCGGTGTGCGCTCATTCTGGAGACGAAGCGATGGAACCGAACAGCGAAGGAATCATTCAGGTGCGCGGAGGGGTGCACGATCGCAATCGTCGCGCGTGGGGCGTCTTCACGCTCTCGGTCGCGGGAGCGGGGGCCTTCTTCGCCTTCCTGAACGGCACCTTCATCGGCTCCGCCAACAGTGCGGCCACCGTTGCCGACGCCGCGTGGCGCACCACGCTGGCAGGCGAGGTGCGGCAGGCGATCGCCGTGCCAGGCGACTTCGCGACGATCCAGCAGGCCATCGATGCGGCGCCGGAGGGCGCGACGATCCTGGTCTCGCCGGGCGTGTATCGCGAGCGAATCGATCTTCAGGAGCGCACGCTCCACCTGTGGGGGGTGGGCGGTGCGGGGTCCACGAGTCTGGTTGGCGATGGCGTCACCGGGCCGGTCGCGCGCGTGCGCGGCGGTTCCGTGCAGTTCGACGGCATCACCTTCCAGGGAGGCCGGGGGGAATCGGGCCGCGGGGCGTCCGTTCTGGACGGTGCGGCCCGATTCACCTCGTGCCGGTTCATCGACAATCGTGGCGGCGCCAGCGCGAGCAACGCGCGCGTTCGCTTCGAGGACTGCCGCTTCGAGTCCAACCGCGCGGAGACCGCTGGCGGTGCCGTGGAGAGCGAACGGAGCGACGTGCATCTGGACGGATGCGTGGTTCGCGAGAACGCGGCTGGAACCTTCGGCGGCGGCGTGAGCGCGAAACTCGGCTCCATCGAGTTGTTCGAGACGCAGGTCGAGTCGAACCGGCTCGTCTCGGGCGCCTGGGGTGGCGGCGTGTATGCCGAGGGCGCCGAGGTGCGCGTGCGAGGCGGCGAGTTCCGCCGCAACGCCTCGGCCGAGAGCGGCGGCGCGATGTATCTGCTCGGCGGCTCCGCCCGCATCGAGGACGCGATCTTCGACGGCAACCTGTCGCCGAAGTTCTGGAGCCTGCACGGCGAGGGTGCGGACGTCCGAGTGCACGGAGGCTCCGCGGACGGTGCCGAGACGGATGCCTTCAGTGACGGCGTGGTGCGCGTGGGCGCGGTGATGCTGGATCGCGCCGACTGCGATCAGGATGGCGTGCCGGACGCCGAGTCGATCGCGCGTGGCTGGAGCAGCGACGCCAATGGCAACGGGCTGCCGGACGGCTGCGAGACCGACTGCAACGCCAACAGGATTCCCGACTGGGTCGAGATCGCGCGTGGCTATGGCCGCGACGAGGATCACGACGGCCAGCTCGATGCCTGCCAGATGCTCGAGCGCGAATCGCTCGCCCTGGCGGCGCAGCCCGACAGCGCGGTCTCCGCTCCGGAGGTGCCCGAGGCGCCCTGAAGCCGGATCGCACACGTCATCCACCGCTGGCCCGACCCAAGTCTCGCTGCTTGGGTCGGGCTTCTTTTGGGGCCAGTATCTTTGGCGTCCATGTCGCAGCACGGCGCGGAGCAGATCGCACGGACCGGATGGCTTCGGACGGCGGCTTGCGTCTCGCTGCCCGAAGTGCACGCGAGCGTGCCGGTGGCGCGCGCCGGCGGCTTCTGGCGCACGATGGCCGCGTTCGCGGGGCCGGGGCTGCTGGTGTCGGTCGGCTACATGGACCCTGGCAACTGGGCCACCGATCTGGCGGGCGGGGCCCGCTTCGGATACGCGCTGTTGAGCGTGATCCTGCTGAGCAACCTGATGGCGATCCTGCTGCAGCACCTGTCGGTGAAGCTGGGTGTGGTGGCGGAGCGCGATCTGGCGCAGGCCTGCCGCGACAGCTCGGGACGGGCGTGGGGGTTCGCGCAGTGGGGCCTGTGCGAGGTCGCGATCGCCGCGTGCGACATGGCCGAGGTGATCGGATCCGCGATCGCGCTGAATCTCCTCTTCGGCATTCCGCTGGTGGTCGGCGTGCTGATCACCGTGCTTGACGTGATGGTGGTGCTGCTGCTGCAGAGCCGCGGCTTCCGGATCCTGGAGTGCATCGTGGGCGGACTGGTGGCCACGATCGGCGCATGCTTCGCGTACGAGCTGGTGGTGTCGAATCCCGCGTGGTCGGGCGTGGTCGGTGGCCTTCTGCCAACGCCCGCGATCGTGACCGACCCTTCGATGCTCTACATCGCGATCGGGATCCTGGGCGCCACGGTGATGCCGCACAACCTGTACCTGCACTCGAGCGTGGTGCAGACGCGCGCCTACGAGCGCACCGACGAAGGCAAGGCGCGCGCGGTGCGCTTCGCCACGATCGACTCGACGGTGTCGCTGCTCTTCGCCTTCCTGATCAACGCGGCGATCCTGGTGCTCGCGGCGGCGGTGTTCCACGGCACCGAGCATGCGGATGTGGCCGACATCAGCGACGCCTACCGGCTGCTGTCGCCGGCGCTGGGGATTCCCGCCGCCAGCACCCTGTTCGCGGTGGCCCTGCTGGCGAGTGGTCAGGCCAGCACGCTCACGGGCACGCTGGCGGGCCAGATCGTGATGGAGGGGTTCCTGGATCTGCGCCTGAAGCCATGGATGCGCCGGCTTGTCACGCGACTTGTGGCGGTGGTGCCGGCGGTGATCGTGGCCTCGATTGCGGGCGAGCAGGGGGTGGGCAAGCTGCTCATCCTGAGCCAGGTGATCCTGTCGATGCAGCTGGGATTCGCGGTGGTGCCACTGGTGCGCTTCACCGGTGATCGCGGGAAGATGGGCGGCTTCGCGAACGGGCCGATGCTGTCGGCGATCGCGTGGACGATCGCCGCCGTCATCGTTGGATTGAACGTCTACCTGCTGCTGCAGACGGCGCGCGAGTGGCTCGCCGGCTGAGCGTCAGCCGGTCTCGGCCTTGCGCAGCCAGGCTTCCTCGTGGGCGGCAAGATCGGCTTCGAGCTTCTCGCGTTCCTTCACGAGCTTGTCGAGTTTCGCGCGATCACGGGCCAGTGCGGGGCTCGCGAGTTCCTCGTCGATCTGCGAGCGGCGTGCGGTGAACCTGGCGATCGCGGCCTCGAGGTCGTCCGCGCTCCGGTTGTCGAGCGGCGAGCGCTTGGGCTTCGGGCCGGGGGCCGACGTGCGCTCCGCCGCCTTGGGTGCCGGCTTCGCGGCGGGTGCCGGTCGCTTCGTGGACTCCTTCGTGGCGGCCTTCGCCTCGGCGGCGCGGCGCTCCTCCCACTCGTCGTAGGTGCCGTCGAAGAGCGTGGCCCCGCCGTGGCCGTCCACCACGATGAGCTTCTCGCACGTGCTTGCGAGCAGCGCGCGATCGTGGCTCACCAGCAGCAGTGCGCCGTCGAATCCGCCGTCGTCGGGATCCATCGCGAGCGCCTCTTCCAGCCGCTCGGCGCTCGGAATGTCGAGGTGATTCGTGGGCTCGTCGAGCACGAGCAGGTTGTGGCCGCCGGCGACCAGTCCCGCGATCACCGCGCGCGCACGCTCGCCGCCCGAGAGCTCGCCGAGCACCTTCTCCTGTTCGCTGCCGCTGAACAGGAAGGCGCCCGCCATGTTGCGCGCCTCCTGCTCGGTCAGCTTGGCCCCTCCTGGGCGCGCCGGCACCGTTCGCTGCAGGTGCTGCCAGATCGTGAGCGAGCGGTCCAGATGCTCATGCGTCTGGCGGAACCAGCCCGCGTGCATCTTGGGGCTGCGCTTGATGGTGCCGGTGTCGGGCTCGAGCTCGCCCAGCAGCGTCCGGATGAGCGTGGTCTTGCCCGCGCCGTTGGGGCCGATCACGCCGATGCGCTCGCCCGGCGCGATGAAGAGGTCGAAGGTCCTGAAGAGTTGCCGGTCGCCGAGTGTCTTGCCGATCTGCTCGGCCACCAGCACCGAGTCGCCCACGCGCGGGCCGCTCGGCAGGCGGATCTGCATCGAATCGAGCTCGATCGGGCGCTCGACCAGCTCGTCGCGCTTGAAGCGCTCGAGGCGCGTGGCGCGGCCGCGGGCCTGCTTGGCGCGCTGGCCGGCCTTGTAGCGGAGGATGTAGCGCTCCTCGCTGCGGATGCGGTCGAGCTGCTTCTCGTGCACGCGCATCTGCGTGAGGTGGCGCTCGGCACGAAGCGCGACGAACGCCTCGTAGTTGCCCGGGTAGCTGCGCACGCGCCCTTCGTGGATCTCCTCGATCCGGTGCACCACGCGGTCGAGCAGTCGGCGGTCGTGGCTGATCACGATGACCGCGCCCTTGAAGGTCTCGGCCAGGAAGGTCTCGAGCCACTTGCAGCCCTCGATGTCGAGGTGGTTCGTGGGCTCGTCGAGCATGATCACGTCGGGGTTCTGCAGCAGCAGGCGGGCAAGGCTGAGTCGCGCCTTCTGGCCGCCGCTGAGCCCGGTGATCGGGATGTCGAACTGCGCGTCCTCGAAGCCGAGACCGTGCAGCACGGCGTCGACGAGGTGGTCGTTGCTCCAGCCGCCGCCGCGCTCGATGGCCTCCTCCAGTTCGACCTGACGGTCCATCAGGCGCTGCAGCTCGGCACCCTCGGCGGTGGCCATCGCCTCGAAGACCTGATCCAGTTCCGTTTTTGCGCGATCGGCCTCGGCCATGGCCTTCGCCGCGGCGCTGCGCAGCGTGTCGCCGGCGTCGAAGCGGTGCTCCTGCGCCATGTAGCCCAGACGTGTGCCTCGCTGCACGCTCACGTCGCCGGAGTCGAACTTGGCGGTGCCGCAGAGAACCTTCAGCAGGGTGGTCTTGCCGCAGCCGTTGCGGCCGACCAGGCCGACGCGCTCGCCGGGCTCGATGGCGATGGTGGCGCCGTCGAGCACCTGCTTCGCCCCGAGCGTGACGCGGATGTTGGTGGCCGTGACGATGGGCATGGGGGCGGGAAGAGTAGCCCCGGAGGCCGGGAACGCACGCGGCAGGATTCGAACCTGCGACCCTCGGTTCCGAAGACCGATGCTCTGATCCGCTGAGCTACGCGTGCCTGAAGGCGACAGAGTGTAGCGCGTTGGCCGTGGCAGCCTTTGGAATGCGGCCCGCGCTGGAGCGGCGTCTGGGCGCGGGGGACGGTGTGAAAGGCCACGAGTGCCTGAATCTTGGATCTTTGAATTGACTGCGGGCGATTTCGAGACACCATGACGGCCACCCCGGTTCCTCCGCGCTTGAGAGCCGCAGGCCTGCAATTCGCCATGGCTTCAAACCCTCCATCCCACGATCCGTCTCGTCGCTCCTTCATCC
>JBMOGS010000090.1:0-5692 GCA_049318245.1 Phycisphaerales bacterium | reverse complement strand
TGTGTTCGTGCATTTCGGCCTCTGGAACTGTGAACCAGAGACAAACTGGGGCGCGAGGTCTCTCGATGCGCGGAGAGACAATTCGCGGGCACGCCCGCGAGGGGCGGCCAGTGCCTCGGTCAGGTCTCTCCGCTGGCCCACCCTCTCCGCTTCCTTCACGAAAGAACGCGACCTGACGATCGCGTTCTCTCGTTCTTGAAACGGCGAGCCGCGTGCGGCTTCGCCGCCCGCGTGCGTTCCGGGCTGCGCCGCACGCGCTGTTACGCTTTGCGCATGACTTCCGAGGCTCCGGTCATTGTCGTCTCGGGGCTTCCCCGGTCCGGAACCAGCATGGCCATGCAGATGCTGAAGGCCGGCGGGGTGCCCGTGCTCACCGACGCCGCGCGCGGGGCCGACGATGACAACCCGCGTGGCTACCTGGAACTCGAGGCGGTCAAGAGGCTGCGCTCGGATCGCGCGTGGTTGGACCGGGCCGGCAGCCACGCCGTGAAGATCATCCACATGTTGCTGGTCGACCTGCCCGACGACCGGCCCTATCGGATCGTGTTCATGAACCGGCCGATGATCGAGGTGATCCGTTCGCAGGCGATCATGCTGCAGCGAAGCGGTCGCACGGGTGCGGCGCTGTCGCCGGAGCGGCTGGCGCAGGTGTTTCAGGCGCAGCTTGCGCAGGTGCGCCAGTGGCTGGCCGCACGCCCGAACTTTCAGGTGCTCGACGTGGAGCATGCCGAGGTGATGGCCCGCCCGCTCGAGCAGGCTCGGCGCATGCAGGCTTTCCTGGGGCTTCCGCTGCAGGTTGACGCGATGGTGGCGGCGGTCGATCCGTCGCTGCACCGCAATCGCGGGGGGTGAACTCAGCCGGCCTGCACGCCAAGTGTCCGGGCCAGCGCTTGCCAGCCCCACGGCGACAACTCGGCCTCGGCCGGTCCGGCCTCGCCGTCGCCCGCGCTGCCTTGTGCTGCACGCCACAGTTCGTCGGCCTTGGCGCCATGGCGATCGGCCACCGCCGTGTCGCCTTGGGCCAGGCAGGCCACCGAGAGGAATCGATGCGCATCGACGAGCCCCGGCTGCAGGGACAGCGTCACCTCCCATGACTTGCAAGCGTGATGCAGGTCACCAAGCCACGCCAGGCTCACGCCCAGCAGGAAGTGCGCCTCGGGGAGCGCGTGTCGCAACTCCGCGGCTCGCAACGTGTGATCCACCACATCCTCGTGCCGCTGCCGGCGCAGCGCGGCCCGCGCCTGGGCCAGCGCCACCATCGGATTGTCGGGGTCGTGCGCGGCGGCTTTCGCAAGCACGTCGATGTCGGTGTCCTGGCCAAGCACGGTGAGCAGCTGCCCCAGTTGCAGCAGGTCCTCCGCAGGCACAGCCCCGCCGGTCTGGATCGCGTCGACCGCGCGTGCGGCGGCATCAAGCCTGCCCAGATGCAACAGACTCGTCGCGCCCATCAGTCGCAGGGCGGTGTCTTCGGCGTTTGGCGGGGGAAGTCCGGCGAGCGCCTCCAGACACGCTTCGTGTCGACCCGCCGCGTGAAGCATCTTCGCAAGATCCGCGCGGTACCGTGGCTCGTCCGGACATTCGCCGACCAGTTCCTGCAGGATCGGCACGGCCTCCGCAGCGCGTCCGGTGAACGCCAGCACCACTGCCTTGTTGAATCGCGTCTCGCGAAGCGTGAGCTCCAGTTGCGCCCGCACTCCTTCAGATGGCGCGGCCATGTAGCCAAGGTCGATCAGTTGCTGGATCGCGCCGTGCGACTCGAACGGGTCCTGACGCATCTCGGGTGGATGCATGGCATCATCGCCGTGGATGGCGTCCCAACTCTCGATGCGCTCGGGCGCGCCCGGCAGCTGCAGACACTCCGACAGCACGCGCCCCTGCATGTCGCGGCCGGCGGGCAGGTCCAGCAACGCGAGCGCCGTGGGCGCGATGTCCAGCAGACTGGGCGAGACAGGCTGTGCGCCAGCGCGGACCCCCGGACCGCTCATGGCCAGCACGCCGATCGGGCGGTGCCAACGAGCCTCCTGCGCGGCACGCTCCTTCAGGTCGTCCGTGTCGATCACCGGCCTTCGATGGTCCGAGTGGAAGCCGTGATCCGACAGCAGCAGCACGGTGGTTTCCGGGCCGGCCGCATCCAGCAGTTCACCCAGCATCTGGTCATGGGTCTCGTACACGTGGTCCATCACGCCCCCGAAGCGCTGCACATCGCCAGGCTTCACGTGGGGCATGCGCGGCGGAACGAATCGCATGAAGTGATGGCCCACCGTGTCGATCGTCTCGTAGAAGACCATCGCGGCGTTCCAGTCGGGCTGTGCCCGCAACGCAAGCAGCGCGGACTGATGCACGGCATGCATGCGGGCGAGTTGTCGGGTGAGCACCGTACGCCGTTCATCGTTGGCGGGAAGGCGTTGAAGACTCGGGATGTAACGTGCAAGTTCCCGAGGGTCGATCGACGCGGTATGGCGACGGCATGCCGCGACGGACGCACGCAGATCGATCGGCTGCACCACGCCCTCGGGCAGCGACCACGCCTCGGTTCGCGTGCGCGGCTCGCCTTCCTGCAGCATGTTGGAGACACAGACGCCGCGCACCGGTTCCGCCGGATGCGATGCGTACCAGCCCGTCACGTGCACCCGAAGGCCAGCCTGGGAAAGGATGTTCCAGAGCGCCTTGGTGCGTCGTGAGGTGCTCGCACTGATGCGCACGCCGTCGCCGGATGGGCTCGGTTCGACGAAGTTCAGGATGCCGTGCCGATCGGCCGTCTTGCCCGTGGCGACCGACGTCCAGAGCAGCGGCGAGAGGATCGGCTGTAGCGTTGAGAGGTCTCCGCGCGTGCCGCCTGACAACAGCGACGCCAGCCGCGGCATGCGCCCCGAGGCCAGAAGGGGGTCGATCCGCTGCCAGTCGGCCGCATCCCAGCCAATGATGAGCAGCCGCCGGACCACGGGCCGCATGATGCGGCGGGCGGATTCAATGGGCAAGGGAGCATCGGGGCTCTCACGCAAATTTGCGGCCAGGGCCGGAATCTGGAGGCTCAGGGGCATTTGGAGCGACTCGCCTCGCAAACTTTTAAAATGTGGCCGCTTTCCGGTTGCGTCCGATCACTCTCGGTTCATGATGCGTGGTGCGAGACGGATCCCTCCGATCATCCCCGATCGGCCGTCGAGCATCCCGCCGGCTTCCCTCCGGAGGGATCGTCCCCCGTCCCTCCACTTTTCCGGAGTTCCCATCATGAGATCTGCCTCTGAGCGTCTGAATCGCCACTTTGCCGCGTGTGCGGCCGCTGCCGTGGTCGCCACGGCCGTGACTTCCGGTGGGGCCGATGCCGCCATCGTGTACAGCGGCATCAAGAACATCGCCCTTCCGGCCACCTCGGAAGGCGTCTACGTCGACCTGATCACAGGAGCCAACGGCGAGCTGCCATCAAGCGCTCCCGGCTGGCAGATCAATCCTTGGGGCACCACGGGCCTTCGCTTCGGCACCAACTACCCGGTTCCCGACACCTACTTCGTGGGTAACGGCAGCAACAGCTCTGGCGGCACAGCCGTCAATCTGGCCGTGGGCTCGACCATCAGTTTCGATGGCACGAGCGCGAACAACGCGTCCAGCATGAGCACGGCCTACAAGTGGTCATACAGCGCCAGCGCAGCGGCGTTTGGTACGGCGGCCGGGCAGTGGAAGCTGAATTCCGACAACTACCTCGGCGTGCTCTCGCTCGAAGGTGATGGCAGCGTGCTGAAGGCGTGGGTTCGCGTCGCCGTGGGCTCCACGAACCTGGAGCGCACCATCGTGGACTGGGCTTACGAGCTTGATGGCGGCGCGCTGACCGTGGGCGCAGTGCCCGCACCGGGCGCCGCGGTCCTGCTTGCCTTGGCGGGCGTGATGGGGCGTCGTCGTCGCGACTGAGCCGGCGAAAACGACGCAAGGACTTGGAATTGATCGACCGGCGGTCTTCGGGCCGCCGGTCGTGTTTTTCAAAGGGTGCACGGTGCCGTACCGCACGCCGTGGCAGAGATGGCAAGGGCTCCGGCGGCCCGAGGTGCCGAACGCACGCGTCTCTCTGGCCCACCGCGAGAGCCGAAACCACTGGAATCACTCGGCAAACACCGTGCGATTTCACTCGCACCAAACGAAGACGCCCAGGCCTTGCGGCTTGGGCGTCTTCTCTTGACCGGGCGGCCATGCGCTTTCGCGTTGGCCTTCTTGCGGTAGGGCGGGCGAAACACGTTTCGAACGGTCGGGTTGGCTTCCGATTCCCCTCGAGAGCGAGATACCCCTTCAGCGCATCAGGAACGGAGTTCCGGATCGCGCCAAGAGCCAGCGCCGTCACGTCCAGAGCGCCGCAAGCGGAACTGCGTACATCCCGTCGCCGAATCCGACGGTGAGTTCGCCGTCATAGGCCACCACTCCGCAGCCGAATCGCTTGCCGCAGGCCTCTCGCAGCGCCTTCAATCCGTTGAAGTCCGACGCGCGCACGGTCGACGAGGCCTTCACCTCGACGCCGCTGATGCGGCCCGCCCCGTGCTCGACCACGATGTCGACTTCCGCGCCATCACGATGCCGGAAGTGGCTGAAGCCGATCGGTTCATCACGGCCCGACGCCTGCCGGCGAAGTTCCAGATAGACGAACGTTTCGAGCATCTGGCCGAAGGCGTCCCGATCCGCCCACAACGCTTCGGCAGACAGTCCGAGCAGCGCACATCCGAGGCCGGTGTCGGCGACGTGAACCTTGGGGCCCTTGACCAGCCTGCTGATGCGGTTGGTGTGCCAGGCGGGCAGTTCCTCCACCAGGAAGAGCCGCTCCAGCAGCGTGACGTACTCGCGGATCGTCGGGCGGCTGAGCCCGAAGGGGCCCGAGAGATCGCTGATGTTCAGCGTGCGTGCAGTCTGCCCGGCGACCAGTTCCAGCAACCGGGGCAATGCATCAAGCGAAGCGATGCGAGCCATCGACCGCACATCCCGCTGCACGATGGTCTCGACGTAGTCCCGGTGCCACCGCGCGCGGCGCCTTGCCGTCGGCAGCGGCAGCAGGGCCGGGAACCCTCCTTGGACGATGCGCTCGGCAAGCTTCGCCCGCTGCCGGGTCGCGGGCTCCATGGGGAATCGGCCCGCAATCAGCCGCTCAAGGAAGATGGGGCGCGTCTTCTCGAGTTCGCACTGCGCGAGCGGATGCAGCCGCACGATCGCCATGCGACCGGCCAACGAGTCGGCGAGCGTGGGCAGCAACAGCACATTCGACGACCCGGTGAGCAGGAAGCGACCCGGGGCGCGATTGCGGTCAACCGCCATCTTCAGGGCAAGGAACAGCCCGGGCACGCGCTGAACCTCGTCCAGGATCACGCGGTCGGGAAGGTCCGCGACGAATCCCGCAGGATCGGACTGCGCAAGGTTCAGGACGGCCGTGTCGTCGAACGTGAGTGATCGGTAGCCGCGGATTGCAAGGTTACGTCTCGCCGATTGCAGATCGCTTGCATCCAAAGGATGCGTCGTATCAGGTACTCGCGGTTGCGGCTGCGCGCCTCGTCGCCGCCGACCTCCTGGTACCGCCGCCGCAGCTCACCTGCGGTCATCGTCCAAGGCCGACGGCGCGCATGCGCCGCGGGTCGGTGGCGTGGCCGCGCGGTGAGTCATGGGAAAACATCGCCGCGCGCCAACGCACACACGCCCCCAGGCGCGGGTGCGCTTGGGGGCGTGG
>JBMOGS010000089.1:0-5873 GCA_049318245.1 Phycisphaerales bacterium | reverse complement strand
GCGCTGCGAAAGGCGGCGGGGTTGCCGAAGGAGTCGCCGAGGGTGCGGGCGCGGAGGCGGGGGAAGCTGGTGGGGTGAGATGAGTTGTTTTGAACGGCCGCGAAACGTCGCTTCGATAGACTCTAGCCCGGTCAGGTTGTGCAGTGCGTCAAAGTTGTGAACGGCCGCGAAACGTCGCTTCGATAGACTCCACCGTCACCGACGAGGCTCACGAGAGCATGTTGTGAACGGCCGCGAAACGTCGCTTCGATAGACTCCAAGGGCTGGCGCCGGCACAACAACATCTAGTTGTGAACGGCCGCGAAACGTCGCTTCGATAGACTCCAGGTGGTCCTGCACCGGCTCAGCCTGGGGGTTGTGAACGGCCGCGAAACGTCGCTTCGATAGACTCATCGTTTCGCCAGGTGGGAACGCCCAGCATGTTGTGAACGGCCGCGAAACGTCGCTTCGATAGACTCATGGTCGCTTTCCCTGCTGGTGAGCATGAGTTGTGAACGGCCGCGAAACGTCGCTTCGATAGACTCGGACCCGTTGGGTCGGTGATGGTTACTGGGTTGTGAACGGCCGCGAAACGTCGCTTCGATAGACTCGAAGTAGCCGCGCCGCTTGCCCCCATATACGTTGTGAACGGCCGCGAAACGTCGCTTCGATAGACTCCATGGTGCCTCGCGAGGAGGAGTCCGAGATGTTGTGAACGGCCGCGAAACGTCGCTTCGATAGACTCTGCTGACGGTCTGTGAGTACCAGGCTCCTGGTTGTGAACGGCCGCGAAACGTCGCTTCGATAGACTCCCGTTGAACACGTCCACTCGCCCAGGGCAGTTGTGAACGGCCGCGAAACGTCGCTTCGATAGACTCTTCTCGACGGCGACCGTGTTTGCCTACGAGTTGTGAACGGCCGCGAAACGTCGCTTCGATAGACTCTAGTTGCGCGTTCTGGTTCTCCTCGACCTGTTGTGAACGGCCGCGAAACGTCGCTTCGATAGACTCGAGCGCATCGAGGCTTCCGTGCAGCGTCTGTTGTGAACGGCCGCGAAACGTCGCTTCGATAGACTCGAACCGATCCCGCGCCGCAAGTACCGCAAGTTGTGAACGGCCGCGAAACGTCGCTTCGATAGACTCCAGCCCGTAGGACTGCATCATGGTCGCGAGGTTGTGAACGGCCGCGAAACGTCGCTTCGATAGACTCCGATGCAAAGGCGCAGCGCTCCGCCATCCTGTTGTGAACGGCCGCGAAACGTCGCTTCGATAGACTCCTGTATTGCAGAAGCCCCTATTGCCGCGTGAGTTGCGGCAAAGCGGGCTTCAGAAAAGTAGAAGTTGGCCGGGTGGCTCATCCGGGCCCGCTCTGGTTTTTCCGAGGTACTGCTCCATGCGCCCAAACTGTCGGTCGGTGACGCTGAGCATGCGCACGGCACCCTGAATCGGCAGGTGAGCGCGCACGATCGTGCGCTTGGCTTCGGCGGCATCCTCGCTCTCGCAGTAGCGGGCGTACACCGAGTACTGGATCATCATGAACCCGGCGTCCAGCAGAACCTTGCGGAACCGGGTGTACCGCCGCTTCGCCTGAGGCGAATCCACCGGAAGGTCGAACATGGTCATGAGCCACACGGGGCGATAGGCCGAATGGACAAGGAATGCGCGTTCAGAACTCAAGGAGCGGCGTCCACATGCGCTCGGCATCACCATCGATCACCCGTGCCAGCGACCGCACCATGCGTTCCGCGATGTCCGATGGCGTACGCTGCTCGTCCTTCACCCGGATGCGCTCGAGCAGGGCCTGAAGCAAGCGGCGCTTGGTCTGAGCATCAAGATCAGGCATCTCGACGGGCCCGAGGCCGAATGCAGCCACGGCGCGATCCACCAGGGGGCGGAACGGTTCCATGAGATCGTCGGCGAGGCACAGGGGATTGCCACGACTGTGATGGTGCAGGCCGACCGCCGGATGCAGGCCAGAGCCGCAGATCGCCCGTGCCACCACGCTGCGTAGCACCGCGTAGCCGTAGTTCAGCATCGCATTGCGCCCGCCCAGGGCCGGATCCCGCCGGAAGCTCTCGTCATCAAACAGCTGGCGCCAGTACCGGACAGCCGCCGTCGCCTCAAGGTTCGTGCGATCGCCCGAGAGCACGTCGGCTGCCATGGCACAAAGGCCGTGGTCGAAACCGTGCAGGCGCACCAGCACGGCGGCCTGGTTGCGGATCTTGGCACGCACAATCTGGCGCCACAGCTTCTTTCGTACGGGCCGTGACATGCTCGCCTGAGCGGCGAACCTCGTGGCGATGCGGCCGTGCTCGCCGATCGGAAGCATGATGCTGGATGGCTGCCGCCTCTCATCGCAGCAAACAAGCGACACGCCCCACCGACCGAATTCGGACATCACTCTTGCCGACACCGTGCACTGTGGGTGCGCCAGCATGATGCCCTCGATCTCGCCGAGCGGCACGGTCACCTCTTCGGCGCCTGGATCGGCGGACTTCAACACCAGCAAGCCGCCTCGCACGCGGAGTCGCATGGGCCGCTCGGAGATGTCGATGAGCCGTCTACTCACGATTCAGGGTCACCTCGCCAAGAACGCCGATATCGACTTTCACTGCGCCAGACCTTTGCAACTTGGTCACACTCCAAACCGCCCGGCCACCTGCCTTGCCGACCTTTCGTATTTCGCCAGCGGGTCGGGCATCATGCACCGGCTTCGTTTCAACCGTGTCACCTGAAGCACTCCCAATCACGTGGAAGACTGCGGCGCCATCTTCGGCAGGTACTCGAATAATGTCCCCCGATCGAAGCGTGAAGACCAGCTTGGCGCCATCCTCTCGAATCGTGCGGACGATGGCTTCGCCCCGCATCTTGCGCCGATGGGCTTCCAGCCGCGTGACAACCTCGGCTTCCCAGCGTGTGCCCTTTGCATCCGTGACGGCATAGACGGCCATGTGATGGTTCGAGCCTGGCGCCACCCAACGCGTGGCATGCGCCGTTTCAAGCAGAACCGGTGTCCGTGATGCCCCGACGCGGAGTCGCCGGACTCGCTCGATTGTCTGCCCCTGAGACCTGGCGACCGGATGGAGTGCGGGCGTGGCGAATGGCTTGGCCGACGGCTCGCTCTTCAAGGCATTGGAGATGGTGTCGCGCAGAACAGGATCAGGGAGTTCGGCGAGGGTCGAAGCCGTGATGCTCTCGATGCCCTTGCGGACACGGAACACTGACTTGCCCGCCACTTGAAGAGGCCGGCTGTAGAGCGTGTCCTCATGCAAGGGGCCCGCCAGCCGCCGATCCACACGGTGTGACACGATGATCGGCTCGATCGCGGCCTTCACATGCTCAAGGAATTGCGGCCACGGCTCGCTGAACTGCAGCAGCTTTCCATCCCGGCCAGCGGCGGCGCCACGCACAGCCGCATCGGCCATGCGCTTCACCAGTGCGGGGCTGGATAGCGCAACAGCGATGGCGTCGAGTGCGTGATGACGGTGGTCAGCCCGATTCTTCTTGCCGTCGTCGTGCAGCGCCAGTCCCATGCGCCAAGCCTGCCGCAGCCGTGCGGTCACGGTGCCGGTACTCACCTGCACGCGTCGCACACTGTCTGCGTCAACGGAGCCGCCGAACAACTGGCCCACGAACTGGCCAGCCAGTCGGCTGGCGTAGCGGGTGTCGTTCAACTGGCGACTGGTGAACTCCTCAAGCAGTTCCTCGCCCACATTCGACATCTCGAAGCGCTCAAGCTTTGCCCGCGCATGACGACCCTTGAAGCGTCGCACGCGATCCAGCATCTGCTCCCAGCGAGCCGCATCGGTCGAGTAGGCCTCGTGGGGCGTGCGCTGCCGCTTCACGTTGCGGTTCTCCTCGACGAAGCACAGGGTCTTGTTCGAGAACGAATCGTCGAGCGAACGGCTGTACGGAATGATGTGCTCCACGTCCACCGTCGGCGTCTTGCCGAATAGATCGGCCATGCCAAAGCGTCGGCCGGTGTAGGGGCAGGTCATGCCGCACTCCTCGGCCAGGAGCATCTTCTCGATGTCGGATCGCCGGGGCGCCGGGACGCCGGCCTCGGCGATGATTGCTGCGGCCGCATTCTCGCGCCGCTTCTCCTGCTCGCGGTTGTCCTTGGCCAGGCTCTCGCGCTCGCGGCGGCCACGCTTCAGGTCACGACCCAGCTCGAGGCGTACCAGCTTTGGCTTGCCCCATTTGTCGATGATGCGGTTGACGACCCTTCGCACTTCCGTGAGCGACCGATTGACCGTCGGGTTCCGCAGATCGCCCATCGCTGTCCGGACGGGCGGCAGCCGATCGACGGCAGTACCAGCCGAGAATCGCCCCGGGAAGGCCACATCGAGCGCCTCCCGCGAGTTGAGACCCCGCTCAAGGTGCGGCATCAGCTGGGACATCGCGCGGACCGAGAGCGAGGCGTAACCCGGCTCGAGTGAGGCATCGGCCAACGCGGCTGCTTGCTCGGGTTCGAGTTTCCAGTGGCTTGCACCTCTTCGCTTCAGGGCATCGGCATGCTCGTAGGAGTGGACATCGAGCAAGACCTGCATGCGGTCGGACTCGCTCATGCTGTCCCAGCGATCGCCGAACACCCTTCGCATCGCGGCAGCGGTGCGGTCTCCGATCAGCTTGCCGGAGCCAACGTGCTCGATCGACAGTTCGCAACCGCGAAGCTTGAGCAACTTCTTCACGCCGCCGGCAGTCATCGACTCCTGCTTGCCAAGAGCATCGACCAGCGTGGCTCGCTCGGCGTCCGTGAGGCCGCGATCCTCGCGGGTTTCGGGGTTGTGCACCCGCAGGTTGTTCACCTGCTCCAGCAGCCTGAACCGCTGGTACACCGGGTGCCACATGCTGGCGCGGCGCTGGCGAGGCAGGCAGCTGCACTTTCCGATCAGGTGCTTGGCAGACTTCAGCTTGCGCTGGAAGAAGAATGCCTTGTGCAAGGCCTGCCAGGCCTCGACCGCGACCTGGGGGTTTGCGCGTTGGATCGCGTCGAACTCCTCGAGGTACATCGATCGATCGGTGTAGCGGGCGCGGATGCGGCCGTTGCGGGGTTCCAGCGTGGCGAAGTAGGCGCCGAGCGTGGCGGCACCCGCGGCCTTCATGGCCGCGCGAAGTTCGCTGATGCCTTGCTTCACCTTGCCTTCATCATCCTCCTTGGCGCGCGTCTTTCGGTTGCTCAGGAAGCCGCGGCGATGCGCGAGGTGGTAGAGGGCACGGCCGAGCTCGTGGAGGGGCAGGGACTTGTTGGCCGCGGCTGCGCGGAGCAGGTAGGGGAACACCAGTTGCCCCCGATGGTCGCCCGGCTGCAGCCACGTGGTTCGCAGCGCAGCGTCGAGCTGCTCGATGCACGCATGGATGGCTGCGGGGGATGTGCTCTCGATGGACGGGAGCAGGCCATTCGTCATCAGCAGACGGAAGATCTTGCGACGCCGTCGGGCGCGACGCAGGGTCTGCCTCCGCTGAAGGCGAGCAAGGCGCCGCTCCACGCCCCGTGGTGCATCCTTGCCCACAGCGATCTGGTCGGAGGTGCCGTCGACGCCGGCCTCAAACACTCGCGAGCCGCAGGCAATGATTGAATCGGGCTGTCCCTGGCCACTCAGGCCCAGAACTGCCCAGCCGACCGAGTTGGTCCCGATATCGAGGCCCAGCACATACGCCCCGGTTTCTGCTTCATGTTGCATTGACAATCCCCTTCGAAAGAGTCAGAATGCTCCCAGTCTATCGAAGCGACGTTTCGCGCTGTCCGCAATAAGACAACGGAAACGTTGACGCAAGGTGAGCCCCTCGGGGCACCTCATGGGCCTCTCAATGGGGCCCTTTTCATTTCCAGCCCATCACCCTCACTCGAACCGCAGGTGCTTCACGCTCTCGCCGCTGTCGCGCAGGTCGCGC
>JBMOGS010000088.1:0-6297 GCA_049318245.1 Phycisphaerales bacterium | reverse complement strand
AGCCGAACTTGTGGTTGCGGCTCGAGCTGTTGCCGTACTTCTCGGTGAAGTAGGGAAGCATCGCCTCCACGACGCGCGGGTCGCATCGGGTGGTGGCGGCGTTGTCCATGTAGATCGGTGTCTTGGCGGCCATGCAGTTCCTCTTGGAAAAGAAAATCGCGGAAAGCCGGGCGAGTATAGGCGCGCGGGCCCTTTCAAGGAAGAGTTGTCCGCGATTCCGGAGGTCGCGGTCGGTGAGGGTGTTCGCGCACGATCCCGCGACGGATTTTCGGGTTCGAACGGGCCACGTCAGGGCGCGCGGATCGCGCACGAGAACTGCGCGTCGTCGACGCAGGCCTTCGCGCGATCGTTGATGAAGCAGCGCTCCCGCAGCACCTCCAGAGGCACCGTGCTGTCGATGGTCCCCCGCTCATGCATGACTTCGTGCAAATGGCCGTTCAGGATCCACCGCCAGTCGAAGCGCGCCCCAGGCGTGGCGGTGTGGCGCGCGTGGGCGATCAGGGTGGTGGTGCAGTTGTCGGTGAGCGCGTTGTACCACTGCGGCGTCTCGCGCAGGTCGGTGGCGGCCTGCAGGTACTCGACCAGCACGGCACGCGCTCCCTCGATCGGAACCATGAGCGGATACATGTAGACGGTCTCGCCGCGGTGGTTGGTGCGCAGCTTCACCAGATCGGTCTCGTCGGCGAACACGTACGTCAGCTCGTACTGCCGGAAGAAGCCCTTCAGCGCGTCGTAGACCTCCCCCTCCTCGCGACGCGTCTCGACGGAGAGGCACAGATGCCGCCCATCGTCGAACCCGAAGCTGAGCATGGTGTGCGCGATGCTGGGGCTGCCCCAGTACACGTGGAACATGTCGACGCCGGTCATGCGCGAAAGGTCGAAGGTGTCGTCGCGGTGGCGCACGGTGAAGTCGGTCTCGCTGCGATAGTCGCAGCAGCGGATGTTGTGCACGACCAGTCGGTCGCCATCGATCTCGGCCCATGGCAGGACCTCGACATCGCGGCTCCAGATGCGGTCATTGCGGGCCGCCTGCGCCCAGAACACGGCGAGACCAAGGGCGAAGGCGCCCGCGGCGACCGCGAGCACCTGCCGTCGACGGCGCAGGCGCCAGACCGCAAGCAGGAAAGCGGCGGGAATGGCCAGCGCCAGGATGCGGCGAAGTGGCGCAGGGCCCGGCAGGCAGAATTCCATCACGAGCGCCGACCAGACCACGGGAAGGAGGAGCGCCGCCAGGGCGCCCCACCATGCGAACCGGAGGGGGCCTTTCACGGCTCGGGCTTTCCGATGTTCGCGAAGTATTCGTTGGTGAGCAGCCACGTGCCGTTGCCGTGCGACTCGAGAGGACGGCCGTTCGCGGCGCCCACGTCCTTGCGGTCACGCAGCACGGCCACCACATCGCTCATGGCGGCGGGATTGCCGAACACGTAGGCGTGCGACGAGGCGAAGCCCTTCACCTTGCACTCGACCAGCTGGATCTGCGGCATCTGCTCGATCAGCTTCACCTGCTGCGGCGAGAACGGGATCTGCGAGAGCGTTCCGATGCGGGTCTTGCTGCCGAAGAGCCAGTTCGAGAGACCGATCGCCTCGTCCTCGCTGCTGAAGTAGACCACCGTGCGCTTGGCCGCGGCCCCCAGGTTCTCCAGCCAGAAGCGCTGGGAGAAGACCTCCAGGTCCAGATCCGGCGCCGCGAGCATGAGCGTCTCGAGCTTCAGCGTCTCCTGCACCTTCTTGCCCTGCGATCGAAGGCCGATGTTCAGCTCGCGCAACGCCGTGGTCGCCACGTCGGTGCCGCGGCTGTGCGCGATGATGTGCAGTCGCTCGAGCCCGGGCACCTCGACGAGCACCTTGATCATCTCCCGCAGATGGAAGATGGTGAATTCGCCCGATTCGCGGTCGTAGAAGTATCCGAACGGGCCGCCGTAGCCCGCGGGCCAGGTGTAGGCCATGAAGATCCCCTGTCGGCCGATCGAGTGCCACAGGATCGCCGAGCGCGCGATGGCGTCGTAGAAGCTGTTGTTGAAGCCGTGCACGTACAGGTAGAGATCCTTCTGCGCGCACTTGTCCAGTCGGGACTTCACCAGCGCGGTGAACTTCGCCTTTTCCTTCTCGAGATCCGCCTGCGATTCAGGCGTTCGCTTGAGCTGGCCGTCGACCACCATGAGCGAATACGGCGTTAGCTCGACCTTGCCGACCTCCTCGACCTTGGTCATGTCGAGCCCGAACGCGCAGTAGTCCTCCCCCTGACCGCAGAGCTTCACCAGCTCGTCCCAGCTCGGCCTGGGATCCAGCGACACCGTCGCGGTTCCAAAGTTCATCGACGTGGCTCGACCGTAGCCATATTCGGGGCCACGTTCGCTTCGCCCCACCTCGGATCGATCGGTCACGTACAGGATGTCCATCTCGGGCCGCTGCTGATCGACCGGCAGCGCCGCAAGCATCCGTGAACCGGAACCGTCGCGATGGACGTTCGGCGTCGGCGGCATCCGCTCGACGCTGGTGCAGCCGGCAACCATCGCGAGCGCGAGCGCGAACCCATCGAACCGAAGTCGTCGGAAGTTCATGCCCGGAGGGTAACCAGAACGATCCTTCCGGCTGCACGGCTCGGAGGCGCAAGTGCGTTGCCCAAATCGCGCTGTCGGGCGCATGAGCTTGCGGAGGACCCTTCCGAAACCCGTGCCGCGACGACAAAGGCAGCGATTGGATGCAATCATGCGGATCCTGCCGCCGTTCCACGGACCATGCGGGCGCTGGCTGGCGCCGCTGACTGGAACCTTGATTGTGGAGCACACGTCATGAAGGCAAGGCTGGGCTGGACCGCACGCCTCGCAAGCACCTTGGGCATGCTGGCTCTCGCGCCAGCCGCCGCACCTCCGTCGCAGCACCCACCCAACTTCGTCTTCATCCAGGGTGAGGCGCAGGGCCCCAGCAGCATCTCGGTGGACATGGATGGGGATCCCGCCACGCCCGCCCGGCCATCGGGCTTGACACCGAACCTCGAGAAGCTGGCCGCCGACGGCATGCGCTTCAGCGACTTCTACGCGAGCTGCCCCCGCTGCACGCCTTCGCGCGCCAGCTTCGTGACCGGCATCAGCCCGGCCAAGCTGCACATGACCTACCAGAACGAGGGCGGCGCTTCGCGACGCGAAGGCGGGGCCAAGGGTGGCGGCAAGGCGAACGATGGCGGCGAGGGCGCCGAGGATGCGTCGAAGTACCGCCTGATGCGGATGATCCCGCCGCAGATCGAGCCGGACCTGCCAGCGGGCGTGAAGACAAGCGGCGCGAGGCTCGGCGAACTCGGCTACGGCACCGCGCACTTCGGCAAGTGGCATGCGGGACGCGCCGAACCCAGCAAGGTCGGATTCGATCTCTGCGATGGCGCCAACAGCAACCAGGGGCCTGAACGCGGCGTTGCTCCGAATCCGAAGCAGGCCACGGTGATCACCGACAAGGGCATCGCGTTCATGCGCGAGCAGGTGAAGGCCGGCAAGCCCTTCTTCGTGCAGATCTCGCACTACGGATTCGGCAGCGAGGAGGAGGCCACGCCCGAGTCGCTCGCGGTCGCGAAGAGACTCGTGCCGGGCGTGAGCGGCAAGCCGCTGGGTGCGATCGCCGGCGCACACGATGTCGACACGCAGGTGGGTCGCGTGATGACCGCGCTGAAGGAGATGGGCGTCGCGGACAACACCTATGTCTTCTACAGCGCCGACCATGGCGCGCAGGGTGGAGGTGGAGGCGGGCGATCGCAGGCCAATCCGCCCTTCAGCGGCGGCAAGGGAAGCGTGCGCGAGGGCGGCATCCGCGTGCCGCTGATCGCGGCGGGACCCGGCATCAAGGCCGGAACCGTGAGTCATGTCCGCGCCACGGGGATGGACCTGCTTCCAACGATGCTCGACCTGTCCGGACATCCGGTTCCCAAGCCCGCCAACCCCGATGCCCGCACGGAAATCGAGGGCGGAAGCCTGGCGCCGGTGCTGAAGGGTGATGGCACGGGCGAGGTGAAGCGCAGCCACGAGGAGATCGTGATCCACTTCCCCCACTACGACCTGAACAACGGCGGGCCGGCGAGTGCGCTCTATCTGGGAGACCGCAAGCTCGTGCGCAACTACGACAGTGGCAAGGTGTCCCTGTACGACATCGCGAAGGATCCGGATGAATCCAACGACCTGGCCGCCGGCGAGCCGGATCGCGTGAAGGATCTGGAGAAGCGCCTGGATGCCTACCTGAAGGCGGTCAACGCGCAGATGCCCACGAAGAACACCGACCCGAAGGCGGGCACTGGCGATCCGAACGACATGCCGCAGTCCGGCGGCAACGGCGGTGGTGGCGGCAAGGGTGGCGGCAAGAAGGGCGGCGGCAAGGGCGGCAACAAGGGAGGCACCAATGGCTCGTGAAACTCGATGGATGCTGCGCTGCGGGATCCACGCCTCCGTCTGGGCGTCGGCGCTCGCGCTTTCAGCCATGGCGCTCGCGCACCCGCCAGGCGCGCACGATCACGACGAGGATCACGGTCCGCCACGCCTCTGGCACGACACGCGCGATCACCGGGAACTCGAGGGTTGGCTGCTGACGGTGCGCGACACGAGCGTGACCATCGACCTGTACGATGGCGGGACCGCCACGATCGCCATCGCGGACCTGCCGCCCGAGGAGCAGGCGATCGCGCGCCACGAACTCGAGCACATCCGCGAAATGAACGAGATCGGCTCGTTCTTCGCCCCCACGCCGATCGCGGCGATGATGGCTGGCGCAATCGCGGCGCCCGGCGATGCTGCCCCGTGGCAGGCGGCCGCCTTCAATCTGTTCGCGCCAAGCGTGAAGACCCGGTGGGACGCGCAGTGGCTGTACGTGGAGAGCGACGGCATGCCGCACGCGCCGCTCGAGTTCACGCAGATGAAGGGCATCACCAGCTGGCAGCAGCAAGTGCCGATGCCGCAGAACTACACCGGCACGAACGCGTGGCAGATTCCCCTGAAGCCGAAGCTCGCCGACAAGCCCGTGTCGGGCAAGCTGTACCTGCGCAAGGGCGCGATCGCGCTTGCGGCCAACGGCATTCCCATCTTCAACGCGCTGAACAACCGCGGCGCGGACTCGTTCTCGATCGGGGAGCTCGACGAGTTCGGCGGCCACAGCGGCCGCGGCGACGACTACCACTATCACGCAGCGCCGTTGGCGATCCAGAAGGTGGTGGGCAAGGACAAGCCCATCGCCTTTGCGCTCGATGGATTCGCCATCTACGGGCTGTTCGACCCGAAGGCGAAAGCGGGCAGCGACAGCGCGTGCCCGCTCGGCTCCACCGATCCGCTCGACGAGTGGAACGGTCACTTCTGCACCGTGCCCGCGGGCCAGGGCCTCGATGGCGGCACGCGCAGCTACCACTACCACGCGAGCAAGACCTATCCGTACATCAACGGCGGCATGCGCGGCGAGGTGAAGGTCGAGGGCGACGAGATCGTGCCTCAGGCGCACGCGCAGCCGATCCGGCCGGCGACAGGGCCGCTGAAGGGCGCGAAGATCACGGGCTTCAAGCAGACGGGACCGAAGGCGTGGTCACTCACCTATCAACAGCGTGGCAGGGATGGCCATGTGGACTACAGCGTCGACGCCTCGGGTGGCGTGACATTCAACTTCACGCTGCCGGACGGCACCAAGAAGACCGAGACCTACAGCGCGAAGGACCGTCGAACGCCGGGCGGTGGTGGTCGCGCGCAGGGCGACCGAGTCCCACGCGAGGCGGCGACCGCGACCGAGACTCGCGCACCGAACGCCTTCCCCTTCCGCTGCACCGGCCTGACCGCGCAAGGGCTGCTCGATCCGAAGTACACCTGCGACGGCGACAGCGTGAGCCCGCCGTTCGAGTGGAGCGATCTTCCGAAGGGAACCAGGAGCCTGGCGCTGGTGGTGCACCACATCGCGCCAGGCAATGACACGCACGTCTATGCCGTGAACTGGGGGATTCCCGCCACATCGAAGTCGATCGCGGCGGGTCAGCGCGTGGGCTCGTGGGGCACGAACACGGTGAATGGCCGCGCCGAGTATGCGCCGCCCTGCTCCAAGGGCCCGGGCACGAAACTGTACGTGGCAACGCTCTACGCGCTGGGCGCCGAGCCGAAGCTCGCGTCGGGCAGCAAGGTCACGCGAGCGGATCTGCTGGAGGCGATCCAGGGCAACACGCTCGGCAGCGCGTCGATCGACCTGAAGTACGCCCGCACGAGCCAGGGCGCTCCGTCGCAGGCCCGCGGCGAGGAGGCCGGCAAGGCCGGTGGCCAGCGCGGGGGTCTGCTGCAGCAGATGACGGCG
>JBMOGS010000087.1:0-6333 GCA_049318245.1 Phycisphaerales bacterium | reverse complement strand
GCGCAGCTCGGCACCGAACTCGACCCCGCCAGCCAGCGCCAGCTCGACCGCGGCGCGCGCATGGTGGAGTTGCTCAAGCAGGGCCAGTACGTGCCGTTCGACGTGATCGACCAGTGCATCAGCATCTTTGCCGGAAGCAAGGGCATTCTGGATGACGTGCCAGTGCCTGCCGTGCCGAAGTTCGAGCGCGAGCTGCTCGAGAGCTTCCGCGGTCCGAACAAGGCGCTGCGCGATCAGCTCGCGGAGAAGAAGTCCTTCAAGGGCATCGAGGATCAGTTCCTCGCGGCGCTGAAGGCCTTCAAGGCCGCGTTCCGCGCCTGAGGCAAACGAAGCCGAAAACCGAAACGCGCGAGCCGCAACGCTCGCGCGTTTTCATTCCGGTAACGAGGGTCGGAGGTTGTTATTGGCCACCACTGCTGCTGGCCAATAACAACCTCCGACCCTCGTTATTGGTCACTCGCCGATGTCCTCAGCCCAGAGGTCTGGCTTCTCGCGCTTCATGCGCTCCATCAGCGCGATGCACCGTGGATCCTGCAGCACGCGCACGTCCATGCCCTTCTGGGCCATCCAGTCCTCGCCGCCCAGGAACGTCCTGTTCTCTCCGATGATCACGCGCGGGATCTTGAACAACACAGCCGTGCCGGTGCACATGGGGCAGGGGCTCAACGTGCTGATGAGCGTGCAGCGGCTCCAATCGCGCCGGCGGCCCGCGTTGCGAATGCAGTCGACCTCGGCGTGCGCGGTCGGATCACCATGCTGCACGCGCCGGTTGTGACCGACCGCCACGATCACGCCGCGTTCGTCGAGCAACGAGCTGCCGATAGGAATGCCGCCCTCGCGCCACCCCTTCTCGGCCTGGGCGATCGCGGCGTCGAGCCCGGCGTGCAGTTGCGCATCGGTCAGCGGCGGGAGTGGCTTGCTCATGGGGCTTTCATCGGCGTCCAAGGGTGCAGTCGGGCAAAAAGTGGCCCGCCCGCGGCTTGTGGCTCGCGGGCGGGCGCGTTCGGTCAAGCCACGCAGGGCGCGGCTCGGGGCTCACCGCTCAGCGGTGCCACCCCTTCGAATTCGTGGATTGCTTCACTGGAACACCTCCTTTGGGAGAGCGCTCATCCCGGCTGCCGCGGGGCACTTCGGCCCGCCGCCAGGCTTCACACCGCCGCAGCGAACCACGGCGCACATCGCCCGGCCGCGTTCCGCGCAGCCGGTCGTCCGGGCGTGCCCTTGCCTGTGCGCGTCGCGTTTGACGGGTCAGGCACGGGTCGATTTCCGGATGCCACAGGGTTCGTCATGAGAGCCCGATTTGCAAACCGCATTCACCAAAGAACCTCTAGATTCCTGTTTCCCATGAAGCGGATCGTGGTTTTCGGATCCATCTCCTACGACCGCACCCTGCACCTGCCGTGTCTGCCGCACGCCGGACAGGGGGTCATGGCCACGTCGGTGACCCAGAGCGTGGGGGGCAAGGGCGCGAATGTCTCGGTCGCGGCTGCACGGGCCGGCGCCAGGGTGCAGCTGGTCTCGGGGGTGGGCCGCGACGGCGATCGCGCCATCCACGCCCTGGTCGACGCCGGCGTCGACGTGACGCGCGTGGAGCGCAATCCCTCGGCCGACACCGCGGAAGTGATCATCCACCTGGCCACGGACCAGAGCGAGTTCGGCATCACCGTGCCGGGTGCGGATCGCGATGTGCCGATCGCCGCGATGGATGACGCCATCGCCCAGTGCCGCGGCGGCCACATCGGCTATCTCGATGGCATGATCAACGACGGCGCGCACATCATTCGCGCGATGGCACGCCGTGGCGCGCCGCTGGTGATCAACCCTTCGCCGGTGCATCCGGATGTCGCGGTGTGGCCGATGGAGCAAGCATCGGTGATCGTGCTGAACCAGGGCGAGGCGCGCACCCTGACGGGCGAGACCGATGCGCATGCGCAGCTGGAGGCGATGCACCGGCGCTATCCGGGCCCGTCGGTGGTGCTCACCATGGGCCCGCGCGGTGCGTGGTTCAGCCACCGCCAGCGTCGGGCGCACATCCCGACCGTCGAGGTGCAGGCAGTCGATTCGACGGCGGCCGGGGACACCTTCGCGGGCTACCTGCTCGCCGGGCTCGCGGCCGGCGAGCCCCCGGAGCAGGCGATGCGGCACGCGGCCAGGGCTGCGGCGCTCTGCGTCACCCGGCACGGCAGCCTGTCGAGCATTCCCCGGCGTGACGAACTCGACTGAGTCGCGCCGCGCGGCGGTTCACGTGACGGGCGAGGCGATGTAGCCGATCCGATAGCGGCGACCCGAGCCACCCTTGCGACCCTTCACGATGATTTCCATCATGCGGTCGGACAGTTTCTGCATCTCCGCGGCGCTCTTCTCGTCGAGCCGCGTGATCTCGAAGAGCGAGGTGATGAAACTTGGCTGCTCCAGATTCGCCACACCCTTTCGTGCCTGCAGCGCACGGCTGTAGTCGCGAAGTGCCGCCCGCATCATGGCACTGCAGAGCTTCACGTCGTCCTTCACGCAGGATCCGGTGAAGGGCTCGCACATCGGCACGCCGCTCTCGCGGTTGAGGTCGTACACGCGCTCCCATCGACGCCCGGCCTTGCGCTGGCCCGCGCGGATCAGGATGCCGGCATCGGCCATCACCTCCAGATGTCGATACAGGCCCGCGGCCCCGCGCCCGCCTGCCGCCGCCAGTTCCGACACGGAGCAAGGCGCCATCTGCTCGAGGAGCAGATAGAGCTCGTAGCGCACGGCGCTGCGCATCGCGCTCCATTGCTTCGGGCTCCAGAGTTTCTGCGGCTCGGGGGTCTTGCTCATGGGAACCGGGTCGGATGAATGTAAACCAGCGCACGGTGACCGCGCCACAGTGCGGCGGCGTCGCGCGCATTCTCAAATGCGCGAATTTGAGAACCGGATCAGCGCGCCAACGGCGCGGACATCACCGAGATCTGGAAGCGTTCGCCCTTGCGCGTGCGCCGGCCTTGCTGAACGACCTTGTACAGCGCGCGCACCAGGCGCCTGACCTCGGCCTGCGCCTTCAGGTCAAGCCATGTCCGCTCGAACATCGCGTTGCATCGAAGCTTCGCGACATCCTGCGGCGCACCGCGCTGGGCCAGCACGCCGCGCAGATACGCGCGACCAGCGGGGCGGCTCAGCGCCAGCACCAGCTCTCCGTGCTCGCGCAGCCCGCGACCGCTTGGCGCGTGAAAGTGATCGAGTCCACACGCGGGACCAAGCTCATACAGCGACGCCCAGCGACGCCCAGCGGACTTGCGGCCCGCCTCGCGCAGAAGTCCGGCGCGGGTCAGGATCTGCACGTGCCGGTACAGGCTCGCTGGGCGGCAATCCATCGACACCGCCAGATCGGCGATCGAGCAGGGCGCCAGCGCCTCCATGGTCACGATGATTTCCAGTCGCCTTGGATGCCGAAAGGCGGCCCACTGTGCGGTGGCAAGCAGGCGTCGCTTCGGGGCGGCCATGGGCGCGGATGGTAGGGGCCCGGCGCGGACGCGTCCGGGCGCGTCCTGTCCTGATGCTGCTTGACATCTAGTACTGTAGGTGCTATAGTACTAAAAGTCATGCCATCAGACCTGCAGGACAAGATCCTGAAAGACCTCAGCAACGGCACCGCGTGGCTGGTCGTGCTGGCCATCGTGGCCGGGAACGATGAGCCGATCCACGGCTACGAGATCGGCCGCCGTCTGGCCGACGAGGCTCCGGAGGGGCTCTCCTTCAAGCAAGGCACGCTGTACCCATTGCTGCGCACGATGGAGGCCGAGGGTCTGGTGCGGAGCACGCTGGTGCCCAGCACCGAAGGTCCCGCACGCAAGTGCTTCACGATCACCGCGGAGGGACGTCGCGTGCTGGTGGTCTGGGTGGATGCCTGGAGGCGCACCGGCCGCTGGATGAACCGAATCATTGGAGGCATCGATGGCAACCGCTGACCCTGTCGCCGAGTATCTGTCGCACCTGCAGCGCGAGCTGATCGGCGTGGATGCGGCCATCGCGCACGACGCGCTGGTGGACGCCGAGGCGCACCTGCGCGCGGCGATCGCGGCCGGCAAGTCGGCCACGGCCGCGATCGAGGCGTTCGGCCCGGCGGCCGACTTCGCGCGTGCCTATGCCGGTGCGCCTGCGCCAGATCACCACGCCGCGACCGAGGTCGCCGGATCGACCCATCCGGCGGCTTCGGTCGCGGGGGGTTCAGGTGCGCCAAAGGGCGCGCATGCGACGCTTGCGCGAATTCCGCTGATCGGGGTGTGGTTCCATCCGCGCGCGTGGTCGAGCCTGTTCTATTTCCTGGCGCCGTGCTTCGCGATCGCGCTGGCCACGTTCGTCTGGGTGGTGTGCCTGGGTTCGCTCGTGCTGGGCACGCTACCGATCCTGATTGGCCTGCCGCTCGCCGTGTTCCTGCTGGGTTCCGTGCGCGCGATCGCCTTGGCGGAGGGCAAGGTGGTCGAGATTCTTCTTGGCGTGCGCATGCCGCATCGCGTGCAGCCCGTGCAAGTGCTCACGCCGATCGGCGGCGTGGCGGAGGTCGGGTTCTGGCAGCGCATCGGTTGCTGGCTGACCGATGTGCGCAGTTGGCTGTCGCTCGCGTGGGCGCTGGGCAACTTCTTCGTGGCGACAGGGCTGTTCTGCATGTTCGTGGCGCTGGGAGCGGTCGCGCTGGTGATGGTGGGCGTGCCGCTTGCACAGTCGGCCGGGCTCACGGCCATCCAGGTGGACGGTGACATGAGGGAGGTGCAGTTCCTGTGGGAGCGCGTCACCCCCGACGCCGAAGGTCGCGTGCGCATTTCGGCCCTCACCAGCGTGCTCTCGATCGTGCTTGGGATGGTCGTCGCCACCGCGACCCTCTGGCTCGCGCTCGGCACCGGCTGGGTCTACGCCCAGGTGGTGAAGGCCATCCAGGTCGCGCGCCCGCAGGCGGTTGCACGCCGATTCGCCGTGATTGCGTGATCTCGCGAGATTTCTCGGATCAAGTAAAATGCAAAAATACATTCGAAGGAGTCCGTGATGCGCACGCGCACTGATCGTTGGATCGCCAGTCTTGGAATCACCCTGCTTGTCGGCATGGCCTGCCTCTCACTGGTGGCATGCCGCCTGAACACCGCTTCCGCGGAGGGCAACCTGTCCGCTTCGGCGACCAACGCGAAGTCGCTTGTTGTGCGGAACGAGAACGGCAGCGTCTCGATCGTGAAGGATCCCGCCGCCACCGACCTGCAGGTTTCCGCGAAGTTCCGTTGCGCGGCCGAGTCCAGGGAAGCCGCCGAGGCGCGCGTGAAGGCCACGAAACTGGTCGCCGAGCGTGGCGCGGATGGGCGCGTGCAGGTGCAGGTGGTCTTCCCGTCACGCGCGCCGGGCGCGGTGAACAGGCCGTTCGGATGGAACGACTCCCAGGACGCCGCGAGCCTGGTGATCCGCGCGGCGACGCTCGATGGCATCGAGGTGACCACCAGCAACGGATCGATCACCTTGGGCGCCTTCTCTGGACCCGCGGAGCTGCGCGCGAGCAACGGATCGATCCGTGTGGATGGACATGCCGGCCCGCTGGAGATGGACACCAGCAACGGAGCCATCACCGCCGTCGGGGTGGGCACGCCGCTGGTCGCCGACACCTCGAATGGCCGCGTGGAGGTCTCTCTTGCGCCCACCGCGACGGGCGACGTGAAGATCGACACCAGCAACGGCCGCGTGGAATTGCAGCTTCCCATCGCCTGGCAGGGCACCGTGCGCGCCGAAACGAGCAATGGCTCGATCGAGACGAACGTGTCTTCCGCCATGGCCTCCACCAGGGTGGAACAGAGGGAGGACGAAGCAACCATGACGATCGGCGACGGTACAAGGGCCCGGGCCACCATCGACACCAGCAACGGGCGCGTGACCATCCGCGCCGAAACCAAGTGAGGAACTCCGAATGCTCCAGATCCGCGACCTGCTGAAGATCTATCCTGGCCCCGTCACCGCGCTCAAGGGAGTGTCGCTCGACATCCCCAACGGCCTCTTCGGCCTGCTCGGCCCCAACGGCGCGGGCAAGAGCACCCTGATGACCATCACCGCGGGCCTGCTGCAGCCCACGGCGGGCACCATCACGCTCGATGGTCAGGACATCGTGACCGACCCGTCGATCGTGCGCCGCTCGCTCGGCTATCTGCCGCAGGAGTTCGGCTTCTATCCCGAACTGACCGGCCTGAAGATGCTGATGCTCATGCTGAAGCTGAAGGGCGTGCACGCGCCGCAGGGCCAGCGCAAGCTTGCCGAGGAACTGCTTGAGCGCGTGAACCTGGCCCATGCGGCCAAGCGCAAGGTGGGCGGCTACTCCGGCGGCATGCGACAGCGCCT
>JBMOGS010000086.1:0-6517 GCA_049318245.1 Phycisphaerales bacterium | reverse complement strand
ATCGTCATCGAGAAGACCGGCCGCGGCGAGCGCGCCTACGACATCTACAGCCGCCTGCTGAACGACCGCATCGTCTTCATGGGCGGCGGCGTCAGCGACGCGATGGCGAACCTGGTGGTGGCGCAGCTCCTGTTCCTGGCCAACGAGGACCCGAAGGCCGAGATCAGCATGTACGTCAACAGCCCGGGCGGCAGCGTGAGCGCGGGCCTGGGCATCGTGGACACCATGCGCTTCATCCCGTGCCCGGTGGCCACCTACATCATCGGCCAGGCCGCCAGCATGGGCAGCGTGATCGCGTGCAGCGGCACCAAGGGCAAGCGCTTCGCCCTGCCGAACGCCGAGAACCTCATGCACCAGCCACTGATCGGCGGCGTGCTCGAGGGCCAGGCCACCGACCTCGAGATCGAGGCCAAGCACATCCTGCGCATGCGCGAGCAGCTCTACGAGATCTACGCGCGTCAGACCGGCAAGCCGAAGACGCAGATCGCCGAGGACTGCGAGCGCAACAAGTGGCTCACGGCCGCGGAGATGCAGACCTACGGGCTGATCGACCGCGTGCTGGAGAAGTTGCCGGTGAAGGCGCCGGCACCCGCGCAGGGCTGAACGCTCACGCCTGCTCGTGCGACTCGACCGAAGGGGCTCCGATGCTCCACCGGCGTCGTGGCGCCCATCCGTCACGGCCGCGCCATCGGATCCATGGCACCACCAGGCCCGCGAGCGCGCCAAGCCAGGCCCCGGCGATCGCGTCGGCCACGAACGCCACGCCAACGGCCACTTCGGCGGCGATCACCAGCGGCACCGCGATCGTCAGGCGTCGCCGCCACCGGGGCGTGGCCGCCCATCCCCACGCCGAAGCCGCCGTGACCGCGGCAGCGCGCGGGTTCGGGCTCAGGTGCTCCCACGCGTTCGCGCCGCCCGCCACGATCCACACGGCACCCTCGGCGAACAGATCGCAGAACCCGCAGGCGAGAACCGCCGAGCCGACCGTCACGAACAGCGTGAAGGCATCCTGTGCACGCGCACGCTCCCGCTGCGCCGCCATCCACAGGAAGGCGACCCCGGAGCCCACAAGCCAGAGCTCGGGCGCCCCCAGGATGCTGAATCCCGTCAACAGTCCCGGCCAGTGCGCCTCCATCCATGCGCCGAACGGCACGTCGATGAAGTGCCAGAGCACGATCAGCAGCGGAATCAACCCGATCGTCGTGCCCGCAACGAGCGCTCGCCACCACCACGACTCGAGCAGCGGAACGTCGGCCGGCACGCGGCGATCCAGCAGGATGTCATCGGCCGCGTCGATCACGCGTGCACGATACATCCTCGGCGGACAGGATCCGCGATCAGGCCCTGCGCCGGCGCGACAGCCCGGCGCACGCCGCAAGCGCCAGCGCGCCGGGAGCCGGGATCGCCGCTGGTGCGACGGAGGAACCGAACACCCACGCGTCACGCGAGCCGTCCTGCAGCGTGCGATCGGCAGCGCCGAACATGGCGGCCTCGAAGGGGGCGGCTCCCTCGGCGGTCCAGTAGTGCCAGTAGTTCTCGATGGGCCACAGTTCACCCTCGCCGTACTGGTAGTCGCCACCCACACCGAGTCCGGTGACGAACTTGCCGAAGCTGAAGGAGAGGAAGTCGAGACGCCCGCCGACAGCCTGCGTCGACATGAGTTCCAGCGCGCCGAATCCGGTGAGCGTGCCATCCCAGCGCACGTTCACCACGTGCGTGTTCCCGTTCTCGAAGTCGAACTGCAGGCTTGCGCTCTTGGCACCGATCCCGATGGTCTGCGTGCTCACCAGACCGGCCGTCGCGGAAGCGGCCAGTGCGCAGGAGAGGGCGAAGGCGGAAAGCACGGATTCGCTTCGAATCATGGGTCGACTCTTTCTGTCCACCGATCGCGCGGCGGAACACGGGGAGGCCCTGTGCAGGCACGATGGACGCTGCGCGCCGATGGGCGCGACGGCCGTCCACCCGACTGGCGCGGGCGGGAACAGGCACGGTTCCTCAGGCGATAGACCCGACTCGCCTGCCGCAGAAAGGACGGCAGGCACACGGTGACGCGTTCGTGGCGGATTCGCACCGCCTTCCCCCGCCTGGGGAACCATCCGCCGTCCATCGGCGGACGGCGGGACAGTACCACGTGCGCACGAAGCCGCAAGCGCGTCCTTCCGCGTTTCGTACCATTTCGTCTCCTATGGCCGAAGCCGGCACCGAACAGCTCATCGATCGCTTCCGCGGGGACTTCGAGAAGGTGCGCGCCGAGATCGCGAAGGCGATCGTGGGCCACACCGACGTGGTCGAGGGCACGCTCACCTGCCTGTTCGCCAATGGCCACGTGCTGCTCGAGGGTGTGCCGGGCCTGGGCAAGACGCTGCTCATCCGCACGCTCAGCCAGGCGCTGCAGTTGAGGTTCAGTCGCATCCAGTTCACGCCCGACCTGATGCCAGCCGACGTCACCGGCACCACCATCGTGGTCGAAGGGGACCACGGACGCGACTTCCAGTTCCGCCGCGGGCCGATCTTCGCGCAGATCGTGCTGGCCGACGAGATCAACCGCGCCACGCCCAAGACGCAGAGCGCGCTGCTCGAGGCCATGCAGGAGCGCAGTGTCACGGTCGGAGGCACCACGCACCAGCTCGACAAGCCGTTCCTGGTGATGGCCACGCAGAACCCGATCGAGCAGGAAGGCACCTACCCCCTGCCCGAGGCGCAGCTCGACCGTTTCTTCTTCAAGTTGCTGCTCGGTTACAGCAGCCGCGAGGAGCTGGCGACGATCCTGGAGCGAACGACCACGGGGGCGAGTCCCGAGATCCACGCCGTGCTGGACGCCGAGACGATCCTGCACCACCAGAAGCTGGTGCGCCGCGTGCGCGTGGAGCCGGTGGTGCAGGACTTCGCCGTGCGTCTCACGCTCGCCTCGCACCCAAAGGGCCCATTCGCCACGCCACTCGTGAATCGCTTCCTGCGCTTCGGCGCAAGCCCACGCGCCGCGCAGACGCTGGTGCTGGCGGGCAAGGTGCGCGCGCTTCTGGCCGGCCGACCCTTCGTGAACGCCGACGACATCAAGTCGGTCGCGCTGCCGGCCCTGCGCCACCGCGTGATGACCAATTTCGAGGCCGAGGCCGAGGGCAAGGGCGTCGACGAGATCGTGCAGAACCTGATCGAGACCACCCCGCCCACCGCGGCGGCCTGAAGGCCAACATCATGCGCACCACCACCGCGTTCATCACCTCGCTCGCGTCCTGCTCCATCGCTGCGGCGCAGAACGTGGGTTCTGGCGCCGGCACCGCGGAATCGCGCGAGGCGATCCAGAACACGGGCGACACGCAACCGCCCGCCGACGCGCCCGCCGCAGGTCCCGGCACCGACACGCGCTTCAAGCTTGCGGGCGGTTTCGTGCAGCAGTTCAACACCACGGTGAACAGCGGCGGCAACTACGCCGCCAGCCGTGCCTATGCGGCCTTCAGCAGCAAGGCGCGGCTCACCGAGAACATGAACCTCGACATGGGCATCGGCTACGAGTTCGATCACTACGAATTCCATGGCACCAACTTCGGGCTTGGCAGCACGCTGAACACCGAGGCACTCAGCATCACGCCGCGGTTCACCGTCGCGCTCGACCGGCACTGGGCGGTGGGCGGGGCACCGATCCTGCAGATGGCCGGTGAAAGCCAGGCCGACGCCGGCAAGACCATCACCGGCGGCGCGATCGCGAACTTCCGCTACGCGTTCGACCAGGAGCATGTGCTCGGCCTCGGCGTCCTCGCCAAGGGCCTCCTCGGCAGCGGCGTGATCGTGGTGCCTGCGCCGCTGGTCGACTGGAAGATCGGCGAGAGCACCCGCATCAGCAACATCCGTGGCCCGGAGGCGAATCCCTTCGTCGGCCTTGAGATCGAGCATGAACTTGGGCCGAGCCTCGATGTCGGCTTCGGCGGCGCATGGGAGTTCCGGCAGTCGAGGCTCGATGACAGCGGCCCTGACGCCGACTTCATCTTCCAGGAGTCGAACACCTCGATCTACGGACGCATCGAGTGGCGGCCGATCACGAACCTGCGCATGGATCTCGTGGCGGGCAGCGCGCTCTACAGTCGCGTGAAGACGCTCGATGGTGGCGGCGACACCGTCACCAGCACCGGCGCGAATCCGGCGCTGATCCTTGGCGCGTTCGTGAGCTACAGGTTCTGAGGCGGCAGGCGCTGCGGGTTCGTTGCGTCTGGCCAATCAGCCGGAAATTCGGCCTGATCTTCCAGACCCTCGCTTGAGCGTCGCTACCGTGGCGACATAATGGAGGGATGCCCGTGACCGCAGACGACATCCGACAGGCGCTGCGAGCCGTGCCGTTCCGGCCGTTTCGGCTGCACCTGGTCGACCAGCGCCGCTTCGAGGTGCGGCACCGCGACTTCGCGATGCTGTCGCCCAAGGGGCGATCACTGGTCTTCTACCCCGTTCTGAAGGAGGGAGCGTGGGAAGTGCTCGACGTGGCCATGATCGCGTCGCTCGAGATGATCAGCGACGCGCCGGGCGCCACGGGTTCGCAGGCCGCCTGAAGCGCGGCGCGACCGCGCCTCACCAGCCCGGCGAACCATCTCGTGGCAACGAGCACTCGACCACCACAAGGCGGCCCTCGGTCCGCTCGAAGCGCTCGCACGCATTCGCCAGCGACAGCTCGGCGGCCAACTGCGAATCCTCGCTGATCACCTGCACGTATTCCGGCAGCCTCCTGGCAGGCGCGCGGAATCCCCGCGAGATCGTGATGCCGGCACCCAGAGTCAGCGCCACCATCAGCACCCGCGTCACCGCGCGCCGATTCCGGCGAGCGCGCTGCGCCGCATCGAATGCTTCCAGGCCACGCTCCAGCGCCCGCTTCTGAAGATCGTTCAACTCACGCATCGTGACTCCTTCGGGCTCGTGCCCGCTCCGCGGCTCGCCGCAGGCGGCTGTCCACCGCGGCGGTGCCAAGACCCATCCAGCCTGCAAGCCGGGCCACCGTGCCCTCGCTGCGCACAAGCAACTCGAACATCGACTGCTCCTCCTGCGAAAGGCCCGCTACCCTGCGCGACTCGTGCCGCAAGTGCTGCAGAAGCTCGAAATCCTGCATGAAGGCCACGGCCTCCAGACGCGACGCCGCCACCCGCCGCTCGCGGTTGCGCCGGGCAAGCTCGCTACGCAGCAGGTCGATGGCCGCACTGCGCACGATCCGTCGCAGCCACGCATCGAGGCTGGCCACCGATCCGCACCGCCGCGCGCCGCGAGCCACGCGCAGCCATGTCTCCTGCGCGACATCGCCGCACAGGTCCACCCGCCGCATCAGGCAACGCCGCGCCTCGGCCTCGACCTTCTGGCAGCGCAGATGAAACAGCTCGGCGTACGCATTCCGGTCGCCACGCACCATGCGCGACGTCAGGCGATCGACGGCCTCATCCTCGAAGCCGTCGATCGCCGATTCATTCGCCGCGTCTTCGGCATGCCTGCTGGCGCGCTCGTTCATCACGGACATGACCCCGCCATCGATTGCGGGGGAGGGTTTTGCACCTCGCGCACTCACGCCGGAGGCGCCCCGGTCGACTCGCGCACACCGCTGTCCGGTGGCAGGGCCTTCACGGCCTTGCGCACGGCCTTCAGCGCCTCGGCCGAGCCGTGCACGAACAGCATGCCTGACTCGCGATGCAGTCGCATGCGGAAGTCACCCGAACGCGCCGAGGCAGGAAGCCCTGCGTCGATCCTGCTGACCAATGCATCCTGTGCCAGCCAGATCTCGTTGCGCTTCGGGTCATTCTCGGCGGCCGAAGGCAATCGGAACATGGCCACCGCCTCGGAAGCCTTCACCGGCAAGGCCACCTCCGGAGCATCGGCACGGTCCGTGGTCAGCACCAGCGACGCAGGCTGGCCCGCGCGCTCCCACGCTGCCGTATCGATCGTGAACTCGCCCCTTCCGCCGGCGCTTCGCAGCGCGCCGCTTCCGAGCATGCCTTCGGGCTCCACGCCCGTGATGGAGAAGTCCTTGCCATCGACGCTGTTCAGGATCACCGTGGGCGTGCCACCATCCGCAACCACGCCCATGTCGATGACCGCCGGCTCCACGCGCAGCACGGTCTTCACGCGGCCCTTCATCTGCAGCGTCTCCTTCCAGCCATCGGTCAGGATCACGTGCACCGCCTTGTTGAACTCGATGCCCGTGCGCTTGCCCGGATCCATGGTGAGCTGCACGGTGAACGAGGCCCCGGGCGCCACGGGCTCCTTCGGCGCCTCGCTGGTCTTCGTGCAGCCGCAGCCGGCCTTGATCTCCTTCACGGTCACGGGCTGAGCGCTGATGTTGGTCACGCTCACGCTTGCATGCGCAGGCGTGGAGGCGGTGAGTTCACCGAGATCCAGCACCTCGGGCGAGAAGCGCAGCACATGCGAAGCGGCCACCGGCGCGGCGTTGGGCGCACCCCCCTGCACGCCGCCCGCAAGCGCCACCGCACCCGCGGTCAGGCAAGCCAGTCCAACACACACGGAAGTGATCTGGAATCGGGTCTGCATCGGA
>JBMOGS010000085.1:0-6873 GCA_049318245.1 Phycisphaerales bacterium | reverse complement strand
CGGGACAGCCCCGGCGGGTCCGAACGGTAGCACGGCTGAACGTGGCGCGCCGCGCCACGGCGTGTGGACAACTTGGGGACGTGGCTTTTTGGATGAAAAAAGGCATCTGTCTGCGCTGGGCCCGGCAGCCCGCGCGACGCTGTTCCATGAAACCGGAGAACAGACCATGACCCGCAACGCCCTCGCTCTCGTCGCCACGCTCGCGTTCCTGACCGCCGCCGCAGCGCAGCAGCCCTGCTGCTCGCCGACGGGCCTGCCCGGCTGTTCCGAAACGGCCTGCGCCGCAGCCGTCTGCCAATTCGACCCGGCCTGCTGCAGCGTGGCCTGGGACCAGCGGTGTGCCGACGAGGCCAGCGTGCTGTGTCCAGCGTGCCGCGGCAATCCGACGTGCCAGGTCCCGATGGCGGATCGGGAGGAACTGGAACCATGCGGCGCGTCGCTGGATGACGCATGCCCGGATCCGATGCATCCCGCGGATCTCCTGTCGATGGGCGAGATCGTCGCGGGCCAGGTCTGGGCCGACGACGCGAGCCGTGACGTGGACTGGTTCGAAGTGGTGCTGCCCGCCCCCGGCAACCTGAGCGTGGAGTGCTGGAGTGGCGGCCCCGTGGGCGCCGCGATCGTGGAGGCCACCTGCCCTCCAACGGTGTTCGCCGAGAGCTCGGATGGGTGCCCGGGGCGCTGCTCCGCCTGTCTGCCCGCCGGCACGTACCGCATCGCCGTGCGTTCCCTGCTGTTCGAGCCGATCCCCTGCGGCGATCCTCGCGGTCACTACGCGATCCGCGCGCAGGTGGCGCCGTGCACGCCCGACCACCCGCTCGAGGACCGTTGTGAATTCGCGCAGCCGATCGGCGAGGGTGTCGTGGGCTTCGACTCGCGCGGCGCCTCGACGGATCCCGCGTGGCTCCCATCCACCTGCAACGAGGGCGCCGGCCTGGCCTTCACGCACGACGTCTGGTTCTCGTTCACCGCCACCGCCACCGGCGTGTTCCGCATCGGCACCTGCGAGACCGGCGACTTCGATGCCCGCATCGCGATCTACGAGCAGTGCGGCGGCCTTCCGATCGCCTGCAGCGATGACGCGTGCAGCGGAGGTGCGGCCGAGGTGGAAGTCGGCCTGTCGTGCGGCGCGCAGGTCCTGATCCGTCTTGGCGGCTGGGGCCATGGCGCCGCGGGCATGCTGCAGGTGGAGGGCGTCGACACGGTGCCGTGCGTGTGCGAGGCCGACCTCGATGCCAGCGGCATCGTCGATGGTGGCGACCTCGCCCTGATCCTCCTCAGCTTCGGCGACGCGGGAGGCCCCGCCGATCTCGATCGCGACCTGGAAGTCGGCCCAGGCGACATCGCGATCGCGCTGCTCTCGACTGGCCCGTGCGGCTGACTCGGCTCAGCCTTCGCTGGGCGTCTCGGCATTCAGCGCGCGCCGCAGGATCTTTCCCGTCGGATTCCGCGGCAACGTGGCGCGACGCCGGATCTCGCGCGGCACCTTGTAGGCGGGCAGCGTGGCACGACAGTGATGCTGCAGCGCGGCCGGGTCGAAGGCGGCGCCCTCGTGCAGCTCCACGAACGCCAGCGGCACCTCGCCACGCGTCGGGTCCTGCATGCCGATCACCGCCGCATCCTTCACCGAGGGGTGCCGATTCAGGACCTCCTCGATCTCGCGCGGGAAGACGTTCTCGCCCGAGATGATCAGCATCTCCTTGAAGCGCCCCGTGATGTACAGGTGCCCGTCCGCATCGAAGCGGCCCATGTCGCCGGTGCGGAAGAATCCGTGCTCGTCGAAGACCTTCGCGGTCTCCTCGGGCAGGTTCCAGTAGCCGTGCATCACGTTGGGACCCTGGATGCGGACTTCGCCATCCTGGCCTGCAGCGAGAAGCTGGCCCTCGGGACCCACGATGCGCTGCTGCACGTCGGGAAGCGGCCGCCCCACACTGCGATGCCGCCATTCGGATGGGAGGCACCAGTTGGTCACCGGGCTCGTCTCGGTCAGGCCATAGCCCTCGGCGATGCGAACGCCGAAGCGCTCGCGGAATCCGTCGGCCACCGCGTCCGGCAGCGGCTCCCCACCACTGACCGCGTACCGAAGCTTCGCGAAGCACTCCGGACCGCCGTGGCGCGCCGCCGTGAGCGCGTTGTACATGCTTGGAATGGCCACGAAGGCCGTCGCGCCATGATCCCGCGACAGGTCCAGCACCTTCCGCGGCTGGAAACGCGCCGTGTAGACCGCCTTCGCGCCGATCGACATCGGCAGCAGGGTGAGCACCGTGAGACCGAACGAGTGGAACTGCGGCAGCACCCCAAGCAGCACGTCGCGATGGTCGAAGGTGGCCCAGCGCCGGATCTGGTCGATGTTCGCCTCGAGGTTGCCCGCCGAGAGCATCACGCCCTTCGGGCGGCCACTCGTGCCGCTCGTGTACAGCAGCACCGCGAGATCGTCCGCGCCTCGACCGGTTCCGAGCCTCACCGGCGGCACCCCCTTGAAGCGCACGTCCTCCAGCTTCAGGGGCTTCATGCTGGGGGTGGGACCATGGATGTAGTCCAGCATCGGACCGACCGTGACCACCAGGTCCAGGCCGGCGTCCTGCACGATGTACTCCAGGTCCTCGCGCGACAGCAGGTAGTTCAAGGGCACCGCCACCTTGCCGGTCATCCAGGTGGCCAGCAGCGCGGCGGACATCAGGCCCGAGGTCGGCAGCAGCAGCCCCACCGCCTCGCGGTCGGTGCGCCGCTCGATCTCCCGCGCCATGTGCATCGCCGCGATCAGCAGGGTGATGCCGTTCCAGGAGCGCTGGTCGTCGACCACGAAGGTGCGGAAGGGATGCAGGGCAAGCTGCCTCTGGATGCGACGCATCAGCTTCATGGCGATCGGTAAAGTACGCGCCATGAGCCACGCCAACACCTTCGCGCGCGTCCTGAAGTTGACGGTTTCCGCCTCGCTGCTCCTGCTGGCCGCCTGCAACGGACCCCAGCAGCGACTGGACGACGCGACGCGCGCCTATGACGCGCAGGACTGGTCGAAGGCCTACGAGGACGCCACCGCGGCGCAGACCGAGGCACAGCCGCCGCTGAAGCAGCGCGCCGCCTTCGTGGCCGGTCTGGCCGCGTATCGCCAGGATCGCCTGGACGAGGCGCGCAGCCGATTCCTGCTGGCGGAGTCCAGCGAGGACCGCGAGACGTCCGGCCAGGCGAAGGTGATGCTGGGCGACCTGCTGACGCGCGACGGCAAGCCGGCGGCGGCCGCGGCGAAGTATGACGAGGCCGCGCAGCTGCTCACGGGCGAGGAGGCCACGCGCGCGCGCACCCTGGCTTCCGCCGCGCGTGAAGCCTCGAAGTCACCCACGCCCACGCCGGTCGCGTCTGCGGAGACCGACGACAGCCCCAGCGATGCCGCGCCCGCGGCCGCCGCGAGCGGCAAGACCAGGCCGGCCGCGAAGCCGAAGGCGCCAGCGCGCGATGCCGGCAAGACCGAAACCAGGACCACGAAGCCCAAGACCGCGACGGCCTCCAAGTCCTCCACGAAGGGCGGCTTCACGATCCAGTGCGGCGCCTACGCGAAGGAGTCGGACGCGCGTGCGCGCGCCAAGGATCTTGGCGATGAAGCGCGCAAGGCGGGACTTCCAGCGCCGCAGGTCACCCGCGTGACCGGCCGCTCGGGCAAGAAGCTCTGGATCGTGAGCGTGGGCACCTTCAAGACGCGCGCCGATGGCAAGAAGGCCCTCGCCAAGCTGAAGGTCGATCACGCGGAAGTGCTGCCGATCGAGGACTGAGCGCAGTCCAGGTCAGTCCCGGTTGATCAGGAAGGTCGCGGTCCGCTCGAAGTAGGCCATCATCGCGCCGCGATGCGGCTCGGGGATCTGCGCATCCTCGAGCGCGCCGCGCATGCAGGCCACCCATGCGTTGCGAGCCGCCACGTCGATCGCGAACGGCATGTGACGCATGCGCAGACGCGGATGTCCCTTGCGCATCGAGTACGCCTGCGGACCTCCGAAGTACTGGATGAGGAACTCCGCCTGGTTGCGGATCGGCTCCTCCAGATCCGGCGGAAACATCGGCCGCAGGAACGCGTCGCGGTCGATGCGGGCGTAGAAGGCCCGCGCGATCCTCCAGAAAGGCTCCGGTCCCAGCACCGCGAACAGGTTCGGCGCGATCGCCTGCGGGGCCGGTGCGGCGCCCGATACCGGAAGCGGTCGATCCGAGGATTCGCGCGGCGTCTCGCTCATCGCGCGATGCTAGCCCGCAAGTCGCGCCTGCAGCGCCCGCAACAGCACCTCGTAGTGCTCGGGGAGGTTGTGCACCGCGGCGCTGATGCGCAGCCACCAGCCGCCATCCCATTCCATCACCGGCACCTCGATCCGCTCCCGCGCGCGCAGATCCGCCTGCAGATGCTCCACGCGGCCGAAGCGGTGCAGCGCCTCGGGCAGGCGGATGCTCGCCATGCAGGTCAGGCAGGAACCATCGAGCGGCGTGGCCGGTTCGATGCCCAGGCCCTCGACGAGAAGGCGATGCGCCCAGCACGCGAGTCGATGATTGTGCTCGATCACCCGCTGCAGCCCGAGCTCGCGAAGGAACTTCAGGGCCGCAGGCACGGCAAGCCACGCGGAGAAGTCGCGCGTGCCCTGCCAATCGAACTCCTTCCCGAAGCCGTCGCCGTAGAAGTGACTGATCACGCACGGGTGCACGCGCGGCATCCAGTCGCGCCGCACGCGAAGGAAGGCGCTGCCCCGCGGCGCCATCACCCACTTGTGCAGGTTCGCGGTGTAGAACTCCGCGTCCATCGCGTCGATTCGAAGATCGAGCGCGCCGGGAGCGTGCGCGCCATCCACCAGCAGCAGACACGCCTCGGGCAGCGTCGATCGCAGATCCTCCACAGGAAAGCGTGTCGCGGTGGCGCTCGAGACGTGATCCACCAGGACGAGGCGGGTCCTCGGCCCGACCGCGGCCCGCACGGGCTCGATCAGCGCCGCGTCGCTGCGGACAGGAAGCGGCACGGACACCTCGCGCAGCACCGCCCCAGTCTCCTGACAGCGACTGCGCATGGCCTGCTTGACCGCGAAGTACACGTGACTCGTGCAGATCAGCTCGTCGCCGGGCGTCAGCGGTAGCGACCGAAGCACCGCATTCACCCCCTCCGTGGCGTTGGTCACGAAGCCGAAGCTCTCGGCCGGACCGCCGAACATGCCGGCCAACTCCAACTTCACCTCGCCAAGCAGTTCCGCGATACGGCGTCCGATCAGCTCGATTGGATCGGCCTCAAGACGATCGCGCCAACGCTCCTGCGCGTCCCGTACACAGCGCGGCACCGCGCCGAAGGAACCATGATTCAGGAAGACCAGACCGCGATCGAGCCCGAACTCGGACCGCACCTCGAAGGGAAACGGGACTGGAGGCTGGGTGAACACCATGCGGCGGCCACCATACCCGCGGGAAACACCCAAACCCGGCTCTTTACCGGTCGCATCCTGTTTGGCTAACATTCACCGAACGAAATCTGGAGTCCCGAACAGGACCCGTCCGATCCAGCACCAGACTGATCGAACGAACCCAAGAGGAGCCTCCAAATGCTTCACGACCCAACCCACGCGCTGCATGTCCGCCACCGCCGTCATCCAAACTCGCCCGCCGCCGACGCGCCACTGGTCTGCACCGGACCTGGTGGCGACTTCGTCACGCGCTACCACGCCTTCGGCGGCGCGCTGGTCGCGGTGCAGGGCGACGCGCAACGAGGTCACGTGGCCGTCGCGCGCCAGCGCGTGGATTGGATCGAGCGCCTGCTTGGCATCTGCCGATGGAGCCTGCTGCGGCAGCGCTCCGAACCCCGTTCCGACCTGCAACACGCCCGGCGTCACGGACGCTGGGCATCTGACCTCGCCCTTGCCAGGAAACTGAACCATGTCGATGAGCCTCACCCCACAGCAGCTTCGCATCTTCCGCCTTATCCGCGATTCGCGGAACACGCAGGGCTATTCCCCGACGATGCAGGAGATCGCCGACACGCTCGGCATCAGCAAGGTCACCGTGTTCGAGCACGTGCAGGCGCTCGTCGACAAGGGCGCCCTGGTGCGCCAGCCGAACAAGGCTCGCTCTTTGGCGATTGCCGAAGAAGCGACGCTGCCTGACGAGACCGCCAAGTCCGGCGAGCTGCCGCTTGTCGGCCGCATTGCCGCGGGCCATCCGGTGGAGAAGTACGAGCAGCAGGAGACGCTGCAGCTCGAGTCGATCTTCGGGCCTCGACGCGGCCAGCGAGGCAGTCTCTTCGCGCTGCAGGTGGATGGCATGAGCATGCGCGACGAGGGCATTCTCGATGGCGACTACGTGATCGTCGAGCAGCGCAGCGTGGCCCGCAACGGGGAGCGCGTGGTTGCCCTGCTGCCAGACGGCGAGACGACGCTGAAGACCTACTTCCGCGAGAAGGATCACATCCGGCTGCAGCCGGCAAACCCCGAATTTGAGCCGATCCGCGTTCCCGACTGCGCGATTCAGGGCGTGGTGGTCGGCGTGCTGCGTCGCTACGAGCGAAACTAGGCCTTCAGCAGTTCACGCGCATACGAGCTGGCGCGTTCGGCGACCGCGTGCGCGTCGCCCTCGGCGAGTCGCCGCACCAGCGAACTTCCCACGATCGCCGCATCCGCGTGCTGCCAGACGGCCTTCACGTGGGCGGCCGTGCTGATGCCGAATCCGACCGCCAAGGGCAGCGAGGTCTTCGCTCGAACCCGACGCACCAGCGACTCCACCTCCGGCGCGTCCTGACGCTCGCCCGTGATTCCGGCCCGGGCCAGCAGATACACGAAGCCACGGCAGTGCCGCACAAGCTGCTCGATGCGGGCGTCGCTGCTCGTGGGTGCCACAAGCATCGCGAAGGCGAGGTCGCGCCGC
>JBMOGS010000084.1:0-7035 GCA_049318245.1 Phycisphaerales bacterium | reverse complement strand
GGGTCGATGGCCGCCACGTCCACGCTCCAGCTTTTGGGCGAGTCGGCTTTGGTCTGTTGCAGCGCGATGAACTCGGCGAGGTCGGCGTCGTTGAGCGGGTTGGTCTTGCCCATGTTGCGGCCGGGGTCGAGCTGGTAGAACCAGACTTTGCGCGTCTTCGTGCCTTTCTCGAAGAAGAGCACCACGGTCTTCACGCCCGCGCCGATGAACGTGCCGCCAGGACAGTCGAGCACGGTGTGCAAGTTGCATTCTTCGAGCAGCTTCTGGCGCAGGCTGACGGAAGCGTTGTCAGTGTTGGACAGAAAGGTGTTCTTGATCACGATGCCGGCGCGGCCACCCGCCTTCAGCACCTTGATGAAGTGCTGCAGAAACAGAAACGCCGTCTCACCGGAGCGGATGGGGAAGTTCTGCTGCACTTCCTTGCGCTCTTTACCACCAAACGGCGGGTTGGCCAGGATGATGTCGAAGCGATCCTTCTCCTGCACATCAGAAAGGTTCTCGGCAAGCGTGTTGGCGTGAATGATGTTGGGCGCCTCGATGCCGTGCAGGATCATGTTCATGATCGCGATCACGTAGGCAAGGGACTTCTTTTCCTTGCCGTAGAAGGTGCGCTCCTGCAGGGCGCGGTCCTGAGCAGTGGTGCGCTTGGGGTTCTGGGAGCGGAGGTAATCGAAGGACTCACACAGGAAGCCTGCCGAGCCGACCGCGGGATCACAGATGGTCTCGCCGAGGCGTGGCGCGGTGACGGCAACGATGGCGCGAATGAGCGGGCGCGGGGTGTAATACTCACCGCCATTGCGCCCGGCGTTGCCCATGTTCTTGATCTTGGCTTCGTACAGATGCGAAAGCTCGTGCTTCTCGGTCTGGGACTGAAAGCGGAGTTCGTCGATGTGATCGATGATCTCGCGAAGGTTGTAGCCGCTCTGGATGCGGTTCTTGATCTCGCTGAAGATCTCGCCGATCTTGTATTCGATGGTGTTGGGGCCAGTGGCCTTGGCCTTGAATCCCTGCAGATACGGAAACAGTTTGCCGTTGACGAAGGCAACCAGATCATCCCCCGTCTGCGCCTTGTTGTGATCGATCTTGCCGTCCTTGCCCTTGGGTGCGGCCCACGAGTCCCAGCGGTACTGCTTGCCCAGAATGTGCTCATACTGCTTTCCCCCAAGCTGGGCTTCGGTGGCCTTGTCACTTTCAAGGCTGTCCAGATACTTCAGGAACAACAGCCATGAGGATTGCTCGGTGTAATCAAGCTCGCTGGTGCAGCCCGCGTCTTTCCAGAGAACGTCGTCGATGTTTTTGAATGTTTGCTCGAACATGGCTGTTGCTTGTGGTTCGAAGGCCGCCCCAGAGTTGAATCGAAAATACACGGGCCACCGCGAAGTGGAAGGCTACCGACGCACCCGCACCCCCTACCACCCCTCCACTAATCTGCCCCCATGCGCGTCATCGAACACATCGAAGACCTGACCCCGCTGCACCACGGCGCGCTGGTGCCGACCATGGGCGCCCTGCACGAGGGTCATGCCTCGCTCATCCGACGTGCGGCGGCCTCGGGACTTCCCGCGGTGGCGACGATCTTCGTGAACCCCACGCAGTTCGGACCACGCGAGGACTTCTCGAAGTATCCACGCACGCTCGAGGCGGACCTGAAGATCGCGGAGGCCGCCGGAGCAGCGGCGGTGTTCGTGCCGGACGCGAGCGCGATCTATCCGGACGGGATCGATGCGGCCAAGCGCGAGGCCGCCTCCTGGCCACTCCCGCCCGCAGCGACGGAACCACGCCTTGAGGACGCCGCACGTCCCGGCCACTTCGCCGGCGTGTGCCAGGTGGTGGCCCGCCTCTTCGACCTGTGCCGGCCCGCGGTCGCGCACTTCGGGGAGAAGGACTTCCAGCAATTGCGCGTGATCATGCAGATGGTGGATTCCAGCCAGGGCCGCTGGGGTGCGCTGCGCATCGTGCCCGGCCCCACGGTGCGCGAGCGCGATGGTCTGGCGATGAGCAGCCGCAACCGCTACCTCTCCTCCGAGCGCCGAGACACGGCTCTTGGCGTCTACCGCGCCCTGCAGATGGCCATGAGTGCGCAACGCCCCGCCACCGCCGAGTCGCTGATGCGGGAGACGCTCGAACAGCATGGTTTCGAGATCGACTACGCCGTGGTGCGCGATGCCAGAACCCTCATGCCCGTCTCGGGCCTCGAGACGCCGTGCCGGGCGCTGATCGCGGCGCGGCTGCCGGAAGTGAGGCTGATCGACAACATGGCGATGCCGGTGTGGCGGTGACGCGCGAGCGGAGGGGTATCCTTCCCTCCGCGGCGGCCTGCAGGGCCGGAAATCCCGCAGGAGCAATCTCCATGATCCGCATCTCCATGCTCGCGATCGTCGCCACACTCCTTGCCGCAGCCGATGGCGCGGTCGATCCGAAGTGGCTCGACAGCCGTGTCCCCGCCAAGGTTCGTCAGCGCATGGAGTCCCTGATCGGCCAAACGCTGCCGCAACCACCGGGCGACCTCCGGTGGATCGGTGGGGAGAAGCCGCGACTGACGCCCGGCCAGATTGTCCTGATCCAGTCGATCGGGGCCAGCGGCGGCAAGGCGCTCCTCGAGAAGACCCGCAAGGCGCTTCCAGAGGGCGTGGTTCTCGTGGCGGTGCACGCCTCGAAGAAGACGGAACGACTGGAGAAGGACTTCGCGCAGAAGAGCCCCTGCCCCATCGCGCTCGATACGGACGGGTTGTGGGCCGCTGCGCTTGATCTGCCGGAAACGCCCGTGAATCTCGTGACCGACCTCACCGGCAAGGTTCGTCTGGTGGGCATCCGGACCGAGTCGCTGAAGCCAGCGATCGCGTCGCTGGAGCAGGCGGAACCGGCGGAATCGAAGGATGGATCGCGCCCGATGACGGGATTCCCGGCGCCCAGCGGCACGGTGGAACATGCCACCGACCGACGGGGACAGAAGATGCCGGAATTCTTCGTGGAGCAGTGGATCACGGACCGACCGCCCGCGCCTGCAGGCAAGCTGCTGGTGATCGACTTCTGGGCGACCTGGTGTGGCCCTTGTGTGGCGAGCATTCCGCACATGAACGATCTGGCCACGAAGTTCACCGACATCGCGCAGTGCGTCGGGGTGAGCGACGAGCAGCAGGCGGCCTTTCAGCAGGGCATGACCCGCATCGGGAAGTCACCGCGCGACTTCCGGTATGCGCTGGCACTGGCTCCCTCGAAGCAGCTGCACGGCTTCTTCGGTGTCCAGGCGATTCCACACTGCGTCGTCGTCTCGAGCGACGGTGTGGTTCGTTGGCAGGGCCTTCCAGGCGCGCTCACCGAGGACCTGTTCAAGCGGTTCGCCGACGCGCAGCGCGCGCTGAACGCCGCCCAGCCAGCGGCGCAGGACGACAAGCCTCGGGGAACTGGCACGCCGCGGAAGTACTGAGTCGATCCAGCGATCATCCCGCTGGAACCGCTCCCGACCCGACGATCGAGCAGGACACGCCTGACGAGCACGCAGCCGTATGCTGCGCGCATGAAGCTTCATCGTTCCGTTCGCGCCCCGCTCGCACTGCTCTCCCTGTGTGCCGGCATCCTGCTGGCGGCCCGCGGCGAGCCCGACGCGGCGTGGCTGGATCCAGCCGTTCCCGCGGAGGCCCGCGCCGCCGCGGCAGCGAACATGGGCTTCACGGTTCCGGCCGCACCTGCAAGCGTGAAGTGGTTCGGCGGCGAGCCCGTCGCCCCGAGCGATGGCACCGTGACGGTGGTGCAGACCTTCAGCATGAAGCAGGGTGGACGCAGCCTGCTGCGAGGCGTGAAGACCTCGCTGCCCGATGGCGTGCGCTTCGTGCCCATCCACATGCAGGATGACGCCGAGACGGCCGCGAAGAACATGGCGCGAAGCGCCCCGGCGATGGCGGTCGCGGTGGACCTGCAGGGCGCATGGCTGGGCAGCATGGGCCTGCTGGACAAGCCCGTGAACCTGGTCATCGACGTGAATGGCGCCGTGCGCTACGTGGGCCTGAAGCCGGAGGCGATGAAGAAGGCGCTGGCGCCCCTGCTGGCCGAGAAGCCGGATCCCGCCAAGAAGGCCAAGCCGCGCCCCGAGCCGGTGAAGACCGACGCGCCCGCTTCCGCCAAGTGACCTTGACCTCTCGAGTGCCCGCTCAGGCCTGACGCCGAACGACCTCGTCGGCGAGATCGCGCAGCAGTTCGCGTGCGGGACCGGCGGGCACCGCATCGAGCGCCGCCTTCGCGGCATCGACGAGCGACTGCGCCGTGGCCTTCGCCTCGTCCAGGCAGCCGCTGCGGCGCAAGCGCTCAAGCAGGGCCGCGCCGTCGCGACGATGGATGATCTGGAGGACCTCGCTGCGCTCCCATGGGCTGGCGCCGCGAAGCAGCAGGATGACGGGCAGCGTGGTCTTGCCCTTCTCGAGATCGCGACCGAGCGTCTTGCCGACCACGGCCTCCTCGCCCGCCAGATCCAGCACGTCGTCCTGGATCTGGAAGGCGCAGCCGGTGCGCTCGCCGTAGAGGCTGAGCGCCGCCTGCACGTCGTCCGAGGCACCCGAGAGCCGCGCGCCCAGCGAGCAGCACGTGGCGACCAGCGCGGCCGTCTTGCGGCGCACGATCTCCATGTAGGTCTTCTCGTCGAGCGTCGGATCCTCGCGGCGGCTGAGCTGCAGCAGCTCGCCCTCGCAGAGGGTGTTCGTGGTCTCGCCGAACAGCACGTTGATCGCCGGATCGCCCACGAGTGAGCACAGGTGGAACGAGTTGGAGATCAGCCAGTCGCCGAGCATGACGGCCGTCTCGTTGCCCCGCAGGCTGTTGACCGTGCGACCGCGGCGACGCGTGTCGGCCTCGTCGAGCACGTCGTCGTGCACCAGCGTGGCCATGTGGATCATCTCGGCCACGGCGGCGCTGATGCGGTGCGCCTTCTTCAGGGGCGCGCCGTCGCGGGCCCCCACCGCCGCCATGCCGCTCAGCAACAGCAGCGTGGGACGCAGCATCTTGCCGCGGTAGCGCTCGACGTGCTGCGCCAGCTCGTTCACGGCGGGCAGGTCGCTGCGGAGTTGTTGCGCGAAGGTCGCCTCGACGTCACGGAGTCCGCCCACGATGGCGGCAGCCAGCGCGGGATCTCGGGTCACGGGAGCCAGGATCGAGGGAGGGACCATGGGGCGACTCTAGCGGGGGTTCCGGATCATTTCTCGGCGGCGATGTAGGCGATCCAGCCCCCGCAGGCCTCGCCCACGGTGGTGCGGCGGAAGATGCCGTCCCCCTCGCCCGAGGCGTGGTCGGTGCCTTCCCAGTACACGTGGGTCCGGCGGAAACCGGCCTCGGCCAGGCACTCCCGGATCTCGGGGATGGTCCAGAGCCGCCAGTCGTAGGTGAAGGCCTTGCGCATCTTCGTGCCGTCCGGGAACACGAAGTGGATGTGGTTCAGCACGTCGCCGGAGACCGGGTCGTAGCGCTCCGTGTGCCACTGGTACGTGAAGCCGTCGAGGTCGCGCTCCTCGGTCTGCTCGCTGAAGCTCTCGTAGCCGCCGTAGCAGTCGAGGAACATCACGCCGTCGCGCTTGAGCTGACTGCGCGCGTGCCGGAAGTAGCCGATGAGCGCCTCGCGCCGCTTGAACAGGAAGTAGCTGAAGTTGAACGCGGCGATCACGTCCACCGGCTCGCTGCGCGCGGTGCGCACGTCGCCGATGCGGATGTCGACGCGCTTGAGCTGCTCGGCCGTGAGCTGCGTGGCGCGGCGCGCGCGGCCCCAGGCCACGGTGGGACGGTGCAGGTCGAAGCCGATCGCGCGGTTCGTCTTGCGGCGACTCGCCCAGATGCCGCTGAGGAAGTGCGTCCCGCAGAAGTCCTCGCGCAGGATCGAGGGTGTGCGCCCGCGGATCGACCGGAAGACCCGGTCGATGAAGGCGCTCTCCTCCTCGGGGCTCTGGACGCTCTCCTCGTAGAGGTCGTGACGATCGCTCGTGGCGGCGGTGCGCCAGCCCTTCGCGGCCTTCGTGCCGCGCTTCTTCGCAGGTGTGCTCGTTGCCATGGGGATCGGGAAATCTACTGCGGCGGCCGCGTTCCTGCCGCCAGCGCGCGCTCGAGCGCGACCCGGGCGATGTGCCCGATGAGCAGCAGCGAGCCGACCAGCAGCACCACGCCGATCGCCACCGCCACGAACCCCTGCTGCGTGGCGAGCTCGACCAGGTCCTTCGCACCCTGCTCGGCGCCCAGGTGGCTCACGATCACGGCGGCGAGCGTTCGAGGCGCCATGCCGACCATCGTGCCGAGCAGGAAGATCGGGAAACGCACGCCCGCCCCCGCCATCGCCAGGTTCGTGATGCTGAACGGGCAGCTCGGCGAGAGGCGCAGCAGACCCACGATGAGGGCCGTGCGCGAGGGTTTCTCCTCGACGAGCGCGAAGCGGATCACCGCCGCCTTCGGCCAGTGGTCGATCCAGGCCTGCACCTGACCGCCGCGGCCGGCCAGTCGGCTGAGCGCGAAACCCAGCGTGCTGCCCCCGAGATAGCCCGCCACACAGACGGGAAAGCCCACGAAGGGACCGAAGATCCAACCCGCCGCGATGCTCGGTGCGTAGGTGGGCAGCAGTCCCCCGCCGCAGCACAGCGCGTAGCCCAGCGCAAAGATGGCCGGGCCCCTGAATCCATCCGTACGGAACCAGTCCGTGAGCGGCGCGATCTGGCTGAGCAGGTAGAAGCCCGCGAACGGCGGCAGCAGCACCCACAGCGCAAGCAGCGCCCCCGCCCCGTACACGCCGGGCGGCGGCTTGATCTGCGACGCATCGGCGCCGCCCTGCGATTCCCGCGGCAGCGACACCGGATCAGGCCGGCACCGGCACGCGCGCGTCCATGTGCCGCAGGATCTCGGTGGCGAACTCGCTGCACTTCACCTTCTTGGCACCTTCCATGAGGCGGTGGAAGTCGTAGGTGACGGTCTTGGCGCCGATCGCGCCATCCATGCCGGCGATGATCAGGTCGGCGGCCTCGTTCCAGCCCATGTAGCGCAGCATCATCTCGCCGCTCAGGATCACGCTGC
>JBMOGS010000083.1:0-7059 GCA_049318245.1 Phycisphaerales bacterium | reverse complement strand
CATCGCCTTCGACGGCGAGGTGATCCGCAAGGACGGCATCTTCGTGGTCAGCGATCTTGAGGGGCTGAACCCCGACAAGCTCGGCACGCTCTGAGGCGCCTCAACGGGAAGGCGGCGAGGCACCGGCGGTCTTCGGTCGACTGGCGGCGGGCGAGGTGCCCTGCTCGATCGTCTCCTCGATCGCCTTGTTGTAGGCGTCGACTTCCTTCTTCAGGTCCTCGGCCCGGTCCATGGCCCGTCCCGGAACGCTCGTTCTTCGGCCATCCGGCGCCTGCGGCGTCCCTGCCTGCGGACCCGGCGCGGTGGGGCTGCGCTCGCACGCCGCCAGCAGCGCCATGCCGCACGCCAACATCAGGCACCACGATCGTGTCATCTCAGTTGCCGGCGGGCTTCTGCGTGGGCTGCGCCTGCGGCATCGGCGGGGTGGGTGCGGCCGGCGGAGCCATGTCGGCATCCAGCAGTTCCACGTCGAAGATCAGCGTCGCCTTCGGCGGGATGGTCGGGGGCCGGCCCTGCTCACCGTAGGCCATGGTGTAGGGAATCACGAGCTTGCGCTTCTCGCCCACCTTCATCGCCTGCACGCCCTGCGTCCAACCCTTGATCACGCGATTCAGGCGGAACTCGACGGGCTTGCCCGTCTTCGTGCTCGAATCGAACATGCGTCCATCGACCAGATAGCCCGAGTAGTTCACCTTCACCATCGAGTCGGGACCCTTCGGACTCGCGCCAGTGCCCTCCTGCATCACGATCCACTGAAGGCCGCCGGCCTCGCCCTGGAGCTGCGCATCGGTGGCCTCGCCCGGGAAGCGCTGCTGCACCTCGTCCGAGATGACCTCGCCACTCGCGGCGTTCACGGTGACCATGTGCGCCTTGCCCTCCGAGAGCACCAGCACGCTCCACACGGGCGGCTCGGCCATCGGATCGCTCGTCATCATGCCCACGCGGCCGGACACCCTGCCGATGGCCGCCTTGGCTGCGTCCGTCGCCCCAACCTTCGCGGCTTTCACTTCGGCGCTCTGTCCATCCACGATCGCGCGGCGGGGCGAACCGTCCGCGACCATCGCCTCGTAGACCCACTTGCCATCCTGCTGAATCAGCCGGATCGCGCTCACCTTGCCGCCAGTCTTCTCGGCCTCGGCGGCCGCGCCCGCCGCGTCGACCTTCAGGCCCTCGATGGTCTTCTGCAGTTCCACCGGATCCGGCGGAAGGGTGGTGAAGTCATCGCCCGTGTGCGGCACAGCAAGCGCAAGCGAGGCGATCGAGAGCACGGCAAGACGGACGGCGTTTCGCATGAGAATCTCCTTGCTGGAGCGCCGAGCGGGCGCGGGGCGCATGCTAGCGCGCGCGCACCCGCCTAGCGACCCTGCGACGCCTCGATCGACAGCACCTTGTCCAGGCGACGCCGATGACGCGGCTCACCGGAGAACTTCGCGGCCAGGAAGGCCCGCATCATCTCCTCGGCCACGGCCACGCCGATCACGCGCCCGCCAAGCACAAGCACGTTCATGTCGTCGTGCTCCACCCCCTGGTGGGCCGAGTAGTGATCCATGCAGTTGCCGGCGCGGACGCCCTTCACCTTGTTGGCCGCGACGCTCGCGCCGATGCCGCTGCCGCAGAACAGGAGTCCGCGCTCGGCCTTGCCTGCCACCAGCGCTTGCCCCAGCGCCAGCGCGAAGTCGGGGTAGTCGTCATTCGGATCGTCCGTGTGCGCGCCAAGATCGATCACCTCGTGGCCCAGCCTGGCCACGATCGGCTTCAGCGCCTCCTTCAGGGGCAGGCCCGCATGATCGCTCGCCATCGCGATCCTCACTTGGCACCACCCTTGGCGACCTTCGCCATGCCCGCCTTCACCGCCTCGACCACCTTGCCCGCCTCGAAACCAAAGTGCTTCGCCACCACCTTGAAGGGCGCGCTGGCGCCGAAACTGCGCATGCACACGGTGGTTCCGTCGAGGCCGATCCAGCGACCCCAGCCGAAGTCCGCGGCCATCTCCACCGCGGTCCGCGCGCGCACCGAGCTCGGAAGCACCTGCTCGCGATAGGCCTCGTCCTGGCGCTCGAACAGCTCCCAGCACGGCATGCTCACCACGCGCACGCGCACGCCGTCCTTCGCCAGCAGGAGCTGCGCCTCCAGCGCCAGGTGGATCTCGCTGCCCGTGGCGATCACGATCGCCTGTGGGGCGCCGCCCTCGGCTTCGCTCAGGACATAGGCCCCGCGCGCGCAGCCCGCAGCCGCGCCGAACTTCGCGCGATCCAGCGTCGGCAGATCCTGTCGCGACAGGGCCATGATGGAGGGACCATGGAAGGTCATCGCCGCGCGATAGCACTCCACCACTTCGTTCGCGTCGCCAGGACGGAAAACGCACACGCCGGGCAGCGCGCGCATGCCGGGTATCTGCTCGATCGGCTGGTGCGTCGGACCGTCCTCACCCACGCCGATCGAGTCGTGCGTGAAGATGTACATCACTGGCAACTCCATGATGCTGCTCAGGCGGATCGAGCCGCGCATGTAGTCGCTGAAGATCAGGAAGCCGCTGCCATAGGCACGCAGCCCGCTCAGCGCCAGGCCATTCACGATCGCGCCCATGGCGTGCTCGCGAATGCCGAAGTGCAGGTTGCGCCCCGCGAGGGTCTCGCCCTGGAAACTGCCCGCACCGTCGAAGGTCAGGAGCGTCTTCGTGCTCGGCGCCAGGTCCGCCGCACCGCCGATCATCCATGGCACGCGCTGCGCGATGGCGTTCAGCACCTTGCCGCCACTCACGCGGCTCCCAGCGCCCTTCGCGTCGGCGGGGAACGGTGTCAGGCCCTTGTCCCAGCCCTCGGGCAGGCCGCCCGCGAACACCGAGCGAAGCTCCGCCGCCTCCGTGGGGTACTTCGCCGCGTACGATTCGAACAGCTTCTTCCACGCGGTGCTCGCCTCGCGACCACGCGCGCCCACCCCCTGCTGAAAGCGGTCCATCACCCCCTCCGGCACCAGGAACTTCGCGTCCTCTGGCCAGCCGTAGAAGCGCTTGGTCTTCCTGATCTCCTCGTCGCCCAGCGGCTCGCCATGGGCTTCCTTGGTGTCCTGCCGCGTTGGTGAGCCCCAGCCGATGTGGCTGTCCACGATGATGAGCGTCGGGCGTCCCTTCGTCGCCTCCGCGGTCTTCAGTGCGTGCTCGATCGCGTCCAGATCGTTCGCGTCGCCCACCCGAAGCACGTTCCAGCCGTATCCGAGATAGCGCACGGCCGCGTCATCGTTGTAGGCAAGATTGGTCTTGCCTTCGATGGTGATGTGGTTGTTGTCGTACAGCCACACCAGATTGTCCAGCTTCAGGTGACCGGCCAGGCTGCCGGCCTCGCCACTGATGCCCTCCATCATGCAGCCATCACCGCAGATGGCGTACACGCGGTAGTTGAACAACTCGAAACCGGGGCGGTTGTAGCGCGCGGCCAGCCACTTCTCCGCCATCGCCATGCCAACGGCGTTCGCCACGCCCTGCCCCAGGGGTCCCGTGGTGGTCTCGACGCCGGCGGTCCAGCCGTGCTCCGGGTGACCCGGGCAGCGCGTGTGCAGCTGACGGAACCCCTTGATGTCGTCGATCGAGACAGCCGGCTTGCCGGTGGGCTTCTGCGCCTTGTCGATCTCCTGTGTGCCGCTCAGGTGGAGCATGCTGTAGAGCAGCATGCTTGCATGGCCGTTGCTCAGCACGAAGCGGTCGCGTCCCGGCCATCGCGGATCGGCAGGGTCGAATCGCATCACGCGCTGCCAGAGGGCGTACGCCACGGGCGCCAGGGCCATCGGCGTGCCGGGGTGGCCGCTGTTGGCTGCCTGCACGGCGTCCATCGACAGTGTGCGGATGGTGTTGATCGCCAGCGCGTCGATCGCGCTGACGTCCCCGGGCGTGCCGGCCTGAAGGTTGGGAAATCGCTTCGAAACGTCCGAGGGGGCTGCTGCGACGCTCATGATGGCTCCTTGTTGCGGCCGATGCTAGCGAACACCGACTCCACCCACGACTACACTGATGTCAAGGAGACATCTCATGGCACGAACCGCGCTGGTCGCCCTCACCGTTTGCCTTCCCATCGCCGCCATCGGCGCTGCCGTCGTGGCCCAGTCGCAGGCGCCTGCGCAGGCTCCCCCACCCAAGCCGATCACCTCGGCTGCGGGTCGTGCGCAGGATTCGGGAATCAACTCCGACCAGCAGGTCCCCTACAACCCCGCGCAGCCGCAGGGCTCCCAGGACAACAGCGACGTGCAGGTTCCGATCGGCCAGGCACCGCCACCGCAGGCCAACCGCCTGCCTCCCAACGCCGGCTTCAACAACTCCGGTGGCATCGTCGATGCCTCCACCCTCACGCAGCAGGCGCTCGACGGCACGCACTACCACTACCACTACTACGGTCCCGGCTCGTTCGTCTCCAGCGGTCCGACGCCCGGCTACGCGAAGGTCGCCTACGAGAATCCTGCCACGGCTTCGGGGCCTTCAAACCCCTTCCTCACGCCGACCTACGGACCTGGCAACCCTGCTCCGATGAACACGCTCGAGGGCGCCAACAGCGACAACTATCAGGGTCGCGTTGGTGGCGGCGGCGGCGTGGCTTCCGGTGGCGTTGCGGGCCAGGCCTGGGGCTACGGTGGCGGCATCGGCCACTGGAATCCCTACGCCTACGGCGGTCAGGGATACATCGAAGGCTTCAACGACTGACGTTCAGCCTCAGGTTCGCGCGGGCACGAATTCCCTGTTCACCAGCCGTGCGATGAGCACCGCCGGATACAGCACCCCCAGCACGGCCTCCAGCAGGGTCGCGCTGCGCGCAGCGGCGCTCACCGGCACGATGTCGCCAAATCCCGACGTCGTCATCGAACTGAAGCTGAAATAGATGTAGTCCGCCCAGTTCAGGGGCATCGACTGCGTCTGTGCCACGTTCCGGTAGGCCTCCGGATTCAGCATGCCGATGCGGTGGTGGACGATGCCGAAGAGAAATCCAAGCAGCAGGTACACCGCCACGCCGCCGTACACCCGGTCATCCACCAGCGCGGACGAACGGAAGATGATCTTCGCCAGGATCCCGATGTTCAGCAAGTACAACGCGATCACCAGCACGCCTGTCCATCCCATCAGAAGCGCGCTGCCTTGCGTTCCAGGCAACTCCCCCTTCACCAGGATTCCCACAAGCAGGATCGTGGCGGCGAAGGCGCCAGAGCGGAGCTTCCCCAACGTGAGCATGCCGACTGCAGGCATCGACACGAAGATGATCGCCAGCGCACGCGGCGGTGGCTGTCCGGGCACATCGAAGAACGGATAGATGACCAGCATCACCACGGCCAGCGTCAGCAGCGGCAGCGAACGGTTCCGCAACCAGCGGATCGGATCCGCCAGCAGGCGGATCTCGTGCTCATGGCTCACGTGACGGGTTGATGCCGGATCGCTCATGCCCTCAACATCGGCTTGGCACGCCCGCCCGCTGCGCAACTCCAGCCAGGATCAGGACTCTTCCCAGTCCAGATCGCGGCCGAAGGGCTCCGGAAGCCGCCAGACTCCGAAAAGGCCGACAGCGATCGCCACCGCGGCAACGCAGGCCGCCGCAGCCGCGGCACCCAGGGTCGGCTTGAGCGCGCCCCACGCATTCACCCAGATCACGGCACTCCACCGCACCAGGTTGGGGGCGCTTGTGGCGACCGTCGCACGAAGGTTGGTGCCGAAGCTCTCGCCGGCCACAGTCACGAACACGGCCCAGTACCCCGTCGCGAAACCGGCCACGGCGGTGGCCGCATAGAACCAGCTCGAACCGCGGCCGCCAAGCGTCAGCAGCCCCGCCAGCGCACAAGCCAGCAGGACGATCGCCCCAGCGATGACCACGCGGCGACTGCGAAGGAATTGACTCGCCGCACCCGAGGCCAGATCGCCTGCGGCGGCCCCCAGATAGCCGCACAGCACCACGATCGCGGGCCGCACCGGCTCCGTGCAGCCGATCGCGCGCGCCAATTCGGGCCCGAACACGAACACCACGCCTCCCACGAACCAGATCGGCGACCCAAGCGCCACCACGCTCAGCAGGCGGCGCAGCCGATCCCACGAACCGAAGAGCATGCGCAGGTCGCCACGGCGCGCATGCTCCCGCGCGCTGCGACGGAACATGCCGCTCTCCACCAGCCCGATGCGAAGAGCCAGCAGCGCGAACCCCATGGCGCCACCGATCAGGTATGCGTGCCGCCACTCGATCCAGCCACCCACCAGGCTGGCGGCCACGGGACCCAGCATGCCGGCGAAGGCCACGATCATCGTGCCCCACCCACGGTGATGCCGATTCATCAACTCGCTCACCAGCGTCACGCCGGCACCAAGCTCGCCCGCAAGCCCGATGCCCGCTATGAAACGCAACGCCGCGTACTGCGGCACGGTGGCCACGAACGCGTTGAGCATGTTCGCGGTCGAATACAGCGCAATCGACCCGAACAGGGTCGTCAGCCGGCCGCGTCGATCTCCCAGCACACCCCACAGGAATCCCCCGATCACCATCCCCGTCAGTTGAACATCCAGGATCGCGGAACCGGCACTGGTGATGTCACCCTGCTCGTGGCCCAGCAGAATCCGCACGGTCCTCACGAGCCCCTCCACGAACCCGGTTCCGACGGTGTCCGTCGCCTCCGGAAGCCCGAGCCCCTTCGCGCCCAGACTCGGCACGCGAACCACGCTGAAGATCACCAGGTCGTAGAGGTCCACGAAGTAACCGAGCGAGGCCACGAGCACCGCCAACCAGGGTGTCCGTTCATCCCGCGCCTTCGTGCCAGCCTCATGCATCCCCGGTTTGTACCCGCCCGGCGACGGTGCGAAACCGAGTCCGCGGAAAAAGCACAAGGCCCCGCCGAAAACGACGGGGCCTTGTGGAACGGTCAAGGAACAGTTGGATGCCTTCGTCCGGTGTCGCCACCGGGCTATTCGTCTGTGCATGGCGTTCACCATGCGATGCCGAGCGAGAGATGTGTGAACGGATCGCGGCGAACGAGGTCTCCCTCGTTCCACCGTCTATAGATCCTATAGAAAGGAGGTGATCCAGCCGCAGGTTCCCCTACGGC
>JBMOGS010000082.1:0-7066 GCA_049318245.1 Phycisphaerales bacterium | reverse complement strand
CAGCGATCGGTGACGGCGATGGCCTCGTCCCACTTGCCCGACTGCGCCAGGGCGGCCATGCGCTCGAGGGCGTGCTGGCGATCGGGGCCTGCGTTTGCGGCTCGGTGAGGTGGCTGGTTCGACTTCATGGCCTGAAAACCGATGCTATGGGGCGATTGGCAATCGATACGGCTCCCGGTAGCAGCCGCGAATGCAAAGCCCCCCGGCGTTCAACGCCGAGGGGCTTGAGAGTTCTGCCTACCTCGCGTGCGCAGGAGCAGCACGCGCGCTTTGGATACGACTCAGGCGCGTCGCCGACGGGCCATCAGCCCGGCCAGACCCACCAGCGCTGCGGCGCCGGGAGCGGGAACGGCCGTGAAGCCGAGATCGAACAGCGTTCCGCTGGTTGCGCCCGAGGCCGCCGAGGTGAACAGGAATCGGTAGTACTGGCCCCCGGTCGTGGCGGCCAGCTGCCCAGAGAACGCGAAACTGCCTGCGTCGCTCGTCTGGAAGATGAATGAACTGAGCGAGCCATCCGAATTGCAGAGCGTGATCGCGACGTTGCTGCTCGACACCGGAGCGAGGCCCGAGAGCGACACGTTCACCGCATCGGATGTGGTGAAATTCTGCGTCACAAAGAACGACTGGTTGTTGGCTGCCGCCGTGCTGTTGATGGACAGCGAGAATCCGCTGGCCGTGAACTGGCTGCAGCTGATCGAGCCAAAGGTGGAGTCGCTGAAGGAGACGGCACCGTCCATCGGACTTCCCCATGCGCCGAAGGAACTGCCGGTCTCGTACACATAGGCGAGGGACAGGTTGGCGACTGAGGAGTTGCCCGGAATTCCCACGACGCTGGCGTGCGAATCTGCCGCGACACCGAGGGTGCCTCCGAAGAGAAGCGAAGCGGTGGCAAGACGAACATTGGACTTAAGCACGGGAACCTGACCTCTCGGGCTGAGAGCCCTGGCGCCGCGGATCAACCAAGCTCCACGCGCGCACGGAATTTGGAATGAGAGTGAGGGAACGCCTGACGGAACGCCGCACGGAGGGAGGCCGCTCGGCGCCGTAACATAGCCCAATTATCGGGTCGGGCAAGAAAAACCACGTCTGAATTCGGTCCGGTTGAGCCAGCCCGGCCCGACAGCCTGCATATCGGGCGAACGTAAGCCGCTCAGCCGCCCACCCGCGCCTGCACGAACCTTCCCATCGCCATCAACGGGAAGTACAGCCGGTACAGGTGGTAGCGGAGGTAGAACACCTTCGGGAAGCCGGTGCCCGTGAACTCGGTCTCGCACCACGAGCCGGCCGGGTCGCCATCGGGGTTCTTCAGCGGGTCGGCGGCGTCGGCGGCGGTCAACTGCGTGGCCGCAAGCCAATCGATCGCGCGCTTGAGGTCAGGGTCGTTGGGGCCGTAGATCTCCTGCAGGATCATGGCGGCCCATGCGGTCTGGCTGGCCGTGCTCGGGCCCTTGCCCTTCAGGCTGGGGTCCTCGTAGCTGTTGGCGCTCTCGCCAAAGCTGCCATCGGCCTTCTGCACGCTCTTCACCCACGCGCCGGCACGCTGGATCCACGCCGCATCGCGCGGCACGCCGCAGCGGATCGGGCCGATCACCGCCTGCCAGGTGCCATAGATGTAGTTCACCCCCCAGCGGCCGAAGAAGCAGCCCTCGGGCTCCTGCTTCGCCTCGATGTACTGCACGGCGCGACGGATCGCGGGGTGATCGGTGCGAAGGCCGTGCCAGCTCAGGCACTCCAGCACGCGGCCCGTGATGTCGGGGCAGCTCGGGTCCTGGATCGCGTTGTGGTCGGCGAAAGGCACGTACTCATACACCTGGCGGTGCTTGGTCTTGTCGAAGGCCGCCCAGCCGCCGTCGTCATTCTGCATGGCGAGGATCCACCGCACGCCTCGCTCGGCCGCCGCGATGTTGGCGGGGCCGCCGATGCGGCGCAGCGCCATCGCCACCATCACGGTGTCGTCCACGTCGGGGTACCACGCGTTCGCGTACTCGAAGAACCAGCCGCCGGGCTCCACACCGGGGGCCACGTTCGCAGCCCAGTCGCCGCGATGGCGCACTTCCTTCGAGCGCAGCCACTCGCCCGCGGCCTCAGCCATGGGGTTCGAGACATCGAGTCCGCAGTCAGCCAGCGCGTAAAGCGCGATGCCCGTGTCCCACACCGGGCTGAAGCACGGCTGCAGCCGGATACAGTTGCCTTCCTCGATCATGAACTCGTCGAGTTCGCGCTCGGAGCGCTGCACCATGGCGTCGCTGCGCGGAATGCCGAGCGCGTGCATCACCACCTGGATGTAGACCATCGGCGGGAAGATCGCGCCCAGACCGCGGGTTGGAGCGGGCATTTCCTGCCCCATGCGCGTGGCGCTCCAGTTGAAGGCCTGCTCGATCGCGCGACGGCGCCAGCGCGTGCCGAACACGTCGTGCACGCGCTTCAGCAGCCAGTCGACCGCGCCGAAGAAGCCGCGCCAGAAGGCGGGCACATCCGGACGCATCTTCAGGCGGTGGCGCGCGGACTGGCTCACGAACAGCTCATCGATGCCCTGGGTGGGCGAGAGCTTGCGGGTGGGACGAAGCACCGTGACGATCGCCAAGGGCAGCAGCATGGTGCGGCTCCAGGCGCTCATCTTGTCCAGATGGAAGTAGAACCACTTCGGCATCCACACCATCTCGGGCGGAATGGCGGGCACGGCGTTCCAGCTGATCTGCCCCAGGCACGCCAGGTAGAAGTTGGTGAAGCTGTTGCAGCGCTCGGCGCCACCCATGCGCAGGATCAACTCGCGCGCACGCTTCATGTGCGAGGCTTCCGGCGAGTCACCCGCCAGCTTCAGGCAGAAGTAGCCCTTCACGGTGGCGCTGATGTCGATGCCGCTGCCCGGGTACTGCCCCCAGCCGCCGTCGGGGCGCTGCTGGCTGCGCAGCTGCTCCACGATCTTGCGCAGCGTGTGGCCCGGGCGACCGTCGACCAGCGGCTGCTGCTCCTGGCCGAGGATCCACTTCATCAGCAGGTACTCGCTCTGCAGGATGCTGTCACCCTCCAGCTCGGCGCACCAGTGGCCATCCTTCTTCTGCAGCGAGCCAAGCGCACGCTGCGCGGCCTGCACGGCGTCACGGATGCGGGCGAGCGAGTCGACGGCTGGTTCGCTGGCAAGGGCACGCATGGGGATCGCGGAGTATACGAAATCCCCACGCCCAAGCGGCTTTTCAGGCGAATTCCGAGGGCTGCACCCAGCGGCGCTCGCGCGCGCTCACCGTGGCCGCATGCAGCACGCACTGCGTGCGGAAGGCGTCGCCAAAGTCGGGCAGCGGCAGCAGCGGCTTCTCGCCGGCGAGCGCACGCGCGATGTCGGCCGCCATGCTGGTGAAGGCGTGCTCGTAGCCGATCAGGTGCGCGGCCGGCCAGTAGGCACCCACCCAAGGATGCGAGGCGTCGGTGCACATGATGCGGCTCCATCCACGCTCGCGCGCCGGCAGCGCGTGATCCCACCACTCGAGCTCGTTCATGCGCTCGAAGTCGAAGCGCACGCTCCCCTTCGTGCCGTTGAGTTCCAGCTGGTTCGCGTTCTGGTTGCCCGTGGCAAGGCGCGTGGCCTCGAAGCTGGCGGTGGCACCGTTGGCCAGCCGCGCCAGGAACAGCATGGCGTCATCCACGGTGCTGGCGCTCGTTCGCGCGCCAGCGCGACGGCTCTTCACGAAGGTCGCCTCGATCGCCCCGCAGACCTCGGCGATCTCCATGCCGGTCGTGAAGCGCACCAGGTCGACGAGATGCGCGTTCAGGTCGCCGTGCGCCCCGCTGCCAGCGAGCTTCGCGTCGAAGCGCCAGGCCATCGGCGTGGCTGCGCCCCCCCAATCCTGCAGGTAGCGCGCGCGCACCTGCCGGATGGTTCCCAGGCGGCCTTCCTGCACCAGTTGCCGAGCCAGGCCGATCGCCGGACAGCGGCGGTAGTTGAACCACACGAAGGTGCGGCCCTGCGCTGCCGCGGCGGCAACGGCCATGGCGCGCGCGTCTTCCAGCGATCCCGCGAGCGGCTTCTCGCAGGCGACATGCTTGCCCGCCTTCAGCGCGGCGATCGCCACCGGTGCGTGCAGATGGTTCGGCGTGAGCACGTCGACCAGCTGCACCTTCGGGTCGCGCAGCAGGCTCTTCCAGTCGGTGCTCGCTCGCGCCACTTCCCATCGCTCGGCGAACGCGCGCGTCGGAGCGACCCTGGTGCCAGCCACCGCCTGCAGCACTGGCCGCGGCTTCAGGTCGAAGAAGCACGGCGCCTGCCGCCACGCGTTCGCGTGCGCACGCCCCATGAAGCCGGTGCCGACCAGGCCGACACCAAGCGACTTTCCGCGCGCGCCATCTGCCTTCCGTGCCATGACTGCTCCCATGTGGTTCCGCGTGCCGCGCGCAGCGCCGATGCGCCGCGGCGCGACCGATCACGACGCTTTCCGTATGCTAACGCCCTCATTCAGGAGACCCCGCATGCACGAAGCCACCGACGCTCGCCTGGACCGCCTTGAACTCGAGGTTCGCACGCTCCGACGCAGTCACGCACGCTGGCGACGCGCCACGATGGTGGCCTGCGGTGCGGCGGTGCTCGGCACGCTGCTGGGCTTCGCGGCCGACGAGGTGGCCGAGGTCCTGCGTGCACGTCGAATCGAGCTGGTCGGCGCCGACGGCAAGGTCGCGGCGCTGCTGACCGCTGGCGATCACGGCGGACAACTCGACATCTGGGCCGCCGGTGGCGCGAACGTCGCGCGCCTGGCCGCCTCGGAATCGGGCGGCGACATGTCGCTGTGGAACACCGCGGGCAAGCCGGTCGCGGGCCTGTTCGCGAACTCCGGTGGCGGCCGCGTGGAGGTGAGCCGTGGTGACGGCGAGCTGGCGGGCTACCTGGAGGCCACGCCCGAGGGCAGCGATCTGGCCATGAGCCGCGTGGGAAGCGAGAACGCCGCGTCCCGGTTCCGCGTGACGAAGGACCGCTCCGAGGCGCTGCTTGCGCACGCCGAGGAGCACACCGTGCTGCTGTTCGGCGCCACGCGCAAGGGCGCGGCGGTCACGGTGCTCGGCGACGGCGATCGCGAGATCGCCTACCTGGGCGGCGACCAGTCGAAGGCGGGCCTCATGCGCCTGTCGAACGCGAGCGGCGCCAGCATGGTCGAGGCTGGCACCGGCGACCATGGCGGCGAGTTGTTCGCGCGCAACACCAGCGGCCAGGGCGGCGCGGTGCTGGGCAACTCCGACAAGGGCGGCTTCATGGAAGTGCGCAACGGCGATGGCAAGGGCGCCGCAAGCCTGAGCGTGCAGGACAACAATGGTGGGCGCGTGGCGGCCTACACCGCGACGGGCCAGATCGCGGCCTTCATGGACCAGGGCAAGGAGGAGAGCGGCACGGTGCAGGTCTATGCAGGCCCGAACCGGGTGGCCGCGCTGGGCGGCAGCGCCACCGGTGGCCTTCTGAACCTGTTCAACCTGAAGGGCAAGGCGGTGTTCGTGGCAGGATCCGCAGCCGACGGCACGGGTGGCCTGTTCAGCATCCGCACCGGCGACGGAACGCAGGTCGTGCGCGGCAGCGCCGAGCCCGAGCCCGAGGTGGCGGTCTACTCCGACGACGGCAAGCAGAAGCGCGTGATCAGCGCGCCGGCCAAGCCGTGAACCCTCGACTCAGACGACCGGCGTGAAGCTGGCGCCCGACTGCACGTAGAAGTTCACCATGTCGCCCGCCGCGAACTCGGTGGCCTGCTGGCCATCGAATGGCTCGACCCACATGGGAACCACCACGTCGACCAGCAGCCGGTTGGCGCCCGCGTCCACGCCGCGCACCACGCCCTGCACGATGCGGGGCTGACCGTTGATCGGCTCGATGAACGCGCCACCGGCCTCGGCCTTGTGCATGCGAAGCGCCTTCACGCGCACCACGCCCTTCACGCGCTTGCCGGGATGCACGGCCGTCGGACCCGCCTGCGCGAAGCGCAACCGGTAGTCGGTGCCCGGCAGCGAGATCGTGATCTCGTTGCCATTGGCGCTCTCGAGCGTGCCGCGAATCACGTCGCTGTCGGTCGTCTGCATGGGCGGGGATGCTACCGAAAAAGGGCATGAAGTTCGGGAATTGCGGAGGCGCTGGATATTCTGTGTCCCGTGGAGATCGACGCGCTGAAATCTCGGCTGGATCGGCGTCCATTCATCCCGTTCCGCATCTTTCTGAGCGACGGCCGGCAGTTCGAGGTGCAGAGGCCCGATTGGACCATGGTGATCCCGCCCTTCCGCCGCGTGTTCATCGCTCGTCCCGAGATGGGCAAGGGCCGCTACCTGCCCATCGAGGACGTCGACTGCCTGCACATCACGAGCATCGAGGAGTTGCCGCCGGCCAACGACGCCGCGGCGTGAGCCGATCCGGCGCGGCTAGCATGTCGCGCCCATGAGCAAGTCCCTGCTTCGCGCCGCCACGGCCCTCGCCGTCGTCTCGCTCGCCCTCGCCAGCGCCGCCGCGCGCCAGGACGCCGCCGCACCGGCGAAGCCCGAGGCCGCCGCCAAGGCCGCAGGCCCCTCCATGAAGGACCTGACCGAGACGATGGCGAAGTTCGGCTTCATGGAAGGCCGCTGGACGCAGCAGCAGCCCAACGGCGCCGTGATCGAGGAGCACTGGATGGCGCCGCGCGGCAACAGCATGGTGGGCACCTTCCGCCGCACGCTCGGCAACGGCGTGACCCCCTTCTACGAGCTGACGCAGATCATGGCCGAGAAGGACATGGTGATCCTGCGGCAGATCCATGTGCACGGCAATTTCGAGCCCGATCCCAAGCGCACCGACCTGATGCGCCTGCGCCTGCAGAGCGTTGATGACAAGTCAGCCACCTTCGTGCCGGTCGATCCGCCGCTGAAGGCGAACGCGCAGGACATGGCGAGCATCCGCTACGAGCGCACCGATGCGGACACGCTCACTCTCACGGTCACGCCGAACGCGCCGAAGGATCCGGCCAAGCCGGCCGAGAAGCCGCTGGTGTTCACGATGAAGCGCATGCCCTGAGCGGACGCGCGATCAAGCAGCGGGCGCGCGATCAAGCAGCGGGCGCGCGATCAAGCAGCG
>JBMOGS010000081.1:0-7111 GCA_049318245.1 Phycisphaerales bacterium | reverse complement strand
AACGGCACCACGATCGACTTCAAGGACGAGATCATGGGCCGCGGCTTCGTGTTCAACAATCCGAACGCGACGACCACCTGCGGCTGCGGCAGCAGCTTCAGCGCCTGATTCAGGCGACATCCCCGCACGCACGACGGGCCGCTCCGGTCGGAGCGGCCCGTTTCATCGTTCGACTTGTCTCGCCGGGTTCGGCGCGATCGGGTCCGGCATCGGCGGGTGCGGCGCCGAGGCGCATGACCGAGCCGAGAAGCAGGTCGGGGCGGTGGGGTGCATCGCACGAACGGTAACTTGCCTGCATGGCCATCGCACGGATCGCTGCACGCGCGTCGCTGCTCGCACTTCCATGGCTCGCATGCTGCGTGGCGTTGCCGCCCCCCGCGTCCCCCGAGTTGCCACCCGTGCAGCGTGACGCGCAGGGCAGGCCGACGCCCCCCGTCGCGCGACAGGAGATCTTCGTGGTGAAGAGTCCCCATGGGGAGCGGGTGGACGAGTACTACTGGCTGCGCGACGATCACCCGAAGGCCAAGCGCGCCGACGTGATGGACCACCTGCGTGCGGAGCAGGCCTACACCGAGGCGATGCTCAAGCGCCTGCAGCCGCTGCAGGAAGCGCTGGTGAAGGAGATCCGTGCGCGCATCCAGGAGGATGACAGCACCGCGCCGCAGCACGATCGCGGATGGTGGTACTGGGTCGCCTACCGCGCGGGACAGGAGCATCCGGTGTACATGCGCAGGCAGGGCGGCGTCTCGGGTCCCGAGCGCGCCGCGCCCGAGCGCGTGATGCTCGACGCGAACGAGCTCGCGAAGGGACACGACTATTTCCGCGTGAGCGCGGTCGCGGTGAGTCCCGACGGCAACCTGGTGGCGTGGACGCAGGACACGCAGGGCCGCCGGACGCACGAACTGCTGGTGAAGGACCTTCGCACCGGCGAGATCGTGGACCGGGTGCCGGGCGCGCTGGAGTCGGTGGTGTGGGCCAACGATGGACGCACCCTGTTCTATCTGCGGCAGGATCCGCAGCTCCTGCAGAGCGGGCCGGTGTGTCGGCACGAACTCGGCACGCCGGTCACGCAGGACACGGTCGTCTTCGACGAGCCCGACAAGACGCTCACCATGGGCATCGACGCGACGGCCTCGCGCAAGTGGCTGGCCATCCGCACCGAGGGCTTCAACGAGAACGAGCTTCGGCTGGTGCCGCTGGATGCGCCGTCGGCCACGCCGGTGATCGCGTTGCCCAAGGTGGCCGGCGTTCGCCACTACGCCGACCATCTGGATGGGCGGTGGGTGATCCGAACCAACCAGCAGGCCCGCAATTTCCGGTTGGCGGTCGTTCCGGAGGAGGCGTTCTCGAACGTGTCCGCCTGGAAGGACGTGGTGGCGCACCGCACCGACGCGGCCGTGGATGGATTCGCGCTGTTCAAGCAGGGGATCGCCGTGGCCGAGCGTGCCGACGCCAACCCGCGCGTGCGCGTGATCCCATGGAGCGGTGGACTGGGGCGCGTGGTGCCGGTGCAGGAGAGCGCGTACAGCATGGCACTGGGTGACAACCCCGATCCATCCAACCCATTCGTGCGCGTGGGGTTCACCAGCATGATCACGCCTCGCACCGTGATCGACGTGAACCTGGCCAGCGGCGAGCAGACGGTGCGCAAGGTGCAGCCGGTGCTTGGCTATGACCGCAACAGGTACGAGACCATCCGGCAATGGGCGCCCAGCCGCGACGGGAAGCGCGTTCCGGTCTCGATCAGCTGGCGCAAGGACGCCTGGAAGCGCGACGGCAGCCGCCCGATCCTGATCGAGGCCTACGGCTCCTATGGCTACCCGAGCGACGCGGCCTTCGACCTTGCCGGCATCTCGCTGATGGACCGCGGATTCGCGCTGGCGACGGCGCATGTGCGCGGGGGTGCCGACCTCGGACAGGACTGGTACGAGGACGGTCGCCTGCTGAACAAGAAGAACACGTTCAACGACTTCGTGGATGCGACGGACTTCCTGGTGCGCGAGAAGTGGTGTGATCCCGGGCGCGTCTTCGCGTCCGGCGGCTCGGCGGGCGGCCTGCTCATGGGCGCCGTCGCCAACATGGCCGGCGACCGGTACCGCGGGCTGGGCGTGCACGTGCCCTTCGTGGACGCGCTCACCACCATGCTGGACGCCTCGATCCCGCTGACCACGAACGAGTGGACGCAGTGGGGCAACCCGATCGAGTCGAAGGAGGCCTACGCGTACATCCTGTCCTACTCGCCCTACGACAACCTTCAGGCGAAGGCCTATCCCGCCATGCTGGTCACCACCGGCGTGTGGGACTCGCAGGTGGGCTACTTCGAGCCCGCGAAGTACGTGGCGCGCCTGCGCCGGCTGAAGACCGACGCGAATCCGCTGCTGCTGCACGTGAACATGGCGGCGGGGCATGGGGGCAAGAGCGGCCGCTTCGAACGGCTTGCGCAGGTCGCGCGGGAGCAGGCCTTCTTCCTTGATCTCGCCGGGATCGATCGCTGATCAGGCTGTCGCCGCGTCGACGGCGAACTGGCCGCGCCCGCGCCGCAGGGCGCCGATCGCGCCGGGCAGGTCCGCTCCCTCCAGAGGCTTGCCGATCAGCCAGCCCTGCGCGGCGTCGCAGCCCTGTTCCTTCAGCCACGCCCACTGCGCGGCATGCTCCACGCCCACGGCCAGCGTGCGAAGCTGCATCTGCTGCGCCAGCCGGAGGATCGTCTCCACGGCAAGCCGGTCCTCGGGCAGGCCGGGGAGGGGGCGGACGAAACTGCGGTCGATCTTGATCTCGCTGATCGGAAGGCCGCGAAGCCCGGCCAGCGTGGCCAGACCCGCGCCGAAGTCGTCGACCGCCACGTGCACGCCGAGCGAGCGGATGGTCTCCAGCGATCGTGAGAGCGTCTCGGCGCCACGCAGCAGCGCGGCCTCGGTCAGTTCCAGCAGCAGGCGGTCGCCCGCGAACCCGCTCTCGGCAAGCGCCTGACGCACCGTCTCGGCGAAGTGCGGCTGCATCGCCTGACGCGGGGCGATGTTCACGGCCACGCGAAGGCGCAGGCCCTGATCCTCCCACGAGACGGCCTGGCGGCACGCCTCGCGCAGGCTCCACGCCCCGATGTCCTCGATCAGGCCGCTCTCCTCGGCGAGCGCCACGAACTGGTTCGGAGGCACGCTCACGCCACCTGGCAGGTTCCAGCGGATCAGCGCCTCGACGCCGAAGGGTTCCGCGCGATCCATGTCCACCTGCGGCTGGAACACCAGCCGGAAGTCGGCCTGCTCCACGGCCTGGCGCATCGCGCTGGCGAGTTCCACGTCGCCCAGCAGTCGGGCGCCGAGCGCGTCGCACCAGGCGTGCGGTGCGGAGAGTCCCTGATGCCGCGCCTCGCGGGCGGCCGCCTCGGCGCGGCGAAGCGCGGTCGGTGCATCGAGCGCGGTCGCCTCCTTGCACTCGATGTAGCCCGCGTGCACGCGAAGTCGAAGCTCGCGGCCATTCGCGCGCAGGGCCTGCCGCGCCTCGCGGAGCAGGCTCTCCGCCACCTCCGGGATGGAGGTGGTCGCGGCGTCCAGCGCCGCGATGGCGCCGCCATCGATCATGGTGAGCTCGCTGCCGCGCGGCAGGAGCGGCGAGAGGCGCTCCCGCAGCTGACCGCGAAGCATGAGCGCTCCCTCGTTGCCGAGGGCGGCCGCAAGTTCAGGCATCCGCTCCACGCGCAGGGCGATCACCCCGCGAAGCGAGCCGCGGCCGGCGATCGCCTCGATCATGCTGTCCGCGGAGCGACGGCGCGCGTCGGCGGCGCCGACGTCGAGCAGCTGGTCGCGCCGTTCCAGTCGGCCCATCACCGCCTCGGCCACCTCATCGGCGGTCGTTCCCGAACCCATCGCGTGATCCGCGCCAGCCTGCATCAGTGCCGCGTGCCGGTCGCGCAACGCGACGGTCACGATCATGCAGGCATGCAGCGCGCTGTCGTGCCGGAGTGCCTGCGTGATCCGGAGCGCATCGCAGCCGGGTGCGTCGAGCAGCACCAGCGCGTCCGCGTGGAGGGAGCGGGCCAGATGCGTGGCGTCATCGGCGTGACCGGAGAGCGTCACCTGCATGTCGGCCGCGACCAGCGAGGTCTGCACGGCGTCACGTCGTTCACCAGGATCGCAGGCCAGAATCACGCGGGGCATCGCGCGAGTCTACCTGTGCCAACGCCGCACTCCGCGGCGTGTCAGGCCACGCCGCCGGCGCGCAGGGCGCGGACGCGCGCCTCCGTGGGCGGGTGGCTGGCGAACATGCGGGTCAAGGTCTCGCCCACGAACGGCTCCACGATGAACATGTTGTTCATGTTGGGGTGCGGGTTGTGCATCGGGATGCGCGCAGCGGCCGCATCCAGGCGCTGCAGGGCGCTGATGAGTCCGTCCGGCGAGCCGGCGATCGCGGCACCGTCGGCGTCGGCGACGAACTCGCGGCTTCGGCTGATCATGGCCTTCAGCAGGGCGGCCGCGACCGCCGACAGCAGGATCACCAGAAGTCCCGCCAGCGGATGGCCGCCCTCGCGATCGCGGGAACCACCGAACAGGAAGGCCCACTGCGCGACCGTGCTGAAGACGCCGGCGATCGTGGCGGCCACGGAACTGATGAGGGTGTCGCGGTTCCGGACATGCGCAAGCTCATGAGCCATGACGCCGCGAAGTTCGCGATCATCCAGCAGGCGCAGCGCGCCCTGTGTCACCGCCACCGCGGCGTGACGAGGGCTTCGGCCGGTGGCGAAGGCGTTCGGTGCGTCGTGTGGGCAGATGAACACGCGTGGCATCGGCAGTTGGGCGCGCTCGGCGAGTTCGCGCACCATCCCCACGAGCTGCGGCGCCGTGGATTCGTCGACCGCCTGACCCTGCATGGCGGCGATCGCGATGCGGTCGCTGAACCACCACGCGCCCAGATTGGTGAGCACGCCAAGGATCGCGGCGAAGAGCATGCCGTCGCGACCCCAGAGCGAGCCGACGGCCACGAAAAGCGCGAAGAGACCGCCGAGAAGCAGGGCGGTCTTCAGGTTGTTCCACGAGGCGATGAAGCTGTGTCGCATGATGCGCAGAACGATAGGAGCGGGACCGGGTTCGGCAAGGCGTTGCGTGCCCTCGGGATCGATTCAGACGCGGGATTCCAGGTTCGCGCAAGGTCGTGCGATGGCATGGCTTGCGGTCGGCCACGCACATGCTGCCGAATCGGCAGGAAAAAAGGCATCGATCGCGACGAGCGGTCTCGGCCGCTCCCAGGATGCCTGCATGAGCGTTCGCGTGCATGGATTCGCGTTGCGTGGCATCGAGGCGGTGCCCTGCGAGGTCGAGGTCGATCTGAGCGGTCAGGGTCTTCCTCGCACCACGCTGGTCGGGTTGCCGGATGTCGCGGTGCGCGAGGCGATCGACCGGGTGCAGACCGCGGTGGCCAATGCGGGTTTCGCATGGCCGGGCGGACGCATCACGATCAACCTCGCCCCAGCGGATCTTCGCAAGGAGGGGCCCGCGTTCGATCTTCCGATGGCGCTCTCGGTGCTGGTGGCGGGGGGCGCGCTGCGGCGATCGAAGGAAGCGTCCGAGGGGCTCTCGCGCTGGTTGATCGCGGGGGAACTTGCGCTCGATGGACGCGTGCGTCCGGTGCGGGGAGCCATCTGCCTGGCGATCCTTGCGCGCGAGGCCGGATTCCAGCGCGTGATGGTGGCCCGCGAGAATCTGGCCGAAGCCGGTGCGGTCGAGGGCGTGCAGGCGGTCGGCGTGGAATCGCTGCAGCAGGCGCTTGGCGTGCTCGCAGGAACGGATGCCGGTCTGGTGCAGGGTCCCATGGAGGCTTCCGCTGCGGATCCCGAACCCGACATCGACTTCGAGCGCATCCGCGGACAACTTGGCGCGCGACGGGCGATGTGCGTGGCCGCCGCGGGCATGCACAATCTGCTGATGATCGGTCCTGCGGGCAGTGGCAAGACCCTCATGGCGCGCGCCTTGCCCGGGCTGCTGCCCCCCATGACGCTGGACGAGCGCATGCAGGCCACGCGCATCCATTCGTGCGCCGGGTCGCTTCCGCCGGGCAGCGGCCTGCTCGCGCGTCGGCCGGTGCGATGTCCGCACCACACCGCGAGCGCGGCGGCGATGGTCGGCGGAGGCAGTGTGCCACGGCCGGGCGAGGTGAGCCTGGCGCACGGCGGCGTGCTTTTTCTGGACGAGGTGGCCGAGTTTCCGCGAAGCGTGCTCGAGGCGCTTCGCGAGCCGCTGGAAGATGGCTTCGTCACCGTGAGCAGGGCGCGGGGAGCGGCGAGGTTCCCCGCGCGAGCGCTGCTGGTGGCGGCCATGAACCCGACGGCTCGCGGCGACCTGCGTGTGGGGGGGTCCAGCGCGATGGATCGCTACCTCGAGCGCCTCAGCGGTCCCGTGATCGATCGCATCGACCTGCACGTGGAGGTAGCGGCGGTTCCATTCGACGCGCTGGTGGCCCGCAAGCCGGTCGAGAGCACCGCGACACTTCGTTCGCGGGTGCTCGAGGCGCGCGAGCGCGGCCGAAGCCGGCAGGGGGACGTCCCGAACGCGGCGCTATTGGGTGCCGCGCTCGACGCGGCGGCCCCGCTCGATGCAGCATCGCGCGATCTGCTGCGACAGGCGATGGCCGAACTCGGCCTGAGCGCACGCGCGTTCGACAAGGTGCGCCGCGTCGCGCGGACGGTGGCGGATCTGGAGGGAAGTGGCGGTATCCGTCCGGAGCACGTGGCCGAGGCGATCGGCTACAGGCTGCTGGACCGCTTCCGCGGGGCATGCGGATCACTCGCCGCAGCGGGCGCCGGAGCGCTCCCTGCCCGTTGAGCGAGCGGGGCTTCGTGTTCCGTCCGCGCCCGGGCGGGGCGGTCACTCGAGACCGGGCGCGAAGCCGCGGCGCATCGTGTTCTCGCACAGCGCGCGCGGCACCACGAAGTGCTCCAGATATCCCGCACCGCCGGCCTTGCTGCCCAGACCACTCATGCCGAAGCCGCCGAAGGGCTGTCGCCCCACCAGCGCGCCAGTGATGCCGCGGTTCAGGTAGAGGTTGCCCACGCGGTACTCGCGCTTCGCGCGCTCGAGGTGCGCGGGCTTGCGGCTGAAGATGCCGCCGGTGAGCTTGTAGG
>JBMOGS010000080.1:0-7490 GCA_049318245.1 Phycisphaerales bacterium | reverse complement strand
CCTGAAGGTGCTGGCGATCGAGGATCACACCCCGATTCCACACAACGGCTGCCGCCTGCCCAAGAAGCGCCGCGTCTGACCGTTTCCGGGCCCTTTCCCGCCACGCGGGAGGGGCTTGGAGGTGGGCCCGCGGGGGCCTACCATGCACGATTCGTCACTCCCCTCGGCACAGAAGAGGCGCGCCCGACCGCCCCGGCAGGGCCGGCCGACCTCGCGAAGCCGCAGGGATTCCTGTTCAGGACACTGCCGGATTCTGGAGACTCACCATGCACGTTCGTTGGCGCGGACTCGAACTTCCCTCGCGCGTGACCGTCGACCGGTCCAGCCTCACGCCCACCTTCGGTCGCTTCATCGCGGAGCCGTTCGAGCGTGGCTTCGGCACCACCGTTGGCAACGGCCTTCGTCGCATCCTGCTCAGCAGCCTTGAAGGCGCCGCCATCACCGGCGTGAAGATCGCGGGCGTGACCCACGAGTTCACCAGCCTGCCCGGCGTGATGGAGGACGTGACCGACATCATCCTGAACGTGAAGCAGCTCGTGGTGAGCATGCAGGACGACACCCCGAAGACCATGCGCCTGCTGGCCGAGGGCCCGGGCGAGGTCACCGGCGACCTGATCGAGAGCGACAGCAGCATCTCGATCTACAACCCCGAGAAGGTGCTCGCCACGCTGACCGAGAAGCGCGAGTTCGCCATCGAGTTCACCGTGCAGAAGGGCCGTGGCTACATGCCGGCCAGCGAGCAGTGGAACAAGATGGACGAGCAGGAGATCGGCGTGATCCCGGTCGATGCCGTGTTCAGCCCCGTGCTGCGCGTGCGCTACCGCGTCGAGGACACCCGCGTGGGTCAGCGCACCAACTACGACAAGCTCGTGCTGGACATCTGGACCAACGGCACCATCACGCCGGACATGGCGATGGTCGAGGCCGCCAAGATCCTGCGCAAGCACCTGAATCCCTTCGTGCTGTACGACAGCGAGGGCGACGACGTGATGCCGGACAACATCGCGCAGGCCCAGGACAGCGAGGCGGAGCTTTCGCGCCGCCTGAACCAGCCCGTCGCGGCGCTTGACCTCTCGGTGCGCAGCAGCAACTGCCTCGAGAGCGGCAAGATCCGCTGGGTCTGGGAGCTGGTCCAGAAGACCGAGACCGACCTGCTGGAGCTGCGCGCCTTCGGCCGCACCAGCCTGAAGGAAGTGAAGACCCGCCTGGAGGAGCAGGGGCTTGGCCTGGCCATGACCCTTCCCGAGGGCTTCGAGCCCATCACTGAAGAGGCGAAGGCCTGAGCGCCTGAGCCAAGGAGATCGTCATGCGACACAAGATCAGCGGCAAGCAGCTCTGCATCAAGGAAGACCACCGTCGCGCCATGCTGCGCAACCTGGCGGCGGGCCTCTTCGAGCACGGGCAGATCGAGACCACCATGGCCAAGGCCAAGGCGGTGCAGCCTTTCGTCGAGAAGCTCATCACCGCAGCCAAGGGCAAGAGCCTGGCCACGCGACGCCTGCTGCAGAGCCGGCTGAACGACCGCAAGGTCTTCGCGTGGGTGGCCGATCCCAACGTGCCCGAGGCGCGCAAGACCAGCGAGTTCTGGGAGCTGCCGACGGCCGACGCGATCGAGTTCAACCGTTACGGCGAGGTCCGCAAGGCGCCGCGCCTGATCGAGCACCTGATCAGCAAGGTGGCGCCGAAGTTCGCGGATCGCGCGGGTGGCTACACCCGCGTGGTGAAGCTGGACAAGCGTCGTCTGGGCGACGGCACCGATCTGGTGCTGCTGCAGCTGGTGGGCGCCGAGAGCGGCAGCCAGATCAGCGGTCGAGCGGGCCACCGCCGCAAGCGCGCCGACAAGCGCGCGGCCTTCGCCAAGAAGGCGAAGGAAGCGGCAGCGGCCAAGAAGTCCGCCGCCTGATAACGAGGGTCGGAGGTTGTTATTGACCACCTCCTGACTCCCGCGAAAGATTGAAACGCTCGCCCCGATCGGTGAACCCGGTCGGGGCGTTTCGTTTTGGGGCGGTGGTTGTTTCGAGTTCGATCGATCGCTGCAAGCGGCGGCGAGCTCGCTTTGCATCACTCGGGGGCGAATGGGTCGGCTTCGTGCGCTGCGTGCATGGCGATGAGCGGGTCCAGATCGCCGCGATCCGCTGCACGAACGGCGCGCAGATACTCGCTTCGAAGCGAGCTTTCGCAGCCGATCACCGTTTCAGGCCAGCGCACCACGCGGCGGCTGTGTCGAAGCAGCCAGATGTTTGCCAGCAGTCGCGACCATCGACCATTGCCGTTGGCGAACGGATGAATCGAGACGGCGCGATGATGCAGCCGCGCCCCTTGCTCGAGCAGCGGCATTTGTGCCTGCCGCCAGGCATGCAGATCAGCGCACAGGTCATGCAGGCGCAAGTGGATGTGCATGGGTTCCACGCCGATGTTCGTGCCGTGGCGGCGCGTGGTGCCAGCCCAAGCCCACACCTCACCGAACATCTGTCGGTGCAGTCGCAGCAGCCACGGAACATCGAACGGCGCGTCGCGCGCGCTGGGTGGCCGCGTCATGTAGCGAAGCAGTGCCGACTGGATGTTGGCGATCTCGGCCGCATCCAGTTGCGAGCGAGTCTGGATGTGGCGCAACTTCAGACCAGAGAGGTCTGGAAGTGGCGTCTCTCCCTCGCGCGTGTTGCCCAGCATGAAACGGATCAGCGGAACCAGAGCCGGCGGCGGGAACCGTTGAGCAGCTGCACGGCCGCACGCTGCACAAGTTGCTCGAACACGGCGTCGTTGACTGCCTGGCCTTCAAGGCCACTGGTGGCCTGGGCCATGCGCGTGATGGCCTCGGCCTTGCGCCGCGCCTCGGCCTGTCGCATGGCCTGTGGATCCTGTGCCTGCAGGTGCAGGGGCATGCCAAGCGCGTCAGCCACCGCGGCCACGTTGTGAAGCGATGCCTGCTGATGTCCGTTGCCAAGAATGCGCTTGACGGTTGGCTCGGGCACGCCGCTTCGGCGTGACAGGTCGGCGAAGGTCATGCCGAGTGCCTCGCGCTGCGACCGGAGTGAGCGGTTGATGGTCATCGTGCCCATGGCAGAATCGTATCGTATATGGATGAAAACGCGTTGAGAAGTGCCGAATTTCTGCTGAGAAGGCGCAATACATATAGGACGTTATCTCAGGGACCTGCGGTGCGTCACGCCCGCCCTCACTACGCTGCCCGCCATGCCGGGCCCGGGCAGCACCACCGACCACTTTCCAAGCACGCACGCCACCTGGATCGCGTCGCAGCTGTCGGTGCTTGCGGCCAGCGAGCCCAGCGAACCCGGCGCTGCCGCGCAAGCCGCCGTCGAGCTTCGCACGCATGTGATGGCGCGCTACCGCGAGCCGCTGTTGGCCTACGCCACCGCCAGCAGTTTCAGGTTTCTCGGTTCGCCCGAGGACCTGGTGCACGGCTTCTTCGCCGAACGCCTGGCCGATGTCCAGTACCTGCGCCAGTGGCGCGAAAGCGGCCTGCGCCTGCGCCGCTGGCTGTGCAACGGCCTGCTGCTGCACATGTTCGACGTGGCCAAGCGCACGCGACGCGAGCAGCGGGTGCAGCAGGAATGGGCGCGACTGCCTCGCGCGGCGGATGGCACGACACCGCCTGATCGCGCCTTTGACCGCGCATGGGCCGAGGGCATTCTGGAGCGCGCGGCGCAGGCCACGCAGCGGGCGCTGGCCGACCGCGGCCGCAACGATGCGTGGCAGGTGTTCCAGCGGCATGTGATCGACGGTGAGCGGCTGGTGCAGGTGCGCACCGACCTCGGCCTGACAGAGGGTGAGGCAAAGGCTCGAGTGCAGCTGGCTACACGACGCTTTCGTGATGCTGTGGCCGAGGAACTGATGAGCGAAGGGGTGCCCGCGTCGCAGGTGAGCCGCGAGACGGACTCGATCGTGGCAGTGTTCCGCCACCGCTCGTGAGTCCGGATGCCGTTGCGCGCGGACCAGCTTGAGCGCATGGCGGAGGCGCTGGGGGAGTCGGAAGCAGATGGCCATGGCTTTGATGAAGTGTTCGATGTTGGTCGGATGGGTGCGCGGGAACGCACGGATCTGCACGGGCAGGTTCTCGGTGAATCGGCCGCGCTGACCAGCAGGCGCTGCGCTGGCGAATCGGGCTTGACCGTCGTCTCCGGGCCAGGGAAGGTCGCGGCGAGGGTCGGCGTGAGGCTGGCTGCAGCGATTCTGGCGGTGAGTTCTCTTGAAATCGGCTGGAATTCCTGCTCCGGCGGCCTCTATCCAGGCTGTTTGCCGGCCGGGATTGCTTCTGGGGGCCTGCGCCACGCCGGATGGTCCGAGATTGGCGAGGTATCTCGCAGGCAGCCGCCCCTTGAAGGAGTTGATTCGATGGTCCTGTCCCCACATGCAGCTCGCGCCCCTGTTGCGCTGTCCCTTTCGTTCGCGCTCTGTGCCCCCGCGTGGGGGCAGGGAGCGGCTCCCCAGCTCTTCTGCTGGGGCCGCAACGATGAAGGCCAGTGCGCCGTGCCGCAGGCACTATCGGATGTCATCGCGGTCGATGGGATCTACCACACGGTCGCACTCCGCTCCGATGGGACGGTGCGGGCGTGGGGTCGAAATGGGGATGGTCAGTGCAATGTGCCCAGTAACCTTGCTGACGCAACGGCGATTTCCGCCGGAATCTTTCACACGTTGGCGCAGCGCGCCAATGGCAGCGTCGTCGGTTGGGGTCGCAATGATGCGCAGCAGTGCTCGGGACCGGCTGGAGTGACCGGTGTCCGCGCGATCGAGGCGTGCGGTTACGGAAGCATGGTGCTGAAGGCAGATGGCACCGTGCAAACCTGGGGAGGTTCGATCTATGCGCCACCGACCGGTTTGTCAGGGGTGGTGCAGATTGCAGGAGAGGACGTTCACTGCGCGGTGACCAAGGGCGACGGCACGGTGGTCTGCTGGGGTTCGGGCACGACGACCAGCGGCGCGTTCAACTACGGTCAATCCATCGTTCCCACGGGGCTGGCGAACGTGCAGAAGGTTGCAACCGGCTCCTACCACACCCTTGCCCTGAAGACCGACGGATCTCTGGTGATCTGGGGTCTCAATGATTCCGGACAGCGGAATGTGCCCGCCGGCAACACTTTCGTCGACATGGACGGGGGCAACGACTTCTCGATCGGTCTCACCAATCAGGGCAAGGTCCTGTGCTGGGGCGGAAACGGATTCCAGCAGCTTTCGGTGCCGGCGTCAGCGCAGAGCGGCGTGTATCAGGTGGCCGCGGGTGGTTGGCACGGAATCGCCCTCCAGGGACCGCCGATCACGATCCAGACTGTGAGGCCGATCTCGGGTTCGATCGAGGGAGGCACGCCGATCACGATCCTCGGATCCAATTTCCGGAGTGGATCGATCGTCACGATCGGCGGAGTGCCTGCAACGGACATGGTGGTTGTTTCCCCATCCATGATTACGGCCAAGACGCCGCCAGGGGCGGTCGGTCCAACGAATGTGGCGGTCGATTTCGGAACCGCGACGGCCTTCTACTACAGCCCGATCTGCAGCGAGGATGTCGACGGCGATGGCGAGGTCGGGGGTTCCGATATCAGCCTGCTGCTGCTCAACTTCGGGCCGTGTGCCACCACGCCTTGAGCGGATCGCGCAACCTGCGAACGAACGCGGCCCCTGCCACGCCCGGCAGGGGCCGCTTCATTTCATGCAGGCGCTCCGCGCTACTCCACCCACCGATGCGCGTGCGAGAAGCTCTTGTGGTACCAGCTGCCCTTCTTGAAGGGCCGCAGGTGGATGCCGCAGGGAATGGCGTGCCCCTCGCAATCCTTGATCTTGCCGCCGGTCGAATCCATGATCAGCGGCGTTCCGTCGGGACTCTGGCCGCGCTCGCCCTTCACGCTGGCCTGCTGAGCCTGCGTGCGGATGGCGGTGTTCAGGTGGATGCCGAGGCCCCAGTTGTAGTTCCAGCCACTGAAATTGCTGCAATCCACGCCCTTGCTCTGGTGGCCCGCGCAGCACTTGTTCCACTTCCAGTCCTTGGGCGGATCCCAGTCGGGAATGTGGTGGTGCTGATAGTCGTAGCCGATGAAGCGTGACGCGCCCGCGATGATGCGCTCTCGCTTCCAGTCGGCGGGCTTTTCGCGCACCTCGGGCGGGCAGTCGAAGCGGCGCGGCTCCACGCCCCAGCCGCCACTCTTCTTGCGTACGGCCTCGCTGTACCACTCGCGCTCGGGGGTGGAACTCTGGAAGGCCACGCTACCTCGCTCGCTGTGGCGGTCGAACAGCAGCTGCTCGATCGGGTACTTGAACTTGAGCGAGTAGGGGCTCTTGTAGTCGCCCTTCTGTGGCTTGGCGTCCGTGGCCTCGTCGACCTCCTCGCTCTCGCCGGTGTCGCCGCGCTGCTCGCCCTCGGCCTCGCCGCCTAGCTGGCGCGGTTCGCGGCGTTCCTGGCGCTGTGCGCGGCGCTCCTCGCGGCGATTCTCGTTGCCGTTCGGCTGCTGTTGCGAGGGGTCCTGTTGCGGGGCGCCCTGCGGGTTGGCGGCGGCAAGCAGGGCGAGCGCGACGAAGGCGGTGATTGGAAGGGCGAATCGCATGGGTGGGATTGTTGCGCAAGTTGGGCTTGAAGTGGTTGCGCGCTTGTGCGGCCCTGCACCGGCGCAAGCAAAACACCTGAGCGCATCGATTGTTTTGCGGATGCCCGCTACCCTGCGCGCATGTCTCCGGGTTCCGCGGGTTCCATCGATCATTTTCCAAGCACGCACGAGACCTGGATCGTCGACCAGCTGCGCGTGGTGCGTGGCGGTGCGGCCGAAGTCGCCACCGAGGCCGCCCAGCAGCTTCGCACGCACATCATGGTGCGCTATCGCGAGCCGCTGCTTGCGTACGCGGCGGCCAGCTCGTTTCGCACGCTGAGCACGCCCGAAGATCTGGTGCACGGATTCTTCGCGGAGCGCCTGCACGATGTGGCGTACCTGCGCACCTGGACCGGCACGGGCATGAAACTGCGGCGATGGCTGTGCAACGGCCTGTTGCTGCACATGTTCAACGAGGCGAAGAAGCGCAAGCGTGACGCGCGCGCAGTGGATGCCGCGGCGGAGGCGTTGCGCCAGAGCCCGGCTGAGCAGCCTGCGGCCGATCGTGCGTTCGATCGTGCGTGGGCGCGTGGCGTGATCGAGCGTGCGGTGGCGGCCACCGAGCAAGCCATGCGCGCCGAGGGTCGCGAGGATGCGTGGCGGGTGTTCGCGCGCCATGCGATCGACGGGGTGAGCCAGGTGGCGGCCGCGAGCGAAGCGGGCTTGAGTGAGGGTGAGGCGAAGGCGCGGCTGCGGCTCGCGGTGCGACGCTTTCGTGATGCTGTGGCGGCCGAGCTGATCACCGAGGGCGTGCCGCCCGCCGAGGTGCAGGCCGAGGCCGAGGCGATCGTGTCGGTGTTCGGGCAGGGGCTGTGAGCGGGCGGGGTGCGTGTGGGCTTGAACCAGCGACTGAGTGACGCGAAGTGTAGACGCAGGCCCGCTCAACACAGGCCG
>JBMOGS010000079.1:0-7573 GCA_049318245.1 Phycisphaerales bacterium | reverse complement strand
GGATCTTCAGCACGAGGTTCCTGGATCGATTGATGCCGCGCAGCGCCGACCTGAACGGTGACGGCACCGTCGAGAGCGGCGACCTTTCCAATCTGCTGCTCGACTGGGGATCCCCGGCAGGCCCCGCCGACCTCAACACGGACGGCTCGGTGAATGGCGGCGACATCGGCGACATGATGCTGCGCTGGGGCGAGCGAGCCTGAGTCTGCGGCCTCAGCCGCCGATGGCACGCAGCGCCGCCGCGCAATCGTTCGCCAGGGGCTCGATCGACAGCAGGCTTCCCACGGCCTTGCGCATCCAGGCATCGGGCGTGACGCTGCCGATGCTGGTGATGCGCCGGGTTTCGACGGCCAGGTCGCGGCCGTTCAGGAACGACCGGATCTGGTGGCTCATCACGTGGCCGATGGTGTAGTCGGCCAGGTAGAGCGGGTGGCCCACCATGTGCTGGTACGCGGCGAGGATGTGATAGGGATCCTTGCCGAAGTGCGGCTCGTAGAAGCGCTTCCACAGGCGCTCGGCGATCGCGAGCACCTCGTCGCGCAGTTGCTCGGGCGTGGCCTTGGGATTCGCGTAGATCCAGCGCCACGTGTGCAGTTCCAGCAGGCTGGGCCCCGCGATCTGGAACGCGGCGAGCATGGTCGCCAGGCTGTCCACATGGAACGCTCGTGCGGCCTGCTCGTTGGTCTCGAGTCCGAGCACCTGTCGGCCGAGCGACTGGTACAGGAACGCGAACGCCTCGGTGCATGCGGTGTTGGGCACGCCGCGCAGCAGGGGCCGTGGCGCGAAGTGCGTGCTGCAGAGCTGCTCCAGGTTGTGGCCGAGCTCGTGCATGGCGGTGTCGAAGCCATCCCAGCCGAGCTCCGTGTCGAGGCGGCTCGTGCGCAGCCACGCACCGTACTCGGGCATGCCCGGTCGCATGGCGTGTCCGCTGCCGCGAGCGATCTCCACGCGGATGCGCGAGCCAAGGAAATCCGCCTCGTCGGGCTTGAAGCCCAGTCCCTTCAGCACCTCGGGCAGCTTGCGCTCGAAGGCCTTCTCATCGGGGAACAGGCGCCTCACCGCAGCGTTCATCTCCTCGGCGGGCTTCACCTCGGCGATGTCCTCGAAGTAGATGTCGTGCGGCTCAAGATCGCGGCCCAGGCGCTTGCGCAGCCACTCGGCGACCTTCGCCATGATCGGATGGCCGAGCAGGTCGGTGAGCAGGCGCTCCACCTCGGTCTCGGGAATCTCGCGGTCCAGGTCGAACTTGCGCGCGATGGCGGTGGGAGCCTCGGGGTAGAGAGGATCGAAGGCGAAGGCCAGGTCGCGGTGCGCGAGCCAGTGCGCGTAGCGCTGGGGGCCATGCAGGTTCGTGGCGGGCTTGCCACCGATCGTGTTGCGCTCGCTGTCCCAGTCGAGGGTGTTCGAGCCATCCATCACGCTGGCCGGGATGGTGCCGTCGATGTGGCGCGCCATCACCCACATGAGCGCTCGCTGGCGCGCCAGGCCGCTCGCCGGATCGCCGTAGTTCGCCTTCACTTCCTCGCGCACCAGCCAGTGGGCCAGTAGCTTTCGCCCGGCGGGCAGCCAGCGCGTGCCGCCCGCGTCCACCAGCGCCTCGACCGGAATGTGGAAGCCCGACACGAACATGCTGGCCTCGTGGCCCACGCGACGCGCGCGCTCACTCAGCGCCGTGGGAATTCGCGGACCAAAGGACTGCGCGAGCCGCGACTCCGCCCAGCGGTCCACGCTCCAGGTGCCGCCTTCCTGCAGCATCTCGGAAAGATCGCTGCGAGGGAAGTTCAGCAGCGCCAGGAAGCCGACCTTCTGGCGATAGAGCTGGTCCGAGAGGTCGGGGGCAGGGTCGAACTTCGCGAGCACGTCATCCACGCCGGCGAAGCTCTCTGTGCGCACGTCGGTCCACCAGCGCAGGTCGCGGCGGATCTCGTAGAGGTGTCCGCTCACGCTCGTCATCGCGCGTTCGAGACGGTCGAGCAGGCGTGTGCGTGCCTGACCCGGCGGCGCGAAGTTCGTGTCGCAGAAGTCGGCGAACGACGCGGCGTCGCCATCCTCGGTGGTCCACCGGGCCGCGACCTGTCGCACGCCGCGCGTGGCGGCGGCACGCACGTCCTCGCCGTGGCGAGCCACGATCCTCTGGATGGCGGACTGTGTGACGGACGCGTCGATCGCCAGGGGTGATTCGGCAAGGCTCATGCCGGAATCTGTACCACGCGTCCCCGACCGGGACCAGCGATCAGCGGCCGAGCGCGGCGCGGAGCTTGGCCTGCAACGGCTCGATCTGCGGGATGAAGTGGCCCAGCAAGCCGCGCTCCATGTCGACTTCCATGCACACCATCATGACGACGGTGAACGCGATCATGCCCAGCAGGCACGCCGCGAAGCGCGTGGCCCATGTGCGGTCGCGATCCGAGGAGGCCACCTGAAGCAGGATGCTGGCGATGGCGCCCAGCCCCATCAGGGCGACCATCCATCGTTGCGCCTGCAGCACGGGCTCCAGCGGATCCAGCAGCAATGCGAGCGCGGCGGCCGTGATCGCGTAGCGCACGCCGTGGTGGCGCCACGCCTGCAGCACCGTGCCGGGGTCGACCCACGCGGGCAGGTCGCCATGCAGGATCCGGCCCATGTTGCGGCGGAACGAGAGGATCGACGTCTCGCCCTGCGTGGTCTGCGGTCCCGGGCTTGCGGGCGCGGCTCCGTCATGCGTGGCCTGTCGGCGCCTCGCGATCTCGGCCTGCCGCTCCGCCTCGGCACCCTCCGACGCCGCCTTCTGCAGTTCCGTCTGCGCGCCGGCGCGCTTGACATCCGGTCGCGGGCGGCTTGCCCACGCGCAGAACTCCACGCCGGCCTCGGAGCGCAGCAGTCGATCACGCTGTTCGCGGTACTCCATGACGGTGATCCATCCGCCCTTGATGGAGCGACGCATCCGCGCGAGGGATTCGTGGTGCACGCGAAGGGCCTGCACCACTGGAGGCTCGAAGAGCCCTTCGAACTGCCAGCCCTCGCACCATTCCTCGGTGCCGCCCGGCGCGATCCGATCCTCGATGTCGAGATGCCCGGAGGCCACCAGCAGCGGCAGTCGGCTGGCGGGCACCGCGTCGTGACGCGGTCCATCCTCGCACCAGATTCGATAGATCCGATCGCCCACGAGATCTCCAGGCCCGATCGTAACACGCGCTCCCATGCGCGCGTACTCTCCTGCCATGGCCCCGCGAATGCTCGTGCCAGGTGTCCTGATCACGCTCCTCTGCGCGTGCGAGTCGCGATACCAGGAGAACTGGGCTCGACTGAAGGTCGGGATGACGCAGGTGCAGGTGGAGGATCTTCTGGGTGAGCCCAGCAGTCGCTACGAAGCCCGCACCGACCAGGGCAAGGTGATCGTGCCCGAGACGCGCTGGCAATATGGCGACAACCTGAGCACGCTGGCGACGGGCGTGGTGTTCCCCACCGATGCCGACGCGCGCGCCTGGGCCGTCTACTTCGACGCGGATGGGCGTGTCAGCCGATTCCGCGCCGCCGAGTGGGCTCGGGAGCGCTGAGCGGAGCCGACCTCGATGCCGCTGGATCCTGAAGCGTTGCTGCAGCGTCTGGAGGCCGCCGGGTTCACCGAGGAGGCCGCGGATCTTCGCACCTCGGGTTCCATCGGTCACACCGATCCGGGCGAGTCATCGTGCGAAGAGAGCGTGCCGGATCGCCTGGGGCCCTTCGAGATCGTGGGCGAACTGGGGCAGGGCGGCTACGGCGTGGTGCTGCTGGGCGCGCAGCATCGGCCCGTGCGTCGGCTGGCCGCCGTGAAGCTGCTGAAGCGAGGCATGGACAGCCAGAGCGTGCTGGCGCGGTTCCGCGCGGAGCAGCAGGCGCTGGCGATGATGGATCACCGCGCGGTGGCGACCGTCTTCGAGTCCGGTGTGGCCGAGGATGGCCGGCCATGGTTCGCCATGCCGCTGGTGGCGGGCGTGCCAATCACCGTGCATGCGGACCTGGAGCGGCTGGGTGTCGAGGCGCGCCTGCGGCTCTTCCGCGAGGCGGCGCTGGGCGTGATGCACGCGCACGAGCGCGGGGTGCTACACCGCGACCTGAAGCCATCCAACATCCTCGTGGGCGTCGAGCGCGGCGTGGTGCAGCCGCGCGTGATCGACTTCGGCATCGCCAAGGCGATCGACGCCACGAACCCGCTGGTCACGCAACCCACGGTGGGCGAGGTGGCGCTTGGAACGCCCGCCTACATGGCACCCGAGCAGGCCCAGGGGCGCGCGGAGGTGCGCAGCGACGTGTGGGCGCTGGGGGTGATCCTTGGCGAGATGCTGGCGGGCGTGCGGCCGCTCGATCGGGAGCCGGCCCGCGGCGCGGATGGACGGCTGGTGACCGGTGCCTTCAGGCGACCATCCGAGCGATTCCTGCAGTGGCTGCGGCTGGATGCGGCCGCGGCGTCGCAGGCTTGCGCGGCGCGAGGATGCACGGCCGATTCGATCGTGACCGCGCTGCGAGGCGATCTGGACGCCATCGTGGGCCGCTGCATGGAGGAGGAGCCGGGACGCCGATACGGATCGGTTTCCGAACTGGTCGAGGACATCGATCGCCATCTGGGAGGTCGGCCCGTGCAGGCGCGTCCCGCGAGCGCCGCCTATCTGGCGGCCCGGTTCGCGCGACGCCATCGGTGGGGTGTCGCCGCCGCGGCGATCGTGGTCGCGTCGTTGATCGCGGCGACAGTGGTCAGCGTGCGCGCCGCGATCGTGGCGCGTGGCGAGGCACGCGCCTCGCGCGCGGTGACGGACTTCCTGGTGCAGATGCTCGGTGCGGCGGATCCCTGGAGGCCGGGTGGACAGCAGGACGTCCGGGTGCGCGACGCGCTGGATGCCGCGGCCGTGAGGTTGACCAAGGGCGAGTTCGCCGGGCGCGCGCAGGAGGCCGCCCGGATCGAGCTGGCGATCGGTGCCGCGCGCCTGCAGATCGGCCTTCCGCAGGAGGCCCGTCCGGCCCTCGAGCGGGCCGTCGCGCTGTTCCGCGGCGCGGATGCATCGGAGCGCTCGGGGCTTGCGGAGGCGCTGCATCGACTGGGCCTGTGCCTGCAGGCGCTGGGAGACTTGCCTGCGGCAGAGGCCGCGATGAGGGAATCGATCGAGATCCACCGGGTGGTCGATGGCCCGGGCGCGACGCTGACCCTGCAGGCTCGCAACGACCTGGCCCTCTGCCTGCAGGAGCGTGGCGAGGTGGAGCAAGCCGAATCGATCTATCGGCAGGTGCTTCAGGCGCTCGACGCTTCCGCCGACGCGCGCCCCGAGGTGCGTGCCGGCACGCTCGGAAATCTGGGCATGCTGCTGCAGGGCACGGGTCGCCTGAAGGAAGCGCAGGATCCGATCGAGGATGCGCTGAAGATCAACCTGAAGCGGCTCGGATCGGATGATCTTGAACTTGCGATGGATTGGAACAACCTGGGCCTGCTGCAGAAGGACCTGGGTGAACTGCCCGCCGCGGAAAAGAGCCTGCGCGAGTCGCTGCGCATCCTGCGTGGCGGGCTCGACGCGGGACATCCGAACATCGCCCTGGTCGAGATCAACCTGGCGGACCTGCTGCAGCGCATGGACCGCGGCCCCGAGGCGATCGAACTGCTCTCGCAGGCCGCGGAGACGGCACGCAAGGCCTACGGAGCGGATCATTCCGAGGTGGCGCGCGCCCAGAACATGCTTGGTTTCGCGCTGCGCGACGCAGGGCGTGCAGAGGAGTCCGAGAGCGCCTTTCGCGAGGCGGTGCGAATCTGGCGAGTCTCGCCGGGCGGCGACCATCCGGATCTGGCGACCGGCCTGAACAATCTTGCGCGAGCCGCGCAGGATGGGGCCCGTCCTGCCGAGGCATTGCCGATGGCGGACGAGGCGGTGGCGATGATCGCGAAGGTGGCCGCCGAGGATGACCCGCGCCGCTGGGTGTTCCTGGCTCGACGCGGCAGCATCCTTGTGGACCTGAAGCGCTGGGCCGAGGCGGACGTGCAGTTGCGATCCGCGCTGGAGGGGCTCGAGCGTTGCGAAGCGCCCGTTTCACGGCGCCGAACGGTGCTTGAGGCGCTCGTGAAGTGCCACGCAGGGTGGCTTGCCGCGGAGCCCTCGCAGCAGCGTGCCGAGGCGGCCGCGAATTGGCGCAAGCGGCTGGATGCGCTGCAGCCGGCCTCGTCCTGAGGTCGATCGCGCTAGAGGCGCTTCAATCGCTGCGCGAGCCAGAGCCGGGCGGCCCGCAGGTCGCGCTCGGCGGTGGGCACGCCGACTCCAACCTGCTTAGCTGCCTGCGCGACCGTGAGGCCGTCCAGCCCCACCAGGGTGACCAACTGGGCCTGTCGGGGCTTGCTTCGGCGGAGCGCATCCAGCGAGACCCGCACCGAGTCATCCGGCTCTTCTGCGGGGGTGGATGTGGCCTTTGGCGCGTGGTCGATCGGCACAGTCCGTCGCTTGGCTCCGCGCCGACGGGCCCGATCGTTGAGCGAGCGCTGCATCGAGAGAGCAGCCAGGCCATGCAACTGATCTGGATCGCTGATCGCCTTCCGCTGGAGGAGCAGCCGCAGCGTGGCCTCGGCGACCAGCGAGGTGGGACTGACACGATCGGGACCCGCCGCGCGCTGCATCAGGCTCCGCTGCGCCAGAATGCGCGAGGCAAGCTCGCGCAGCGTGACGTAGTGCGTCTCGAGCAAGCCCTGCAGGGCACGCAGGGACCGGGGCGGGGTGGCTGGCTTTTTCCGGTTGGAGGTCATCTTCGTGACCTTCACTAAACCCGCGTGCTGCCCGGTCGCTTCAGCTGATCTGCGACCGGGCAGCGCGGGTGACCCAAGGTTCGTGGGGCTTCCTGGCCCTCGAGTGAAGGGGCGCGTAACCTGTCAGAACTCCGGAAGGGCTTTTCTTGCGCGAGTGTCATGTGTTTACGCTACATCGCAACCACTGTACGAGACGCGTGGAAATCGCCCTGATGCCATCACGAGAATTCGAAATTTCCTCCTTCGGCTGAGAAAGCGCCCCGACCGCATGGGCCGGGGCGCTTGATTCATCCAAGTTTGAAACGAAGAGGAATCAGACTGCGGCGGCCATCTTGTCGGCCTTCTTGCGCGCGTCGTCAAGGCTGCCGACGTACATGAAGGCGCCCTCGGGCAGGTCGTCGCCCTCGCCGTTGCAGATGCGCTCGAAGCTTTCGATCGTCTCCTCGAGCTTGCAGGTCACGCCGGGGAAGCCGGTGAACACCTCTGCCACGTAGAACGGCTGGCTCAGGAAGCGCTCGAGCTTGCGGGCGCGGCTCACGGTGAGCTTGTCGTCCTCGCTCAGTTCGTCGACGCCGAGAATCGCGATGATGTCCTGCAGGTCCTTGTAGCGCTGCAGGATGCCCTGCACGCGACGCGCGCACTTGTAGTGACGCTCGCCCACGATCTGCGGGTCCAGGATGCGGCTGGTGCTCGACAGTGGATCGACGGCGGGGTAGATGCCCTTCTCGGCGATCTTGCGCTCGAGCACGATGAACGCGTCGAGGTGGCTGAAGGTCGTGGCGGGGGCCGGGTCGGTCAGGTCGTCGGCGGGCACGTAGATGGCCTGCACGCTGGTGATGG
>JBMOGS010000078.1:0-7809 GCA_049318245.1 Phycisphaerales bacterium | reverse complement strand
TCCTTCACGATGTACGAGTCACCAAACAGCGTGGTCGGGGTCACGGTGGCGAACGAGGCACTGGTCAAAGCAAGCGCCACAGCGGCAGTCGCGGAACGAGCCATAGGGAAGAACTCCTCAATTGTTGCCGGATTCGGGGTTCGAATCAGGCAGGGGGGGGAAAGGAAAGGCGGGGTGCAGGGTGCCATCGGATGGCTGGAAGCCTGCAGCGCCGCACGAGCGTGAAGAAGTCGGATTCCGAGTCACGGGAAAGTGTGACCTTCGGATCGACCAGGAGATTCGAGGAAACCTCTTCTCTCCTTCGAAACGGGTTGTCGGGTTTGTTGTCCCTCGCACTCACACCGGCCCACTCTCTGCCGGGCTGAGGCCTGTTGTCCTCAGCAGGGCGAACATAGCGCGGTTCCACAAATGGGCAAGAAATTTTGTAGAGAGTGCGATGGACTTTGCACGCCCCGAATCAAAAGAGGCTTTTTTGGTCCAAAAACGCACCTTTGGGAGGCGCAAAAAAGAACAGGACCCCCCTTGCGAGGGGTCCTGTCATGAGCTGAAGGAGTGAGTGATCGTCGCGGAACTCAGCGACGACGACGGCCGACCAGACCAGCCAGGCCGAGCAGCGCGGCCGCGCCCGGGGCGGGCACCGCGAAGGTCAGCGTCTGGTTGTAGCGGTAGGCCGCGTTGGTCGCGCCCGTGACCGTGGTGACGCCGTTGTTCTTGCCGGCGACCGCGAACTTCATGGACATGGTCTTGACGGCATTGTCTGCCAGGCCGGTGACCTCGATCACGAAGCGGCCAACCATCCAGGCGTTGTCAAGGCTGCCACCCGCGGCAATGTTGTTGCCAGCGATGGTCGTAGCGGTCTTGGCCACGTTAGTCGAGCCGTTGTAGAAGCCGGCGCGGGCGTAGGGGTTGGTGGTCGTGTTCGCGCCGATGCCGGGGTACCAACCGGCGCCGGCAGAGCCGGGGTTGCTGTTGATCGAGCCCGCACCAACGGTGCTGTAGTTCGAGAAGTTGGTGTCGCCCAGCATGTTCAGGGTGTTGGCCGAGCTCTGCGTGCGGAGACCCGCAGTCACGAAGCTGTCCACGCCACCGTCACTGTTGGTGGTGGGGGCCCAGCTGCTGCCAGCGGCCTGAACGAAGGCATCGCCCTGGTTCATGGTGGTGGACGCAACATAGGCGGAGACGCCGAAGGTGCTGGAGACGATGTCGGTCGAGGCTCCGCACTTCACGTAGACGTCCATGACCGAGTAGAAGCGGGCGCTGGCGCCTGCACCGACCTTGACGATGTAGCTGTCACCGATCAGCTGGTTGCTGATGGTCGCGAAAGCCGAACCGGTCAGGACGACCGTCGCCGCAGCGGCGAGAGAAGCGTTACGCATTGGAAGGACTCCTTAGCTCAGAGTGAGGGAACGTGGCCGTATGTCGGCCGGGGGAACAGGGAACGAACACGAGTGAGAGCTGGGGATGGCTCAGGAGGGAAGCGCCTGAAGTCAACCCAGGATTGGGACGAACTCAAGTGACCGTGAATGAATTGTTGGAGTAAGGGAACTGACAGTGAGGGAACGTGACTGCCGGGCGGAGGGGAACTCGAACCGACAGCGTCAATCTATCCCCGTTCCAAGGAGCGGCAAGTAAAACGCGCAAATGCCGTCGAGGTTTTTGGTTGCATCAACGCCTGCGCCGCGGGATATCACTCAAGGACGCTTGTTTTTTCGAGGTTTTTGGGTTGTTTTGGGTTCCGTGAATGTGGGCCTCTGTGCGCATGAAGACTGGAAAATGCAGTCGATGGAAGTGTGGTTATAGGACACAGTGTTGCGATTCCAAAGCCATTTCAAGGTCTTCGAAGGCTAGATTCCGGGCCGCAACCACCTTGAAAGGAACCCCCCCCACGATGGTCGACACAGTCGCGAGCATGGCAGTCATTGGCGCCGGAACCATGGGATCCGGCATCGCCCTCGTTGCGGCTCAGGCAGGGCTGAAGGTCTGGCAGGTGGACGTGAAGCCCGAGCAGCTGGAGCGCGCCAGGGCCTACCACCGCAAGACGGTGGATAGAGCCGTGGAGAAGCAGAAGCTTTCCCGCGCGGACGCCGATGCGGCACTGGGTCGCATTGCGTACGTGCCGTCGATGGCCGACGCACGGGGTGCGGCGTGGGTGGTGGAGGCGGCCACCGAGAACGCCGAGGTGAAGAAGAAGATCTTCCGCGAGATGCAGGCGGCATTTCCTGCGCCCGCCGTGCTTGCGACCAATACCAGCAGCATCAGCATCACCGACATCGCGGCAGCCGTTGGTGCCGACGCCGGTCGCGTGATCGGCATGCACTTCTTCAATCCGGTGCCGGTGATGGCGCTGGTCGAGGTGATCAAGGGTCTGGCGACCACGGCCGAGACCACGCAGCGCACGGTGGAGCTGGCGAAGGCGTTGGGAAAGACCCCGGTTCCCGCGAATGACCGCGCAGGCTTCGTGAGCAATCGGGTGCTCATGCCCATGATCAACGAGGCCTTCCATGCCTGGATGGGAGGTGTGGCTGGCCCGGAGGAGATCGACCAGATCATGAAGCTGGGCTGCAACTTCCCCATGGGGCCCCTGCGCCTGGCCGACTTCATCGGCCTGGATGTGTGCCACGACATCATGATGGTGCTGCACCGAGAACTGGGCGAACCGAAGTTCTTCCCGTGTCCACTGCTGCGCCAGCTGGTGCTGGCGGGCCGGTTGGGTGACAAGAGCGGTCGCGGCGTGTTCGAGTACCCGGCGAAGTGAGCTTGCGCCGATAGCATCGCGCCGTGCAGCCCCCGGAGTCGAACGGCATCGATCCGATCGTGGACGCGCTTGTGCGGAGCGTGGAATCGCTGCCCGAGACGCATCGCATCGGCCGGAAGGTTGTCCCGGATCCGGAGGCCCTCGAGCGTGCGCTCGAGATCTACCGCGCGATCTGCTTTCCCGGGTTTTTCGGGTCTCGTTTGGGGAGTGAACCGGATGTGCGCGGTTTCCTGGCCGAGGCCGCACGGGTCTTCGAGCACGCGCTTGCTCCGCAGCTGGCTCGCGCCGTCGAGGCCGGGGGTGCCGCTGGGCAGGGTGCGACGCCGTGTGCGGAGCGATGGTGTCGCAGGATCCTGGTCGCGACACCCGAGGTCCGGGCGCTTCTTGCGCAGGACGCGAATGAGGCGATGGTCGCCGACCCGGCGGCGCGCGGCCTGGACGAGATCATCCTGTGCTACCCGGGCCTGCAGGCGATGATCGCGCACCGCCTGGCGCACGTGCTGCATGAACTTGGCGTTCCACTGGTGCCGCGCATGCTTGCGGAGATCGCCCATCGGCGCACTGGGATCGACATTCACCCGGGCGCGCGCATCGGTCCGGGCCTGTTCATCGATCATGGCACGGGCGTGGTGATTGGCGAGACCACCGTGATCGGGCGACGATGCCGCATCTATCAGGGGGTCACGCTCGGAGCGCTCACGCCGGAACTGGACCGAGGCGGTCGCGTGACGCGGGGGCAGAAGCGCCATCCGACGCTCGGGGACCGCGTGGTCGTGTACGCGGGTGCCACGATCCTTGGGGGAGACACCGTGATCGGCGACGACGCGACGGTGAATGGCGGGGTGTTCCTGGTGCAGAGCGTGCCGGCGGGAAGCGTGGCGCAGGCGCCGCGCCCCGAAGTGGTGCTGAAGAGCCGCGACTGAGCGGACATCCTGCACGGCGCGACGCGGCGGTCCTCCTAGAATGGCCGGACTATGGCGAATCACGATCCTTTCGGCGCTCGGGCGACCCTGAACACCCCGGCTGGCGACCGCACCTACTTCAAGCTGGAGGCGCTGAAGAAGTTCGGTGCCATCGAGCGGCTGCCCTACAGCATCCGCGTGCTGCTCGAGGCGTGCCTGCGCAACTGCGATGGCGTGATGGTGACGAAGGAGCACGTCGAGAAGATCTGCCGCTACGACCCGACGAAGCCGGGCGAGGACGAGATTCCGTTCATGCCTGGCCGCGTGGTGCTGCAGGACTTCACCGGCGTGCCGTGCGTGGTCGATCTGGCCGCCATGCGCGACGCGATGAAGCGCCTCGGCGGCGACCCCAAGCGCGTGAACCCGCTGGTGCAGTGTGACCTGGTGATCGACCACAGCGTGCAGGTGGACGCGTTCGGCAGCGGGGCCGCACTGCGCATCAACGGCGAACTGGAATTCGAGCGCAACAACGAGCGCTACGAATTCCTGAAGTGGGGCCAGAAGGCGTTCCGCAACTTCAGCGTGGTGCCGCCCGCCACTGGCATCGTGCACCAGGTGAATCTGGAATATCTGGCGAAGGTGGTCTGGGAGCGCGAGGGCGTGCTCTTCCCGGACAGCTGCGTGGGCACCGACAGTCACACCACCATGATCAACGGCCTGGGCGTGGTGGGCTGGGGCGTGGGCGGCATCGAGGCCGAGGCCGTGATGCTGGGCCAGCCGATCAGCATGCTGATTCCCGAGGTGGTCGGCGTGAAGATGACGGGCAGCCTGCCCGAGGGCACCACGGCCACCGACCTGGTGCTGCGTGTGACCGAGATGCTGCGCAAGTTCGGGGTGGTGAACAAGTTCGTTGAGTTCTTCGGGCCAGGTCTGGCCAGCATGAGCCTGGCGAACCGCGCCACCATCGCCAACATGGCCCCCGAGTACGGCGCCACGATCGGCTTCTTCCCGGTGGATCAGCACACGCTGGATTACATGCGACTGTCTGGCCGGAGCGAGGGGCAGATCAAGACCGTCGAGGCCTACTGCAAGGCGAACATGCTGTGGCGCGATGACACGGCGGATATCCGCTACACCGCCGTCCTGGAGCTTGACCTGGGAACGATCGAGCCATCGCTCGCGGGACCGGCGCGGCCGCAGGACCGCGTGGCGCTCTCCGCCATGAAGGCCGGCTGGCACAAGGAGCTGCCGAAGTTCCTCGAGAAGGGCGCGGCGACGGCCAAGGCGCCGGCGGGCGGCGGCACGGCGGTGGCCACGGCCCCGGCGGCCGCGGCGATCGCCGTTCGCGACGAGGAAGGCAACGAGTACCAGCTGAAGCACGGCGCGGTGGTGATCGCCGCGATCACCAGCTGCACCAACACGAGCAACCCCAACGTGATGATCGGCGCCGGCCTGCTGGCGCAGAAGGCGCGCGCGAAGGGCCTGACCCGCAAGCCGTGGGTGAAGACCAGCCTCGCGCCCGGCAGCAAGGTGGTCACCGACTACCTGGTTCAGGGTGGCCTGCTGAAGCCGCTCGAGGAGCTCGGCTTCGACGTGGTGGGCTACGGCTGCACCACCTGCATCGGCAACAGCGGCCCGCTGCCCGACCATGTGGGCAAGGCCATCAAGGATGGCGATCTGGTGGTGGCAAGCGTGCTCAGCGGCAACCGCAACTTCGAGGCCCGCGTGCACCAGGACGTGAAGGCGAACTACCTCGCCAGCCCGCCGCTCGTGGTGGCCTACGCCATCGCCGGCACCGTGGACATCGACCTATCGAAGGATCCGCTTGGCGCCGGCACGGACGGCAAGCCGGTCTTCCTGAAGGACATCTGGCCAACGCAGGCCGAGGTGGACGCAGCGGTGGCGAAGAACGTGCTGCGCTCGCAGTTCGAGAAGGAGTATGGCGCGGTCTTCGAGGGCAGCGACGCCTGGAAGGCGATCCAGACCGGCACGGGCGAGATGTACGCCTGGGACGCGAAGAGCACCTACATCCAGAACCCGCCGTACTTCGATGGCATGACGAAGGAGCCTGGCACGATCGGCTCGATCAAGGGTGCGCGCTGCCTCGCCTCGCTGGGTGACAGCGTGACCACCGACCACATCTCGCCCGCAGGCAACATCAAGACCGATTCGCCGGCGGGCAAGTACCTGCAGCAGCACGGCGTGGCGGTGAGCATGTTCAACAGCTACGGCAGCCGACGCGGCAACGACCGCGTGATGACGCGTGGCACCTTCGCCAACACCCGCATTCGCAACAGGATGACGCCGGAGAAGACCGGCGGCTGGACGCGCGACTTCATCGACGGCGGCAAGGAGAAGTTCATCTTCGACGCGGCCGAGAGCTACAAGGCGAAGGGCGTGCCGCTGGTGGTGCTGGCCGGCAAGGACTACGGCATGGGCTCGAGCCGCGACTGGGCCGCGAAGGGCGCGATGCTGCTTGGCGTGAAGTGCGTGATCGCCGAGAGCTTCGAACGCATTCATCGATCGAATCTGGTGGGCATGGGCGTGCTGCCATGCACGTACAAGGCGGGGGAGACGGCGGCAAGCCTCGGGCTGGACGGCACCGAGACCTTTGACATCGATGTGCCTGCCGCGCTAAAGCCGCGCCAGGACCTGACGGTCAAGGCGACCAGGCCCGACGGCACTGTGAAGACCTTCACGGTGCTGTGTCGAGTCGACACGCCGGGTGAGGTCGAGTACCTGCGGCACGGCGGCATCCTGCAGTTCGTGCTGCGCAAGATGGCCTCGGCCTGAATCTCGGCGATCCTCTGGAAAAACGGCAGCGCCGTGCGCCTTGCGCGTGCGGCGCTGTCATGCTGCATGCATTGATGCGCACCTGGCTCCACCGCTTTCGAGGCGACCTGGCATGCCTTGAGAAGATGATCCTTGGTCGCACGCGTCCCGGAGCGGAAGAGGCTGTGCGCGAGGCGATCGCGCTCTGCGGCACGGAACCGTGGTGCGAGGGGTGCGGCCGATCCCTCGGGGAAGACGGTGGGGCACCTCCGGCAGCGTCTCCTGAGGTCCGTCCGTTGTGTCGCCGGTGCCGCGTGCAGCCCATGTTCGATGGTTTCGTGCGGCTTGGGTGCTACGCGCCACCGCTCGATCGCCTGGTCCAGCGCGTGAAGGGCAACGCGTGGCACGATGTGGCAGAGGCCTTCGGCCGAGCGTTGGCGTGCGTGATCACGCGGAAGCTGTCGACGCCGCCGGTGGGATGGATGGTGGTTCCCATCCCGTCATCACCGTATCGCCGATTGCGCCGGGGTATCGATCACACGCAAACGATGGCAAGCGCACTGGGCACCGAGCTTGGCGTCCGCTGCACCCGCTGTCTCCGAGCCCGATCGTGGGTGCGGCAGGCCTCGCTCGGTCGCTCCGAGCGTCTGCAGCGCTCGGGATTGGCGTGGCGTGGGCGTGCTCGGATCCCGGAGGCCTCGACGGTGCTCCTTGTGGACGACGTTCGAACCACGGGGACAACACTTCTGAAAGCCCGAGAACTTTTGAAGGGCCGCGGCGTCGGAAGCGTGATTCCTGTGGTGGTTTGCGTCAAGGAATTGACGTAAACATATGTGGAACATGACTTTGAACATACGACGAAGCGCCAGAAGCTCGGGCCGACCTCGGCAAGTTGTCCACATCAAAATCGTGGTCAACAAGGGTGTTGACAGGGTCGGCAATTTCGCTACCATGCCCGACCCTGCATTTCGCCCCTTGGGCGGCATGCAGTTCTCTTTGACAAGTGAACAGTTGGATAGCCGCGAGGATGTGAGGCTCACTTGATCGGTCCACGGGCCAGTCGAGTGAAGCCAAATCTGCCCAACAGGGCAGAGACCAAGCGTCACAGCGCTTGGCAAAACACGTCCTCCGTGAACAAAGCCAGATCTGGTCAATTCAACGGACCTCATCACGCCGGCTTGCCGGCAATGGTGGGGACGTGTTTCAAATCCATCGGGAATTCCCGATGGCGTCGCGATGTTGAGCGACGCAGACCGGCTGGATCTTCGGATCCAGTTTGCCGGGTCACCTTCCAAGTTTGAAGCAACGCGGGGCTTGCCCCGCTCAGCAACGAATTCAAGTGAAGAGTTTGATCCTGGCTCAGATTGAACGCTGGCGGCA
>JBMOGS010000077.1:0-7913 GCA_049318245.1 Phycisphaerales bacterium | reverse complement strand
GCCAGGCCCCATCCCAATCGCCGCCTCATCGGCCTTTGTCCATTTCTTAACATTCACGTGATTCGAGCGCGCAGCAATCCAGACTCGTCCCACCCATGAAGAAATCGAACAACCGATCCAAACGATCCAGCGGCACCGCGAACACGCGCACGGACACGCCCCGCCTCCTCTCCGGCGGCAACCCACAGATCGCGAAGGCCGAGGGCGATGCGCCCGTGCAGGCGTACATCGCTGCCATGCCCGGCTGGAAGCACGAGGTTGGCGCGCGGCTCGACGCGATCATCACCCGCGCCGTGCCAGGCGTGCGCAAGGCCGTGAAGTGGAACTCGCCGCTCTATGGCGTGGAGGGCCGCGGCTGGTTCCTGGGCATTCACTGCTTCACGAAGTACATCAAGGTGGCGTTCTTCAAGGGCGCCGCGCTCACGCCGCCGCCCGGTGGCGAGTCCAAGGACCCGAACACGCGCTACCTCCATATCTCCGAGACGGAGCCTCTTGACGAGAGGCAGTTCACGGCGTGGGTGAAGCAGGCGAGTCGCCTGCCCGGCTGGAAGAGCCACAAGGCGGACTGAGCCGCTCGGCATGCTCGCGTGCTTCAGCGCGCGTCCGGCACACGAAGCCAGACGCACGATCGCGCCGATTCGAGGGCGCCCCCGAGCCCCGATGAACTGTCAAGGTTCCCAGGGCCCGCCTGCACCGCAATGAGTGCACGCGCGCCCGCGCGACCCGAGACGGGCAATCGCACACACTCAGCTGCCACACCCAGCGCCCTCGCGCCATGCATCGTCGCCATGGCAAGCAGTTGCATCGGGTCCGTGCGGTCACGCCGCCAGAGCAACCGCATTTCATCCAGCACGGAGATGGTGGGTGCATCACCGATGACCAGCGCGCTGTCGGTGCCAAGCGCGACCGGAAGGCCTGCCTCAAGCAACTCGCGATAACGGTGCGATGCGTGTCCTGGCACCGGATGTCGAAAGAAGGCGCTGGCACGCGGGCAGTACACGGGAACGCTGGGATGCGTCATGCCAACTTCCCGCGCGAGCAGCTGAACGCCTGCCTGATCGAGGTAGTTCAGGTGCACCAGCGCAGCACCCCGTCCCTGCAGCAGGGGCTGGATGCGCTCCACCGGTCCCCTGCCCCAGCCCTTCAAATCGGGGGTCCACGCATCGACCGATTTCAGGAGATCCGCGAAGGGTCCCGATCCATCACGCACGAAGCGATCCTCGTCAAGCGTCTCCGCAAGGTGGGTGGCGATCGGCAGGCCGAGTTCGGCTGCAGCGGCGTAGACAGCGTCGTCACAGGAATACGGCGCGTGCGGGCTCACGCCCAGTCGGATGCCGCCGCGTTCGTCGACGATCCGCGCCCGCAGTCCCCTCAGGAACTCAACGCCACGCGAGGAGGACTTTCCGATGCCGAACACCTCCACGTAACCAACGCCCTGCAGCCCCGCGGACGGCGCTGCATCGCGCAGCGCCTCGAGCGCGGTGATGCCGAATCCCCCGGCGATGTCGCCGATGAAGCCGGTCCCACCGGCAACGGACCTGCGCACGCCCTCCCGCACAGATGCGGCGATCGCCTCCGGGGTGGTGGCACGGCGCGCACGGACTTGGCCCGCCCAGTCGGCGAAGGTGCCGTCAAGTGGAATTGGATCGATTCCTGTGAGATCGAGATGTGCATGCGCATTCACGAGCGGTGGAAGTGCGAGGTGATCGCCCAGGTCAAGGACTGGTCCATGCACGGAACCGATCGCCTCGGGCGAGTCGACCACCACCGCACCATCGCGATCGAATACCGCCACGGCTGGGGCGACCGCGCGCTCCGCATCGACCGCGGCGGCCAGTCGCACCGCAACACGCCCCTCAGGGCTTGTGCGCACGAGTTCCGGCAGGTCATGGCTGGCAGGCTGGGGCATCGAAATCGAGGCTAGCGACGGCGAGGAGTCGGACCAACGAGAATCCTCGGGAACGCGGAACCATTTAGCGGCAGTGCACGACTTCCACAGGTCCCACCCGAAGTACGCCACGGGGCAGGATGCGCGCGCGCAAACCCGCCGCCCGCGCATGCACCGCTCGGCGCCGGACGCGATCTGCACACCGCCCACGCTCCCCAGACATCGCTGGATTTCTGCAGTTAACTTGCCCGCATGCCTCGCCGCCTCATCTCCTCCGGATCCAGCTTCGAACGCGAGATCGGCTACTCCCGCGCGGTCGTCTGCGGCGACCGAGTGCTGGTCTCCGGCACCACCGGCTTCGACTACGCCACCATGACGATCTCCGAGGACATCGTCACGCAGACGCGGCAGTGCCTGCGCAACATTGAGGCTGCGCTGCAGCAGGCCGGTTCGTCGCTGCGAGAGGTGGTGCGGGTGCGCTACATCCTGCCCGACGCGAAGGACTTTCCCGCCACCTGGCCCGTGTTGCGCGAGGCCTTCGGCGACATCCGTCCCGCCGCCACCATGTTCGAGGCACGCCTGGCCGATGCGCGCATGAAGATCGAGATCGAGGTGGAAGCCGTGCTCGGGTCAGCGTGATTGCGCGGCCCGCTCAGCAGCCCGCTTCAGGCCCCGAAGCATGCCGGCGAACACGATGCCATGCAGGGGAAGCACCGAGTACCAGTACAGGATTCCAAGCAGCCCGCGCGGCTTGAAGCGCGCGGTCAACCCGAGCGTGCACCCTGAAGCGGCGGGCTCGACGGCCACCGTGAGCGTGGCAACGCCGGGCAGCCGCATCTCGGCGCGCAACTCGAAGCTGCGGCCCGGCTGCACATCGATCACGCGCCAGAAGTCGAGCGCATCACCCACTTCGAGGTGCTGCCGGTCGCGGCGCCCGCGTCGCAGGCCTGGCCCGCCCACCAGCTTGTCGAGCAGTCCGCGCAGCTTCCACAGCCAGTTGCCGCCGTACCAACCAGTGTCGCCGCCGATCGATGACGCCGTGGCGAAAACCGTGCCAGCATCGGCCTGCACCGGCATCTCGCGGTGATCCGTGAAGGTGGTGCCACCGGCCCAGTCCGGGTCACCTGGAATCGCGCCCGCGTCGCTCCAGGCGGTCTCTACGTCGTCGTCCGCACGGCGGCCCAGCGCCGCGTCGATCGCCTCGCGCATGGTGAGCAGATGCTGCGGCATCAACCGGACCGCGTCGTCGTTGCGGCAGACGGTGCGGTTGCGCAAGCCCTCGGCCAGCGGCCGCGCGATGGTGTGCGGCACCGGCGTGACCAGGTGGATCCACAGCGAGCTCAGCCGCGGCGTGAGCACGGGCACGGGAAGCACCAGTCGACGCGGCAGCCCGCGCGCATCAGCCATGATGCGCATCAGCTCGAGGTACGAGAGCACCTCCGGGCCACCGATGTCGATCGTGCGCCCCACGGTCTGGGGCACATCGAGGCATGCCACCAGGTCATGCAGCACATTCCGTACGGCGATCGGCTGAGACAGCGTGCTCACCCACCGCGGCGTGATCATGACGGGCAGGTGTTCGACCAGGTACCGCAGGATCTCGAAACTCGCTGAGCCCGAGCCGATGATCATGGCTGCGCGCAACACCGTGACCGGCACGCCGGATGATTGCAGCGCGCCCTCCACCTCCCGGCGCGAAGTCAGGTGCTTGCTGAGGCGTGGCCCCATCTCGCCAAGACCGCCGAGATAGATGATGCGGCCGACACCCGCCTGCCGCGCAGCGCTGGCGAAACTGCGGGCCAGATCAAGATCGGCCTGCTGATAGGCGGGCCCATGCACGATCATCGAATGCACCAGGTAGTACGCGGCCTCGGCTCCGCGCATGACCTCCGCGACGGCCGCGGCATCGCCCAGATCGACCTTGTGCACCGACACGGCCGGGTGCCGTCGCCAGGCGCGGGCATCCAGCTTGCGCGGCTCGCGCACCAGGCATCGAACGCGGAATCCAGCATTGAGCAGCCGCGGCACCAGGCGCCCTCCGATGTAACCGGTGGCGCCGGTCACGATCACGGTTCGCAGGTGCGGCTGTGGGGTCGACATGCAGCGGGGTTCGCCCGCGGCCGCCGCGGGATGCAGCGACCGGGCATCCATGCGACAACTCGCGGAACTACCCTGCAGCAACCCATGGACATCCCCTTCCTGCTCAAATCCGGATTCACCGACAGCGCCCGCGACAACGAAGGCAAGCGGTACTACTGCCCCGACTGCGCGTTCCTGGAAGGCGTGCTGGGCTGCTGCCCGGACCTGCGCACGCGACTCGACATCCGATACGTCGACTACCCGAGACCAAGGCGTCCGATCGTCGACCTCGTCGGCGACGCGCATCAGGGGTGCCCGAACCTGGTGCTCGATCCATCGAACCACCGTTTCGTGGATCCGAGTCGATTTCACAAGGCTGGCAATCGGCTGCATGCCACCGACACGCGCGTGATTGCGGAGTACCTGGCGGCGCGATACGGCGCGATGGTGCCTCACTATTGACCTGACTGGTCGACACGAGCCGCTTGCGCCTCCACGAGTGGCACCTCAAGCGGCCGCGAGGGTGCTGCACACCTGAACCCTAGACTGCGGTGCGATGCAGGAGCACGTCCTCATCCTGTTCGACGGCACCTGCCACCTCTGCAGCGGGGTCGTGGAGTTTCTCGCCAAGCGCGATCGTGCGGCGCAGTTCCGATTCGCCCCACTCACGGGCCCGACCGCTCGCCGCGAGTGCGAACGTCTGGGCATGCAACCCCCCACCGCTCGTCCCGACACCATCGTGGTGATCGCGGGCTCCAATGCGTGGATGCGCTCGGACGCCATGATCGAGATTGCCAGGCGGCTGCCATGGCCGTGGCGATCGTGCGCCATCGCCAGCGTGCTGCCGCGGCCATTCCGCGACGCGATCTATCGCTGGGTGGCGCGCAATCGCGTGCGATGGTTCGGCAATGCGAACGCCTGTGCTCTTCCCTCACCAGAACTCCTTTCCCGCCTGCTCACCTGAGTGTCGCAGTCCGATCCCCATCCGCGGGCGCCGTTCATGAGGCTGGCACCACTCGTCTGCCTTGTCGGCCTGCTCACGCTGCTGTGTCGCTGCACCGCGGCACCATCAGCGCGTCCGGCGCCCCCGCGACTCCCCTTCAACTATCAACCCGGTCCATCCGGCATGTACAACGGCGGCGTGCGCGCGATCCTGCAGGATCGCGGCGGGAACTACTGGTTCGGCAGTCATTTCGAGGGCGTCTGCAGATTCGACGGCAAGCGCTTGCAGTGCTTCACCGAGGCGGACGGCCTGAGCGACAACCAGGTGCGATCGATCCAGGAAGATGCGCGCGGAACGATCTGGTTCGACAACGGCGTGGGCATCAGCAGCTACTCGGAAGGCTCGATCGCATCGAACGAGCCGCGCCGCTACGACGCGACGAATGCGTGGAAGCTCGATCCGGGCGACCTCTGGTTCAAGAGCGATGGAACGATCGGATTCAACATGTTCGAGCGCACGGCGGGCGCCTACCGCTACGACGGCGAGGCATTCACCTACCTCACCTTTCCGTTGCCACTCGAGCACGCGGGCGAGGACGGCTACTCCCTCACCGGTTCATGCAAGGGGCAAGATGGACGCGTGTGGCTGGCGACCTACGAGGCGGTGTTCGGTTTCGACGGACACACGCTCACGATGATCGACGGCCCTCGCATGGGACTGCGGGCGGACGGTGAGCGACCGCACGTGCGCTGCGTGTTCGAGGACAGCACGGGACGACTGTGGATCGGAAACAACGGCATCGGGGTGATCATGATCGACGGCCCGCGTTCGGCGCGGCTTGCGGACCTGGTCGGCCTTCCGGCAGGGCGCGACCAGGTGCCTCTCCGGGTGTTCTCGATCGGCGAGGATCGCGAGGGATGCATCTGGATCGGCACCGTGGGTTCCGGCGCGTGGCGATACGACGGGCGCACGCTGCGTCACTTCGATGCGCGCGACGGCCTGACGACGAAGGATGTCATGTCGATCTACCGCGACCGCGCAGGCGACCTCTGGGTCGGCGGCGAGGGCGTGTTCCGGTTCAACGGCACTTCGTTCGACCGCATGCACTGACGCGAGCCGTCGCACTCCACCTGCTGCACAAGCGATCCGCGCATGCATGGTGGCTGGCGATGTCGGATACGCAGCAATCTCGCAACCGCGGAGACAGACAGTCCTCTGTGGGCGAGCAGGTCGGAGACCACGCTTGACGCGTACGACGCACAGTCGTACCATATACGACTGCTCGTCGTATTTTGGCTCTGCCGCCGCCTCAAGGAGTCCACCGAATGACCGCGAATCCCCTCGCAAATGCTGAACTATCCGTCATGGAGCTGCTTTGGGACCATGGCAGCCTGACGGCGCGGCAGATCCAGGACAGGCTCTACGGCGAGTCTGATCGCTCGCAGCACGGAACCGTGCAGCGCCTGCTGCAGCGCCTCGAGGACAAGGAACTCGTGGAGCGCGAGAAGGTCGGGGCTTCGAACGCCTTCTCGGCGTGCATCTCTCGGGAGCATTACGCGGGCTCGCAGCTCGAATCGCTCGTCGACCGCCTGACGGGCGGCTCGATCGCGCCGCTTCTGTCGCACCTCATCGGCCAGAAGCGCCTGAGCCGCGCCGAGCTCCGACGCCTCCGTGAGATCATCGACGGGAGAGCCTCGTGAGCGCGCTGTTCCTCGAGTACGCGCTGGGAAACACGCTGCTCGCCGTTCCGCTGGCACTTCTCGCATGGACCATCGATCGTTCTCGGCGGTACCCGTCGCTCGCGCACCTCGCGTGGGTGCTCGTCATGGTCCGGCTTGTCATGCCGCCGATCGCGGCGTTGCCATGGCTCTCCATCAGCCTGCCGTTGCCTCGGCCGGCGGCGTCCCCTGCCGACGGAACGCACGAAACCGACGCACGGATGGTGCCGACGGAGCCTCGGGACGCCTCGGTGTGTGCGCCTTCGCCAGAAGTCGAGTTCACCACCGGGCCCGATCAACCGGATCGATCGTCGCCGCGACCGCACGCCGGCGCGGAGCCCCCGAAGGAAGCCACCCAGCACGGCGTGGACGGGAAACCGGACGCGGCACCGTCACCCGTGCCCCAACGCCCTGCCGCCGAGGTCGTCCAGGCGCGCCCCGCCTCGGATTCCCCGATCGATCCCGGGGTGCTCGCGGGCGCGCTCTGGCTCGTCGGCACGGTCCTCATCGTCGCGATCTCCCTCTCCCGGATCGCTCGCTTCCGCCGGGGCGTGCTCGCGCACTGCCTGCCTGCGACACCGGAGCTGATCCGCATCTCCCGCTCCGTGGCCGACGAACTCGGCCTGCGGCGCAGGTTCGCCGTCCTCACGACCCGCGCCGATGCCGTTCCGTTCGTTTGGAGCGGCCTCCGGGGACCCGTGATCGTGATCCCTGCGACCCTGCTCGCCGACGCCAACACGTCACGCCTCCGCCTGATCCTGATGCACGAGCTCGCACACGTTCGCCGTCGAGACCATCTGGTGCGCTGGCTCGACTGGGCGGTCGTGGCGTGGCTCTGGTGGAATCCGCTCGCGTGGATCGCGCGACGCGGACTCAGATCGTCCGAGGAGCTCGCGTGCGATGCGCTCGTCATGCGCACGTGCGGGGCTTCGCCCCGTGAATACGGCGCTTGCCTCGTGGCAGCGGCGGAGTCGTTGGCAGGATCGGCGTTCCGCACGCCGGACCAGGCATGCACTATGGGCGACGGCGGATCGCTCGAACGAAGGATCACGGTCATCATGTCAGGATCGCTGCAGCGTCGTTCCTCGCGCTCGCTTCGCCTCGTGACCGCGAGCGTGGCGGCCATGTGCCTTCTTTCCGGCGTCGTCGCCGCCGCGAGTGCCCAGGCGCCGGTGGACAACCGGGTCCGGGGACGCTCCTTCTTTGACGGCCGTGGCAAGCCAAACATCGTCGACACCGCAGTGGCCGCCAAGTTCCAGACGCTCGTCGCCGCCGTGCAGGCGGC
>JBMOGS010000076.1:0-8345 GCA_049318245.1 Phycisphaerales bacterium | reverse complement strand
TCTCGATCATGTGCACCGGCACGCGGATGGTGCGGGCATGGTCGGCGATGGCGCGGGTGATGGCCTGACGGATCCACCACGTGGCGTAGGTGCTGAATTTGTAGCCGCGCTTGTACTCGTACTTGTCCACCGCGCGCATCAGGCCGGTGTTGCCTTCCTGGATGATGTCCAGGAAGGGCAGGCCACGGTTGCGGTACTTCTTGGCGATGCTGACCACCAGGCGCAGGTTGCCGCCCGACAGGTCACGCTTGGCCTGCTCGTACTCGCCGAACACGCGCAGGATGGCCTTCATGCGGGCCTCCAGCTCGGCGGGCTCCTCGTAGATCAGCGAGCGCAGACCGCTGACCTCTTCGCGCATGGCCACCACGTCCTCGGGATCGAAGCGATCGGGGTTGCGCGTGGCCTTCTGCAGCATCTTCTGCAGCTCGAGCAGCTTGCGATGGATGGCCTGCATCTTGCGCATCAGCGGCTGGATGCGGCCGGTGCGCAGGCAGCACTCCTCGAGCAGCGTGGCCACGCGGCGGCGACGCAGCGACAGCTCCACCTTGATCTCGGCCTTGCGCTCGTCGCTCACGGCCGGGTTGTCGAGCTGCGACCACTGCTTCTCGTTGATGTCGAGCAGCTTGGTGATGGTCTCCACGTTCACCGGGATGCGCGCGGCGATCTTGTCCTTGGCATTCACCTCGGCGGTGCTGATGCGCATGGTGCGGTCGAAGGGCAGCTGGCCGGCATGCACCAGACGCAGCGTTTCCACGGCCTGACGCGCCACGTAGTCGCTCTCCAGCGTCTTGCGACGGAAGATCATGCGCGTGGTCTCGATCTTCTTCGCCAGACGGATCTCCTGCTCGCGGGTGAGCAGCGGGATCGTGCCCATCTGCGTCAGGTACATCCGGATGGGATCGTCGATGCGCTTGGAGCCCTGCTCGGCGAGGGCCTGCTCGACCACGGCCTGCGCCTCCGCGTCATCCAGGATGTCCTCGTCCAGATCGTCCTCGTCGGGACCCTCCTCGCCCTCCTTCTTCGCCTTGGCGGGCTTGGCCGGCTTGATCGGCTTGGGCGCGGGCACCGGCGCGATCGCGGCGGGCACGTGCTTCTCGCGCTGACGGCTCTTGGGTTCGTCGCGCTGGAACTTCAGGTTGGTCTGGAGAGGCGCGTAGAACTTGATCCACTGGTTGCGACGCATCTCGGGCTCGTCGACCATCTCGATGCCGAGCTCGCCGATGAGCACGAACAGCTCGTCGATCTTCTCGGGATCGACGAACTCGTCGGGCAGGCAGGTGTTCAGCTCCTCGTAGCAGATCCACTTGCGGCGGCTGCCAACTTCCACGAGACGCTTCAGGACCTTGTCAAGATCGGTCAGGACCAAGCTCACTGGGTGTGCTCCATTCGGGGTGAATACGCAGGACCAGGGCCTGCGGTTGCGTTGCGGGCGGCGCCTCGAACGGCTCGGGCGATCGCCCCGGGTCTGTGACCCTCCCGGCGCCGGCGCTCGACCATTTCCTGGAGGGTCGTGGCGTCGAGTGCCTTTCCGGGAGGAAGGGGGGGTTCCGCGGTGAGGCGGATTTGTCGGTCCAGATCGGCGGCTGCGGTCTGCACCAGCTGCAGGGCATCGGCCGATTCGGCGCGGCGGCTTCCGGTTTCGTACAGCTCGCCGGCCAAAAGTTTGAGCGTAGGCACGCTGGCGTCCGCCACGACGTCCTGCAGCCGGAACGGCTTTCCGGACTCAAGCCGGGCGCTCAGCAAGGTCCACAAACTGCGGTGGTCTGGCAGCACGAAGTGACTCTCCCCGAAGGCTTCGGCCAGCGGCAGCGACTCCGCGTCGGGCAACTGCACCCGGGCGTTGGCGCGCTCCTCAAGCCCCAGCACCGCGGCGAGGAAGTTCCGCTCGGCGGCGAAGCGTGCGCGAAACCTCGGCGCCGAGGTGTCGATCTCGGGTTCGGGGGGCGCTTCGATGGCGGGTTCGGCCACGGTCATGGGCGCGCCCGTTCGCGCGGCGGGCATGCTTCGTTCGAGCGTTTCCACCGGAACCTGCACCATCTCGCTCAGCGCGTTGAGCACGAAGCGGCGGCGCAGGGCATCGACGGAGCGGAAGCCCAGTTCCCCGAGCTTCTGGAGAAGACCTTGCAGGCGCTGCTGACGGCCGCTCATGCTGTCGGCGCTCCGCAGATCCGCGCGGAAGCGTCGCACCATCCACGCCAGCGCGTCCTCGCCGGCCTCGATCGCGCCGTCGAAGTCGGCTCGACCGCCCTCGCGATTCAGCAGTTCGTCGGCATCCAGTCCATCCGGCAGCTTCGCGATGCGCACGTCGATCGGCACTGCAAGGAATGTCTCCACGGCGCGGTCTGCGGCCCGCTCGCCCGCGGCGTCCGGATCGAACACGAGCGTGATGCGCTCGGCCATGCGTTGCAGGGTTCGAGCGTGCTCCTTCGTGAGCGCGGTGCCCAGCGTGGCGACCACGTTGTGCACGCCGGCCGCGTGAAGGGCCAGCGCGTCCACGTAGCCCTCCACGATCAGGACGTGTCTGGTCTCGATGATCGCGCGGCGGGCGTGATGCAGCGCGTAGAGCGTGCGACCCTTGGAAAACAGCGGAGAATCCGGGCTGTTCAGGTACTTCGGCTCATCGCCGTCCTTCAGCGCGCGTGCGCCGAACGCGATGCAGTTTCCCAGTTCGTCGTGGATCGGGAACATCAGGCGCCCGCGGAATCCGTCGATCGGACCGCGCTGGCCCGGACGAATCAGTCCGAGCGCCTCGAAGCTCTCGCGGTGCAGCGCGTCGCCGCCTGCAGCGGCATGCGCCACCAGGCGGTCGACATGCTTGGTCAGGTGGTCCCATCCGTCGGGACTCGCGCCGAGTTCGAACCGTTCCACCGCGGCGGCGGCAAGCTCCCGGCGCTCGACGTGCGCGCGGGCCATCGCGCCAAGCCGCTCATCGGCGAGGCACTTCCTGTAGAAACGGTTTGCCGCAGCCATCGCCGCACGCAGCGCCTCGCGGCTGGTGGCCGGGTCCTTGGGTCCCTCGTCACGGACATTCCGCAGCTGGATGCCCGCGCGCGTCGCGAGGTGTCGCAGCGCCTCGGGGAAGGACATCTTGTGGAACTCCATCACGAAGTCGATCGCGTTGCCCGCTGCGCCGCACGAGAAGCACTTGTAGAACGCGTTGCCCTTGTGCGTGACCACCGCCATGCTCGGCGAGCGGTCGTCATGGAAGGGGCAGAGGCCCACATGCTCGCGCCCCTTGGGCTTCAACGCGACATGCTCGCCCACGAGCGCCACCAGGTCGGTGGACTCGAGAACGCGATCACGATCGCTCATGCCTGGCGTGAGAGTGGTCACGGGAGTTGGGCACCCATCGCGGACTGCGGCTCCTTCCATGGAGTCCGCCGCGGTTCAACCGAAAGACCGTGCGAAGCCGCGACTTCGCAGGTCATCCACCGCTGGTGCAATCACCAACGGGGCAGTTCGCCAAATGGACACAGCAACCCCAAACACACGGGGCCATGGCCACCGGCACGATCTGGACCGAAAACTCGGGTCCTCAGGTCCTCGGCCTGTGAGGTGCTGCTCCTGCATCGGTTTCGTGGGTCGACCATGACCCTGCGATGACAAACGGAGCCTTCTTGGCCGAAGGACGCGGAAAGTTACGCCGTCGTGGGCGACTGTCAACGAAGCAGTCGCAAAAAACGTTCAGAAACGGCCGAAAGACAGGCGTTTCAATCCTGTCAACGTCCGTTCTTCCGGTTTTTGAAGCCGGAACGATTGTCCGATGTCAGCGCGCGGCCTTGGTGGCAGCGCCGTAGACCGCCTTGCGGCGCACGGGCTTCACCACCAGGCCCTGACGGATCGCGCGCACGCTTGCCTTCACGCGAACGGGGCGACCGTCGATCATGGTGGTGACGGTCTGAAGGTTCGGCTTGAAGGTGCGCTTCTTGCAGCTGGTCGTCTTGATGCCGACGCCGCCGAGATACTTCGCCTTGCCACGGCGCTGAATGACATTGCCCGAAGAGGTCTTGGCACCGGTGAAATGGCAGACGCGCGGCATGGGGAAGCTCCTTTTGACGAGCCGAGCAGTATAGGGAGGTGCCGGGGGGCTTCGCAACCCCTGTTTTCGCGGGTTTCAGGCCGAAAGACCGGCCATTCGCAGAAGGGAAGCCAGGGCTTCCGCGTCCGCCGGGCCAAAACTGCCCAGATCGTGGCTATCGAGGTCCAGGACGCCCCAGGCGCGGCCCGATGCCTCCAGGCAGGGCACCACCACTTCGCTTCGGTCACGCGGGTCGCAGGCGATGTACCCAGCCCCCAGGTCCGCCACGTCCCGCACCACGAGCGGCTTGGCGGCCACCAGGCATTGTCCGCAGGCCCCGTGCAGACCGATCGGACTGCAGGCTGGCTTGGGCTCACGTGCCGCCAGCAGCAGTTGAGATGCGTCGGATGGATCGCGCTCGTAGAAGCCAAGCCAGCTCACGCCGGTCGGTGCCAGGGGCTCCCATGCGGCCCGAACGAACGCCTGCATGCGCACGTGCCGATCGGCGTCCGGCGGCAGGGCGTGCTGGAGCGCACGCGCGATCCGATCCCACGGCCGGGCGGCCGTGGGGGTCTGGCTCACGCCGACTCCTTCGCGCGGCGTCGGATCGACTGCAGTGGCAGCTTCTCCGCGATGGCGCGCTCGTCGATCACGTACACCGCATTGACGTTGTCCATCTCGGGCAGGTGGTACATGAGCTCCAGCATGATCTCGTCGAGCACCGCGCGAAGGGCGCGGGCACCGGTGCGCCGCTGCAGCGCGCGCTCCGAGATGAGTTCCAGCGCGCTCTGCGTGAATTCCAGCTCCGCCCCCTCGAGCCGGAAGAAGTGCTGGAACTGCTTCACGAGCGCATTGCGCGGCTCGGTCAGGATGTTCACCATCGTGGCCAGATCCAGCGGCATCAGCGGACACAGGATGGGCAGGCGGCCCACCAGTTCCGGAATCAGGCCGAACTCCAGCACGTCCTCGGGGGTGATCTGCTCGAGCAGGCGCGCCACCTCGATCTCGCGACGACCGTGCGCCGGGTCCGCGGTGAAACCGATGCGTCGCTGGCCCAGGCGCTTCTTGATGATCTCGTGGATCCCCTCGAAGCTGCCGCCGCAGATGAACAGGATGTGGGTCGTGTCCATCTGGATGTACTGCTGCTCGGGGTGCTTGCGGCCGCCCTGCGGCGGCACGTTGGCCACGGTGCCCTCGAGCATCTTGAGCAGGCTCTGCTGCACGCCCTCGCCGCTCACGTCGCGGGTGATCGAGACGTTCTGGTTCGTCTTGCCGATCTTGTCGATCTCGTCGATGTAGATGATGCCGCGTTGCGCGGTCTCCAGGTCGAAGTCGGCGGCCTGCAGCAGCTTCAGCAGCAGGTTCTCCACGTCCTCGCCCACGTAGCCGGCCTCGGTCAGCGTGGTCGCGTCGCCGATCGCGAAGGGCACGTTCAGGATGCGCGCGAGCGTGCGCGCCAGCAGCGTCTTGCCGGTGCCGGTGGGACCGATCAGCAGCACGTTGCTCTTGTCGAGCTCGACGGGCGCGTTCTCGGCGTCGATCTGCGTGAGACGCTTGTAGTGGTTGTGGACCGCCACGGCGAGCGCGCGCTTGGCGATGTCCTGACCGATCACGTACTGGTCCAGGAACTCCTTGATGCTGCGTGGCGACGGAATCTGTCCGAACTGCGGCCGCGCGCTGCGCACGCGGCGATTCTCCTGCTTGAAGATGTTCTGGCAGAGGTCCGTGCAGTTGCTGCAGATGTAGACATCGTTGGGGCCTTCCACCATCGGGCCGACCTCGCGGCTCGTCTTGCCGCAGAAGCTGCAGGTGGTGACCTTGCGGCCGCGGAAGCCGCCATCACCGCCGGGACCGCCGCCGGCGGGGCCGGCACCCGTGCCGCCGAGCGATCCGCCGTCACCGGCATCGCGCTTGCGACCGGACCCGCCGGAGTTCGAGGCCGACGGTTCGGGCTTGTTGCGGTGCGGGTGTCGATGCTGCGTCATGAGGTTCGGGCTCCGCGGGAAGTGTGTCGCGCGAGTCTACAGATTCCAATCTCCGGGCCGAATCCGGGCCCATTCCTCGGTGGATCTGCGCGGGATGCGCAGGCTCAAGGGTCCTTACCGGACGGGCGATCGCCTCGGGTGGCAGGCGACGACTCGCGCACGCGCTGCACCAGCTTGCGGCGCGCGCGGTCGTACTCCTCTGGCGTGATCTCGCCGCGGTCAAGCATGCCACGCAGGCCGTCCATCCCGAAGCCGTCGTTCGGACGCGCCTTCTCTCGACCCACCGCCATGCGGCGCGTCCAAAGCATGACCATGCCGCCCACGATGGCCAGCACCAGCAGGCCACCGAGCCAGGGAAGCAGCCTGCCGAAGAGGTCGCCCTGCATCGGCGCGCCGGATCAGGCCTTCTTCTTCGAGCCGCCCTTGGAGGACTTCGCCTTGGCCATCGCCTCGTCGCGGCGCTTGTCCTCGGCCTCGTTCCACTTGTCGGCGGAGATCTCGGTGAAGGTGGCCTTGTCCAGGATCCGGTCGAGAACCTTCTGCTCGCGGATCGAGAGGGCCAGTTCGCTCAGACGGCCGGAGCGCTCCAGATCCTGCCGCATCTGCGCGGGGGCAACGCCACGCTGGGCGGCCATCGCGGCGATGCGTCCGTTGACCTCGGGCTCGTTCACCTGCACACCCATCTCCTCGGCCAGGCGCGAGAGGATGAAGAAGAGCTTCAGGCGGCGCTTGGTGTCCTCCTCGCTGCCATGACGCAGCTCGGCAAGGCGCGTCTCGACCTCCTCGGCCTCCATGCCGCGCTGGAGCATCTCCATGCGCGCCATCTCGAGGTTGCGGGCGATCTGCACCTGGCTCAGGCGCTCGGGCAGGGGGAAGTCCACGGCATCGGCCAGATGACGGCTCACCTGCTCGCGCTCGGCGGCGCGCTGCTCGGCATCGCGCTTTCGCTCCAGTACCATGCGGACCTGCGTGCGAAGGTTCTCCTCGGTCTCCAGGCCCATTCGGTCGGCCAGTGTGGGGGCATCCAGTGGCGTGATTCGGTCGGCGTCGTCGAACTTCAGCTCGAAGCGGATCTTCGCGCCGCGAAGGTCCTCGCGCTCGTGGTTCTCCGGGGCGACGGTTTCGATGGTCACGCTCTCGCCGACCTTGCGGCCCTCGAGGTGCTTGGATAGATCGTTCACCAGGATGCCCAGCAGGGATCCCTTGCCCTCGTCGACGGTGTCGGGAACCACCACGAGCGCCTTCTCCATGTTGAAGAAGGGGTCCGTCTCGCCGTTCTTCCAGGCCTTCGCCGTGCAGAGCATGCGATCGAGCGGCTGGAAGGGTCCGGTGATGCGCTCGGGCGTTCCGAACCGGAAGCCCTGGCGGCGGATCTCGGCGGCGACGTGGTCGTCCTTGATCTCGAACATCGGCTTCTGGATCGCCAGGCCGTCGGTCTTCGGGGCCGTGAAGTCGGGCGCCACCTCAACCTCGACGGTGTAGGTGAAGGCCTTGCCGCGGGTCAGCGTTGGCTCGGTGGCACCCTCGGGCAGCGAGGGCTCGCCGACCGGACGGAGCTTGTGGTCCTGGACCACCTTGCCGTAGGTCTCGCCGAGCAGCTGGGTGCGCGTCTCCTGCAGCAGCATGTCGCCGAAGCGGCGCTCCAGCAGCGCGCGGGGGGCCTTGCCCTTGCGGAAGCCGGGCAGCGCGGCCTCGTTGGCCAGGTTGCCGAAGCCGTTCTCGAGGCGGGCGTCGACATCCTTCGCCTGCACGGTGACGGTGATGCGCTTCTTGGCGGGACCCGCGTCCTCGACCTTGACCTCGGGCTTCATTTCGGCGGTGGCGTTGCTCATGGTTCTGCTTCGTGTTGCGGTGATGAAAGGCCCCGGCGGGCGCCGGGGCGAAGGGGGACGAGTATAGGGGGTGCGGGGGGTGGGCTGAAGGGGTGAAGCCGGCTGTTCAGGAAATCGACCCGCCCCGGTGCGGGGCGGGTGATCGCGCGCGGCATGCAGGTCGGGGCGCGCCTGCAGGTTCATTCAGAACTCGGCGGTGAAGCCGAAGGAGGCGGCCCCGCGCAGCGCGGCGATGACGTCGCGCCCGGCTTCGCCGCTGCGCGTGCGGCGTGGCAGGGCGGATACGACTGCTCATGAGAAAGGGGACGGACCTCGCGGCCCGTCCCCTTGGTGTTCTCGGGTCATCCGACGTCCGTCGCGCTCACCGATCGAGCAGCATCTCGGCATAGGTCGGCAGCGGCCACAGGTCCGCCGGGGTCCACTTCTCGATGCTGTCGCAGATGGTGCGCACCTTCGTCATGGCGGACACCACCTCGTCGCGGCACTGGCGCATGTGCTTGGCCGTGTCGT
>JBMOGS010000075.1:0-8393 GCA_049318245.1 Phycisphaerales bacterium | reverse complement strand
GCCGGCACCACCGCGATGACGCGCTCGCCGCCCGCGGGAGCGGGGGCCATCAGCCCGCGATCTCCTTCACGAGCGCATCGACCTGCTTGCGGCGGTCGCGGATGTCGCGATAGGCGATGTTCTTGCGCAGGATGTAGGAGCAGATCTCGGCGGCGTCACGCGCGGCCTGCGCATTGCGCTCGCCCTTGGCCTGCTCCATGAGGCTGACCATCAGGTCGTACTTGATGTCCAGTTCGCGCTCCGCGTTGCCCGCGTCGAGCACACGGATGGCTTCCTTGTACTCGTCGACGGCCTCGCTGTGCCAGCCCTGCGCGGCGAAGCACCTGCCGAGCATGTGCGCGGCCATGACCCGGTACTTGGCCTCGTCCTTGGCCTGCTGGAAGCAGGGCATCGCGTCCTCGAAGCGGCCGAGCTCGAAGCGGATGCGACCCACCTCGGCCTTCAGGCCGCAGTCGGTGGGGTACTTCTCCATGCGCTCCGCGAATTCAGCGCCCTCAAGCTCTAGGTTCGCGTCGCGCGCCGCCTTCAGCGAGGCCTGCGCGGCGGCATCAGCCGGATTCGCGGTCAGCTTCTCCTGCGCGGCGCGCACGGCGCGGCGGCTCTGCGCGATCCGGATGTCGCCAGCCGCCATGCGGAAGCGGTACTCGCCCAGACGCTTGAAGCCGTCCATGTAGACGGCGTGTGCCTGGTCCTCGCCCTCGGATGTCTGCTTCTTGCGCAGCAGGGTGGCGTACTTCTGGACGTGCTCCGGAACCTCGGGGCGCTCCTCGAAGTCCTTCTTGGCGCGCTCCAGATTCCGCGCCTCGACGTCGGCGGTGCCCGCGACCGCATCCTGATCGGTCAGCTGCTTCTGCTTCTCGGCGTCCTTGATGTTGGCCCGGAAGCCGCCCTCCTGGCCGGCGGTCTTGTTGTAGCCGCCCTGCTGGATCGCGCGCGCCGCGGTGAGCTGCTTCAGCTCCTGGATCAGCGCGCCGTCGGACGGATCCATCGCGACCGCCGCCTCGCCGCACGCGAAGGCCTCGTTCCACGCGTTGACCGCCGAGAAGAGATCCTTGCCCAGCACCCAGTCCTTCTTGTTCGGCTTCTTCTTCTGGTGGACGCGGAGCAGGTTGAGCACCCGCGGTGAAAGCCACTGGCCCAGCTCCTCCAGCTTGAGCTTGCCGGCGAACTCGAGCAGCTTCATGGCCGCCGAGAGGTTGTTCAGATCCTTCATCCAGATGAACTCGGCCGCGGCGAGCTTCGCGAAGTTGCCGCTGCCGTCATCGACATCCTTGAGTTCCTTGCCGGTGGCGGGCTTGCCACCACCCTGGATGTACTGCACGGCCGACTCGTACATCGCGTTGTGCGCCGCCATGTTGCCCGGATCCAGCTTGATCGCGTTGGCGAACAGCTGCAGCGCGTACTCGTTGTTGCCGGTCTTGGCGATCGCGCCCGCGTGCTGCAGGAACTTCGCGGCCTTCTCGGGCTGCGGCTGCTGCGGCGCGCCCTTGGCGGGCTTTTCCGCGGCGCCTTCGCCGGAGGGCTGGGCACCGTCTGCGTTCTTTTTCCACGGGAAGATCATGTGTTTCTGTCGCTGCGCGGGGAAGAAGGGAAGGTATGGCCATATCCGCAGCCGGTCAACGCGCGGACGCAGCCTTCCGGCCATCGGACTACGATTTCGGGATGGCCCGCAAGCGGCAGATCGTCCTGTACCCGGATCCCGTGCTGCGGCGGCGCGCCAAGCCCGTCGAGCGGGTCGATGACTCGATCCGTGACCTCGTGCGCGAGATGTTCGAGATCATGGATGAGGAGGAGGGCATCGGTCTGGCGGCGCCGCAGGTGGGCGAGAGCCTGCGCATCTTCGTGACCGGCCCGCACGCCGACGGCGACCACCCGCACATGACCTTCATCAACCCGGTGTTGAGCGGTTTCGACGGCGAGCTGCAGACCCACGATGAGGGCTGCCTGAGCCTGCCCGGCATCCGGGGCGAGATCCGGCGCCAGCCCCACGCCGTGATCGAGGCCCTCGACGTGGAGGGCAAGCCCTTCCGCATGGAGAGCGGCGACTTCATCGCGCGCGTCTGGCAGCACGAGTACGACCATCTGGAGGGCATCCTGATCATCGACCGCATGACCGCGCTCGACCGTCTGCGCGTGCGCCGCGCGGTGAAGGAGCTGGAGTCGGGTGGCTGACGCGGCACGCGGCGTGGCGTTCCTGGGCAGCGGCGCGTTGGGCGTGCCCACGCTCGAGGCGCTGCACGCGGCGGGCTTGCTGCGCGTGGTGGTGAGCCAGCCGGATCGGCCGGCTGGTCGCGGTTTGAAGCTGGCTCCGACGCCCGTTGCCGCGTGGGCGCTTGTCAAGGGCGTGAAGCTTGTCCGCACCGACGACGCCAATCAGGGTGAAGCGCTCGAGGCGATCCGCAGCGTGGGAGGCCCGCTGGTGGTGGTGGCGTTCGGACAGAAGCTTGGACCGGCGTTGCTGGCAGGCCGCTTGAGCGTGAATCTGCACCCGTCGGCGTTGCCGAAGTGGCGCGGCGCGGCCCCCATCCAGCGCGCGATGCTTGCGGGCGAGGCGCGGATCGGCGTGTGCGCGATCGCGGTGGCCGAGCGCATGGACGCCGGCACGATCCTGGACGCCTTCGAGACCGACATCGGGCCGCAGGAGAACGCGGGGGAAGTCCTGGATCGCGTGGCCGTGGAATCGGTGCCGATGATGCTGCGCGTGGTCGAGCGGCTGCTGCACGGCCAGGGCGAGGGTCGCGCGCAGGATGAGGCGCGTGCGTCTCGCGCGGCGAAGCTCTCGAAGGCCGACGCGAGCGTGAACCTCGACCAGTCGGGCGATCGCGTGCGCCTGCGCGTGAACGGCCTCCAGCCGTGGCCCGGATGCGTGGTGCGCGTGGCAGGTCAGGATCTGCGCTGGCTTCGTGTGGGGCCGGCCGAGGGGGCCGGGGCGCCGGGCACGCTGCTGGCGGATGGCGCGGTGGCGTGTGCGCAGGGCGCCGTGCGTCCGATCGAGGTGCAGCCGCCCGGAGGCAAGGTGATGGCGTGGGCGGATTGGCTTCGCGGTCGAAGGATCGATCCGGGTGCGCGCGTCGAGAGCACGTTCCCCTCGCCGGATGTCGCATGAGCCACGGACTGCGCGCCGATGACCTGGACTACCCGTTCGACGAGCGCTGCATCGCGGCGCAACCGGCCGAGCCGCGCGACAGCGCGCGCATGATGGTGGTGGAGCGCGCGCGTGATCGCGTGCATCACCTGCATGTCCGGGACATCGGCGCCTGGCTTCACGCCGGTGACACGCTGTTCGTGAACCGCACGCGCGTGGTGCACGCGCGACTGGTGCTTCGCCGGGAGCATGACGGCCGGCTCTTCGAGGGACTGCTGGCCGCGCCCGTGGGAACCGGCCGCTGGCTGCTGCTGGCGCGTGGAGGCAAGAAGCTCCACGCGGGGGAGCGGCTCGCGATGGTGGGCGAGGATGGCGCACCGGCCGAGGCCGTGACCTGCGTGGAGAAGACGCGCGAAGGCTGGGTGGTCAAGTTCGATGACGGCGTGGACGCGCACGGCGCGATCGAGCGTGCAGGCCGCACGCCCGTGCCGCCCTACATCCTGAAGGCGCGCGGTGATGCGGCGCGCCCCGACGCATTCGATCGGGAGCGCTACCAGACCGTCTACGCGAGCGACTCGCGCATGCACTCGGTGGCGGCGCCCACCGCGGGCCTGCACTTCACGCCCGACCTGCTCGCGCGGCTTTCGGCCGCGGGCGTGCGCCGCGCCGAGGTCACGCTGGAGGTCGGCATGGGCACCTTCAAGCCCGTCGAGACGGAGTGGCTGGCGCAGCACGCGATGCATCGCGAGCGGTTCGAGGTGCCGATGGAGACGCTTGCAATCCTGCGAGATCGTGAACGTCGGGGGCGCCGCGTGGTCGTCGGCACCACCACCGTGCGAGCGCTCGAGAGCCTTCCCGATCCGCTGCCGGAGCAGGTGTGGCGGGACGAGGCCAGCCTGATGATCCAGCCGGGTTACGGCTTCCGACACGTCGACGCCCTGATGACCAACTTCCACCTGCCCCGCAGCACGCTGCTGGCGCTGGTCGGCGCCTTCGTGGGGCTGGATCGCCTGAAGTCGCTCTACGCGATTGCGCAGCGCGAGGGCTATCGCTTCTATTCCTACGGTGACTGCATGCTGATCGTGTAGGTACATTTCCGGCATGCGGCTCTCCCAACTGCTTGCACTGGTACCGAGCGTGAGGCAGGAGGGGTCGGGCGACGCGCAGGTCACGAGCATCGCGGATGACAGCCGGAAGGTGACGACGGGCACGCTGTTCGTGGCGCGTGGCGGGGCGAAGGCCGACGGTGGCGCCTTCATCGCGGACGCGATCGCCAAGGGTGCGGTCGCGGTGGTCGCGGCGCCTGGCGCCGTGGTGCCCTCGGGCACGCCGGTGCTGCGGGCCGATCATCCCGCGCTGGCCGCCGCGGAAATCGCGCATGCCTTCCACGGGTTCCCTGCGCGCAGCCTGCAGGCCGCTGCAGTCACCGGCACGAACGGGAAGACCACGATCGCCTTCCTGCTGCAGCAGTGCATGGCGCAGGCGGGCAGGAAGTTCGGTCTCATCGGCACCGTGCAGATCGATGATGGCGCGCGAACCGTCACCAGCGAGCTCACCACGCCGGGCGCGATCGAGCTGGCGGCCTTGCTTGCGCGCATGCGCGACAGCGGTTGCGTGGGCGTGAGCATGGAGACGAGCAGCCATGCCCTGGACCAGGGACGCGTGGCGTGCGTCGACTTCGGCGTGGCCATCTTCACGAACCTGAGCGGCGATCACCTGGACTATCACGGCACGATGGAGAACTACGCGGCCGCGAAGGCGAAGCTCTTCGAGGGGCTGGCGCCAGGCGCGACCGCGATCGTGAACGCGGATGATCCTGCCTATGCCCGCATGGTGCGCGACTGCCGCGCGAGGATCGTTCGCTGCGGTTTCGCGGGCGGCGAGTCGCTCGACGCGCAGGTGAGCGTTCTGGAGGCGAGACTGGGCTCCATGCGCGTTCGGCTGGAAGGCCCCTGGGGGCAGGTGTCCGCGCGGCTGCCGATGATGGGTCGACACAACTGCATGAACGCGCTGCAGGCGGTGGCGGGTGCATGGGCGCTGGGCGTGGAGCGCGCGGCGCTCGAGAGCGCCATGTCGCGGGCCAGTGCGCCGCCGGGCCGGCTGGAGCCCGTGACCGATCCCGATGCGCCCTTCGCGGTGATGGTGGACTACGCGCACACCGACGATGCGTTGCTGAACGTGCTGCGCGCGGTACGTCCGGCGCTCCCCGAGGGCGGCCGCCTGATCGTGGTGTTCGGCTGCGGCGGGGATCGCGACCGCACCAAGCGCCCGCGCATGGCGCGCGTGGCGAGCGAGTTCGCCGATTGCATCGTGATCACCAGCGACAACCCGCGCACCGAGGATCCTGCGGTGATCATCCGCGAGATCGAGTCGGGCGTCCCGCCGCACCGCGCCGACCGTGTGCGCAGCGTGATCGATCGTCGCGAGGCGATCCATGCGGCGGTGCAGATGGCGCGCGCCGGCGACGCCGTGGTCATCGCCGGCAAGGGCCACGAGGATTACCAGATCGTCGGAACGGTGAAGCGTCCATTCGACGACCGGCTGGTCGCCCGTGAGGCACTCCAGTCCGCGGGGGCTCCGGCGTGAGCTGGCTCACGCCGCAGGAGATCGCCGACATCACGGGGGGGCGATGGCTTGACGCGCCGCCCCGGGCGGTCACCGGCGTCGGCACCGACACGCGCGACGATCTTTCAGGCAGGTTGTTCGTGGCGCTGAAGGGCGATCGCTTCGACGCGCATGACTTCCTGCAGGCGGCCGCCGAGCGCGGGGCCGCGGCGGCGATGGTGCATCGTGAGGTGCCGGGGCACGGCGTTCCGCGGCTGCTGGTGAAGGACACGTTGCTGGCGCTGCAGGCGATGGCCGCCGCGTGGCGCGCGCGCATGCCGAACGCCTGGTGCATCGCGATCACGGGCAGCGCGGGCAAGACCACCACGCGGCGACTGATCGAGGGCGCGTGCGCCGCGATCGGCCCGACCCACGCGAGCCCCAAGAGCTTCAACAATCACCTCGGCGTTCCGCTCACGCTGCTGTCCGCACCCGCGGACTCGCGCTTCCTGGTCATCGAGATCGGCATGAACCACCCCGGCGAGATCGAGCCGCTCTCTCGCATGGCGGCCCCTCGTGTGGCGATGGTCATGAACGCGGGCACCGCGCACCTTGGCGGGCTTGGATCCCGCGAGGCGATCGCGCGCGAGAAGTGCACGATCGCGCGTGGCCTTCAGCCGGCCGGTCTGTTCGTGGTGCACGGCGACCAGAACCACCTGCTGCACGAGGCGTTCCGCGAGCCGTTGCCATCGGGTGGTCGCATCCACGCCTTCGGCACGCGCGGGCTCTGCGCCTTCAGGCTTCGTGGGCGGATCCAGAGCGCCGATGGATCGCAGGACATCCTGCTGGACACCCCGCTGGGCGAGACCACCTGCACCATCCGGCTGCCCGGCGCGCACAATGCCATGAACGCGGTGGGAGTGGTGGCGGCGCTGGCCAGCCTGGGACTGCCTCTGGAGAAGGTCTTCGAGGGCATGGCCACCGTCGAGCCGGCCGACATGCGGCTGGTGCGATCGGATCTTGGGGGCATCGCCGTCTTCAACGACGCCTACAACGCCAATCCCGATTCGGTCCTGGCGGCGGTGCGAACATTCGCCGAACTGGCCCCGGCCGGCGCGCGGCGCGTGGTGGCGCTGGGAGACATGCTTGAACTCGGTGAGGAGGGGCCGGCGCTTCACGCCATGGTGGGACGCGCGCTGGCGACGGCCTTTGCCGGCGGCCCGCCCGACCTGTGCATCGCGTGTGGAGAGCTCGCCCGACATCTGGCGGACGCCCTGCGGGCGGCGGCGCCCGGCGCGCGCATCGAGCGCAGTGCCGACCTTTCCGCCGACGCCCCGCGACTGGCCGCGCTGCTGAAGCCCGGTGACGCGCTGCTCGTGAAGGGGTCGCGTGGCAGCGGCATGGAGCGACTGGTGGCGGCAATTTCCTCCCCACAGGAAGCGAAGAAGAGCGCCCCCGCGGGCCGATGAACCGCCCGGCGCACCGGCATGCTCTTCAACCTGGTTGAACTCTTCCAGAACTGGCTCGACGAACGCGGCCTCTACGCGGTCGTTCAGGTCATGTACCAGCTGGAGTTCCGGGCCTTTCTGGCCGTGATCCTGAGCTTCGTGCTGGTGCGGGTGGCGGGGCCGTCGGTGATCGGCTGGCTGCGGCAGCGCAAGGTCGGCGACAACCCCGAGTTCCACAACCTGACGCTGAACGAGCTCATGAAGGAGAAGGCGGCCACCCCCACGATGGGCGGCCTGCTGATCATCGGGTCGATCGTGGTGACCAGCGTGCTGCTGGCCGACCTCTGGCACAGCATGCCGGCCAAGGTGGCCATGGTGGTGCTGGTCATGCTGGCGATCCTGGGCAGCTTCGACGACTGGCTGAAGCTGAATGCCGCGCGTCGGCAGCCCGGCAGCCGTGACGGCCTGCTGCCGTGGGAGAAGCTGCTTTTCCAGGCGGGCATCGGGTTGGTGGCGGGGTGGTTCCTGTATCGCCACGCGCAGAGCGTGGACGCGGTGGTGCTGAACCTTCCATTCCAGCGCACCTATCCGCCAACCCCGGTCCTGGAGAACTTCACGCAGCCAGCGGTCTCGCCGAACGTGATCGTGCTGGGGGGGATCGGCTTCACGCTGATCGCGGCCTTCATGGTGCTCTTCACCAGCAACGCGGTGAACCTGACCGATGGCATGGATGGCCTCGCGACGGGACTCGCGATCATCGCCGGCATCATGGCGATGGTGGTGGTGGGCATCGCCTCAAGCCCGCGCTTCAGCTACTTCCTGCTGGTGCCGCATGTGCCCGAGGCGCGAGAACTCATGGTGATCGCGGGGGCGATGGCGGGGGCGTGCATGGGCTTCCTGTGGTTCAACTGCCAGCCCGCGAGCGTGTTCATGGGCGACACCGGCAGCCTGGCGCTCGGCGGCCTGCTCGCGGTGATCTTCGTGGCGGTGCGCCAGGAGTTCCTGCTGGTGGTCGTGGGAGGGGTGTTCTACCTCGAGGCGCTGAGCGTGCTCACGCAGGTGGGCGTGTTCAAGATCACGCGCAAGCTGACCGGCACCGGGCGCCGCGTGCTGCGCTGCGCGCCGATCCACCATCACTTCCAGCTGGGCGGCTGGAAGGAGACGCAGACCGTCGCGCGCTTCTGGCTGCTGGGCGTGCTCTGCGCGATGGCCGCGCTGGTGCTGCTGAAGCTGCGGTAGGCGGGGGGCCCGCCGGGCTCAGACATTGAACAGGAAGTGCACCACGTCGCCGTCCTGCATCACGTAGGCGCGACCTT
>JBMOGS010000074.1:0-8508 GCA_049318245.1 Phycisphaerales bacterium | reverse complement strand
GGACACACGGGCCGCGGAGGGCACGGCCCGTACCAGCACGCAAGGGCGGGGCTCCTGAGGGGGAGCCTCGCCCTTGTCATTTCATGCCCTGTCAGTCACTTGCAGCGCGAAGGCCGCGCGATCACCAGTGCCGCAGCGCCGGACCGGTGTAGTCGGCCAGCGGACGGATGATGCGGTTGTTCTGGTGCTGCTCCATGATGTGCGCGCACCAGCCAGTGATGCGCGCCGCCACGAAGATCGGCGTGTACTGCGGCACGGGAATGCCCATCACGAAGTAGGTCATGCCGCACGGAAAGTCCACGTTGGGGTGGATGTTCTTGTCGCGCAGCATGATCGCCTGCACCTGATCGCCCAGATCGAACCACTTGCGTGCATCGGGACCCATGCGGTCCGCGAGCTTCAGCCCCCAGCCGCGCAGGATCGGCGCGCGATGATCGCCGTTCTTGTACACGCGGTGGCCAAAGCCCATGAGCTTGCGCTTCTCGGCATAGGCCCGCTGCATCCAGGCATCCACGGACATCGTGCCGCCCGCGCAATCGCGGTCGATCTCCTTCAGCATCTCCATGGCCATCTCGTTGGCGCCGCCGTGCAACGGTCCCTTCAGCGCACCGATGCCGCCACAGACCGCGCTGTGCATGTCGGTCTCGGTGCTGGCGATCACGCGGCAGCTGAAGGTGCTGGCGTTGAAGTCGTGCTCGGCGTAGAGGGTCAGGCTGACGTCCATCACCCGAGCCTCGAGGGCATCGGGCTTCCTGCCCGTGATCAGCCACAGCAGGTTCGCGGCATGATCCAGGCTCGCATCGGGCTCCAGCACCGGCTTGCCCTCGCGGCCGCGCTGGCAGGCGCCGATCAGCGTGGGAATCTGGGCCAGGAGCCGCTTGCTCTTGCGAAGCTCCGCCGCGGACGAGTTGTCCTCGCACTCGGGGTCGAGGTGCGACAGCATGCTCACGCCCGTCCGCAGAACGCTCATGGGGTGCGCATCCGGGCAATCCTTCGCGATCTTCGCCACGGCGTCGCGCACGCTGGCGGGAATGGCGCGAAGACCGGCGACTTCCTTCTTGAAGGCGGTCAGCTCGGCGGCGGAAGGCTTGTGGCCCACGAGCAGGAGAAACGCCACTTCCTCGAAGCTGGCGTGCTCGGCCAGATCGGCGATCTCGTAGCCGCGGTACATGAGCTGCGTCTGCGTGACGGCACAGATCGAGGTTTCGCCGACGGTCTGTCCGGCGAGACCTCGCGTGTCCTGGGGCTTGGCTGGTGCGGCGCTCATGGGGCTCTCCTGAAAACGGGGATCGAAAGCGCTGGATGCTAGCATCGTGGCCCATGCATCATCGAGCGATTGCAGCGGCTTTCGCGGCAGTTCTGGCCTCCTGTGGCACCATCAACCAGGGTCCAGTGCCGGCGGAGCCCGCGAGAAGTCAGGCCGTCGAGCAGGTCGCCACATGGATGCTCGGAACCTATTCCAGCGCCAAGCAAGCAGCCGAGTCGCCCGCCGACTACAGGCATGTCACGCTTCACATGGCCCTGATCTGGCCCGAGCGACGCGATGGGCGTTGGATCTACGTGGAACAGGCCATGGCTGACGCGGCCGACAAGCCCTATCGCCAGCGCATCTATCAGGTGGTTCCGCACGGCGAAGGCGTTCGCAGCATGGTGTTCGAACTTCCTGGTGATCCCCTGATCTACGCCGGCGCATGGTCCCAGCCCGACCGCCTGAACGCGCTGGAACCCTCGCTGCTGGTGCCTCGCGAGGGTTGTTCCGTCGATCTGAAGCGCAGCGGACCGACACAGTGGAGTGGTGGCACGCGACCCGAGGCATGCGAGAGTTCGCTTCGAGGCGCGCGATACGCCTCCAGCGAAGTCACGCTGGAAGTCGATCGCCTGACGAGCTGGGACCGTGGCTATGACGCCCAAGGCAAGCAGGTCTGGGGAGCGACGAAGGGCCCCTACATCTTCCTGAAGGAGAGCTCGCGATGAACGCCATCCATCCTGGACGAAGCCTGCGAGACGCGATGGCGCGGGGCGTGGTGCATGCACCCGGTGCCTTCAACGCGCTGGTGGCTCGCGCCGTGCGCGAGGCAGGCTTTGAGGCGGTCTACGTGTCCGGCGGCGCCACCGCAAACGTGGCCGGATTTCCTGACATCGGCCTGCTCACCATGACCGAGGTGTGTCGGACGATCCGCGAGATCGCCGACGCCAGCGGCCTGCCCGTGATCGCCGACGCGGACACCGGATACGGCGAGGTCGAGGCCTGCGCCCGGACGGTCGTTGCCTACGAGCGCGCGGGTGCCGCGGCCCTGCACATGGAGGACCAGGTCTTCCCGAAGCGCTGCGGACACCTGGACGGCAAGGATCTGATCTCAAGCGCCGACATGGAGGCGAAGGTCCGCACCATGGCCGAGAGCCGGCTGTCAAAGGACTTCGTGATCATCGCGCGCACCGATGCCCGGCACGTGACGGGTTTCGACGACGCCGTGAAGCGCGCGAACGCCTATCGCGCCGCGGGCGCCGACGCGATCTTTCCCGAGGGCCTGCAGAGCGAACAGGAGTTCGCCGATTTCGCCAAGGCATGCCCTGGACCACTGCTCGCCAACATGACCGAATTCGGCAAGACCCCGGACATCACGGTGCAGCGCTTCCAGGAACTGGGCTACCGGATCGTGATCCACCCGCTCACGATGATGCGCGTGGCGATGGGCAGCGTGGCGCGCGGGCTGGTGCAGTTGCGCAAGGATGGCAGCGCGCGTGAACTGCTCGGAACGATGCAGACCCGCAAGGAGCTCTACGCCCTGCTGAGCTACGAGCCGGGCCGGGAATGGCGCTTTCCAAGGGGCTGAAGCGCCCATTTTGGCTCAAAAAGGCCGTTTTTCACCCGTTCGGGTTGCAGCGCCTGAAAAACGTCAAAAAGCATTTGCCCTTCACGCAACATCGCCTCGGACATATGCGAATATGAGGGCGTCAGGACGGTGAACGGGAACTCCCGTTCTGATGGCACGACTGATTGCTTGAAGCAAGCTGTTACGGTCATCTGAGGTGAGGAAAAGGGACCTCGACTCAGATCGAGAGATTGCGAGGGAAAGGGAACCTCTCACAAGCTCTTCGGGCGCGAGCCTGGAACCAAGCTTCGAGACACCAGACGTGCAGGAAAGGTTGAGGGAAAGGGAGGCCAGCCGCAATCCAGAAAGGGTGCGGCTGGTTTCTTTTTGTACCTGCGTGAGCGTTGGACTTCACGCCACGGCCCTTGCATTCGGGTATTTTCCCCGTCCCATGCGATTCAAATCGGCTGTCGTACGGACCCGCGCGCGCATCACCCTCTGGAGCGTCCTGGCTGCCCTGCCGCTTGGTGGCTCAGCCTGGTCGCAGGGTTCGAACGCGCCCTCGGCGCCCACATCCCGGCTTCTGGACGCCACGGGCGCTCGCGCGCTGGGCTATCAACCCGGATGGCAGAGCCGGTTGCCTCTCCTTGCGGGCGGATCGCTCGCGGGCATGCGCTTCGAGGCGGCCCAGCCGGGCGAGACGGAGGCGTCGCTCTTCGCATGGGACGATGAGGGCGTCATCCTGAAGGTCGATGCCGCATCGGGCGATCTTCGTTGGCAGTCGGCGAGCGTTCAGGCGAAGTCGGGCAAGCACCTGCTGGATGTCAATGTGGCGGCGACCTCGGATCGCACGGTGGCCGTCGGCCTTGGCGACACCGCCTGCCTGATGCTGGATGCCCGGAGTGGTTCGGAGCTTGGCCAGACCCGCTACCAGCACATCCCCGTGACGCCATCGATCCGCAGCGGCACGGACCTGATCTTCGGAAGCCGCGCGGGGCACGTCGTGTGGATGGGATTCCGCGACGAACAGGTTCCTTCCCGCACGGAGAGCAGGCCTGGTGACAAGCTCGAGAAGGAAACGCGCGTCTCGGCCGTTCACACCTTCGCCTACGAGGAGCAGGCGCATCAGCTGAAGGGCTCCATTCAGGCCATGCCGGTCATCGCGGGGGACATGATCATCGCGTGCAGCACCGCTGGCCACATCTCGAGCTTCTCCAGCCTGAGCCGGAATCGCGTGTGGATGGTCGAGTTGCCGGGTGGGATCGTGGCCACGCCCGCAACCGACGGAAAGCAACTGTTCGTGGCCTGTCGAGACCAGTACCTGCGCTGCATCGACGCCGAGCGCGGTCGAACCAAGTGGAAGTGGTTCTGCGAATCGCCCCTTGAAAACCCGCCCCTTCTGGCTGGAGACCTGGTCATGCTGCAGGTTCCTGACCTTGGGCTGGTCGCGCTCGCGTCGGGAGATCAAGGCGGCCTGACACGCGAGCCGAAGTGGATGTCGAAGGTTCCAGGGAATCCGATCACGCGTCTTGCAGAGGGCGTGGTGGTCTGGGACAAGGCCACGAGCACCCTGAGCCTCGTCGATGACGCGACCGGCATCGTGCGCGAGTCGCGCACCATGCCCGGCATCAGCGGCGTCCAGGCGAGTGCAGCCCTCCACGGCGACCTGTACCTGATGGCGAGTGACGGGCGTGTGCAGCGCTGTGCGCCCATCAGCGCACCGGTGCCCTCGGCCGGCGAGTCCGGGCAGCGCGCCGAGGCCGCCACCACCGAGGCGGCCTCGTCCGCCTCCGATGAGACGACCGCCGCCGCGACGGAGGAGCCGGCGCCGGAACCGTCCATGGATCCATCGGGCAACTGACCGAGGCCTGCCTGTGGCACAGCACCGCGCACTCCTCTCGGTCAGCGACAAGCGTGATCTGGTTCCGTTCGCCCGAGCGCTCGAGGCGCTCGGCTTCGAGCTGGTGTCGACGGGCGGCACGGCCAAGGCGCTTGCCGAGGCTGGCCTGCGCGTGACGCCGATCGATCAGGTCACCGGGTTCCCGGAGATGCTGGATGGACGCGTGAAGACGCTGCACCCAAAGGTGCATGGCGGCCTGCTGGGGCGCGTGAGCCTGCCCGAGCATGTGCAGGCGATGCAGGCGCATGGCATCGTGCCGATCGACCTGCTGTGCGTGAACCTCTATCCCTTCGCCGCCACCATCGCCAGGCCGGGCGCCTCGTTCGAGGAGTGCATCGAGCAGATCGACATCGGCGGCCCAGCCATGATCCGAAGCGCGGCGAAGAATCACGAGTCCGTGGCGGTGGTGACGGACCCGGGCCAGTACGACCGCGTGATCCAGGCGCTGCGTCGCGGCGAGGGCCACATCGACGCAGCCCTGCGTCGGGAGCTGGCGGCCGAGGCATTCGCTCACACCGCCCGCTACGACGCGACGATCGCGGCGTGGATGCAGGGGCCGGGCGAATTCTTCCCCGAGACGCTGGAACTTCGCTTCACGCGCGTGAGCAGCCTTCGCTACGGAGAGAATCCGCACCAGCGCGCGGCCGTGTACCGCGATGCAGGCACGGCCGATCCGGGCGTGGTCGATGCGCGCGTGGTCGAGGGCAAGCCCCTCTCCTACAACAACATCCTTGACGCTGGTGCCGCCCTGGAACTGGTGACGGATCTGCGCACGCTGCCCGGCGCCGCGGCGGCGGCCTGCGTGATCAAGCACACGAACCCATGCGGCGCGGCGATCGGTGCCGATGTGGCCGAGGCGTTCGATCGCGCCTACGCGGGTGATCCGCTGGCGGCCTACGGCGGCATCGTGGCGATCGCGGGACGCGTGGACGCCGCGATCGCCGACCGCATCGCGAAGCCCGACCGGTTCCTGGAAGTCGTGGTGGCGGACGCGTTCGACGACGCGGCGATCACCACGCTGGCGAACCGCTGGAAGAACGTTCGACTGATCGCGACAGGAGCACGCTCGGCGGGTGTGACCAAGGCGCACCGACTTCTTCGCAGCGTGCCCGGCGGCCTGCTGGTGCAGGAAGCGGATGCGTTGCCGGTGGATGGCGCGCAGTTCCAGCACGCGGCCGGTCCCGAACCCACGGAGGCGATGCGGCATGACGCCGCATTCCTGGCGGTGGTGAGCAAGCACCTGAAGAGCAATGCGGTGTGCATCGGCGGTGGCGGCTCCCTGTGGGGAGCGGGCGCGGGCCAGATGGATCGGGTCGCGGCCTGTCGACACGCGGTCGAGAAGGCGAGCGCACGCCTGAAGGCCGCCGGAAAGATCGTGCCCGTGGCCGCGAGCGACGCCTTCTTCCCCTTCGATGATGGTCCACGCGCGCTGATCGATGCCGGCGTGGGATGCCTGGTGCATCCGGGTGGAAGCAAGCGCGACGCCGACACCGAGGCGATCTGCCGCGAGCGCGGCGCCACGCTGCTGATCAGTGGCGTGCGTCACTTCCGGCACTGACGAACTCGAGCCGCGAACGAAAGCGGCGCGCCCGATGTCGGACGCGCCGCGCGGTCTTCAATTCAGTCGCGAATCACTTGTTCGCGTCGTTCGGATCGGCCTTGGGCTTCAGGCCCTGCTGCTTCGGCGCGGGCGCCTTGGCGGCGGGTTCCTTCGAGCCCTTCTTCGCGGGCAGCGGATACTGGCTCACGAATTCGGGCTTCAGGAAGAGGTAGTACATGGTGCCTTCGGAGAGCTGGCCACCCGCCAGGATCTCGGCCGCCGGCCCCACGCCCATGTAGATGTCCGCGCGACCCGGCGCCTGGATGGCGCCGCCGGTGTCCTGATCGAGCATGTACTTCAGGAAGCGCTGCTTGTTGCCGCCGAAGTCGATCGACTGCGTGTCGACCAGCACCACCCCACCGCGCGGATAGACCTTCTTGTCGGTCGCGAGCGTGGTCTTCTCGGTCACCTTGAAGCCAAGCGAGCCACTGGGCCACTTCTCGCCGTCGTAGTCGGTGAAGAACACGAAGCTCTCGTTCTTCCACATGAGCTGCTGGATCTTCGCGGGCTCCCGCTGGTAGAGCGCCACGATCGCGCTGAGCGAGAGCTTGTCCTTCGGGATCAGGCCCTCCTCCACGCACGCCTTGCCCAGCCCGTAGTACGGCCGATCGGTCTTGCCCGCGTAGCCCACGTAGGTGGTGCTTCCGTCGGGCAGGATGATCTTGGCGCTGCCGTTGACCTGCGCGATGTAGACGTCCATCGGCGACTGCAGCCAGATGAGCTCGGAACCCTTGAAGGCCTGCGTTTCCTCGAGTTCCTTGCGCGCGGGCCACGACTGCGTCGTGCCGTCCTTCATCTTGCGGCCCTTCGGCTCGCCGGTCACGGGGTCGGTCACGAGATCCGCGGGTCGCTTGTAGAGCGGATACTTGAACTCGGGCGTCTGCGTGCGACTGCCCTTGAACTCGGGGCTGTAGTAGCCGGTGAAGAGCACCACGCCCTTCCCGTTCCAGCCGACCGTCTGCCAGATGTCGAACTGCTGGCGAAGTGCGCCGACGAAGCTCGCCTCGTCCTTGCTGTCCTGCAGCAGTTGCTGGAACGCGACGGTGCTGGCGGCTGCCTGGTCCCACGTGCAGACCTGCATGAACGGGAAGAAGGTCTTGCTGCTTGTCGCGCCGAACCAGCTCACGCTGCGACCCACCGCCGTGGTCAGGTTCGGATCGCGCACGCGCCATGCGGCGCCGACATCGGGCCACTCGCTCGGGTCGAGCTTGCGAAGCGCGCACTCACCGGGCCCAAGCTGACGCGCGTAGTCAGGCGCGGGCTCGACCTTCTCCTCGGACTTGCAGCCCGAGAGGACGGCGCTCAGGGCGAACGGGACCAGAAACGCGAGGGCCCGCAGGGGCCGGGGGCTGCATCCTTGCATGGCCGGGAAATTACAACGGTTTCATGGCCTTGGGGCCGATTCGGCTACCATGGACGCCATGGTTCCATTCCTGTCCCCGATCGGTCTGATCGCCCTCGGCATGCCCACCGGCTGGGAGTGGCTGATCCTGGTCTTCATCGCCCTCCTGATCTTCGGCCGAAGGCTGCCTGACGTGGCCCGGAGCGTGGGTCGCAGCGTGACGGAGTTCAAGAAGGGCCTGAACGAGGTCTCCAACGCGGCGACCTCCGAGAGTCGGGAGAGCGGCGATTCCAGCGCCAAGCTGCCGAGCGGCGACCCCAATGCCGTGGCTCGCAGTCAAACCGAGAACGCCAAAAAGGCCTGAGACGGTCTTTCGCTGCGCGCGAGCCGGCGGGCGGATCCGGTTCGAAGGCCGATTTCGGGGCGCGGGACCGCCAGAGGAGCGATTTTTCGCGAGGGCCGGCCCGGTTCGGGTTTTGCTACACTTTGCCTCCCTCGGGCGATTAGCTCAGCTGGCTAGAGCGCACGGATCACACCCGTGAGGTCGAGGGTTCGAGTCCCCCATCGCCCACTTCCTGAAGCCGAGGGCCCAAAGCCCGCGGCTTCGTGGTTTTTCGAGGCTGTCCGGGCAGGCATAGACGCCTGGGCCCTGGGCCTGGTCAGTTCTTCAAGCCGTAGAACTTCCGCGCATTCTCGATCATGATGCGGAACTCGTCCTCGTTGGGCATGTCCATTCCGGCGCCCTCGATGAAGGTGCCGCCCACCACGCCCACATCGTTCGGGCCGGTGCCGGGCAGGTGCTTGGGGAACTGGTAGAAGGACCGCTTCACCTTCATGCCGCTGGCCGTCTTGG
>JBMOGS010000073.1:0-8527 GCA_049318245.1 Phycisphaerales bacterium | reverse complement strand
GCTTGAGCGCGTGAACCTGGCCCATGCGGCCAAGCGCAAGGTGGGCGGCTACTCGGGCGGCATGCGCCAGCGCCTGGGCCTGGCGCAGGCGGTCGCGGGCTCGCCGCGCCTGATCATCGTGGACGAGCCGACCGCGGGTCTGGACCCGGAGGAGCGTCACCGCTTCTACCGCCTGCTTGCCGAGCTCGGAAAGGACCGCATCGTGGTGCTGAGCACCCACATCGTGGAGGATGTGGCCACGCTGTGCCCACGCATGGCGATCATCCGAGGCGGCACCGTGATGGCGCACACCACCCCGGGCGCCGCACGCGAGAGCATGGAGGGCCGCGTGTACGAGGGATTCGTGCGCGACGAGGATCTGTCCACATTCGCTGCCTCGAACCGGGTGCTCAGCGCGATCCTGGTCGAGGGTGTCACGAACCGCGTTCGCGTGAGCGTGGAGCAGGGCGTCACGGCGCCTCCAGGCTTCCGTTCCCTCTCGGCCACGCTTGAGGACGCCTACATGAACTCGATCCGCGGTCCCCTCGCCATCGCAGGAGCAGTGGCTTGAATCTCCGGCGCACGCTCGGCATCGCCATGGTGGACCTGCGCACGGCGTGGCGCAGGCCGATGTGGCTCACGCTCGTCACCCTGCTCGCCCTCTTCGCGTTCGGATTCGCCGCGGCCGGCCTTCGCGTGCAGGCGGGTGACGTGACCGCCGGCGGCAAGCAGGCCTGGATCAACTCGCAGTTCAATGCCGCCTTTTGCGATGGCGCGGTGCTGAGCCTGTTCCTTCCGTTCTTCGCGGCCATCGCCGCGGGCCTGCCGCTGCTGCAGGACATCGATCGCAAGGTGGACCGCGTGCTTCTGGGCACGCGTCTCACGCCACTCGAGTACGTCACGGGACGCTTCCTCGGGGCGGTGGTGCCGCTGCTCGCGATCATCGCGATCTGGGTGGTGATGCAGGTCGGCTTCTTCGAGCTGTGGCCGCTCGACAACCCCGAGAAGCAGCGCGGCCCGTTCGCGCTGTGGAACTACGTCTGGCCCGCGCTCGTCTTCAGCCTTCCGCTGCTGCTGCCGATGGCGGGTGGCAGCATGCTGCTCGGCTCGTGGACGCGCGCGCCGATCCTGGTCTTCCTGCTGCCGCTCGTGGTGCTCATCGGTGGCGCGCTGTTCCTCTGGAGCTGGAGCCCGGAGTGGCTGCCGCACGGGGTGAACCGCGTGATCATGCTGCTGGACCCGGCGGGTCAGCGCTGGATGAGTGAGACCTACCTGAAGGCGGACCGAGGCGTCGACTTCTACAACACGCAACCGCTCGCGCTTGATGGCGCCTTCGCGCTGAGCCGCGTGGCGTGGTGCGTGGCCGGACTGCTCGCCATTCCGCTGACCGCCCGCACGCTCTTCCGTCGCGCGCGCACGTCGACGGAGCGCCGCCTGAGCCCGAAGGCTGCGCAGGCACTCGCCGCTTCGCAGGCCGCCGCCGTGTCGGCGTTGCCATCGGCACCGCGCATCCGGCTGGTCGAGATGCGCATGGTCACGCACCCCCCGCGCATGCTGGCCGGCCTGTGGACGGTCCTGCGCAACGAGCTTCGGATCCTGCTGCGAAGCCCGGGTGTCTGGCTCTTCGCGCCATTGATCATCCTGCAGGTGGTGGGCAGCAGCCTGGTCAGCACGGCATGGCTCGGCACGGAGCGCCTTGCGACCACGGGCTCGCTGGCCACCAGCGCCTTCAACACGCTCACGCTGCTGCTGATCTTCCTCACGCTCTTCTACACCGTCGAGAGTCTGGTGCGCGAGGAGCGTCTTGGATTCTCGAACCTGCTGCGCAGCAGCGCGGTGGGCACGCCGAGCCTGTTGATCGGCAAGATCCTGGCCAACGCCGGTCTGGCGCTGGTGCTGATGGCGGCCACGGTGCTGGCCTGCGTCATCGTGCTGGTGGTGCAGGTCGTGCGCACCGGCATCTGGCCGCCATTCGAGTTCATGCGGTTCGTGCAGCTGTGGGGCCTGGTGCTCACGCCCACGATCATCGTGTGGTGCTCGTTCGTGGCGCTGGTGCAGGGCGTGGTGCGAAACCGCTACGCCACCTACGCGATCGGTCTGGGCATGCTGATCGCCACGGGCTTCGCGCAGCAGTTCGGCTACCTCACGTGGGTCGGCAACTGGCACATGTGGAGCACGCTCCTGTGGAGCGATCTGGATCGACTGGAGTTCCTGCGACCCTCCATCGCGGCGAATCGGCTGTTCGTGCTGTCACTCGCCGCGCTGTTCCTGGTGGGCGCCTTGACCGTGCATCCACGGCGGCATGTCGACTGGCAGCGCGTGGTCGATCGCGTCGCCCCCAAGCCGATCCTGCGTGCGATCCTGCGTGTCTCACCACTGCTTGCGGTGGTGATCGGTCTGGGCATCTACAACTGGATCCAGGCCCGCACCGGATTCCAGGGCACGATCGTGGAGCGGCAGTCGCGCGACTACTGGAAGCGCAACGTCGCCAGCTTCCCTCCCGACATGCCGCTCCCGGCGCTTGCCAAGGTCACCGGCAGCGTGGACATCGATCCGTTCGATCGCAGCATGCGCGTGCAGGGCACCTACGTGATCCGCAACCCGCATGTCGCGCCGATGGCGCAGATCCCGCTCACGCAGGGGGCGCACTACCGCAACCTGAAGTGGACGCTCGACGGCAAGCCGATGGAGCCCATGAAGAAGGACGCGCTCGATGCGCCGCCCACGGTCGAGGACCGCGCGGGCCTGTGGGTCTTCACGCCGGCCAAGCCGCTGGCGACCGGCGAAACCTGCACGATCGGCTTCTCGTTCGACGGCGTGTTCCCCTCGGGATGGACCCGCAATGGCGGAGGCGCCGCCGAATTCATCCTGCCGTCGGGCGTGGTGCTGACCAGCTTCAGCACCAGCTTCATGCCGGCCGTCGGCTTCCAGGAAGGCGTGGGGGTGGACGACCGCAACGCCACCGATCCGAAGGAGCCGCTGCCCGACGAATGGAAGAAGCAGACCGACCCGGCCTTCGGCAGCGCATGGGGCTTTGACGTGACCATGCAGGTCACGGGTCCCGAGGACTGGACGCTGAACTGTGTGGGCATTCCCGGCGAGCCGGTGGTGAAGGACGGCCGCAAGACCGTCACCTGGACCACCGACGTGCCGGTGCGCTTCTTCAACATCGCGGGTGGACCGCTGGAGCGGCTCGACGGCGCCGGCTCGTCGATCTTCCACAGCCCGCGTCATCCATGGAACCTGAAGACGATGAGCGAGGCGCTTGACGCCAGCCGCGAGTTCTACGGCGCGTGGTTCGGCGAGTATCCGCGCCGTGACCTGCGGCTGACGGAGTTCCCCGGCCTCGCGGGTTATGCGCAGGGTTTCCCGGGCAACATCACCTTCAGCGAGTCGATCGGATTCCTGACCAAGCCGGGCGGCGCCGAAGATGTGGATCTCGTCTTCTACGTCACCGCGCACGAGGCGGGCCACCAGTGGTGGGGCAACATGCTCATGCCGGGCAAGGGTCTGGGCGGCAACATCCTCAGCGAGGGCCTGGCGAACTTCAGCGCGCTGCTGCTGACCGTCGAGAAGCGCGGCGACGCGCAGCGCCAGCGCATGCTGCGACAGTGGGAGGACGACTACGTCAACGGCCGCAGCGCGGACAGCGAGCGTCCGATGGTGCTCATCTCGGGCACGCGCCCGGGCGACCAGACCGTCACCTACGACAAGGCGGGTTGGGTCTTCTTCATGATGATGGAGGTGATGGGTCGCGACGCCATGCTGGACGGCCTGAAGGATTTCATCCGCACCTATCAGGATGGCCCCGACTACCCGCTGCTGCAGGACCTGGTGGTGCTCATGCGCCGACACGCGAAGGACCTTCCTGCCTACGACGCCTTCACCCGGCAGTGGTTCGAGCAGGTGGTGCTGCCGGAATTCAAGTTGTGGGACCTGAAGGTGACCAAGCCCACGGATGGGCAGTGGGTCGTGGAAGGCACGCTCGAGAACGCTGGCAGCGGATCCGTGGCGGTGGAAGTGGCGGCGGTGGGGACGGAGCCCACGAAGCCCGCCGATGCGCCTGCCGATGCGAAGCCGCCGAAGGCCCCGACCGCCCGCACGACCGTCTCGATCGGGGCGGGAGAGCGGAAGCCCTTCAGGATCACCTGCCCGTTCGAGCCGACGAAGGCGCAGGTCGATCCAGACGTGCACATGCTGCAGGTGCGACGCAAGTTGGCTGAAACCAGGCTTCCGAAGGCCTGAAGCCCCGCTCTGGGGGGCATTTCTGTTCGTCGCAGGGGCCAGTGGCCGATGCAAACGGCCTATGGCACGGAACTCCGCCAAGGCTGTCGCACGCCCCACCGATGGGGAACTCCCGCCCGCAACCTTCGCTCGACGCGCGACTTGGGTCGCGTTGGCGGGCCTCTGGGTCTTCCTTTTCCTGACCCTTGGAACCTTCTCGAGTGCGGACTGGCCAAGCCATGCCGTGGCCGTGCACGCCGAGCCTCCATCGAACCTGATGGGCCGGCTTGGCGCCGTGATCGCGTACTGGACCTATCTGGGGGTTGGCTATGGCGTCTGGCTGCCCATGCTCGCGGCGGCGCTCGCCCTCGCGACCACCGCCAGCGGTCGGGCGGTCACGCATCCGGCGGTTCGCGCGTTCGGTGCGGTCGTGATGATGCTTTCCTTCAGTTCGGTGCACGCGGCATGGGCGCGTGGCATCGGTGTGCTGCCTGGTGCCGAGGCCGGCCTGATCCCCCACTGGATCGCGAACGAGCTTTCGCTCCGCTTCAGCCCGGCCCTGACGGGACTGGTCCTGCTGATCTCGTTCGCGCTCGGCGCGATCATCTGCATGGACGAGGTCGTCTTCTCGCTGCCGCGGCACATCGCGCGCGCGTGGCAGGCCACCGAACCGTTCCGTGCGCAGGACTGGAAGGGCATGCTGGAGAAGTTGCGCGTCCGCGCCCAGCCCGAGGTGAAGCCCGCGACGGCGGCCGCGCGTTCCTCCGGTGGCGCCACCGCCGTCGCCGAGTCGACGGGCACCGAGCGCGAGCCGGAACTCGTGGACGAGGTGGACATCGCGGACGCATCCGAGCAGGAGGAAGAGGAGGCGGTCGAGGAAGAGGAAGACGAGGAGGACATCGTCGACGAGAGCGACGACTGGGATGACGCCGAGGCCGATGCCGAGGCCGCCCTCGAGGACGCCGAGGAGGACGGTGACGAGGACGAGTTCCCCGAGGCCGAGGACACCAAGGCGGCCACCGCGGAGCCGGAAGCCCAGCCCGCCGCCCGCCCGCAGCTCTCCGACGAGGAACTGAAGGCACGCATCGCGAAGCTTCCGCTGCGCATGGCCGCGGCCCAGAAGACCGTCGCCCGCGACGAGGACATTCCGCGCGAGGTCGACTACACCGGCTACACGTTCCCGGGGCTCGACCTGCTCGAGAATCCCGAGGGCAACTGGTCCGAGCAGATCGAGGCGTACGTGCGCGAGCAGGCCGCGCGCCTGACCGCCACGCTGCGTCACTACGCGATCGAGGGCGAGGTCACCGGCATCGAGACGGGTCCCGTGGTCACGCTGTACTCGGTCGAGCTCGCGCCCGGCACCCGCGTGGCGCGTCTGACCGCGATCGACGACGACATCGCGCGCGCCCTCGGTGCCCCGAACATCCGCATCATCAGCAACATGGTTGGCCGCACCGCGGTCGGCATCGAGGTGCCCAACAAGCAGAAGGAGAAGGTGCGGCTCAAGGAACTCATGAGCGGCGGCCACGCGAAGAGCATGATCCTGCCGATGTTCCTGGGCAAGGACAGCGCGGGGGAACCGCTCGTCATCGACCTGGCGAAGATGCCGCACATGCTGATCGCCGGCACCACCGGCAGCGGCAAGAGCGTGTGCATGAACACGATCATCCTGGGCTGGATGTACACGAAGCGCCCGGACGAGCTGAAGCTCTGCCTGGTCGACCCCAAGATGGTCGAGATGAGCCAGTTCAGCGACATCCCGCACCTCATGTGCCCCGTCGTGACCGAGATGGCGAAGGCCGCGGGCATCCTGGAGTGGGCCGTCGACAAGATGGAGGAGCGCTACGAGCAGCTGAAGAAGGCCGGCGTGCGCGACATCACCGGCTACAACGGCCTCGGCGAGGAGGAGCTCTTCAACCGGCTGCAGCCGCAGACCGACCTGGAGAAGGCTCGCATCCCCAAGAAGCTGCCGTACATGGTCTTCGTGATCGACGAGCTGGCCGACCTCATGATGACCAACAAGGAGGTCGAGCATTCGATCGTGCGCATCGCGCAGAAGGCGCGCGCTGTGGGCATCCACCTGGTGCTGGCCACGCAGCGCCCGCAGGCCAACGTGGTCACCGGCCTCATCAAGAGCAACATGCCCTGCCGCGTCAGCTTCAAGGTGGCCAGCGGCATGGACAGCCGCATCGTGCTCGACGACAAGGGCGCGGAGTTGCTGCTGGGCCAGGGCGACATGCTGGTGCGCACCCCCAGCAGCAGCGAACTGCGCCGCGCGCAGGGCACGCTGGTCACCGACGGCGAGACCCGCAACGTGGCCAAGTTCCTGAAGGACATCGCCGAGCCGAGCTTCGAGCGCCAGCTCGTGGCGATCCGCGGCACCAAGGCGGCCGGCGGCGAGGAGTCCGACGGCGGCTGCGCCGCGACCGATGGTGGCGAGCGCGATCCGCTCTTCGAGAAGGCCGTCGAGATCATGATCGAGTCGGGCCGCGGCAGCGTGAGCCTGCTGCAGCGCCGACTGGCGATCGGCTACGGCCGCGCCAGTCGCCTGGTCGACCAGATGGGTGCTGCGGGCATCCTGAGCGACCACAAGGGCAGCGTGGCACGCGAGGTCCTGATCAGCATCGAGGACTGGCGGCGCATGAAGAGCATGGTCGAAGGCGACGGTGCGACCGAGGACGGTGGCTTGCAGTACGTCGAGGATGAGAATGATGGGGGCGTGCCCGACGAGCTCGACGGCGAGTATCGGCAGTGACCCGCACCGGACAGCGGACGGAGCCGGACCATCCTGACTGGCGCGGGTACATTGCACGCACATGCCACGTGAAGTTCGAAGTGTTGCAGGGGAAGCCTCCGCGGCAGACCACGCCCTGGACCTGGCGCAGCCCGGCGTGCCGGAACTGCTGCGGAACCAGCGCGCGCTGAGTGTCTGGGAGGTGTTGCGACGCAATCGCCGCGCCGCCGCCCGCAGCGAGGTGGCGCATCAGCTGGGTCTCTCCGAACCCGAAACGCAGAAGGACATCGACCTGCTCTCGGGCTTTGGCCTGGTCGAGCGGGTGCCCGCCTCGCGGCATCTGCGCGCTGGCGGCTACCGCGTCGCCTGCGCGAGCATCGTGGTGCTGATCGACCCGCAGGATGCCCGTTACCAGCCGCTCGTCTCCGGCATTCTGGAGCACGTCTCCGAACGCAGCATTGAGGTCATCCGGCGACAGAACCGTTCGGCCGAGACCATCTTCCGAAAGCGCATCAAGCGCGCCTTCAGCTGGCTGCACGTGAACGAGGAGGAGTTCGAGCAGGTCCGCATGATGCTGCGCAGCTTCGATGCGCTCATCAAGCGCATCGAGGCGCGCCAGCTTCGCAATCCATCGCCGCCCACCGAGCGCCCGAATCTCCACCTGGCGCTCTGCGTCACCCCGCTCGATGGCGAGGTGCCGCCGATGCCACCCCTGGAGGTGACCACCCGCGAGCAGTTTGAGCGCAACCGTGGCGTCCAGAGCGCGCAGGGGATGGAACAGCTCAGCCCCCGTGAGCGCGAGGTGATCATGCTGCTGTTGGGCGGCCGCACCGAGAAGGAAGCCGCGGAGTCGCTCGGACTCTCTCCGGGCACCGTGCGCACCCATGTGGTGCATGCGTACGGCAAGCTCGGCGTGAAGCGGCGCAGCGAGCTGAGCGCACGCGTGCTCGGTCTGTCGCATTGAGAAAGGACCCCCGATGAAGTTCCTGCTGATCGACCAGGTGCTGGATCGCACGCCAACCTCGATCGTGGCGATCAAGAACGTCACCGCCGCCGAGGAGTACCTGGGAGACCACTTCCCGGGCTTTCCGGTGCTGCCCGGCGTGTTCATGCTCGAGGCCCTCACCCAGGCCGCGCGGGAACTTCTGAAGGATCGCGGCCAGCGACTGGTGCTCGGGCAGGTGAAGGCCCTGCGTTACGGCAGTTTCGTGCGGCCTGGCGAGGCGCTGAAGGTCGAGGTGACCTTGGACAAGACGAATGAGGACGGCAGCTTCGCCATGAAGGGCCAGGCCAGCGTGGTGCGGGTCGACGGCACCGGCGAGACAGCCGTGAGCGGACGCTTTACAATGCGTCCCGCCCGCATCCCAGCCACGGCAGCCGCCGGGGCGTGAGGCGGGCCCCCGGCCCAAGGAACGGGCCGAGGCACCCAGAACGGAGATCCCAGTGGCATTCAATCGTCAGCAGATCGAGGAAGGCGTCAGCGAGGTCCTGCAGGAGGCGCTCGGCGTCGACGCCGAGGATGTGAAGCCCGGGGCCACGCTCACGGGCGACCTTGGCGCCGAGAGCATCGACTTCCTGGATATCCAGTTC
>JBMOGS010000072.1:0-8881 GCA_049318245.1 Phycisphaerales bacterium | reverse complement strand
GCATGGACGTGGGGCTGTTGCTGACGGACCAGTCCGAAGAAGGGGTGCTTCGCGCCATCCAGGGCATTCGCTCCGAAGATCTCGCCCGATGGGCGGCGAACCTCCAGCAACTGCCTCTTGGCGTGGGTGTCTACACCGACGAGGTGCAGCAATTGCAGTCGGCCATCCGGCGCATCTGCGGCATGTCCGACAACACAGATCGGCGGCCGCAGTCCGGGCAGGAACATCAAGCAGGAGAGGTGCGATGATTCACGCGCTGCAAGGTCTGTTCACATGCGCCTTGTGCCTGTGCATGTCCGCACAACAGTCGGAGCCTGCGGCTTCCGCGGCCAACGCCACCAAGCGCGAGCCGTTGATCCTGCTGTACGACGATCTGCCGGACCCCTCCGACCTCGTTCGGATCCGGTCGGCGGACCCACAGGTCAGGATGCAGGTCAATCAGGACCCCAAGTCGTACGAGACCGGCGTGATCGATCTCGACGTCGTCATGAAGGACGTGCAGTCGCGGACGGGCGGCTATCCCGTCCAGTGGATGATGCTCGACTTCGAGGAGCCGTTCTTCGCGGATCTTGCGAAGGACCCCGACTCGCCCGAGCGCAAGCGTGCCGTCGCAAGCATGCTCTCGACCTTGCGGGCCATGAAGCAGCGTTGGCCCGGCAGCAAGTGGACGTTCTACGGCCTTCCGAACCTGCAGTACTGGGTGTCTCCGGGTCAAGGCTGGTCGACGGCGCCGCAGGTGATCAAGCGGCAGGCACTCGAGAACGCGTCCGCCGCCGTCGCGGTTCTGCTCGCGGAGTGCGACTGGGTCAGCGTCAGCATCTACGACGTCTATGACCCGCGCATGGTGATTCCCGGAAACCCAAACAGCATCCGCGGCACGCCAGAGAGCGTCCGTGAAGACGGTCGGGCGTGGCGCATCGCGCAGGTCGGGCTGGCCAAGTTGCTCGCGCGAGGCAAGCCCGTGATACCGACCGTCTGCCCATTCTGGTCGCCGGGCGGCGTCGCGCCGTACTGCCGAAACATCTCCCCCCGCGAATTCATCCAGGACCAGATCATGCCTGCGATGCAGGCGGGCGCGAGCGGCTTTGCGCTCTGGACCGGGATGAACTACCGCATCCAGGTGGTGACACAGCCCGCCACCGAGAATCCGGCGGGCGCGCGTGAGAAGAACTTCGGTCAGCTTGACTGGCGAAGGGCCTTCACGGCCGACTATCTCGGCGGCCGCAATCCGGAGAACTGGAGCGATCCGCAGATTCGCCAGAGATTGGTTGCGAGCACCTCACGGTTCATCGCCGATACTCTCAACAACATCCGGGCGTGGGAGCGCGCCGGGATTCTCCCGCCCACCCTTCCCAAGCCTTGAAGCGGTCTGGTCCGCAGCGCTCCACACAAACGAGACACTGAACGGCCATGTGCGGCATCTTCGCCATCTTCTGCTCCCCTGACACCCGGTTGCCGGGTGACACGACGGTCCGCATGGACCGGGCGTTGGCGGCGATCAAGCATCGTGGCCCGGACGCGAGCGGCACCTTCATCGATCCGAACGGCCGGTTCGCGGTCGGGCATGTGAGGCTTTCGGTCATCGACATCGCGGCGTCGAGCAACCAGCCCTTCTGGTCGGCGTGTGGCCAGGCCTTCGTGGTGTTCAACGGCGAGATCTACAACTACCTCGAATTGCGGGCGGAACTTGAGCGCGAAGGCGTGTCGTTCCGCACCAATTCGGACACCGAAGTGCTGTTGCAGGCCTTGATGCACTGGGGTCCTTCGTGCATCAGCCGATTCAACGGCATGTGGGCGTTCGTGTACGGCGACATGCGGACGCGCGAGTTCGTCGTGTGCCGCGATCGGTGGGGCGTGAAGCCGCTGCACACGTTCGTGCGCGATGGCATGCTGGTCATGTGTTCGGAAGCGAAGGGCATCTTCGCGTTCCTGGGACATGTGCCGCAGCCTGACGTGTCTTCCATCGCGGCGTTCCTGAAGTACAGCACCGGTGGCGAGAACGCGCACTCGTGGTTCAGGGGCGTGCGCAGATTCCCGAAGGGCGTCTACCGGAAGATCGGTCTTCTCGATCTCGATTCCGAACGCGAATCGTCGGTGGCCTACTGGAACTATCCGTCGAGCCGCACGATTCGAAGCGCCCCCGAGGCGATCGAGCGCATGGATGCGATTCTGGAGGACGCGATCCGGATCCGCTTGCGCAGCGATGTGCCGGTGGGACTGAGCCTCTCCGGAGGCATCGATTCGGCCACGCTCGCGTGGATGGTGGGGGAGCGATTTCACAAGCCGCTCGAGGCCTACACGGCGTGGCATGCGCCCGTGGAGAGGTCGGAGCTGCCCATGGCGCAACGCATCGCGGGCATGTTCGGACATCGGTCCATTCCGGTCGCCGAAGTTCCCACCGAGGGCGTGCTCGAGGACCTTTCCGATTGCGTGTGGCATCTCGACTCCGGGCACTCCTCGCCCGCCGTGATCCCATATGTGCGGCTGTGTCGAGCGGCGCGAAGTTCGCTCACCGTCATGCTCGAGGGTCAGGGATCGGACGAACTGTTCGCCGGGTACAACGAGTTCAAGTTGTTCGCCGGCATGGATCGACTGCTCGGGGGACAGCCGCTTCGCGCGCTCCGGTGTGCGCGGAACTTCGCGCAGACGGACGGTTGGGGAAGGCTGGCGCTCAATCTTGCGCGCTTCATGAGTCAGAGCGTCTACGAGCGTCAGGCAATGCAGTGGAACGCGGAGCAGATACTGACCCAGGAGGGCATCGACTCGGTTCCTGAGCGGATGCGGCGCTTGAGGGTTTCGACCACCAATCTCAACGACGCGCTGCTGTTCTGGCACGAGAATGGGCTGACGAATCTGCTGCAGTACGGCGACGCGCTCTCGATGTCCGTGAATCTCGAGACGCGGTGCCCGTTCCTGGACTACCGTCTCGTCGAGTTGGGCTTCTCGCTGCATGAGGATCTGCTGATTCACGACGGCTATGGAAAGTGGGCCTTGCGCAAGCTGATCGATGCCCGTGTGCCGAACGAGCTGGCGTGGCGCCGGAAGAAGGATGGCTTCACGAATTCGACGGAGCGCAAGATCCGCGAGCGCGTCGAGCGTCATGGGCTCCCGAGCGAACCGGTGAACTGGGCCGTGGATCACGGGCTCTTCCGCGAGGGTCTGCGCAACCGGCGGTTGCTGAGCCGGATGCCCGACAGCGTGCTGTTCCGCACCATGTCGACGATGATGTGGATCGAGCGCTTCTATCTGCGCAGTTGCTGAATCTTCACGACGCCGCGATCGACTGGAGGGGGCGCTTCTTGCGGCGGATGGCCGGACGTTCAACAACCAGCCATGACAGCGTCGCGGCGACCAGCGTCAGTCCGACGGCGATGGGAACATCCTTCGCGTTCTTCAGGCATCCATTGAACATCATGAGATTGATGATCGGGATGTGATAGATGTACACACCGTACGAGATGTCGTTCTTGTGCAGCAGCCGCTCGGACAGCGATGGGGCCTAATAGGCCGCGGAGAACACGGCTGCCACAAGCACCAGATACATGGCGGGATGGATCTGGTTCCCGATCTTCCATCCAAGGAAGTGGCTCGCGGCCCATGAGGCGATGGCGTAGCAGGGCAGGATCACCAACGCCCGATTCGCGAGCAGGCGGTGAAACAGCGCAAAGTCCCGCTGCACCAGCACGCCGATCAGGAACATGTAGAACCAGGGCGCGAAGGTGACCTTGGTCAACTTGAAGGCGATCTGCTCCGACCGCGTCTCGTTCAGTGCGTGGAACACTTCGCTGAACGCGATGAAGAGGGCGATCAGCGTGACAAGCACGATCCGATTCCGCCGGATGCTTCCGCCCAGTCGCCGGAGTGCCGCGTACAGGATCGGAATCAGCACATAGAACTGCAGCTCCACCGTGATGGTCCAGAGGCTGCCGTTCAGCACGCCCGAGCCGAAGTTCCGCATGAAGTCCGGGTTGAAGAACTGCACGAACGTGAGCTGGCCCACGACCCACGCCGCGAATTGCGTCGGTCGCACGCTGACCGTGTCGAAATACCCCGCCTTCCACACGCTCACCAGCGCCAGCAGCGTGCAGACCCAGAGTGCCGGGAAAATGCGAAGACCTCTGTTGAGTGCGTATTCGCCCAGACGCGAATTGCTCTCGTACGACTTGCTGATCAGGAACCCGCTGACGAAGAAGAAGATCGGAACACCGGGCACCAGTTGCGACAGGTCGGACCACCAGGCACTCTCGACCTCGAAGTGGTACGCGGCATGGTGGATCGCCACCTGCAGGGCGGCGATCAGGCGCAGCAGATCGAAGTTGTTGAGGCGGAAGATTTGCTTCACTTGTGGGGCCTTTCAGGGAGATGCGCCGTGGCGGTCGGCAGCAGACCGCCATCCATGTGCAGGCTGTGCAAAATCATGGTAGCGATCCGTCACGCACGAACCCGCCCACTGCTGGCCGAGGTATGTTTGACGACTACCTGAGCCTCCCATGAAGCAGATCCTGCAATCCCTGAAGACCGGTGCCACCGAGGTGGCGGAAGTGCCCTGCCCGACCGCTCGGCGCGGCCAGCTGCTGATTCGCACCTCGCGCACCCTGGTGTCCGTGGGAACCGAGCGCATGCTGGTGGAGTTCGGCAAGGCCGGCTGGATCGAGAAGGCCCGCCAGCAGCCCGACAAGGTGCGCATGGTGCTGGACAAGATCAAGACAGACGGCCTGATGCCCACGCTGGAGGCCGTGTTCAACAAGCTGGACCAGCCGCTGCCGCTGGGCTACTGCAACGTGGGCTCGGTCATGCAGGCTGGTGGCGGCGTGAGCGGCTTCGAGGTGGGCGATCGCGTGGTGAGCAACGGCAAGCATGCCGAGGCGGTGTGCGTGCCCATCAACCTGTGCGCCAAGGTGCCGCCGCAGGTCAGCGACGAAGAAGCCGCCTTCACGGTGCTGGGCGCGATCGCGCTGCAGGGCATCCGTCTGGTGCAACCCACGCTGGGCGAGACCGTGGTGGTGACGGGCCTTGGACTGATCGGCCTTGTCACGGTGCAGCTTTTGCGCGCGCACGGCTGTCGCGTGCTCGGGCTCGACTTCGATCCAGCGAAGCTTGAACTGGCGAAGCAGTTCGGCGCCGAAGTGGTGAACCTGGGCGCCGGTGCCGATCCCGTGGCCGCCGCCCAGGCGTTCTCGCGTGGTCGCGGCGTGGATGCAGTGATCGTGACCGCCAGCACCAAGAGCAACGAACCCATGCATCAGGCGGCGCTGATGTGCCGCAAGCGCGGCCGCATCGTGCTGGTGGGCGTGACGGGCCTCGAGCTCTCTCGCGCCGACTTCTTCGAGAAGGAACTCACCTTCCAGGTGAGCTGCTCGTACGGACCGGGCCGCTACGACCCCAGCTACGAGGAGAAGGGCAACGACTATCCCGTGGGCTTCGTGCGCTGGACAGAGCAGCGCAACTTCGAGGCGGTGCTCGACATGATGGCCGACGGCCGTCTGAACGTGAAGCCGCTCATCTCGCACCGCTTCTCCGTGACCGAAGCGGAGCAGGCGTACGAGCTGGTGGGTGGCAGCGCTCCGTCGCTCGGCATCCTGCTCGAGTACCCGACCGCCGCCGAGAAGCCCGAGGCGACGCTTCGTCAATCCACCGTGAAGCTGGCTGCGGCGCCGGGCGCGCCCACGACGGGCGCGGCCTCGATCGCCTTCGTGGGCTCGGGCAACTACGCGACCGCCGTGCTGATTCCGGCCTTCAAGGATGCCGGCGCGCGACTGAAGGTGGTCGCCAGCAGCGGCGGCGTGACAGGCGTGCACGCGGGCCGCAAGTTCGGCTTCGAGAGCACCACCACCGACACCGACGGCGTGTTCACCGATCCCGATGTGCAGGCGATCGTGCTGAGCACGCGCCATGACACGCACGCCGACATGGCCTGCAAGGCGCTGCGCGCCGGCAAGCACGTGTTCGTGGAGAAGCCGCTGGCGCTGAAGCACGAGGAGCTGGCGCAGATCGAGCAGGCCATCGCGGAAGGCACGCGCAATGGTCGCGCACCGATGGTGATGGTGGGCTTCAACCGCCGCTTCGCGACGCAGGTGCAGAAGGTGAAGTCGCTGCTGAAGGGCGTCACCGGTCCGAAGAGCTTCATCATGACCGTGAACGCCGGCGCGATTCCCGCCGAGCACTGGACGCAGGATCGCGAGGTGGGCGGCGGCCGCATCGTGGGCGAGGCGTGCCACTTCATCGACCTGCTGCGCTTCCTGGCCGGCAGCGCGATCACGGGTCACCGCGTGAGCGTGATGGACACCAAGACGCGCGACACGGTGAGCATCGAGCTGTCGTTCGCCGATGGCAGCATCGGCACGGTGCACTACTTCGCCAACGGCTGCAAGGCCTTCCCCAAGGAGCGTCTCGAGGTGTTCGCGGCGGGCCGCGTGCTGCAGCTGGACAATTTCCGCAAGCTGACGGGCTTCGCGTGGCCGGGCTTCGCGAAGATGAACCTGTGGAAGCAGGACAAGGGCCAGAAGGCTTGCGCGGCCGCGTTCGTGCAGGCCGTGGCATCGGCCGGCGCGTCGCCGATCCCGTTCGATGAACTGCTGGAGGTCGCCCGTGTCACCATCGATGCGGCCGACCAGTGCGAGGGTGGACGATGACCACGAAGCTGATCGACATCATCGCAGGCGCACGGCCGAACTTCATGAAGATCGCGCCGATCATCCGCGCCATCAAGGCGCGCGAGGCCGCCGGTGGCCCGCTGCGCTACCGGCTGATCCACACGGGTCAGCACTACGACGCCAAGATGTCCGGCGACTTCTTCACGCAGCTCGGCATTCCGCAGCCCGACGTGAACCTGGAGGTGGGCAGCGGCACGCAGGCCGAGCAGACCGGCGGCATCATGACCCGCTACGAGAAGCTGCTGCTCGAGAAGCGCAGCGACCTGTGCCTGGTGGTGGGCGACGTGACCAGCACCATGGCCTGCGCCATCGCCGCACAGAAGCTGTGCGTGAAGGTGGCGCACGTGGAGGCGGGCATCCGCAGCGGCGACTGGACCATGCCGGAGGAGATCAACCGCATGGTGACCGACTCGATCACCAACTGGTTCTTCACCACCAGCGAGGTGGCCAACGAGAACCTGCGTCGCAGCGGCGTTCCGGACAAGGCCATCTTCTTCGTGGGCAACACCATGATCGACACGCTGCTGTCGAACATGGAGCGCCTGAAGCAGCCGCCGTTCTGGGGCGAACTGGGTCTGGAGGCGGGCAAGTACTTCGTGGTCACGCTGCACCGACCGGCCAATGTGGATGCGGGCGACACGTTCTCGCAGCTGCTGAAGGCGATCGGCGACACCACGCGCGGCGAGAAGGTTGTGTTCCCGGTGCATCCGCGCACGGCCAAGACGCTGCGCGATGTGGGCGCGGTGCCGAACAACCTACTGCTTGTTGAGCCGCAGCCCTATCTGGAGTTCAACTACCTGGTGAAGCATGCCAAGGCGGTCATCACCGACTCGGGCGGCATCACCGAGGAAACCACCGTGATGGGCGTGCCCTGCATGACGCTGCGCAACAGCACCGAGCGGCCCTAGACCGTGACCATGGGCACCAACGAGCTGCTGGGCATCGATCCCAAGGCACTGAAGCCCGCGCTGGATCGCCTGTTCGCGGGCCAGTGGAAGCGCGGCGCGATTCCGCCGCTGTGGGATGGACACACCAGCGAGCGCATCGTGAAGGCGCTGGAGTCGGTGCTGGGGGCGTGATGGCTTCCGCGCAGACGCTGCTCCGCTACTGGCACACGCTGCGACACCTGAAGCCGGCCCAGTTCATCGGTCGCGTGCGGTTTCGTCTGGCCAGGCCGCGGGTCGATGTGCGGCCGGCGCCGCCGCTGCGTGAACGCGATGGTGCGTGGTACGAGGCGGCCCGGCGGCGCGCCAGCCTGGAGGCACCGGGCACGTTCCGATTCCTTAACGTGTCACATGCGCTGTCGGATGTTGGATGGGATGGTGATCAGGTCGCCAAGTTGTGGCGCTACAACCAGCACTACTTCGAGGATCTGCACGGTCTTGGCGCCGAGGCGCGCACCGCGTGGCATCACGATCTGGTGGCGCGCTGGATTCGCGACAATCCGCCCGCGCGTGGCACGGGGTGGGAGCCCTATCCGTCGTCCCTTCGCATCGTGAACTGGATCAAGTGGGCGTGGCAGGGCCAGGCGCTTTCATCGGAAGCGGTGCACAGTCTGGCGGTGCAGGCTCGGTGGCTCACGCAGCGCCTGGAGTGGCACCTGCTCGGCAATCACCTGTTCGTGAATGCCAAGGCCCTGGTGTTTGCGGGACTGTTCTTCGAGGGCCCCGAAGCCGATGCGTGGTTCGAGAAGGGACTGCACATCCTGCGCCGGGAGGTGCCCGAACAGATCCTGAAGGATGGTGGGCAGTTCGAGCGATCGCCGATGTATCACGCGCTTGCGCTGGAGGACCTGCTGGATCTGTGGAACGCTTCCCGCGCCTGCGCGAAGGCGCTTCGTCCGGCGGATGCGGAGTGGTTCCGGTCCCAGCATGACCGGATCGAGTCGATGCGGCGCTGGCTGTCGGCCATGACGCACCCGGACGGCGAGATCGCGCTGTTCAACGACGCGGCGATCGGCATTGCACCGTCGCCAGCGGCGCTGGAGGACTATGCGGGACGCCTCGGCTTTGCGCCACTGGCGCCGGAAGCGGATGGTTTCACGCACCTCGAGGCCAGCGGCTTCATCCGTGTGCAGCAGGGTCCGATGGTGGCGATGCTCGATGTGGGCCCGATCGGGCCCGACTATCTGCCGGGGCACGCGCATGCGGACACGCTGTCCTTCGAACTGTCGCTGCATGGCCGGCGCGTGCTGGTGAACTCCGGCACATCGGTGTACGGGATCGGTG
>JBMOGS010000071.1:0-9251 GCA_049318245.1 Phycisphaerales bacterium | reverse complement strand
CCGCATCGGCCGCAACACCATGGGCGTGCGCGTGATGCAGCTGCGCGAGGGCGACGCGGTGATGAGCGTGGCGATGGTGGCCGACAGCGACGAGGCCCCCGCGGCCTGACCGGTTCGCGGCGGTAGGATCCTTCCATGCCCATCACCGAATGGTCCGACGACATCGCGCTGGTCGACCTTGGCCAGGAGCCGCAGCTCTCCGACGACCTGGGCACGCTGCTCGCGTCGCTTGACGGTCCGGGGGCGCAGGCCCGGCACGTGGTGCTCGACATGAAGGAGGTGCGCATGCTCACCTCGTCGAACATCGCCTCGCTGCTGCGGCTGCGCAAGATCCAGAAGCTCTCGAAGAGGCGCCTGGTGGTGGCGCGCGTCTCGGACCGCATCTGGGCGGTCTTCCTGACCGCCGGACTGGACGAGATGTTCGAGACCAGTTCCGACGTCGGCACCGCGCTCGCGTCGATCCAGCTGGGGATCGGCTGAGCCATGCGCCGCATCCGGCGCGAGCCGCCCGAGGCGCGCATTGAGCTGAACCCGCTCATCGACCTGATGACGTTCCTGCTCACCTTCTTCATCTACGCCGTCGTGATGATGGTTCGGGTGGACATGGTGCCGATGGAACTGAAGCGCTTCTCGACCGGCCAGCCGGCCAAGCCGGCGCCGGCCGCCACGATCAGCCTGGACATCGAGGGCCTCGTCTACTTCAACAAGGAGAAGATCACGATCGAGGAGGTCGCCCCGCGCGTGAAGGCGGCGCGCGAGGCCGATCCGACCACGATCGTCTATCTGGCGGTCGATCACGGACAGGGCAAGATCGACCGCGCGCCGATCCTGCAGGACCTGTGGGACCGGCTCAAGGATCTTGGCGTGGCCGTGAACTTCGTGGGCAAGCCCTCGGACGGGAAGCCCGCGTCGTGACCGCGGCGGGCACCGGCATCGATGCCGCCACGCGGCAGCGGCTGGAGGCCACGCTGCACGCGCTCGAGACCGACCGCGGCGCGTCGTGGCCCCTGCTCATCGGCATCGTCGCGAGCGTGATGTTCCACTCCGCGCTGCTGGTGCCGCAGGTGCGGGACTTCTTCGCGCACGTGAACGACGGCATCGACCGGTCGCGGCAGGCCTCCTTCAGCCTCGAGAAGGAGATGGAGAAGCGCGCGCCGCTCACCCCCGAGCAGCAGCAGCAGGAGCAGGAGGACATGCTTCGGCTGGGCATCGAGGACGGCGCGCAGCAGTCCACGATGACGTGGATCGGCTACAAGGACTATCAGGAGCACCTGGCCCGCCTGAGTTCCGTGGAGCAGGCGGCCTTCCGCGACACCGACGAGGGCGGGCAGCCGATGCCGGCCGCGCGCCCCGCGACGCCACAGGTTCCCCAGACACCGCAGGCGCAGCCCACCGCGCCGCCGGCACCCGACACCACCTCCACGCCGCCGGGTGAGCCGTCACCGGGTCCGGCATCGGCCGCGCAGCCGACGCCTCCTCCAACGCCAAGTTCGCAGTCCGAATCGAGGCCCGTTCCCGCGCAGGCGGAACCGACACCCCCCGCGACAGCCGCGCCACCACCGCCCTCGCCCGCGGAAACGCGGCCGGCGCCCACGCCGGAGCGACCGCCCGCGCCTCTTCCCGAGACCAGCGCCACGCGCGAGACCGCGCCAACCAAGGACCCGACAGCCATCCCGATTCCTGCCGCGGACGAGAATCGCGTGGAACCCACGATCCAGCCGGTGGAACGCGCACCCGACAAGAGCGCCGCGAAGGATCCAACCGACGCGCCGCCGCCACCGCAGGCCGAGAAGCCGCAGGATGTGCCACCCGCGAAACCGGAGGAAGCGCCTCAGCCTGACGCGAAGCCAGCCGAACCGACGCCGCCCTCCGCGCAGCCGACCCCACCGCAACCGCCGCAGCCTGCGCAACCGGCGCCGCAACCGCCGCAGCCTCCGCAGCAGCAGCCGCGCCCCCCCGCCGCGACCCCGCCCACGCAGACGGCACCGGGACTTCAGCAGCCCAGCACGTCGCCGACCACGGGCCCGAGCCCCGATCCGAGCGCGCGACCCGGCGCCAAGCCGGGACCCAAGGCCGACGGCGAACTGAGCGATCGCGAGAGCGACGCGACCAGCGTGAAGGCCTCGCCGCCGAAGGACTGGAAGCCGGGGCGGCCGCTCGCGCAGCAGGGCCTCGAGTTGCGCACGGTGCGGCCCGAGATCGACGAGCTCACCGCCATCAGCGGACGGCCGATGAGCGCGTTGGCACTGATCGAGTTCAACCGCGCGGGCAAGGTGGTGAACGTCACGCTGCTCGAGCCCACGGGCCTGCGCAGCTGGGACCAGGCCCTCGAGGACTCGCTCTACCGCTGGACGGCGGTGACTGCCAAGAGCGCCAAGCTCCGCAACCTGCCGGCTGACAAGACGCTGAAATTCACGATCCGGCTGCTGCTGAACTGAACGCGATCACGCCAGCGCGCGCCGCATGCGCTCCAGCAGCCCTCGGTCGCTCAGGTCGTAGAAGAGCGGCGTGATCGTGACCGCCCCGCCATAGAGGCGCTCCACGTCGCTGCCTTCGGCCGTGTGGACGAACTCCATGCCGTTGCCCGCGGGCCAGTAGTAGGTGCGCCCGTCGGGCGCGGTGCGCCGCTCGTAGCCGTCGATGCCCGCGGCGGTGTTCATCGGCACGACGCAGATCTCCGGCATGGGCGCGTCGGGACGCTCGGTGCAGGGCACGTTGATGTTGATCACGCGATGCGCATCCAGCAGCTTCGCCGCCAGCACACGATCGATCGCCTGGCGCGCGATCCACGCGGCGCGGCGATAGTCGGCGCGACGCTTGTCGCACAGCATCAGGCTGACCGCGATCGCCGGCACCCCCAGGAACGCCGCCTCGACGGCCGCCGCCACCGTGCCCGAGTAGATCACGTTGATGCCCACGTTCGCCCCGTGGTTCATGCCGCTGATCACCAGATCGGGACGCGTGCCGGCGCCGTGGCGTTCGGGCCACAGCGCCCGCAGCGCCAGCTTCACGCAGTCCGCCGGCGTGCCCTCCACCGCCACGCCCTCGCCGCCGAAATCCAGCCGAGCCTGATGCACCATCACGGGCCGGTGGAAGGTGATGCCGTGACTCTCGGCGCTCTGGCCGCTTGCGGGAGCGACCACCAGCCGCTCACCCAGCGAGGCGGTCGCCTCGTGCAGCGAGGCGATGCCGATCGCGGAGATGCCGTCGTCGTTGGTGTGGAGGATTCGCATGCGCGTGTTCAGTCCGGAAGGGGTTCAGGAGGCGGGCCGTAGCCGCCCATGGGTCGTGGCTCCAGGGTGTATTCGCGACCGCCCCACCGCACGGCGCGGCGCCGATCGAGGTCCACGGCGGCCTCCAGCATGCAGTGCGCGACGAGCCACGCCCCGAGCGGATGGAACACGGCCGCGGCGCGCGGCGCGTGGCACATGTGGTGCAGCCACGCGGTGACCAGCACGAATGCGGTCAGGCTCGCCACGCCCAGCCATGCGGTCACGATGGCGAGTGGATCGAGCGAGCCGCCCGTCCACGCGAAACCGGAGAGGGTCGCGGCGATCGCGCAGGCTGGCATCGCCACGCCACCCACCAGCCACTCGCGCGCGAGCGCACGCAGCCGCGAGGGGTTCCGCTCCGCCGCCTCCAGGTAGATGCGCTTCCAGCCGCGATGGAACTCCGCCATCGACTCGTACATCTCCACGAAGAGCAGGTGCTCGGCGGTGCAGAGACCGCCGTGGCCGCCCGCATCGCGCACGCGCCGGGCGAAGGCGATGTCCTCGAGCAGGTCCTCACGAACGATCGCGTGGCCGCCCAGCTTCTCGTACATCGAACGCTCGAACAGCAGGAACTGCCCGTTCGCGAAGGACCGCGGACTCTTCGCGTCGTTCACGCGCGGGATCGGGTACATGCGCATCAGCATGAGCGCCGCCACCGGCTGCACGACCGCCTCGAACCAGTGGCGCACGCGCGGCGTGGCCAGCAGCGACAGGAGCGACAGGCCGCGGTGCCGCAGGATCGCGACGGTCGCCCGGATCAGCGACGGATGGAATTCCACGTCCGCGTCGGTGAACAGCAGGAGCTCGCCCGAGGCGTGGCGCGCACCCACCCGCGCCGCGTTGCACTTGCCGGCCCACCCCGGCGGGCAGTCCTGGTTGTCGACGATCCGAAGGCGCGGATCCGCGGCGGCGATCGGTTCCAGCGTGGCGCGCGTGCCGTCGGTGCAGCGATCCAGCACCATGATGAGCTCGAGCCTCGGCCAGTCGCTGGCCAGGATGCTGCGCGCGGCTCGGGCCGCATGCGCCTCCTCGTTGTGCGCCGGCACCACCACCGACACGCGCGGCGCGGGATCGGGCATGGGCAGTGCCAGACCTTCGGGCGCGCGCGGGATCGATGGCAGGTCGCGCAGCACGCGGATCGCCACGAGCAGCCACCAGCCCAGGCCCGCGCCGGCCGCGAAGACCAGGATCCAGAGCGCCAGCAGCCGAAGGTCCATCGCGCGAGCGTAGCCGAATCGCCGCTGCAACGCCGTCATCTCGTCCGACCTTCACGGCTAGCATCCGCGCTCCGTGTACGCCGCACAGCTGGCCAACCGTTATCTCACCAGCCGGATCATTCCGCTGATCGCCGTGGGCGCGGTGGCGCTGTGCGTGGCCCTGGTGGTGATCGTGGTCAGCGTGATGAGCGGCTTCCTCGACATGCTGAAGTCGAGTGGCCGCACGCTGATGGGCGACGTGGTGATCAACTATCCCGTGCGCGGACTGCCGTGGTACGACGAGCTGATCCAGGAGATCGGCAAGCTTCCCGAGGCCGAGGCCGCCACGCCGCTGATCGACACGTACGGGCTCGTGCGCATGCCCTATCCGCCCGGTGCCGACAAGGAGGTCGTGACGGCGAACGTGTGGGGCATCGAGCCGCAAGGCTTCGAGCGCGTGACCGACTTCAGCCGCTCGCTCTACTGGAAGCCCCCGACGGACGAGGCCGCCGCCGCCGCGATGGCGGCGGACGATCCACGCCGCATGCTGGCCCCGCAGATCGAGGCGGACGGCCGCTCCCTGCGGCAGTTCGGCACGGACATCCCGGGCCTGGTGATGGGCATCCACGTCAGCATCGTGAACGAGCGCATGCGCGACGGCAGCTACCGCACGCGCTCCGGCTGGTTCATGCCCGACCAGCGCGTCACGCTCACGCTTGTGCCCATCAGCGGCAAGGGCACGGTGGCGGAGCCGACCGAGCGGATCTTTCCGGTGGTGAACGAGTTCCGCAGTGGCGTCTACCAGATCGACAAGAACCGCGTGCTCATTCCGCTGGAGGAGGCGCAGCGCATGCTGCGGCTGGACGAGGGGCTGCAGTACGACCTGGACGCGCCCCCGAACGCCGACGGCTCGCAGCCCGTGCTCGGCAAGAGTCCGGCGCGCGTGCATCGGGTGCTGGTCCGCGCCAAGCCGGGCGTCACCCCCGCCGCCCTGCGTGACGCCGTGCAGGACGCCTACGTGCGCTTCGCGATGGCCGCGGCCGCGGATCCGGCGAAGGTGGTGAAGCCACCGCGTCCGGAGGTCGTGAGCATCCTGACGTGGGAGCAGCACCTGCGCGACCTGATCGGGCCGGTCGAGAAGGAGCGCGAGATGATGCGCATCCTGTTCTCGATCGTCTATCTGGTGTGCGCGGGGCTCGTGCTGAGCATCTTCTGGGCGATCGTGCAGGAGAAGAGCCGCGACATCGGCATCCTGCGCTCGATCGGGGCGAGTCGGCCTGGCGTGCTCTGGATCTTCCTGCAGTACGGCCTGGTGATCGGCGCGGCAGGCGGCGTGGTCGGCATCGGGCTTGGCTGGCTGGTGATCAACAACATCAACGCGATCCACGAGACGATCGGCGAGGACGCGCCGCGCTGGAGCTGGATCCTGGCGTTCGCCCTCTCGGTGGGTGCGCTGATCATGAGCCTGCGCGGTGCCCGACGCGGCGTGCTGCTTCCGACGCTGCTCTGGCTCGTCGGCGGCGTCACGTTGGGCCTGGTCGGCGCGGGCCTGCTTGCGCATCGGGGCACGCTGATCTGGGACCCCGCCGTCTACTACTTCAGCACCATCCCGAACAGGGTGGACTGGTTCACCGCGGCGCTCACCTGGGTGGGTGCGGTGGTGTTCAGCGTCCTGGGTGCCAGCGTGCCCGCGGCGAAGGCGGCCGACATCGATCCGGTGAGGGCATTGCGCTATGAGTGAGGCCCCGCTGCTCGAGGCGCGCGACCTGCGCAAGACCTATCGCCTTGGCAAGGTGGGCGTGCCGGTGCTGCGTGGTGCGGACTTCCGGATGCGTCGCGGCGAGTGGGTCGCGATCCTTGGAAGTTCCGGCAGCGGCAAGAGCACGCTGCTCCACCTGCTGGGCCTGCTGGATGAGCCCGACGCGGACAGCGGTGGCGTGTGGTTCGAGGGCACGCCCGTGGCCGGCCTCCGCGGCGCCGCGCGCAACCGCTATCGAAACGTCTCGGTCGGCTTCGTCTTCCAGTTCTATCACCTGCTGCCCGAACTCACGGTGCTCGAGAACGCCATGCTGCCCTGCAGCGTGGCGCGCGGGCTCGTGGCGCCGGGCGGAGCCGGCGAGGCGGCCCACCGTCGCACGCGCGAACTGCTCGACGCCTTCGGCATGTCGCACCGGCTCGCGCATCGCCCGCGCGAACTCAGCGGCGGCGAGCGCCAGCGCGTGGCGATCGCCCGCGCGCTGGCGAACGAACCCCGCGTGCTGCTGGCCGATGAACCGACGGGCAACCTGGATGCCAGGACCGGCGGCGAGATCCTGGACATGGTCGCCACGCTGCACCGCAAGGGCCTCTCGATCGCGATGGTCACGCACGATCCCGCCGTGGCCGCGCGCGCGGATCGCGTCGTGCGTCTGGTCGACGGTCGCGTGGACGGCTGAGGCCGGCCTCAGCGGCTCACGTCGTTCACGCGGTACCAGTCCTCGATCGTCCGCGCGAGCAGCGCCGCATCGGTGCCGAAGTGGCGTCGCAGCGCCTCCTCCCAGGGCATGCCGGTCTTCACGTCCTTGACCCACTCCCCGAACGCCGCGCCCTTCTGGTCGATCATCATGCACACCGTGAGGTAGCCGATCGAGTAGCCCACCGCACCGGGTCCGGGCCAGACGCCATCGCGGCCATCGCTGCGGAGGAACGGGAGCGTGCTCTCGCCTGCACGCACGAACGCCAGCCCATGCGGCCGCCGTCCCGCATCGACCGGCGACGTGTCGAAGCTGCGCGCGGCGACGAACTCCGCGTAGCCCTCCTCGGCCCAGATCGGAAGCTTGACCGGCGTGCCGTAGCGGTGCATCACGCCGTGCGTGGCCTCGTGCACCAGCGTGGACATGAACTCGTCGTCGTTGGGGCTGCGCCACGCGTTCACGATCACCCTCGGACCGATCATGTGGCAGAGACCCACCGCGCCCGGTGGCGGCATCATGCCGAAGGCCGCCTGCTCGATCGCGCGATAGCGGTTCTCGTCCGCGCTCACGATGCACACGCCCTTGCCGTGGAAGAGATTCAGCCCCTTGGGCAGCGCGAACATGTCCTCCGCGACCTTGCGATACATGTTGTCCATGCGGCGTCCAAGTTCCTGCGCGTCCCCGCGCGTCAGGTCGGCGTAGATCACCCAGTACTCGCTCTCGACCGGCGTCCAGCGCGCATTCACCGCGTGCAGCGCCTTCTCCGCCTCGGCCTTCGACTCCGCAAGCGCCTCCGCGCGCGCGGCATCCGTGGCGATCGGCCACGGGCGCACGCCGCTGCCCTCGCGCGCCTGCGGCAGCGCGTTGCGCACGCGCCGCTCCGCGGCCATGCGCCGCAGCTCGACCCCCTGCGCGCGGGCCGCGTCGGCCGCGTCCTTCATGCCGGCGTCGCGCTTGACCGCCTGTCGCAGCATCGAGTCGCCCATGTTCTGCCCGTCCTCGGCGCTCAGCAGCGCGCGCCCCAACAGCACCATCTGGTCCGTCTTGCCAAGGTCCAGCACGCGGCGCAGCGCCCGGTTCACCTCGGCGGCCGGCAGGTCGGCCCACTCGACGCGGCCGAAGCTGCCCTCGCAGCCGTCGCCGTCGAAGCCGGAAACCGTGCCGCTGACCAAGGTTCCGTCCAGCCGCTTCGCCCGCAGGTTGAACGGGGTGCACGGGATGATGTCCGCCCACGCCGCGACGCACAGCGCGCATGTCAGGATGGCAGCCAAGCCTCTGCGAATGGATGGTCCCAGCGTCACGGTTTCCAGCCTATCCGGCTACCATCGCTCAAGGAAGGGTCGGATCCTGTCGATCCCACCCCCCGCAGGAGGTCTTTTCTTCATGTTCGAACGTCTCACCGATCGCGCACGCAAGGTCATGGCCCTGGCCAACCAGGAGGCCCAGCGCTTCAACCACGAGTACATCGGCACCGAGCACATCCTGCTCGGCCTGGTGAAGGAAGGCAGTGGCGTGGGCGCCAACGTGCTGAAGAACCTCGGCATCGACCTGCGCAAGGTGCGCCTCGAGGTGGAGAAGCTCGTGAAGAGCGGCCCCGAGATGGTGACCATGGGCAAGCTGCCCCAGACCCCCCGCGCGAAGAAGGTCATCGAGTACGCGATCGAGGAAGCGCGCAACCTGAACCACAACTACGTCGGCACCGAGCACCTGCTGCTCGGCCTGCTCCGCGAGCAGGACGGCGTGGCGGCACAGGTGCTGCTGAACCTGGGCCTGAAGCTCGAGGAAGTGCGCGAGGAGGTCCTGAACCTGCTCGGCGCCGGTGGCGACAGCGAGCAGGAGAACCCGCCGCAGGCCGCCGAGGCCGCGGCCCCCGAGGCTCCCGAGGCCGCCCCCGGCACCGCGCGCCGTGGCAAGAGCAAGACCCCGGCGCTGGACAGCTTCGGCCGCGACCTGACCGAGCTCGCGCGCAACGGCGAGCTGGACCCGGTGATCGGCCGCGCGCAGGAGATCGAGCGTCTGGTGCAGGTGCTGTGCCGCCGCACGAAGAACAACCCGGTGCTGCTGGGCGAGGCCGGCGTGGGCAAGACCGCGATCGTCGAGGGCCTGGCCCAGCAGATCGTGAGCCAGACCGTGCCCGACCTGCTGCACGACAAGCGCCTGGTCGTGCTGGACCTGGCCATGATGGTGGCCGGCACCAAGTATCGCGGCCAGTTCGAGGAGCGCATCAAGGCGGTCATGAACGAGGTGCGCCGCGCGAAGAACATCATCCTGTTCATCGACGAGCTGCACACGCTGGTCGGCGCCGGCGGCGCCGAGGGCGCGATCGACGC
>JBMOGS010000070.1:0-9310 GCA_049318245.1 Phycisphaerales bacterium | reverse complement strand
TCCGCGCCCGCACCCTCGGCGACTCCTTCGGCAACCCCGCCGCCTTTCGCAGCGCCGCGTTCATGCGCGTCTGCCAACCAGGGCCGGATGCGCGGAACCGCGCCAGCACATCGGGATCCACGCGCAGCAGAACCGGGATCTTTCGCAGGCTTCCGCTGGCGATCACCGCATCCACGAGGGGCATGGCTCTCCGGAAGTCCGCTGGCGTCCACTCGGGATTGTCCGCATCCAGCCACATGCCGCGTCGTATCGCGGCGTCCTCACGCCGGGTCGGGAGTTTCATGCGAACCATCCTTCCGTTCTTGCCGCGTCGCTTCATGATGAGCCTCGATCTCCCGTCGATTCGCCGGATTACAGTATATACAGTCGAATCGTCCATGCACCCTCCGTGTCGAAGGGTGTAGCGCCGCGCGGGGCGGCCTCTGCAAGTTCAGGCGGTTTTTCCGCGGCTCACTCCGCCCGCGGATAGTCGGTCAGGCCCTTCTCGGCGCCACCGTAGTAGGTGCTCTCGTCGCCCTTGGCGAGCGGCTTGCCATGCAGGAATCGCTCGGGCAGGTCGGGGTTCGCGATGAACGCGCGCCCAAAGCAGCACGCGTCGCACAGACCGTCCTGCAGCAGCCGTTCCGCATGCTCCTGGGTCAGCCCGGCCGAAGCGAAGAGCGCGCCGCGATACACCGTGCGATAGTCACGCAGGAACCCGTCATCGAAGCCCGGACGCCCGTACGCCCACTGGTAGTTCACCAGGTCGACGTACGCCACACCCGCCTGCTGCAGCTGCCGCGCGGCCTCGAGATGCTGCTCGCGCCACTGCGTGTCCACCGTGTCGCCATCGTTGCCGCTGCCCGGCGAAAGCCGCACGCCCACGCGGTCCGCCCCCCACACCTTCACGCAGGCATGCACGCACTCCATCAGGAAGCGCGCGCGCTTCACCATGTCGCCGCCCCACGCGTCGGTGCGACGATTCACCACCGAGCTCATGAACTGGTCCGGCAGGTAGCCATTGGCGCCGTGCACCTGCACACCATCGAAACCCGCATCCTTGGCGATCTGCGCGGCCCGGCCATAGTGGGCGATCACGTCCGGGATCTCGACCTCCGCGAGCGCGCGCGGCTGGTCACACGCCACGCGCGCGGGCTTGCCCTGCTCGTCAAGCGCGAAGCAGGTGCCCTTCGCGGCCTGCAGGTCACTCGCGCTCACCGGCGCCGCATTGCCCGGCTGGAGGCTGCGGTGCGAGATGCGCCCCACATGCCAGAGCTGCGCGTGGATGCGTCCGCCCGCCGCATGCACCGCATCCGTGACAAGTCGCCATCCGGCGCCCTGCTCGGCGGTGTGCATGCCTGGCGTCCACAGGTAGCCCTGCCCTTCGGGACAGACCTGCGTGGCCTCGCTCACGATCAGCCCCGCACTCGCGCGCTGCGCGTAATAGGTCGCGTTCAGTTCCCACGGCACGTTGCCGGGCTGCTTCGCACGGCAGCGCGTCAGCGGCGCCATGACGACGCGATTGGGAAGCGTGAGCGGTCCGACGCGAAAGGGTTCGAGCAGCTTCATGGCAGGTCTCCGTGGGGCCGCGATGCTAGGCAACGCGCACGCGACGGAAAAGGAAAGCCGGAGGCGCTCGCCCATGCGAACGCCTCCGGCGATTGATGCGAGATCCGCGATGCGCGATCAGGCCCGGCGACGGCGGCCGAGGAAGCCCGCCACACCAAGCAACGCCACCGCACCCGGCGCGGGCACCGCGCCCACGCTCACCGTGACCCCGTACGTCGGGAAGGTCGACGGCCCCTCGACGGTCTGCGCGGTGTAGTTCGCGCCCGCCACCCAGATGGAGTAGTCGCCCGCCGCCAGATTCACGAACGTGCCGGTGACGAAACCGTCCGCCACGCCGTCACCGAGAATCCCCGCGGCCAAACCGTAGTTCGCCGAGGTGCCATCGGCCGCGTGACCGATGTAGGTGAAGTACGCGAGCCGTGCGGCGATCGAGACGTTGCCGCTCGAGTCGAGCTTCGCATCGTTGCCGATCGACCAGTCCGCGAGCGCGCGGGTGGAGCCTTCGGTGCCTGCGGGGCGCGACGCGATCGAGAGCGCCGCGGAGTCATGGCCGGCGTTCTCCGGCGACAGCTGCCCCAGCCCCGCGAACAGCGAGAACGCGGGCAGGAAGGTTCCCTGCGTGCCACTGCCCAGGCTGTTGCGCTGCGCCGTGATCTGGATCGTGGTGGTCGCCTCCAGGCGGAACCGGAAGAAGCGGCCACGGTGGCTGTCGCCCCAATCGGCGTCGGTGGCGTCCGCCCAGCCGAAGCTGCTGCTCACGGTCTGGTTCGAGATGGTCTTCAGCGTGTCGGTGATCGTGCCGAAGTCACGGCCCGAGTAGCCGATGTGCGCCGAAGCGAGGGAAGCGATCGAGAGAGCGAGAACGGAAACGGTCGTGTGACGAGACATGTGAACTCCTTGAAAGGATGGGAAAGTGCATTGGGGATGCCGGCCCTCGCGACAGCGACGGCCGGCGGATGGGGTCCGAAAGCGATCAACCGAAATTCAGCAAGGCCAGCGCGATGTCACCGAAATCCACGGTGCCGCTGCCATCCAGGTCCGCGAGGCAACCCTCGCACGGGCCATAGTCGAGCAGCAGCATCGCCACGTCGCCCGAGTCGACCGTTCCGCTGCAATCCAGGTCGGCGAACGCGCAGCTCGGCGCGTTGCCCACCCGGAAGCGGATGGTGACCGGGTCGGCATCGGCGTAGACGCCATTGGCATCCCACGCCACCAGGGAGACGTCGTACAGGCCATCGGCGCTGAACGCGTACCCCTGGTCGTGGTTGTGGCCTCCGATGCCCACGTCATACGAGCGGGCGGCGCGCGTGGCGCCGTCGCTCTCGCAGGTTGGCTGGAAATCCCAGTTCTCGTCGAAGGCGCCCCAGGCAAGCGTGCCCGGTCCACCCGCGAGCGGCGTGACCGAGACGATCTCGTACTGGAAGCTTCCGCCCTGCAGCCTGCCCGTGGCGAGGTAGTAGTCGCTGGTGAGCAGGATCTCGAATCCCCCCTTCCATCCCGCGAGCGGTCCCGACGTGAGTTCGTCGGGCACCTCGAAGACGGCAAGGCGACCGTCCGCCATGAGGCGTCCGGTGGGGTCGATGGTGAAGCCGGCCTCGTTGCCGTAGTACCCGGCGCGCACCACGATCTTGCCGTTCATCGTGTCGACCGTGACATGGTCGTGCGCGAGAAGCGGCGAGGCGAGGCAGGCGACGGCGGCGATGGCCAGCGTGGCGGTCTTGACTGGAGTCATGGGATGCAGTCCTTTCGTGCGAGGCATGCGGAATGCACCGCATGCGCGTTGACAAGGCCCGCTACGGCACCAGTGATGCCGTGGCGGGATCGAACGGGCTTCGCTGAGGCGGACTGAACGAGGCTGCGAGGTCGATCCACGAGAGCGTCTGCGCATGGCCATCCGCGAACAGGTAGTTCGCGGCGCCATCATGCCGGGTGGTGGCCAGCGCACGCTGCAGTTCGTCGAGCGACTTGAACTGGTGCGTGTTCAGGTGATCTACCGTGCCCGTGCCTTGGGGCTCGTAGGCGTAGATCACGGCACTGGGCCGTGGCACGCTGGCGAGCTTCCGATAGGCGACGCTGCGGCCGCCCGCGATGGGCGCCTTCGTGATCGGGTTGAAGTCGATGCCCGGCGTGAGCGGCTCGAAGTGCTCGTTCGTGGCGTAGCTCGTGCTCTTGCCTCGGGCGTCCGCGTCCGAAGGACACAGGCGCACGGCGGGCTCGGCCCCGAACTCCTGCAGCGACTGCAGCCACGCGCCCCTTGCCAGCACGCTGCCGGCCTTGTGGCTCGACAGCGGGTACTGACCCTTCCAGCTCTCGGCATACAGCGCCACGGCCTGCCCGATGCAGCGCAGGTTCGAGAGGCACTGCGTGCAGCGGGCCCGCTCGCTCACCCGACGCAGGGTGGGCAGCAGCAACCCCATGAGCAGCGCGATGACCGCCACCACGGCGAGCAGCTCGACCATGGTGAAGCCACGGGAAGGATGGGCGCGAGCGCGCACGAACATGCGAAGCCTCCACGCGACGGCGGCGCACAGGGCGCCCCGACGCAACGGGTATCGACGATCAACCTGACAGCCTCGTCCAGTCCGAGGTGGTCAGGCGGCTCGCGGTGGTGGCGCGTTCGTGTCGAGGGCGGGGCACGCCGGCAGGCCCCAGTCGGCGGGCCGGCCGAAGGTCGATCGTGGAAGCGCGACCAGCGCAAGCACCGGCGCGGCGGGCATCGCGAACGGCACCGTGAACGCCAGCAGCATTCCCTGCACCTTGCAACCGAGCGCGCCGATCGCGCCGCCCGGAACCGGCACCTTGCGCACGGAACCGCCGCGCGAATCGCCGCACCCCTTCTCGCCACGCGCCAGCTTCGCCTGCACACCCGCCACGCAACCGCCGCAACTGGCACTGCCCGGCTTCACGGCGTTGGCGGCGGCGATCCACTGCGACTGCGTGTACTTCACGAAGGCCGGCGGCTGCACGCCCTCACGGATGGCCCAGGCCAGTCGCTGTTCCGGCGTGTGGCAGCAGCACTGGGTCCAGCAGTCATGCACGCTCGCGCAGCCGCAGCTGTGGCCCTCGCACGGATGACGCTCGGCCGTGCCACCGAACCAGTGCACGAGCGCCGCCGGATTGGGGATCAGGCCCATCGACGCCATCATGAACACCGCGAGGACGATCGCGGCGAGCAGTCGGCGAGGGAACGGGCGCACGTTGCGCATGGGGCACCCAGTATCCGCTCGCGACGGCCGCCGATCAAGGGGGGCGAAGCGCATTCCGGAATCAGGAATCGCCGTCCGTGTTTCCGCCTGCGGCCGCGGCAGTTCCGTGCCGCTTGGGGAACGCGAGACTGAACCCCACCGACGCGCCGATCACGCCGCAGATCACCGACAGGCTGATGCCGATCGGCACGTGCATGCCCCAGATGGGCAGCAGCATCTTCACGCCCACGAACATGAGCACGATGCCGAGACCGAAATGCAGGAGGTGGAACTTGTCCATCGCGCCCGCCAGCAGGAAGTAGAGCGCACGCAGCCCCAGGATCGCGAAGATGTTGCTGGTGAAGACCACGAGCGGCTCGCGCGTGACCGCGTAGATCGCCGGCACGCTGTCCACCGCGAAGATGATGTCGGTGAACTCGACCACCAGCAGCGCCACGAACAGCGGCGTGGCGTGGCGAACGCCGTCCAGCTTGACCAGGAACTTCTGGCCGTGGAACTCCTGCGCGATCGGCATCACGCGGCGCAGCAGGCGCAGCACCGGATTGCGAGAGAGATCCTTCGCCTGCTCGTGCGGAAAGAGCAGCTTCACGCCCGTGCCCGCCAGGAACAGGCCGAAGATCCAGACCACCGCGGCATACTGCAGCAGCACGCTGCCCAGGGCGATGAAGACCGCGCGACAGCCCACCGCGCCCAGGATCCCGTAGAAGAGCACGCGATGCTGGTACTTGGCCGGCACGGCGAAGTACCGCAGGATCACCACGAACACGAACACGTTGTCCACGCTCAGGCTCTGCTCGATCACGTACCCCGCGAAGTACTCCAGCGTGAGCTGGTTCGCCACCTTGCGGGGATCCGCCGCGTAGCCCGCTGCCACCAGCGCGTCGCTGCCGAGCTGCGGCAGCCTGTCCTGCAACCACCACCAGAAGCCCGCGCCAAACACGATCGCCAGCACCGCCCACACCACGCTCCAGATCGCCGCCTCGCGGAAGCCGACCTCGTGCGCCTGGCGGTGGAACACGCCCAGGTCGAGCGCCAGCACCGCCAGCACGAACAGCGTGAAGCCCGCGTAGAATGGCCAGTACGGCGCGAACGGGAACAGCACCGGCTGCGCGAACTCGTTCGCGGCCGCGAGCAGTCCCGGCATCATGCCCAGCGCGGACATCGTGTGGCGCGACGACGCCGAGGCGTCAGCGCACGCCGTCCTTCTCGGCCATCATCTGCAGCATGTCGACGCAGCGGTTCGCGTAGCCATATTCGTTGTCGTACCAGCTCACCAGCTTGAAGAAGCGGTCGTTCAGCTGGATGCACGCCTTCGCGTCGTAGATGCTGCTGCGCGGGTCGCTCATGAAGTCGCTGCTCACGACCTCGTCCTCGGTGTAGCCCAGCACGCCCTGCATGGGGCCCTCGGCCGCCGCCTTCATGGCCGCGTGGATCTGGTCCAGGCTGGTGGCCTTGGTGGTGCGGAAGGTCAGGTCGACGCAGCTCACGTTGGCCACCGGCACGCGGAAGCTCATGCCGGTCAGCTTGCCCTTCACCGCAGGCAGGCACAGCGCCACGGCCTTCGCCGCGCCGGTGCTGGCGGGAATGATGTTCTGGTAGGCGTTGCGGCCGCCGCGCCAATCCTTCTTGCTGGGGCCGTCCTGCGTTGGCTGGGTGGCGGTGACCGCGTGGACCGTGGTCATCAGGCCCTCCTCCAGGCCCACCGTGTCAAGCAGCACCTTCACCACGGGCGCCAGGCAGTTGGTGGTGCAGCTTGCGTTGCTGATCACCGTGTGGCGCGCCGGGTCGTACTTCTCGTGGTTCACCTTGTAGACAAGGGTCGGCACCTCGGCGTCGCTCTTGGTGGGCGCGCTGATGAGCACGCGCTTGGCGCCGCCGTCGAGATGCTGCTTCGCCCCCTCGAACTCGGTGAAGCGGCCGGTGCTCTCGACCACGTACTGCACGCCGAGATCCTTCCACGGCAACTTGCCGGGCTCCTTCTCGCTCATGGTGCGCGTCTTCTGCGCACCGGCCGTGAAGCCGTCGCCACCGGCCTTCACCTCGTGGGCAAAGCGGCCGTGGCTCGAGTCGTGCTGCAGCAGGTAGGCCAGGTTGTCCGCGGGCACCAGGTCGTTCACGCCCATGATCTCGAAGTTGCCGCGCTGCGCGGCGATGCGATACACGAGGCGGCCGATGCGTCCGAATCCGTTGATGCCGATGCGAATGGGCATGGGGGTCTCCTGAGGGGGTCAGACAATAGGGCGCGCGGCCGGTTCCCTCAACCAAGCGGCCGTCCGCCCCAGAAGGGGTGATTTCAGCCCTGCCTCGCCTGCACGGACAGGCCGCGGCTGCGCCGAGCCTCGCGGCGGCAGGCGGCATCGAAGACCCACGGAAAGGCCGTGATCACGCCGGCGGACAGGCGCACCAGTAGGCTCGTCCAGACCTCGCTGCGCGGCCGCTTCAGGCATGCGACGATCGCGCGCGCCACGCGCTCGGGCGGCTGCACGAGGAACTTGGGGGCATGGTCGGGCGTCTTCGCGCCGTTGGTGCCAAGCCCGCTGCGCGCAGCCGACTGCTCGAAGAACTCGGTCATGGTGGTCACGGGGTGCACGCTGCTCACCTCGATGCCGTGCGGCTCGAGCTCGAAGCGCATGGCACGACACAGCATGGCCTGGGCCGCCTTGGTGGCGGCATAGGCCCCGTAGTAGGGAATCGTGAACTTCGCCAGGCAGCTGCTGCACATCAGCAGGTGGCCCCGGCGGTTCGCGGCGATCAGCCGACGCGCCGCCTGCGTGATCAGGTCGGTGCTGGCGAAGAAGTTCACCTCGAACATCTGGCGCAGGTCGGCCTCGCTCGTCTCGTGGTGGGCTCGCTCCATGCCGTAACCGGCGTTGGCGAACACCATGTCGAAGCGGCCGTAGGCGCGCTCGGCGGCGTCGAGAAGCTGGGCACTGGCGCCGGGGGCCGCCACATCGATGGCGACGGCGTGCACCTCGCCACCCCGCGCACGGATCGACTCGGCCACCGCGTGCAGCCGCTCCAGACGCCGTGCGGCAAGCACCACCTTCATGCCCTCGGCCACCACGGCATGCGCGGTGGCCGCGCCAATGCCTGAGCTTCCGCCCGTGATCACCGCAACCTTTCCTTGCAGCGCGCCAATCGACATGCGCGAACGCTAGCACAGGCGCGACGGCGGCGATTTCCTATCCTGCGGCCATGCGTCGATGCGTCGCGATCCTGATGCTGTGCGCCATGACCCTGCCCTGCATCGCCGTGGCCGGCGAGGGACAGTCGGGACAGGCCGTGCCTTCAAGCGGCGGGCCACCGATCAGCGGATCGATCGAGCCGGGGCGCACCCACCCCGCCCCCGAGATTCCCGTCGACACGCGTCGCATGCGCGTGGGCGTGTTCGAACTGCCGCCCTACGCCATGCGGGCCGGCGACGGCGACTGGCGCGGGCTGGCCGTGACGCTGTTCCGAGAGGTCGCCCAGCGCCTGGGCATGCGCTACGACTTCGTGGCGTACCCGGACGTCGCCTCGGCCATGAAGGATCTCGCCGAGGATCGCCTCGACTTCCTCGCGGTCGGGCTCGACCCCACGCCTGATCGCGAGGCGCTGATCGACTTCAGCCACGCCTTCGAGCAGAGCGGCACGAGCGCCGTGGTGCGACAGGACCATTCGCCGTCGCTGCTGGGCATGTGGCGCCAGATCGCTTCCTCAAACCTGCCCTTGATGCTGGCATGGGTGCTGGGCTGCATGTTCGCGGTCGCACTCATCATGACGGTCCTCGAGCGGCGCCGGAACGCCTCGCACTTCGGCGGCTCATGGATCAAGAGCCTTGGCGAAAGCCTGTGGTGGAGCGTGACCACCATGTCCACGGTGGGCTACGGAGACCGCGTGCCGGTGACCTCTCTGGGGCGACTGCTGGGCGGCACCTGGATGCTGCTGGCGTTCGCGCTCATGTCGGTGCTGGCCGGCGTGATCGCCAGCGAGCTCACCGTGAGCCGATTCAAGCCCGAGGTGCGCAGTCTTGCCGCCCTTCCGCGGCTGCGCGTGGGTGCGGTCAACGAATCCGCCGCCATGATGGATGCGGAGTCGCACGGCATGAAGCCGGGCAACTTCCGGACCCTCACCGACGCGCTCGAGGCGCTGCGCGCCCGCGAGATCGATGCCGTGCTGGGCGACACGGCCGCGCTGAAGTACCTGGTGCGCGAGTCGTTCTCGCAGGACCTGACCGTGCTCCCGGAACCGCTCGTGGTGGAGTACGCGTGCCTGCCGCTCTCGCCGAAACTGGGCCACCCCCTCCGCGACCCGTTCAACTACTGGGTGCTGCGCATCATCGAGAGCGCCAGTTGGCGGACCTACCGCCGCGTCGTCTCAGGAGAGAACTGAACATGCCCACCTTCCCCGGACCGCTCATCGGCATGGTGCACCTGGCCGCCCTGCCCGGCACGCCGCGCAGCGAACTGCGCGTGGAGCGCATCGCCAAGGCCGCCGCCGCCGAGGCGCAGGCCCTCGAGGACGCGGGCTTCGACGCCGTGCTGGTGGAGAACATGCACGACCTGCCCTACCTGCGT
>JBMOGS010000069.1:0-9493 GCA_049318245.1 Phycisphaerales bacterium | reverse complement strand
TCGACGCGGGCGAGATCCGTCAGGCCGTCGCCACCACGCCCGGCCGCAGCTACCGCCTCACCTTCTGGCTCTCGGGCGACTGCGCGGGCGGCCCGACCACCAAGCGCGTGACGGCCGCGCTTGGCACCGCCTCCCAGACCTTCGATCACGCCTGCAGCGGCACCGGCACGCAGGCCTGGCGCAGCTGCTCGCTGGAATTCATCGCCAACGCATCCATCACCACGCTCTCGCTGAAGAGCGCCGCCGGCGGCACCACCAACGGCCCACTCGTCGATGGCGTGCGCGTGGAGGACATCAGCATCAGCTGCCCCGGCGACGTCGACGGCGATGGAGACGTGAACGGCGGAGACATCTCGCTGGTGCTCCTCAACTTCGGCGAGTGCCCCAGCAACTGAACCCCCGACGCACACGACCAAAATGTGTCCCGCGGCCAGTCTTACACTGGGCGCGTGTCCGAAGCGCGCGGCCCATCCAGCGATCGCGGCGTGCCTGCAGGCGCGCGTCACCTGCGCATTGTCCGCGCCACGCGCGCAAGCGATCTGGCGCAGGACCTGGCTGAACAGTTTGCGCCGGGTTGTGCTCCAGACCTTCTGAAGGAGTGCCTCGTCGTCGTGCAGGGCCCCGGCATGGCCCAATGGGTGCGTGCCGACATGGTCCGCAGGCTGGGTGCGTGGGGCGGCATGGACACGCCGTTTCTGCGCGAGTTCCTTCTGGGATTGCCGGGGCGCGCTGGGCTGTGCGAGCAGGTCCCTCGCGGTCGGCAGCCGCTGCAGGAGCTTGGCTACCGGATCGCGGCGTGCGTCATCGAGACCGCCGCGACGCCCTCCACGCCGCTGGCCCGAGCGATCGAACCGCTCCTTCGCATGTGTCGCGGCGAGTCCGGCGCGCTGCAGACGGAGGCTGTCATCACGCACGGGCATGCACTTGCCGAGGCGTTCGATCGCTACGAGGTGGATCGCCCCGATCTGATCGAGGCGTGGCGCGCGGGCCGAACATGGCGCGATCTCTCGAAGGCTTGGAACGAGCAGGCGACGGCCACCGAGGCGTGGCAGCGCGCCCTGTGGACGAGAGTGGTTCCTGACGCCTGGCAGCCCCACGCCGGCTGGTGCGCGCTTCGAAGCCTGATCCATCGCCTCGACACGGGCGAACTTCCTGGCCGGCTGGCAGACCTGGGGCTGGTGAGCGTGTTCGGCGTCTCGTCGCTGCCACCACTTGCCATGCATGCACTTCGGGCGCTGGCGCGTCACCTGCCGGTGCACGTGCACATGCTGGTGCCCACGCTCGCCTTCCAGTCACGCGATCACGCACGAAGGGCGCAGGTCGCGCGCGCGCTTGCGCAGGGGGTGGACACGGCGTCGATGCAGGAGGGGGAATCGCCCCATCATCCGCTGTTGACAGCGCTGGGCGCCGCCGCCGCGGCGGCCGCGACCGTGGTGGAGGCCATCGAGGCCGACGTGATCGACCTGGAGCCCGAGTCGACGGGCGAATCCATGCTGCGCTCGATGCAGGCCGCGCTGTGCCTGGATGAATCGCCCTCCCGGCATGCGTGCACGCTCGATGGCACCGTCCGCGTGCACGGCGTGGCCTCGGCCACGCGCATGGCCGAGATCGTGCACGACGAGATCCTTCATGGATTCACGGACCTTCCGGGCCTCCGGCAGGAAGAGGTGCTGGTGCTCGCGCCCGGCCTGGATGCCCTGGCGGGCACGCTGCAGGGGGTCGTGCGCGATCGCGAGGCCGCGCACGCGGGCGCGGGAGGCATGTCGCTCCGCGTGTCCGATGTCGCGGGCGCGGATCGTGCGCAGGTCGCCACCGCGATCCTTCGGTTGCTCGATCTTGCCAGCGAGGACCAGCCGATGGACCGTGTGCGAGCGCTTCTGCAGTCGGCGCCGTGCTGCGCGCGCGCCGCGGTCGAGCAGGCTCGCATGGAGTCGCTGCTCGACGCGATGGAGGAGGCCGGTGCGCGCCGCTTCCTGGATGCCGCCACGCGCGCGCGCTGGCTTGGTGGCAATCATGAGGACGACGCGTTGCACACGCTGGAGTGGTCGATCGATCGGCTGGTGCTTGGTGCCGCCGCGGGCGCGTCGCCAGTCGCGCAGGTGCTTCATGGCAGGGTGCTGCCCAGCGGCATGATGGCGGCGCTCGAATCCGACACCATGCACCGTGCGCTTCGCCTGCTCGATGCCGTGGCCGATCTGGCTCGCATGGTGCAGCGCGGCGATCACCCGATCGCGGCCTGGCATGCGGCGCTTGCGCAGGCGTGCGAGTCCATCCTTCCCGCAGTCGATCACGAGACCTTCGGACGGCAGCGCGACCAGGCGGATCGGGCCCTCGCGCAGGTCGCGGACGCGGCCACCTCGGCGGGGCTTGGGACAGTGCCGTGGCCGGTCGCGCGCGCGGAGTTCGAGTCGTCGCTGCGTGGGCTGGTGGAGGGCCGATCCTTCGCCGCGGGTGGCGTTGCGCTTGCGCGGCTCACCCCCATGCGGAGCGTTCCGGCGCGCCTGCTGGTCCTGGCGGGTCTGGATCACGGGGTCTTCCCGCGCGCCTCGCGGCGAGATCCGCTGGATCTCTCGAAATGCTGTGCGCGACCGGGGGATCGCGATGATCGCCTGGAGGATCAGCTGCTCCTGCTTGAGTCGTTGCATGCCGCGACCGAGCGACTGGTGATCGTGGTGCAGGACACCGTGGCCGGATCCGGACAGCCTGCGCCACTGAGCCCGGTGATCGAGGAGCTGCTTGGCACCATGGCTGCCCACGCTGGCGTGGCGCCGCGCAAGGCGCGCACGGAATTGCTCGTGCACCAGCCGACGCTTGGCGACCAGCCCGAGGCCTGGAGCGCTTCGGCTTCCGGCGGCTTCGGCGCGCAGTCACGGGCGCGCGCGCAGGCCATCGCCGCCGCGCGTCGGGAGGCGGCCGAGCGCGTCTTCGCGTCGTACCCGCATGGTTCGGCATCCTCGCGCGCGCCGATCCTCCGATCCGTGGACGAGATGGCCACCGTGCTTCGCAACCCTGCCCGAGCGTGGCTGAAGGGACAGGGGATCAAGGTCGCAGACCTCTCGCGGGAGCTCGGCGAACGCTGCGAGCCGATCGAGATCGACAACCTGCAGCGATGGCATCTGGAGCAGCGCGCACGAAGGGGCGTGCTTCTGGGTGAGGATCCGGAGGCGATCCTTCAGCTGCTGCGAAACGATGGAAGCCTTCCGCACGGCGCCGTGAGTGGTCCGCAGTGGCGACAGGTCTGGTCCGCACAGGAGGAGATCCCCGCGCGAGTCTCCGAAGCGCTCGGGGTGTCGGCCTGCGAACTGGAGTTCGAGGCGCTTGAGCTCGATGTTCCGGGTCTTGATCCGGCCCTCAGGGTCCGCACGCTGTGGATTCCCTCGCGCCGCACGCAGGTCCTGGTCACGCGGGTCGGCCGCGAGAAGGAATGGCTTGCGGTGTGGCCCGAGCACCTTGCCTTCGCGGTGGCGCAGCCCGGATCGAGCACCATCCGCATCGACCTTCCAAAGGATCGTCGTGGGGCGTGCAGGACGATTCCGCACGATCCGGTCGATCCTGCAGTGGCGCTGGGAATCCTGCAGGGGGTCCGCGAGATCGCCGAGCAGGCGCAGCGAAGGCTTCTTCCCATCCATCCGGAACTGCTCCATCCCTTCCGCAGCGACAACGGCGCGCCGGATGAGGCGCGGCTCGAGGGCCTTCGTCAGAAGCTGGTGATCGGACGGCCAGGATTCCCGGCCCCCGCCGATGACCCCTGGTTCCGCGCGGCCTGGCGCGGCCTTGACATGCTGAAGGCGGGTCGCGAGCCCGGTGCGCCGCGCATCGTGGGCGTGGAGCCGTCGTTCGCAGGCATCGCATCCTGGCTGCACGACGGCATGGAAGCGACGGGCTGGAAGGTTCGCGCCAAGAAGGGGGCGGCATGAGCGCGCACGCCTCCGTCGCCGAGTTCAACCTGCAGGCGGACACCATGCTCGCCGGTGCCACGGCCGTCGAGGCGAGCGCCGGCACCGGCAAGACCTGGACGATCGAGCGCATCGTGCTCGCGCGCGTGCTTGCCGGCGTGCCGATGCGGCGAATCGCCTTGATGAGCTTCACGCGCGCCGCGGCGGATGAACTGGCCGAGCGCGTGCGTGGAACGCTGAGCGAGCGCCTTGCGCACCCTTCCTCGACGGCCGGCGAGCGAGGCCTGCTGGAGCTTGCGCTGCTGGACTTCGACGCCGCATGCATCAGCACGATCCACGGCTTCTGCCAGCGCATGCTGCAGGAACATGCCGCCGAGGCGGGTGTGCTGGGACTTGCGGGATGGTCGCTCGATCCGGATCCGTCTGGGAGCGAGCGCGTGGCGCTTGCCGATGCCTACAGCGCCACCGCGATGCAGGACCCGATCTGGAGTGCGCTCGCCGCAACTCCGGAGAAGCTGGGCCGTCGGCTGTCGCAGGCGCTCGAGAAGGCGCGTGTGCGGGAGCAGGTGGAGCAGGCCGACTTCCGGCGGGCGATCGCGACCTGGCGTGCTGCAGCGGCAAGCGTGCACGCGGCGAAGGGCGTCGTGGCCGCGCTTGGCGTGATCGTGGAGCACAGCACCAAGAAGGCGGGAGATCCGGTTGCGGAAGCGGCGGGTGCGCTGGCGGCGTGGCAGGAAGGACCGCGAGAGGATCTGGATGCCGGCGTGGCTGCGGCGGATGCGCTCTGCGATGTCGAGGGTGTCATCCTGCGCGAGGCGCAGGCACTCGAGGGCGCGCTCAAGAGGGGTGGTGACCATCGCTCGCCGATCCAGGCGGCGCATCGATCGAGCCTGGCGCCGATCGCCGACGACCTGAAGGCGCTGCTGGAGTCGTGGCCCGAGGCGCGTCGGCAGGCGGGCGACGCGGTCGTCGCGCGCGCCATCGACATGCTTGCGAGTCGGCGCGAGGGGCGTCGGCAGTTCGATTTCCATGACCTCCTGCGGCGGCTGCATCAGGGGTTGCATTCGCGGGACGGGGCGCTGCTGCAGGCGATTCGATCACGCTTCGACGTGGCGATCCTGGATGAGTTCCAGGACACCGATCCGGTACAGGCCGACATCGTGCGGCTTCTCTTCCGGCACCCGGCTGCGGCGCTCTATCTCGTGGGCGATCCCAAGCAGAGCATCTACGGCTTCCGGAGCGCGGACCTGAAGAGCTACATGGAGTTGCGGCGCGCCGTGGACGAGCGGCGTCGTCTTTCGGTCAGTCACCGCTCCGATCGACGCCTGGTCGAGGCCGTGAACGCGCTGTTCGCGGTGCCCGCGCCATTCTTCCATCCCGAGGTGCAGGCGGAGCCGGTGGCGAGCGCGTTCAAGGCGCAGCGAAGGCTTCGCCGCGATGGCTGCGAGGATCCCGCGGGGCTGGTGCTTCATGCCGAGCCCGGACATGCGACCGCGAGCGGGTGCGCACGCCTGGTCGCGTCGCAGATCCGCGAACTGCTTGGTCAGGGCTGGATGGTCCGCGTGAAGACCGAGGATGCGTGGCGATCGCTGCGTCCTTCGGACATCGCGGTGCTGGCTCGCACGAACGCGGAGCTTCCGGTGCTTGCGGACGCGTTGCGCGAGGCGCGGCTGCCGTGTGTGGTCCTCGGCAGCGACAACGTGTTCGGATCCGAGATGGCGCGCGATCTTGCGGGTGCACTGCTGGCGTTCGCGCGGCCCTCGAATCGAGGGCTTGCGCTCGCTGCGGCGGGATCGAGGCTCGTTGGCCTGTCGCAGCACGCGCTCGCGATCGATCCCGACGGCGTGGTGCAGCGCATGCGCGCCGCCGGAGCCGTGCTCGACCGGCATGGCGTTGTGGCCGGCATCCGCGACTGGATGCGCACCGCGGGTCCCGGTCTCGATGGCCTGGCGACCGAGCCTGAGGGGGAGCGTCACCTGTCCGATCTTGCACAGTTGCTCGAGTTGCTCGACGAGGCCGAGCGATCCGGCGTCCGAGGCGCGCCCGCGCTCGCCAGCTGGATGGCGGAGCAGGTCGCTGGCCTGCGATCAGGTGACGAGCAGGCGCAGCGGGTGCGAGCGCTTGCCGAGCACGACGCGGTCACGCTGCAGACCCTGCATGGAAGCAAGGGCCTGACGTACGGCATCGTGTGGCTTCCATCCGCCATGCGTGCAGGCAAGACCGACGAGGATCCGGAGATGGCACGCGAGGCTGCGGCCGAGGCGCGGCGGCTCCTGTACGTGGGCCTCACGCGCGCGCGCTGGCAGGCCCATGCGCTCTGGCGTCATGACAAGGAACCGGCCCATGCCGCGCTGGCAACGTTGCTGCATGCGCGTGACGAGTTGGAGCCCGAGCAGGCGGCCGCCGTGGCGAAGAGCCGGCTGGCGGAAAACCTGGCGGAGGTGAAGAAGGACCTGCTTGACGTGGCCGCTGCGGCGGGTGGTCCGATCGAGGTGCGGGAGCTTGCCACGCCCGCCGAAGGTCCTCCGATCCACATGCCCGCATTTGCATGGCGCGACCCGCTGCCGCTGCCCCCGATTCCCTCGGCCGCGCGACAGGTCAGCTTCACGAGTCTGCACGATCACCTGCCCGACGGTGACGAGTCCGGGCAGGGCACCGATCGCGATGACCGCGGTTCGCATGCACCTGCCGAGGCCGGAGATCCCACGCCCTGCGATCGTGCACTGCGGGAACTCGGTGTTCGTGGGGTCGCGCTCGGCAATCTGGTTCACGAGGCGCTGGAGCAGCCCGAGGTCTTCGCGGCGCTCGGCCGGCCGGAGGGGGCGGATCTGCTTGCGAGCGCGATCCAGCGCTGCGTGCGCGGTGCGGACGCCGCCGTCCGAGCGCGCGAGGCGGCAATCCAGATTCAGTCGGTTCTCGGCGTTTCGGTGCCGGGCGTGCCGAGCGTGTCGGAAGTCAGCGCATGGCCCCACGGTGTCTTCCGCGAACTCAAGCTCGCGGCTGCCTGGCACGGAGGTCTGCAGGATCTGGCACGCGCCTTCGATGCCGAGCCCCACCCATGGGCTGCGGCCTTCGCGCAGTCGCTGCGTGGCGCGGAGCATCAACGCCTGCACGGCCTGCTGGTCGGCAACATCGATCTGGCGGTCCTGACCGAGCGGGGCTGGTTCCTCTACGACTACAAGACCAATGACCACGGCCGCGGGGCCAGCGCCTACGCGACGGTGCGCGCATCTGGGCAGCTCTCGCCGCTGGATCAGGGCATGATCCGCAGCGGATATCCGCTGCAGGCCGCGCTGTACGCGACGCTGGTGCGTCGGTGGGCTCGTGCGCGGGGTTTCGCCGGGCACAGTCGCGTCGCAGGCGTCTCCTACCTGTTCCTGCGCGGCATGCGGCCGGGTGTGGAGGACCATGGCGTCTGGCACTGGACGCCGACCGAGGCCGTCCTCGACGCGATCGATGCGCACCTGGTCCACGTGGAGGTGCCCGCATGAACCAGGTCGACATCGCGATGCTTCGGCCCGCGCCAAGTTCCGCGTGGTTCGCGCGCAGGCTCGCCCGAAGTCTGCGAGGCGACGGAACCGTTCTGGAGCAACCGCTCACCTGGCTGCATCACCAGTGGCTGCAGGGCCACACGTGCCTCGATCTTCGCGGCAGCGTGCTCGGCGAGGTGGAGGGCTCGGGCCACGGTTCCGAACGTGTGCAGGCGCGCGCATGCGTCCCCGCGCATTGGCGTTCGGATCTGTCGGACCTTGCGTGCGTGGACGTGTGCCAGCCCGGGAGCCGCAGTGCGAGCGAGCGACTGCTGGTGCTGGAGGGCGACAAGCTGTTCCTGGCGGCGTGCCGGCATGACGAGATCGTGGTGGCCGAGACGTTGCGCAGCATGGCGGGCGAACGCTCGCGCTGGGCGATCCCGGGCGCCGCGGGCGACTGGATCACCGACCGCGTGCGCGCGCTGCTGCCGCAGGCGGATGCACGGCAGATCGCCGCCGCCGAGCTGCCATTTCGTTCGCGCCTCGGCATCGTGACGGGTGGGCCGGGAACCGGAAAGACCACGATCGCGGGTTGCATGCTGGATGCGCTGCTTCAGGTCGACCCCAACGCCTCGGTCCGCGTGCTTGCGCCCACCGGCAAGGCCGCCGCGCGCATGACGCAGAGCCTTCGGCACATGGCCATGCGCACAGGACTTCACGCGCGCACGAGCGAACTGCTGAAGTCCGTCGAGGCCTCCACGATCCAGCATGCGCTGCTGGCCGGTGGGGGTGCCGGGTTGCGGGCGGCGGATCTGGTGATCGTGGATGAGTCCTCGATGATCGACCTGTCGCTCATGCGACGGCTGCTCGAGGGGCTCGCACCTGGCGCATCACTCGTTCTGCTTGGCGATCCGGCGCAGCTCGCCAGCGTCGAGGCGGGCAGCCTGCTTGGTGACCTGCTGCCGCATGGGTCGTCGCACCCGCTCCACGCCTGCGTGGTGTCGTTGACGCACAGTCACCGTTTCGCGAAGGAGAGCGCGCTTGGCGCGCTGGCCAGCGCGGTCCGAGACGCCGACGCGGCGGGGGTCATGCGGGCGCTCGAGTCCGGGGGCGACATCGAATGGATCCGCGTCGGCTCGTCCGCCGAGGCGATCCAGGCAGCGGTTCGGGTGCAGGCAGGATTCGGCAGCGAGGCGCGCGTGCTCTGTGGCCATCGTCGCGGACCGGACGGTTCGCTCGCGGTGAATCGCGCGATCACGCGAGCCCGCTTCGAGGCCGTCGACGCGGATCCCGTGCAGGGCGACGACTTCGTCGGACGCCCCGTGATCGTGACGGTGAACGATCCGGTCACCGGTCTTCACAATGGCGACACCGGCACCGTGGAGAGCGCGGCCGAGGGCTTGGTCGTCCGCTTCCCCGATCTTGGTCGGGTGGTGCCGGTGGCTGGACTGCCTTCGCGCGAGACGGCGTGGGCGCTGACGATCCACAAGTCGCAGGGATCGGAGTACGACCAGGTGGCGATCGTGCTGCCGCTGCAGGCATCGCCCGTGCTCACGCGCGAACTTCTCTACACCGGCATCACCCGCTCGCGAGGGGCCGTCACGATCATCGCCTCCGAGGCGTCGCTGCGAGCCTCGATCGAGCAGCGAATCGAGCGCGCAAGCGGATTGCGCGCTCGACTGGCCGGAGCCTGAGGGAACGCTCCCTCGCGCTTCAGTCTTCGTTGAATCGAGCCAGGCAATTCGGGCAAAGAAATTTCCGATTCCGTTTGGAGGCAGGTCAAACGAATCGTATGGGTGGCCCCGGCCGTCGTATGCGGCTTGAGTTCTCCTGAGGTGCCGGGCCGACCACACTGGTGTGGCGGCCCACCGTCACTGAAATCCCTTACTCGGAGATCTGAAACATGAACGCGATGGATGCAAAGCGCCCGTTTGGGCGCGTGGCTGTGGTCTTGGCTGCAATGATGAGTTTGGCGTGTGGATGGATGGCGATTGCCTCATCCCCGGAACGTGAGGCGGTGGATGCGACGCCAGCCGAGGAGTATTCCGCAATTGTCGTGAATTGGCAGGTGGCTGACGCGCTCATCGAGCTCGGCATGCTGCAGGTCGAGGAGTACGACGAGCATGG
>JBMOGS010000068.1:0-9549 GCA_049318245.1 Phycisphaerales bacterium | reverse complement strand
GCGGCGCGGTGATCTACTGGTTCACCGGCGCGAGCACGCAGGCCGTGGTGACCGGCGCCTACCGCGCCGTGGTGTTCATCAAGGAGAACATCAACCTGAACAAGGCCGAGGCCAGCATCGAGGACGCCAAGAAGGTCGTCGAGATCTGCACCGTCTACGCGCAGAAGGGCATGACGAACATCTTCATGGTCGTCTTCTTCTTCTCGCTGGGCCTGCCGTTCTTCGACCCCTACTTCTTCATCGGCTACCTGGTGGCCATGGCCTTCTTCGGCCTCTATCAGGCCATCTTCATGGCCAACGCCGGCGGCGCCTGGGACAACGCCAAGAAGATCGTCGAGGTGAACCTGCGCGCCAAGGGCACCGACCTTCACGCGGCCACGGTCGTGGGCGACACGGTCGGCGACCCGTTCAAGGACACCAGCTCGGTGGCCCTGAACCCGGTGATCAAGTTCACCACGCTCTTCGGCCTGCTGGCCGTCGAGATCGCGATCGCCATGAAGGGCAACCCCGCGAAGATGTGGATCGGCCTCGGCTGCAGCCTGATCGCGTGCTTCTTCGTGTGGCGCAGCTTCTACGGCATGCGCATTCCTGCCGACGCGAAGAAGTGATCGCGGCGACAACCTGAACCCCCACGCGGCCCGCTCCTCGGAGCGGGCCGCTTTCGTCCTTGGGGCTGGCGCTAGGCTGCGGGCATGGACGCCCTGCAGCGTGCGATGCAGCTGGCCCGCGAGGGCCGCCCGAACGAGGCGGTCGCGGCGCTGCGCATGCAGGTTCGGATCCGCCCACGCGACGACCACGCCGTGTCGGCGCTTGGCCTGATGCTGCGACGCGCGGGCGAGCCGGCGCAGGGCCTGCAGCAGCTGCGCCGCGCGTGCGAGCTGGCACCCGACAATCCCCTGCACTGGCTGAACCTGGCGGGCTCGCAGTTCGCCGATGGCGCCACGGCCGAGGCGCGCACGTGCTTCGAGCGTGCCGTGGCCATGGCCCCCGGCCACCCAGGCGGATGGATGGGCATGGCGTCGTGCCACCTGCAGGCGGGCGAGGTCGATGAGGCGATCGCCGCGAGCGCGCGCGGACTCGAACTTGGACCCGACGTGGGCATGCACGTGAACACGCGCGTCACCGTGCTCGTCCGGGCGGGCCGGCGTGACGAAGCGATGGACCTGCTGGAATCGTTCGTGGCGCGGCACCCGGCCGATGCCGCGATGCGATCCGAGCTGCTGATGGGCCTGCAGTACCTGGAGCGCGAGCCGGCCGCGGTGGCGCGCGCGCATCGCGCCTTCGGCGAGCACCTGCCCCGCCCCGATCCGCCGCGCTTCACGCGCCGGCCCGGCGAGCCTCTGCGCGTCGGACTGCTTTCCAGCGATCTGCGCGGGCACTCCGTGGGCTTCTTCGTGCAGTCGCTCGCCATGCATGCCCCTGCGGGGATGGAACTGGTCGCGTTTTCCGGCGCGCCCAAGGCTTGGTCGGACGGCGTGACGGAGCGCATTCGCGCGCACTGCGGTCGCTGGCACGAGGTCGGCGCGATGGATGACGCCACGCTGGATGCCCTGATCCGCACCGAGCGCATCGACGTGCTGCTGGAGCTGGCGGGCCACACGACGGGACATCGCCTGGCGGCGATCGCGCGCAAGCCCGCACCCGTGATCGTGACGGCGATCGGCTATCCAGACACCACGGGGCTGCCCGCGATCGACGCCCGACTGGTCGACTCGATGACCGATCCGGCCGGCACCGAGGATCGCTGCACCGAACGCCTGGTGCGGATCGATCCATGCTTCCTCTGCTACACGCCGCCCGAGGAGGCGCCCGAGCCACGCATGCCCGCGCCCGATGCGCCGATCACCTTCGGGAGCTTCAACAACGCCTCGAAGATCGGCGCGCGCACCGCGCGGCTCTGGTCCGGCGTGCTGGCGGCAGTGCCCGGCTCGCGACTGCTGCTGAAGAGCGCCGGACTCGCCGACCGTGTCACGCGCGGCGTGCTGCTGCAGGCGCTTGCGGCCGCGGGCATCGATCCGGCGCGCGTCGAGACGCTCGATCTGGCGGCGGGGCGTCGCGATCATCTCGACGCCTACGCCCGCGTGCACGTGGCCCTGGACACCACCCCCTACAACGGCACCACCACCACCTGCGAGGCGCTGTGGATGGGCGTGCCCGTCGTCACCACGCTGGGCGACCGCCATGCCGCACGCGTGTCGGCCAGCCTGCTGCATGCCGCCGGATTCCCGTCGTGGGTCGCCAGGAACGAGGCGGACTTCGCGCATGTGGCCGCCGATCTGGCGTCGGATCGATCACGCCTTGCCACGCTGCGAGCCTCGATGCGCGAGCGCCTGCGCGGATCCGCACTGATGGACGGTCCGGCCTACGCGCAACGCATGCTCGCGGCGCTCGAGAATCTGCGCGCCGGCACGTGCGCGCGATAGGCTTGGTGCATGCCGAGCGACTTCTGGATGCGCACCGTGCAGGAGGCCGAGGCCGGCCGACTGAACGAGGCGATCGCGTCGGCACGCGTCCGCCAGCGCATGCGCCCCCGCGATCCCGAGGCCTGCGAGCTGCTGGGCATGCTGCTGCTGCAGGCCAACGAGCCGGCCCAGGCGGCGCACCAGCTTCAGCGGGCCTGCGAACTGGAACCGGGCAGTGCCCTGCTGCAGCTTCGACGGTCCGATGCCCTGATGCGCGCGAACCGGTCCGCCGAGGGCATCGCGGCCATGCGTGTCGCGATCGCGCTGGATCCGGCGCACGAGGAAGCGTGGCTCAGCCTCACGGCTGCGCTGATCCTCACGGGGGACGTGGCGAACGCCGCCCGTGCCGCCACCGAAGGCCTTGCGCACCATCCGGACTCGGCGAGTCTCGCCAGCAACCGCGCGATCGCCCTTGCGCGCGCAGGCGAGACCGATGCCGCACTCGCGGCCCTCGAATCGTTCCTGGTCGGACATCCGCAGGCGCATGAGCTGCGCTCGAACATGCTGCTCATGCTGCAGTACAGCGAACGGGCGCCGGACACGATCCTGCAGGCGCACCGCGCGTTCGGGGCATCGCTGCCCGCACCGCAGCCTCCACCACCACGACGGCCAGCCACGCCCCTGCGGATCGGCGTCCTCTCCGCGGATCTTCGTGGCCACTCGGTGGGATTCTTCGTGGAGCCGCTGCTGGCGCACGCGCCGGACACCGTCGAGCTGGTCGTGTTCTCGAATTCACCCTATCAGGGCGCCGATCCCACCCGCGAGCGCCTGCGCGCGCTCGCGCGCACCTGGCACGATGTCCATGCGATCGACGATGCCGCGCTTGACGCGCTGATTCGGCGCGAGCGCATCGACGTGCTGCTTGAACTCAACGGCCACACGAGCGACAACCGTCTGCCAGCGCTCGCGCGCAAGCCCGCGCCGCTGCTCGTGACGGCGATCGGCTATCCGGACACGACGGGCGTGCCTGCGATCGACCTGCGGCTGGTGGATTCGATCACGGATCCGCCGGGCTCGGATGCGTCATGCACCGAACGACTGCTGCGTCTGGACCCGTGCTTCCTGTGCTACAGCCCGCCGCGCGAGGCCGTGGAACCATCCATGCCGGCCGAGTCCATCCCCGTCACCTTCGGCAGCTTCAACAACGTGGCCAAGCTCGTGCCCGGCACGGTGGCGCTCTGGGCGAGGGTGCTGCAGGCCATGCCGCGATCGCGCCTGCTGCTCAAGTCGATCGGACTGGAGGACGCGGCGGTCCGCGATGCCGTGCGACGTCGCTTCGCGGCGGCGGGGATCGATGACGCCCGCCTCGAACTGCGTGACGCACGGCTTGATCGCGACGCCCACCTGGCGCTGTACGGGCAGGTCCACGTCGCGCTGGACCCGACCCCCTACAACGGCACCACGACCACCTGCGAGGCCTTGTGGATGGGCGTTCCCGTCGTGACGCTGCAGGGCGCACGGCACGCTGCGCGCGTCTCGTCCAGCCTGCTGCAGGCCGCCGGCTTCGGCGCATGGATCGCGCGTGATGCGGAGCAGTTCGTTCGGATCGCGACGGAACTCGCGATGGATCGCGCACGGCTGGTGTCGCTGCGCGACTCGATGCGCGACACGCTGCGCGCATCACCACTGCTCGATGCGCGAGCCTACGCCACGCGCCTGTGCACCTCGCTCGCGCACCTATACTCGTCGCTCCCATGACGACCCTTCGGCTGAGCCTTGGCGCGCTGCTGGCGTTCGTGCTGATGACCTGGAGCCCGGCATCGGCGGTGCAGGATCCGACCGCCACGCCCACCGCGCAGGCCACTTCGAGCGACGCCGCGTCCTCGAAGGAGAACGCCGCGCCCGCCATGCCCGCATGGATCCGCGAAGGCATCGAGAAGTATGGCGCGATCGCGATCTTCGTGGCCTTCATCGTCAGTGGCATCGGGCTGCACCTGAGCGAGGACTTCATCCTGATTCCCGCCGGCTGGATGGCGGCGCAGGACTGGGCGCTGTTCGGCGAATTCGCGGCAGCCGCGTATCTGGGCATCGTGCTTGGTGACGCGGGCTGGTTCTGGATGTGCCGGACCTTCGGCACCCGCGTGATGCACACCCGCTGGTTCAAGCGCGTCTTCCATCCCCGGCGACTGCTGGAGATCAAGTGGCAGATCGACGAGCGCGGCGCGTGGGTGCTGCTTGCCGCACGCTTCATTCCGGGCACGCGCACCCCGGTCATCACCATGTGCGGCCTGCTGCACATGGCGTGGTGGAAGCTGCTGCTGGTCGAGGGCGTGTGCGTGCTGATCACCGCGCCGCTGCAGATGATGATCGGATGGCTCGCCTTCCATGCCGCCGAGAAGGCCGGCGTGACCGACACCTTCCATCAGGTCATGGTGGCGGTCGCCGTCACGCTGGCGGTGGTGATCGGCCTGTGGATCGTGCACAAGTGGCTCGATGCCCGGAAGGCTCGGCAACGACCCAAGCGCGCCAGCGTGCGGTGGCTGCGGGTCTTCGCGGTCCAGACGCACGTCCGCACCCTGCCCTCGTGAGCGCCTCACCGCCCATGGGACGGCCGCATCATGGCTGAAACCATCCAGGAACGCGCGCGACGCGAGGCTGCGGCGGGGCGCCTTGACTCGGCCCTCTCGATGGTTCGGCTGCACATCAAGATGCGTCCGAAGGACCTGGACGCGATCAATCTGCTGGGGACGCTGCTGCAGGATGCAGGCCGCGCCGACGAGGCGATCGTGCAGTACCAGCGACTCATCGCCATGGCACCGGATCGCCCCGCGTACCGGAACAACTACGCCAATTCGCTGCTGGATGCGAAACGCCCGCGGGAGGCGGTGGCCCAATGGGAACAGCTCCTTTCCACGCACCCCGACTACCTGCTCGGCTGGATCGCCCTCAGCGTCGCCTATCTGGAGATCGATGACACGCCTCGCGCCATCGAGGCTGGACGTCGCGCGGTGGCGATGGCGCCCGATCTGGCTCCCGCCGCCGGCAATCTGGGCTTCGCGCTCGGACGTGCAGGCGAGCTCGAGGAGGCGATCGCGGTCCTGCAGCGTGGCGTGGATGCCAATCCGACGATCCATCAGCTTCGCTCGAGCCTTCTCATGCTGCTGAACTACGCAGCCCGCCCGGCATCCGATCTGACGCAGCGGCACCGCGAGTACGGCACCGCGCTCGGCGCCCCGGTGAATGCGGCACGCACCTCCGCGGAACCTGATCGATCTCTTCGCGTGGGCATCCTCTCGGGCGATCTCTGCGAGCATTCCGTCGGCTTCTTCGTGGGTGCGCTGGTCGCCGATCGGCCGGCCGGAACGCGGTTCGAGGCGTTCTCGACTGGAATTCCGAGGCCGCAGGATCCGCGCACCGCCCTGCTGCAACCGATGTTCGACGCGTGGCACGAATGCGCGAGCATGTCCGCGGAAGGGCTCGACGCGGCGATCCGATCTGCGCGCATCGATGTGCTCATCGAGCTTGGCGGACATACAGAGACGGGTCGACTCCCCGCCCTGGCGAACAAGCCTGCCCCGGTGATCATCAGCGCGATCGGCTACCCCAACACCACGGGGCTGCCGGCGGTGGACTGGCGCGTGGTCGACTCGATCACCGATCCGCCGGGATCCGAGCACCTCTGCACCGAGCGACTGCTGCGGCTGGACCCCTGCTTCCTCTGCTACAGCCCGCCGAGCGAGGCGCCCGAGCCGGCCATGCCGGCCGACGATGCCCCGATCACCTTCGGCAGCTTCAACAACGCCGCCAAGATCGGCCCCACCAGCATCGAGCTCTGGGCGCGCGTGCTCAAGGCCGTGCCCGGCTCGCGCCTGCTCCTGAAGAGCCAGACCCTCAGCGACGCCGCGGGCAGGGCCCGCATCGAGAAGCGATTCGTCGAGGCCGGCATCGAGGCTTCGCGCCTGGAACTGTTGGCCTACTCGAAGACCCGCAACGAGCATCTGGAGCTCTACAACCGGGTGCATGTGGCCCTGGACACCACCCCCTACAACGGCACCACGACCACCTGCGAGGCGCTCTGGATGGGCGTGCCGGTGATCACCACGCTGGGCGACCGTCACGCCGCGCGCGTGTCGGCCAGCCTGCTGCATGCGTGCGGCCACGCCGAACTGGTGGCGAAGGATCCAGAAGCCTTCGTGGCGCTCGCCAAGACACTCGCGACCGACCGCGCGCGACTCTCCACGCTGCGATCCGGCCTGCGCGAAACGCTCCGCACCTCGCCGCTCTGCGACGCCCCCGCCTACGCCGCTCGCTTCCACGCCGCCATCCGCGAATGCTGGAAGCAGTGGTGCGAGACGCAGGCCGGCTGAGCCTCGACTTCTATACTCGCGCTCCTCATGCCCTCGGACCTGTGGGATCGCGCGATGCACGACGCCGATCACGGGCGCCTGAACGAGGCGCTCGCGATGGTTCGCATGCGGCAGCGCATGAAGCCCAAGGATCCCGAGGTGACGGAACTGCTTGGACTCCTGCTCTTGCGCGCCGGTGAGGTGGATCAGGCGATCCACTTCCTGCAGCGCGGCGTGGAACTGCTTCCCGACGAGCCTGTGCATCGGCACAATCTGGCGAACGCGCTGGATCGGGTCGGTCGCACGCAGGAGGCGATCCGACTCTGGGACGAGTGCCTGCGCATCCACCCCGAATTCGTCCTGGCGTGGATGGGCCTGGCCACGGCCTGCCAGTCGATCGGAGACTCGGCGCGCTCGATCGAGGCAGGCGAGCGGGGCCTTGCCCTCGCGCCAGAATGGGTCGACCTGGTGCGCAACCACAGCAACACGCTTGCGCGCGCCGGCCGCGTGGAGGATGCGGTGGCGTTGCTGCGCGCGCACCTCGCCACGCATCCTGCCGAGGCCGAGCTGCGCTCGAACCTGCTGATGAACCTGCACTATCGCAGCCTCGATGCCGAAGCGATGCTCGCCGAGCACCGGGCCTTCGGCGCGGCACTGCCGGCACCCACGCCCCCGCCGCCGGCATCGCTCGATGGACGCAGGCTCCGCATCGGCGTTCTCTCCGCCGATCTTCGCGGTCATTCCGTCGCCTCGTTCGCCGACGCGCTGATCCGGCATGCTCCGGCCGACGTGGAACTCGTGGCCTTCTCGACCGCGGCACCCGGGCAGGCCGACCGGACGACGGACGATCTGAAGCCGTTCTTCCGGAAGTGGCTCGATGTGGCGGGCCTGCGCGGCGACGCGCTCGACGCGTGCATCCGGACGGAACGGATCGACGTGCTGCTGGAACTGAGCGGCCACTCTGGCGGCAACCGGCTGGGTGACGTGGCGCGGAAGCCGGCGCCGGTGATCGTGAGCGCCATCGGCTATCCCGACACCACGGGCTTGCCGGCGGTGGATGCCCGGATCGTCGACTCGATCACGGATCCGCCGGGCGCCGAGGCGCGCTGCACCGAGCGGCTGGTCCGCATCGATCCGTGCTTCCTCTGCTACCGGCCTCCCGAGATCGCCGTTGAACCGTCGATGCCTCCCGAAGGCGCGCCGATCACCTTCGGCAGCTTCAACAACCACCAGAAGATCTCGCCCGAGACGGCGGACGGCTGGGCGCGCACGCTTCGAGCCGTTCCCGGCTCCAGACTGCTGCTGAAGTCGCCCGGGCTCGGCGATCCCGTGGTCCAACATGCCCTGCTGGCGCGATTGACGGCCGCCGGCATTCCCGCCGACGCTGTCGAGACGGTCGCCTTCGCCAAGGGCCGCGCCGAGCATCTGGCCCTGTACAACCGCGTGCATGTGGCGCTCGACACGATGCCCTACAACGGCACCACCACCACCTGCGAGGCGCTCTGGATGGGCGTGCCCGTGATCACCACGCTGGGCGATCACCATGCCGCGCGCGTGTCCGCAAGCCTGCTGCGCGCGGCCGGACATCCGGAGTTCATTGGACAGGACATGCAGGACTTCGTCCGGGTGGCGTCCCGCCTGGCCTCGGACGCCTCCCGGCTCGCTTCGCTGCGCTCGGGCCTCCGCGCCGAACTCCTCCAGTCCCCGCTGCTGGACGCGACGGCCTATGCCAGCCGTCTGCACGCGGCCCTCCGAAACCTCTTCGGAACTGCATGCATGTCCACCCATGGAGACCCCCGCCATGCTTGATGCGCTCACCCGACGCGTGGCGCACGAGCTGTCCGGCGGACGCATCGACGCGGCGATCGCGGCAGTGCGCCTGCATCTGAAGATCAAGCCTCGCGACCTTGCGGCGGGCCGGATGCTCGGCTCGCTGCTGCAGACGGCCGGGCGGTACGACCAGGCCGTGCAGCATCTCGAGCGCATGGTGACGATGCATCCCGAGGATCTCGAGAGCCGCTACGAACTTGGACAAGCCTTGATGGGCGCGCGCCGATGGAACGATGCGCGCGCGCAGTTCGAGGGCATGCTCGCGCGCGATCCCGATTCGCTCTCCGCGTACATCATGCTCACGCTCGTGCACGTCGAACTCGGGGAGACAGCGAAAGCCATCGAGGCTGGCCGCCGCGCGATGCAACTCGGACCCGGGATTGCCGCAGCGGCGGGCAACCTGCTCTTCGCGCTCTCCCGGGCCGGCGAGGCCGAGGAGGCCGTGACGGCCGCGGGTCGCTGCCTGGAGCTCAGCCCGCAGGAGCACAAGCTGCGTTCGATGATGCTCTACACGATGAACAACCTCTCGATGCCCGCCGAGGCGATCTCGGCCGCGCACCGGGCGTTCGGCAAGCTCGTGGGCGCGCCCCAGCGTGTCACCCGCACGGCACCCGATCCCGAGCGTGCGATCCGGGTCGGACTCCTGTCCGGGGATTTCCGAGACCACTCCGTCACCTTCTTCCTGGAACCGATCCTGAGGCATGCGCCGTCGTGGCTCAAGTTCGAGGCCTTCTCCAACTGCGGAACGCTGCAGCGCGACGCGACGCAGGAGCGCCTGCGTGGATACATGGAGGCGTGGCATGAATGCGGCACACTCACCCACGAGAGCGTCGAGTCGCGCATCCGAACGCGCGACATCGACGTGCTCATCGAGCTGGGCGGACACTCGGGCGAGCCGCGCCTGCTCGCCCTGGCCAACAAGCCTGCCCCGGTGATCATCAGCGCGATCGGCTACCCCAACACCACGGGGC
>JBMOGS010000067.1:0-9582 GCA_049318245.1 Phycisphaerales bacterium | reverse complement strand
ACGACGCCGATGACGCCGAATTCGAGGACGCCGTGCAGCGCGCGCTGAAGCTGGCCCACGAGCCAGACGCGTCGAAGTTGCCGGGTTACATCCCGGCGCCGGTGCCGGCCAAGTGACGGCACAGGGCGCCCGCTAGCAGCCCGTGGATGCGCGCGAGATCTTCTGGTCGATCGTCAGCGACAGGGGCCGAAGTCGACCAGAAGGAACACCACGTCGCCGAAATCCACAAGTCCGTTGTCATCCAGATCGCCGACACCGGCCGTGCCGATCAGCATCAGGACGATCGCGAGGTCGCCGTGGTCGATCGTGCCGCTTCCGTCAAGATCGAGTGGGCAAGGATTGCCGACGCGATTCAGCTGGTTGCCGCCATGATCGACGTACGGCCCTTGCAGGTCGGAGTAACGCGCAGCACCGTGATCGGTTGCCGAATTGTTCAGCGCGACGCAGCGCAGGAGTTCGATGCCGGTCTCCGCTGGATATGGGCAGAGCGCCGCGGGATTCGTAGCCTGCTTGTCCTGCATCGTCACGCACATGCCTCCGCCGCCGGTCTTGGCCACGTTTGCATCGAACACACAGTCCTCAAACTTCGCCCAACGTAGTGGGGTTCCGTCCGGTCCCACTGCATCTGGGTGGCGATACCCAATGCCGTATGCAACTCCTCCTCCGAATCCATAGGCAAAGTTCCGGGTGAACGTGCACGCGCGATAGGTCGGTGCTCCGCGGTCATAGCGCGTCGTGCAATCCGCCCCAACCAGTTCGCATGATGCTCGCCGTTGACAGTCCGATGCGCACCACATGAATTGATCCGAGACCGTCACGATGGCACTGGCACCGCCGTCCTTGTCAACCGTCCGGTTGTCGACGAAGTTGCACCGTTCAACAACTCCGTTGTGGGCCCATGAGTACAGTGCGCCACCGGATGTCTGTGCTGAGTTGGAATCGAATGTGCAGTCGCGTATCGCTGCGCGCGATCGACTCAGAAAGATCGCGCCACCATAGCCGGCGAAGCAATACTTGAAACGACACTTCTCGATGGTGGGACTCGCGCCGAGAAACGCGCTTCCGGCGCACAACTCGGCGTTATATCGCTGCCCAACATAGATGCCGCCTCCGACCACGGAAGCCGGGTTTGCCGGCCAGATGCGGCCCTTCACACCCATGTAGAACGTGAACCCACTGATCACGCACGCGGGACTCTCATTGTTCCACACCGTCATCATGCTGCTCGAAAGGGAGGTGTTGCGGTCACGCGGGTCGGGAGTAGTGAATGCGGAGCCAAAAAGCCAGGTGCCGCGCACGTTGTCGGTCGCATCCGGATTCTCGGCGGTGAGCGTGATGTCGCCGCGGAGTTCAAGCCCTGTCATGTCTGATCGGATCTGCCGCGGGAACCAGCGGCCCGCCGCCACCCGAACCACGGCTCCGACCGGCGCTGCATCGATCGCGTCCTGGATCGTGTAGTAGGGGCCAAGGTTATGGTTGGCCACATATTCGTGACCCACCAGCACCGACACCGACTCGCCGCCGACGCTGAGGCGATGTGTGCGCAAGGCGCGACCATTGTCCATGACGCTTGGCAGCGTGGGAGCGGTGGCGGGCACATAGGTTCCATCGAGCTGGCGAACGCTGCCCCAGACGGCGATGGAACCGTCCTGCAGAAGCGCGGCGCTCGTGGTGCCGGAAGCGGCCACCGAGATCACCTGACCCAACGCCGGGACAGTGCACTGCCCCTTGGCATCATCGCCCCACGCGATCGCGCGTCCATCCGTTGTGACTGCGATCATGTGCTCCGAGCCGGCAGCGAGTGAACGCACCCGCAACGTGCTGGGGGGCAGCAGGTTCCCCCGCGTGTTGGCACCCCAGATCACCGGAGTTCCATCCGTAGCGGTTGCCGCGGAGAAATAGTTGCCAGCCGCGATGCCGGTCGCGAGCAACGCTGCGGGCACAGCGGACTGGCCGGCGGCGTTGCTGCCCCATGCGCGAACCGCACCCGTGGTGAGCAGGCCAACGGTGTGGCGAGAGCCGCATGCGATTCGCGACCATCGCTCTCCCGCCACCAGATCCGGTGCGGTCGTCTTGCCGTCCGCCGAGCTGCCCCACACATACAGATAGCCATCAGTCGTGATCGCGGCGGCATGTCGCGGTCCCGCGGCACATGCGGCGTACCAGCTGCCGCTCGGCACCGTGCGCACACCATCCGTATCACTGCCCCACGCGACCAGTGAGCGATCCTGGCGGATGCCCACGACGAACCCATCACCGTTGGCCACATCCACCAGTGCCGAATCGATGGTTCCGGCCTCGCCATAGAAGTTCTTGCCCGCCACGCGCAATTGCAGATCGGCGTTCAGGCATCCATTGCCCTCGTCCACGGAGGCAGTGTGATACAGACCAGCCGCGATCGCACCGACCAACGCGCGACTCCTGGTGCCGCCCTCGCCGATCTCGCACTGCTTGAAGGTGTTGTCACCGAAGGCCCATGCGGTGGTGTGTCCGTCGGCTTCTCGACGCAGGGCCACGGTGTGCAGCGCGCCGGTCTTCACGTCGGTCCATCCGTCCGTGCCCGGCAGCGAGAGTTGTCCGTGCGAGTTCGATCCCCAGCCCACCAGATGTCCATCCGTCGTCACGGCCACGGAGTGCATGAGACCTGCGGCCACGGTCCGCGCACCATCGACGCTGCTCGGAACCGCCGCTTGTCCGGATGAGTTCAGACCCCAGGCGAACACGCGCTGTGTTGTGGAAATGCCGATGGAGTGCGAGCCGCCGAGCGCGAGCTGGCTCCATCCGCTTCCATCACCCTGTGACTGATGTTGGCACTGGCCGAAGTCGTCGTTGCCCCACATAGCGAGTTGTCCATCATCGGTCCATGCAGCGCCGTGTTGCCCACCGGCGGCCACGCCGGTCCAAGCCAGCGCGCCGGCTGGCAGTCCGGTGGGTGGTGGATTGGATGTGCTGATCGAGCCCCACACGCGAAGGGATCCGTCCCGAAGGATCGCGACGCCTTGCGCATTGCCGATCGCCATCTCGACCGCTTCGGCGGGCATGCCGTCGATCAATCCGCTTCCGTTCGAACCGATGGCGAACCGGCGGCCGTCGCAGGTGCGCGCAACCGTGACCGATCCGCCGGCGGTCACGCCGACCACGTCCCGGATGGCCTTGAGCGGGAAGGAATCCATCGCACCCGATGTGACAACGGATCCGCTGGCCAATTGAAGTTCTCCCGCCGTCAGGCATGGAGCGATGCTGCAGGCGAGCAGGGCAGGCAGGACAAGCGTGATTCGTTGCATCATGGGGTCTCTCCAAAGGCAAGAAGCACCAGCGCGACATCGCCGAAGTCGATGAATTCGTTCTGGTCAAGATCCGTCAGGCATCCGGCACAGGGGCCAAAGTCCAGTAGCACCAGCGCCACGTCGCTGAAGTCGACGAATCCACTGCCGTCGAAGTCGGGCAGGGTGGGGCCTCTGGAGCCAGATACCCCCTGGATCGTCTGCATCTGCAGTGTGTCGAATCCCGCCGCGATGCTGCTGCCCAGCGAGACGGTCGAGACGACGCCTCGCACGGCGCCGAATGTGCCGCCGGCGGCGCTGTGTGTTGTTCCGGCGCTCAGCTGTGCGAGTGTCACCAGATACCCCAGTGAGACGCTTCCCCGGTCATCTGCATCGGTGCGGGCTGCTACCACGCGTCCATCTGCGCGGGTCACGAGAAGATCGGGCACTGCGCCGGATACCTTGGTGAACAGCGGTGTCGCAACGATGTTGCGTGCCCCTTGCGTGCCCGATGCGGTGGAAAGACTGGCAATGGCGTCGAATCCGGTCTCCGCTGCCGCGTCGCTTGGATCGGCGCCGTGGAGAAGCGTCATGTCCGCGACCTTGTTCGAGACGTTGGCGGCCGCGACACAGAGACGAGGTGATCCACCTGCATTTGGAATCGTCAGCAAGGCCAGGTCTCTGGGCGCGTACGGAACCAGGGCGGGTGGCAGTGGGGGTGCGATCGAGCCTGCTTCATCCAGTTTGCAGAGCTGGATGAACGCCTCAGAGGCGCTCGCGACGAAATCGAAGTCCGCGGGCTTCGTTCCACCGCCTGTGACCACTTCAACGCCCTTCTTGCCGCCCGAGCCGCTGCCACGAACGCTCCGGGGGAGTCCTGCAAGTTGCTGCGTGGCGATGGCAGCTCCGCCGGAGACTGGATACTGATTCAACTTCCCTGTCCCGCCACTTTGCACGCCACCCGCGAATCCATTCTGCTGCAGGACCAGCGCGCCGCCGCTCTGGGACGGCGGCAGGATCGCCACGCAGGTGGCTCGGTCGCCGACCGGAAGGGGATCCGCAAAGGCGTGCAGCACAAGGCCGTTGCCCGCGTTCCGGTAGAGACGGAACGGGGCTCCGCCCTCACATGCCACGGCCAGATCCATCCGACCATCGCCGTCAAAGTCGCCGGTGTCAAGCGGTTGGCCATCGCCCCGTGTGCCGTCCCATGGAATGATCGGCTGGCCACCCGTGAGCACGCGGGTCATCGAGGCATTCAGTCGCAGGATGGGGAGTCCGTCTTCGCCGCGCGTCCACTCGTACACACGAAGTTCTCCCGAGACGCCTGTGGTACGCACCGCCACCACGATCTCGTCCGCACCGTCGTTGTTCAGATCGATCGCGACCTTGCCAACCTCGGTTCCTTCAAGGGGCGCCTGATACCCGGGATTCAATCGCGGATCGACGGCAGGCTCTGGGAGCAGCGCCAGATCGAGTCGCGATGCGCCCGGCATCGACTCCGCAATCTGGGCGTAGCGCCAGCCGCGCGGTGGTGTGCCAACCACCAGTCCATACCGCTCGTTGCAGGCGGCAACGGATTGTCGCAGCAGCGTGACTCTTGGCATCGAGTCCGCGGTCGGCATGCGGCCGGCGGTCAATCCGGCGTCGATCTGCAAAGCGCCGCGAATCACCAATTCGCTGTCGGTGTCGAGGATCGGCGCAGACTCGTTCGGCACCTCCGACCAGTCCCACAGCAGCAGGAGGTTGGCGGCACTGGTCTGGGTGGATGCGTGGCGAACCCATCCATTTGCACCTGTGCGAACGAACATCGTGTCGTCGTGGTCGAAGCCGAGGCGCCAGCCTCGTACCGTGGAGGCGAATTCGACCTGCAGCGATGCGCCCGGTGCAGGTACCAGGTTGCCGCGAGCGTCGATTTCTGAACCGTCGAGGATGCGCATGGATGCCGCACTGGTGGTGCCGCGCAGCACCACCTCCGTGTTGGTCAGCGTGACAGCGCCACTGACGGCGATGTCGGTCCACGGGCTTGACGTGAACTGGCAGGACAGGGCCGCGATTCCATATGCCTCGATCGTGTCGGCCTGCATCAGGCTGTTGGCACCGCCCGGCGCGGTGCGTCGCGGATCCAGCTGGAGGGAAGCGGCTCCCGAGAGGAACACGCCGCCAGCGCCGAAGCCGCCGGGGGGCGGCGGTGGGCAGTCGCCACCGGGGACGGGGGTGACAAGCCGCAGGATGTGCGTGTCGAGTTCCAGAAGGGCATCGGTTGCTTGCAGTGCGATCCGGTGTGCTGTTCTATCGCAGTGCAGAGCCGCGTCCATGCGGCGACTGGTCGTGAGCGCATCGCCAATCGTGGACTGTGTACCCGGGCGACTCGGAAGCCAATTGGCCGCTGATTCGAAAGGCTGGCGCGAGATGGGCGGGCCAATCCAGTGCACCACGCGTTCGCCGCACCACTCCGCGTCACACGGATTTCCCTCACACGCGTCCAGCACGCCGTTGTCATCGAGATCAAGGCCGGGGTTCGCGGCTCGTTCGCACTCATCCGGAATGCCGTTGCGGTTGCAGTCGATGCTCCGCTGCGTGGAGATGTCGAGTGCATCATCGATTCCGTTGCCGTTGCAGTCGCTGGCCGGTTGGCAGTCATCGGGAACACCGTCTGGACGATTCACTCGACGATGCTGCGCGTCGTAGCCCCATGCATCAATTTCGCAGGCGTCGGGAGTGCCGTCACCATCGCAATCCGCGCTGCATGCGCCGCAGATCGAATTAGCCAACTCGGCGCAGAACATGTCCCATGAGGTGTCGCAGCAGAAGGCGACCTGTGCGCACACTTGCGCAGCACATTCATTGGTCCGTTCACCGCGCGTCAGCGGCTGTGGAAGGCACGGACAGAATTGAGCTTGAGCCGCCGCGACAAACCCCAAGACAGGTGCCCACAGGGAACTGATCTGGACCCGCCTCAAAATGAACGCAGTAGAACACATCACCGGAATCGACCCACCGTAACCCGAAACGGCTACGCATCCAATTGACAAGCCTGCAATTGCTTGAAAATTTCACTGGACAACACCGGCATCAAGTCGTTGGCCAACGCTTATCGGACAATTTACTGTAGTGGCCATGTGACCCGGCGGGCATTTGCGCGTCGGGGTTCCTTCAAAGCCTCGATTTGGCGCTCCAACGCATCGTGTGCCTGATGCAAGGCTTCGTCAGACTCCGTCTTCATGCGATCCGCGTACACGTTCCTGAGGCGATTCAGCACATCCCATCGCGTGTCCGAGAGAATGCCAACATGATTGGAGTCCAGCACCTCCCGTGCGTGCTCAAGTGCCGCCGTTGCGGCGGGAAGATTTGACAGGCGACGATCCACGTTGGCGAGCGCAGTCAATGTCTGGGCGATGAGCACGGGCTCCGCGTTCGTAGCTTGCTGGTGCTTCAGCAACTGCTCATACAGCGCCCGCGACTCGGCGAGCCTGCCTGTGTCCGCAAGAAGCGAAGCGCGACTTTCGAAGAGTTTGGGAGCGTCCTCCACGGATGCGTCTTCGGTGGCTTCCAGGACGAGTGGTTCGCCCTTGGCGCGCTGCTCGGTGGCCAAGTACAGCTGACCGAGGGTGTTCATGGCGTTCCGCAGTTGCGCGGTTTTTGACCCGATCGTGGAGCGCCAGGCGGGCATGCGCGATTCCAGAATCGGGACACCCGCCGCTGGATCGCCCAGATTCCACTGCAGAGTAGCCAGATTGTTGTACGCGTCGATCGTGTCGGGATGATTCGAGCCGAGCAACTCGGTCGACTTTTTGCACACAGCTTCGTGAGCCGTGATCGCCGAACGCTTGTGTTCGGCGCTCGGATGGATGCTTTGCTCGTCCTGACGAGCCAGGGCGATGTTTCTCATTGCAGTCAGGCTCGCGCGTGCAGAAAGATCGGCGTACTGGGGCAGTTCCTGCTCGAGCGCGTCCGCAAGTCGTGTGGCCTCCTCCGCGCGCTTCAGCTCGCGCAGGCAGATCAGTCGGCTGGCTTTAGAAAGGATCACTCGATCCTGCAGTGCGTGGCGACTGGCGGAGTTCAAGTTGATGCGGCTCTGCAACGCTTCAGCGGCAAGACGCTCGACATCCGCGTACATCCGCAGGGCGTCATCGGGGTTCTGTGTCAGGCCCGCCAGTGTCTCGAGAGCAAACAACGCCTCGTCGTCGGCGTCCGCCGTGCGCTTCGCACGAAGCCCCTCGTATGCCGATCGAACCTGCGCCATCCGCGTCGCCTGATCGCCGTCCGTGACCTCCGAGCCAATTTTTCCCGCCCAGTGGAGCGAGGCCAGGGATTCAGTTGAATCAAGTTCCTCGGTCGGCCGTAGCGCCAGTGCTGCGTCCTGCGTCGCTGCTGCTTCATCTTTCAGTCCCAAGTTGTAGAGGGCAATCGCGAGCACATGTCTCAGCTCCGCCTCGATATTCGGCTGGTCATGAAAGGACCTTGAAATGTTGTCCGCGCTCGGGAGCACCGATTTGCGCAGCAAATCCCTGCTGACATCGGTCGAGTTGATGCAGCTGAGCCCCTCGAGAAAGGCACGCTCGATCTGGTCACGAACAGCAGCGGGCGACTCGGCTGTCGCCTTCTTCAAGTTCGCCTCCAGAAGCTGCTTCATGTCATGGCCCATCTTGTCCGGATCGAGCGACTCGAGCATGTCCTTCTGGAATTCCGAGATCTGCCGCACATCCCGCTCACGTTGCTCTGCCAGGGCGCGTGCGCGCGCCTCGCGGATGCCGAACCACGTGCTGATGACCGATGCGGCGAGCAGGGATGCCGCAATCATGGCGGCTGACAGCACGCCGAGCCGGTGTCGACGCACGAATTTCCGAACGCGATAGGCGGAGGATTCGGGGCCAGCAAGCAGGGCCCTGCCTTCCATGTAGTTGCGAACATCGTCCCCGAACTCGGCGGCGCTTCGATATCGCTCGCTGCGCTCCTTGCGCATCGCCTTCATGGGCAGCCATTCCAGTTCGCGTCGGAGCACTCGGATCAGCACGTCGGACTTCATGCCACGTCCACGAGCGATGGTTGCAGCCGTGTCCTCCTTCGCCGCAGCCGGTGTCACGCGCGAGAGCGAGCCAAGGCGTTCGCTGGGACGCATGGGATCGGATTCGCGAATCACGCGGTGAATGGCGGCCAGTCCTGCGCTGCGCAGCGAGGCTGGGTCAAACGGCGGAGCGCCAACCAGCAGTTCGTACAGCACCACGCCAAGCGAATAGATGTCGGTGCGTGTATCCAGATCAAGGCCACCATCGGCCTGTTCAGGGCTCATGTATTCGGGAGTGCCGATCATCTGCCCGGTCTCGGTGAAAACCTGGCGGGCCGTCAGGCCAGGACTGGTGGCCTTGGCCACGCCGAAATCGATGATGGTCACGCGCCCGTTGAAGGCGGAACCGTCGCCGGTGTCGCCCATGCTTGCAAGGATGTTGCCCGGCTTGAGATCACGATGGATCACGCCCTTCATGTGGGCATGCTGCATCGCATCGCAGGCCTGCGCGAAGAGTTGCAGACGCTTCTCGATGCTGAGTTGATGGCGATCGCAGAAGGCGGTGATGGGTTCGCCCTTCACCAGTTCCATCACGAAGTAGTTGCGGCCGTTCTCGGTGATGCCGCCGTCGATCACCTTCGCGATGTTGGGGTGATCCATCATTGCCAACGCCTGGCGCTCTTGATCGAAGCGTGCCAGCACCGCCTCGCTGTCCATGCCCGGTCGTAGCAGCTTGATCGCCACCTGCTGAACGTATGTTTCACGCCGTTCAGCGCGCCACACCACGCCAAACCCGCCCGCGCCGAGGCGCTCCATCAGCACATAGGGACCGATTCGATCACCGGCGCGCTCGCCCGTCAGCGCTGCGGAGAGGGACTTGGCCGCTTGCTCGCGAGGCGCTGCGTGCGTCGCGGCATCAACCGGCAGCGTCAAGTCATCCTGAGAGCTTGGAGGCGTTGGATCGCCCCCGGATTGATTCGGATCCATGCATACATTGGATCATCGTGCGTCACTGGGGTCAATTCAGTTCTCCGCCGAAACGCGATCATGGGGCCCGATCGAGGAGGGAACGGGCTTTCGCGACAGCCGTCTGAGCGGAACGAGCGGCGTTGAGGCGTATTTGGCTAGTGCAGCGGAGCTCAGATCGCCGTGTGCTTCTTGCGCCGCACGCCGATTTCCTTGCCTTCCACTTCGGCGAGGTACTTCTTGGTCGCCGCCGGCAGCATGGTCCACATCCTCACGGCGAAGATCAGTCCAATGATCGTGAACGGGAACAGGAACATGGGCCAGTACGCCCAGCTCTTGGTGGCAAGG
>JBMOGS010000066.1:0-9665 GCA_049318245.1 Phycisphaerales bacterium | reverse complement strand
AGCCGAGCGCGGAGGTGGACATGAAGATGAAGATCAAGGGCGAGTGGCGCTGGGTCGAGCTGGGTGGCTGCGGCATGGTGGATCCGGCGGTGCTTCAGTCGGTGGGCGTGGACCCTGAGGTGTTCACGGGCTTCGCCTTCGGCCTGGGCGTGGAACGCATCGCGATGCGGCGGCACGGCATCGGCGACATCCGCTGGCTGTTCGAGAACGACGTGCGTTTCCTGCGGCAGTTCTGATGGCATCGCGCCGTCGAGGGCATGTGTCGGCGCGGTTCCTGTGGTTCGCGCTGATGGTCGCGATGCTGACGCTGAGCGTGGGCGCATGGTGGGCGTATCGCTCGATCGTGCTGGCCGAGCGCGCGCCGATGCCGGACATTCCGCCTGCCGTCGTGCTGGAGGAGGTTCGCCCCACGGCAGTGCCGGAAGCTGCGTCCGACACGCGAGATCCGCTGGCCGTGGCGTGGGTCGAGCGAGGACCTGAGGCCGTGCTGCAGGCGACCGCATCCCTCGACGGGAGCACCGTCGCGCAGTCCGAAGGCTCCATGCGAGCCGCCCTGCTTCGCGCGGAGGCGCTGCTTGCACTGGGGCGAGTAGCCGACGCGCTGGCCTGGAGCGAAAGCCTGTGCGAGGCGCTCGCGAAGCCGACTGCCGCACAGTCCTGCGAGCCGCTCGTGCTGGAGCAGCACGCGCGCATCCGCATGTCCGCAGGCGAGACGAACGTGCTGAAGCAGGAGACGCGGCTGCGGGCCAGCGTGGAAGCGCGGGAACTGCTGTCGGGCGAGGTGCCGGCGGAGGCGTGGGCCACGCTTGCCACGCTGGAGAAGGCGCGGGGAGAGTGCGGCGCCGCGGTCGAGCACTACGCTCGGGCCCTCCGCGGGGTGGACGTTGCGGCATGGCTACGCATGAAGCAGGAGGCTCCTTGGCGGCTGCAGTTGCTGGCGTTGGTGGCGCTGGACCGGGCCGACTGCCTGGCCACGCTCGATCGCGACGAGGAAGCGCGCAAGGCTGTGATCGCGGTGGCGGCCGATCTGGCGACCGTGCTTGGCGAGGCGGATCCGCTTGTGCAGCAGGCCGCGGACCTGCGCGATCAGCTCATCAACGGCCGATAGCGAGGGTCGGAGGTTGTTATTCACCACTTCAGGGAAGTGGTGAATAACAACCTCTGACCCTGTTACGCGGACCTCAGGTTGAGTAGTCGGCGTTGAGACGCACGTAGTCCTCGGTCAGGCCGCTCGACAGGAAGAAGTCGCGACCGCCGCCAAGGCCGAGATCAAGTTCGATCAACACGTTGTCCCGCGAAAATGCCCGCTCGGCCACCGTCTTCTCGACGGCTGCCGGCGCACCCTGCTGAAACAGCGTCACGCCGCCGGCCTTCACGACCAGAAGCTCGGGATCGAGCCGCGCGCCGCTTCGCCCCGCCGCCGCAACGATTCGTCCCCAGTTGGGGTCGCCGCCCGTGATCGCGCAGCGCACCAGCGTGCTGGTGGCCACGGTCCGAGCGATCAGCAGCGCATCGGCGTCGCTGGCCGCGCCACGCACGTGCACCTCCAGGCCTCGCGTGAATCCTTCGCCGTCCTGCACGACCATGCGCGCGAGATCTCCAAGAACCTCGTCGAGCGCCTTCTGGAGAGCCGCGCGATCCTTGGCCGGCCCGGCGGCGCCGCTGGCCAGGCAGAAGACCGAGTCGTTCGTGCTTGTGTCGCCATCGATCGAGATGCGGTGGAAGCTGCGCTCGACCGCGTGGCGCAGCATGCCGTCGAGTTCGGCTGGCGTGACTTCCGCGTCGGTGGTCACTGCCACGATCGTGGTCGCCATGTTCGGGTGGATCATGCCGGCGCCCTTGGCCATGCCAGTCACGCGGATCTCGCCGTCTGCGGCGCCGGGCAGCGTGCGCGTGCTCATCTTTGGCCGCGTGTCGGTGGTCATGATGCCGCGCGCGAAGGGCTCGCAGCTGCCGTCGGCACATGCCTTCGCGAGCGCGGGCATGGCCGCGCACACCCGGTCGATCGGCAAGCGCTTCCCGATGATGCCGGTGCTGTTCACGAGCACCGCCGCGGGAGTGCAGTCGCATGCCGCCGCAGCGGCGTCGATCATCGCCTCGGCGTCCGCCGCGCCTTCGGGGCCCGTGGCCGCATTGGCGCACCCGGAATTCACCACCAGCACGCTGCAGTGGCCTCGCGAGTCCCGCAGGTTGCGGCGGCTTGCAAGCACCGGCGCCGCCGCGAAGCGGTTGGTGGTGAACATGGCGGCGGCGACGGCACCGGCTGGGCACCGCAGCATCGCGAGATCCGGCGCTCCGGTCGACTTGATTCCGGCGCTCACGTTGCCGGCGGCAAAGCCGTTCGGCAGGGGCGGGGCCACGAGGGGGGCTTCCCCGGCGGCGCTTGCCGCCGCGGGCATGTGGCTGGTGCTCACGTGCCGTTCTCCGTGTTCAGGTCCTGCACCATCGCGATCTCGTCGCAGGCATGGTTCTTCGGGCACTTCGCGCAGTCCTTCGTGATCTTCTGCGGCAGGCTGTTCACGCTGACGATGCGGAAGCCGCACTTCTCGAAGAAGGCCGGCATGCGGGTGAGCACGAAGACGCGCTTGATGCCCAGGCCCTTGGCCTTGTCCAGGAAGAACTGCACGAGCTGCCGGCCCAGGCCGCGCCCGTGGAAGCCCTCGTCGACGCCGAGCGAGCGGATCTCGGCAAGGTCGGCCTCGTAGACCCACAGGCTCGCGCATCCGCGCACCTTGCCATCGACCACGGCCACGCCGAAGTCGGTGATCTTCTCCAGGATCTCCTCGCGAGGCCGCGGCAGGTTCTCGCCCTTGCTGCTCCACAGGTCGACGAGGCGGCAGATGTCATCGAGATCCTCGACCATCGCGTCGCGCAGACCGCTCGCGCCACCGGCCGCCTTGCGTCGCGTTCGCTTGGCGCCTCGAAGGCTGCGTCGCGCCTCGCGCACGCGCGCCAGGACCTGGTCCGGCGAGGTTCCACCCGGCACGCTGCGACGACCGATCGCGGCGTCGACGGTGAGCGTGACGTACACGTCCTTCTCGACCTGCGGCGCGAGCTTCGCCATCTCCTCGACGGTGAGCGCCTCGAGCGGCTTGCCCTGGCGGATCGCCTCGCGCACCAGCAGGCCGACCTGGCCATGCGCCTCGCGGAACGGCACGCCCTTGCGCACGAGATAGTCCGCCAGTTCCGTGGCATTCGCGTAGCCGGCGATCGCGGCCTTGCGCGCGCGCTCGCGGTCGACCTTCAGGCTGCGCAGCACGCGCGGCGTCACGCGCAGGCAGAGGCTGAGCGTGTCCATCGCGTCGAACAGCGGCTCCTTGTCCTCCTGCAGGTCCTTGTTGTAGGCCAGCGGCAGCGCCTTGAAGGTTGCCAGCGCGCCCGCAAGCGCGCCGATCACGCGGCCGGTCTTGCCTCGGATGAGTTCGCACGCGTCAGGATTCTTCTTCTGCGGCATCAGGCTGCTGCCGGTGCTGACATCGTCGCCCAGCTCGATGTACGCGGCCTCGCCGGTGGCGTAGAAGATGAGGTCCTCGCTCATGCGCGAGAGGTGCAGCATGGCGATCGCGCTGGCCGCCAGCAGTTCCGCCACAAAGTCACGATCGCTCACGGCGTCGAGGCTGTTCGCTGTCGGACCCTCGAAGCCGAGATCCTTGGCAAGCCGCGCACGGTCGATCGGATACGCCGTGCCCGCGAGCGCGCCCGAACCGAGCGGACAGCGCATCACGCGGTCCAGCGCATCGCTGAAGCGATCCGCGTCGCGGCGCAGCATCTCCACGTAGGCCAGGCACCAGTGCGCGAACAGCACGGGCTGCGCGCGCTGCAGGTGCGTGAATCCGGGGAAGACCGTGTCCTTCTCGCGCTCGGCGAGTTCCAGCAGGCTCTCGTTCGCCGTGTCGATCTCGGCAAGCCGTTGCCGGATCTGCTTCATGCACCAGAGACGGAGATCCGTGGCGACCTGATCGTTGCGGCTGCGGCCGGTGTGCAGCTTCTTGCCAAGGTCACCCACGCGCGCCACCAGCTCGCGCTCCACCCAGCTGTGCACGTCCTCGTCGACGGCGTTCACCAGCAGGGTGGGATCGGCTGCCGCCAGTGCACCGATCTCGCGCAGCGCCTTCTCCAGGCGTGCGCGCTCGTCGTCGGTGATCACGCCGGCGCGGCAGATCGCCGCGGCCCAGGCGACCGAACCTTCCACGTCTTCCTGCACCAGCCGCCGATCGAACGGCAGGCTGTCGTTGAAGACGCGGAACAGCGAGTCCTGGCCGCCTTGCACGCGGCCTGCCCAGATGGCTGTCGTCACCGCGCGGCCCCACCCTTCGCCTGCACCCCTGAAACCTGAACCTTGGGGCCAAGGCCCAGCATGGCGCGGATGCGGCTTGGCAGCGAGAACAGGCGGATGAAGCCCTCCGCGTGCCGCTGGTCGTACACCTCGTCCTCGCCGAAGGTGGCGAACTCGTGGCTGTAGAGCGAGTTCGGGCTGCGGCGGCGGTTCGCCGTGGCCGTGCCCTTGTACAGGCGCACGCCGGTCTCGCCGGTGAGCGGCTTCGCGAGCGAGGTGATCGCCGACTGCAGGCTCTCGCGCAGCGGGCAGAACCAGCGGCCGTCATAGATGACGCGCGCGTACTCGATGGCCAGTTCCTCGCGATAGCGCATGCTGTCGCGATCGAGCACGAGCTGCTCGATGCCGCGCAGGGCCTCCATGAGGATCGTGCCGCCTGGCGTCTCGTACACGCCGCGGCTCTTCATGCCGACGAGGCGGTTCTCCACGATGTCGACGCGGCCCACGCCGTGGCGGCCCGCGATCTCGTTCAGGGTCTCCAGCAGCGCCACGGCGCCGAGCTTCTTGCCGTTCACGCTCACGGGCACGCCGTGCTCGAAGCCGACGATCACCTCCTCGGGCGCGTTCGGCGCCTCGATCGGGCTCACGCTGCGCATCCACACGTCTTCCGGCGGCGCGTTCCACGGATCCTCCAGCGCGCCACCCTCGTGCGAGATGTGCCAGAGGTTCGCGTCGCGGGAATAGATCTTGGTGGCGCTGGCCGCGCAGGGAATCTTGCGCTCGGCCAGATAGGCGAGCATCGCCTCGCGGCTGCGCAGCGTCCACGCCGTCTCGCGCCACGGCGCGATCACCTTGAGCTGCGGGGCGAGCGCGGCGAAGGTGCTCTCGAAGCGCACCTGGTCGTTGCCCTTGCCGGTGCATCCGTGCGCCACGGCGTCGCAGTTGGTCTCCAGCGCCGCCTTCACGTGCGCCTCGGCGATGCAGGGGCGCGCGATGCTGGTGCCCAGCAGGTAGCGGCCCTCGTAGGTGCAGCCCGCCATCACCATGGGCCACACGAAGTCGGTCAGGAACTTCTCGCGCAGGTCGGCCACGTAGCACTCGCACGCGCCCGAATCCTTCGCCTTCTTCTCGATCCCGACGAGCTCGTCCTGGCCCTGGCCCACGTTGGCCACGAATGCCACGACCTCGCACTTGTAGTGATCACGCAGCCACGGGATCACGCAGCTGGTGTCGAGGCCGCCGGAGTAGGCCACGCAGATGCGGCGTGGGCCGCCGCCGCGGGCGGCGCTGGAGGCGGATGGGGAGGGGGCCTTGGGGGCGACGGTGCTCATGTGAAGTCACTCCGATGCGCGGGCGTTGGCCCGGGCGTTGCGTGCGAGAGGGTCGTTGCTTGGCGTTCCGATCAGGTTCAGAAGCAGCGCGTTCTGCGCGTGCATTCGGTTCTCCGCCTGGTCGAACACCACGCTGTTGGGGCTGTCGATCACCTGGTCGGTCACTTCCTCGCCGCGGTGCGCGGGCAGGCAGTGCATGAACAGGGCGCTGGGGCCCGCCTTGGCCATGAGGGCGCCGTTCACCTGATAGGGCGCGAAGCCCTTCAGGCGCGCAGGGTCGACTGCCTGTCCCATGCTGGTCCAGGTGTCGGTGTAGACGGCGAAGGCGCCCGCCACGCGGGCGGGATCGTTCGTGATCTCGATGTTCGCGCCACTGCGGCAGGCGCGGGCCTGCGCGTCGCGCAGCACGCTGGCGTGGGGCTCCGCGCCCGGGGGCGTGATCACGGTGATTCCGCAGCCGACGGTGGCCGCCATCTCGATCAGCGAGTGGCAGACGTTGTTGCCGTCGCCGATCCACGCCAGCCGGTCATGCTGGAAGTCGAAGCCACGCTCGACCAGCGTGAGGAAGTCGGCAAGCGCCTGGCAGGGATGATGCAGGTCGCTGAGCGCGTTGATCACGGGGATCTCGGCGCTTGCGGCCAGGCCATCGATGGTCGCGTGATTCATCACGCGCGCCACGATGCAGTCGCACCAGCGCTCGAGGTTGCGGCCGTAGTCCGCGATCGTCTCGCGCAATCCGATCGGGCTGCCCTGATGGTCCAGGTAGACCGCCGTGCCGCCGAACTTCGCGAAGCCGATCTCGAAGCTCACGCGCGTGCGCAGCGAGGGCTTCTCGAACAGCAGCACGATCGCGCGCTGGCGGAACGTGTCGCGCCAGGGGGCATAGTCGCTCTTCAGCAGGCGCGCCTGATCGAGCAGGGGCAGGACCTCGGCCGGCGAGAGGTCGAGCACGCGCCCCAGGTCCTTCGAGCCGAGTCGGCGGGCGGGTTCAGGCATGGATGGTCTCCTGTGCGCTGGGCGTGAATCGGGTTCCCGGCGCATCGGGATCGGCCAGTCGTCCAAGCGCGTGCGGATCGCTCCAGCCTGCCACGAGCACCGGCACGCGCGCAAGCCGCGCCGCCTCGAGGGCCCCGCGCACCTTGGCGACCATGCCGCCCGTGATCTCGCCACGGTCGATCATGGCCTGGCAGGCGGCGGCGTCGAGTTCGGGTACCACGCGGCCGGAGGCGTCCTTCACGCCCGGCACGTCGGTGAGCAGCGCCAGGCGCGACGCCGGCAGCAGGCGCGCGATCGCCGCCGCAGCCTCGTCGGCGTTCACGTTCAGCGCCTCGCCCTGCGCATCGAGCGCGATGCTGCTGAGCACGGGCACGAAGCCCGCGGCGAGCAGGGTGCGAAGCAGGGTCATGTCGCCGCCGGTGATCTCGCCCACGCGACCGGTGTCGAAGGCGTAGCGCGTGGTGAGGCGCGCGGCGGTGGTGCCCGCGTCGCCAAGCGTGAGGCCCACGGCCTTCACGCCGCGTGCGCAGAGCAGGCCGACCATTCGGGCGTTCATGCACCCCGCGAGCACGCCGGTGATCTGTTCCATCTGGTCGGGCGGCGTGATGCGGATGCCGTCACGCTTCTGCGTGGGCATGCCAAGTGCCTCCAGCTGGCGATCCACGGCCTTGCCACCGCCATGCACGATCACCGCGGGCGTGGCACGCACGCACGCCGCAAGCGCGTCGAACGCGGCCGCGTGCGCCTGCGGCGCATCGAGCAGCGCGCCCCCAAGCTTGATGACGGTCGGGCGCATCAGCGCACCGCCTCAGGCTGCGATGGAAGCAGTCCGGTGGTCTCGGGCAGCCCGAAGCGCGCGTTGAAGCACTGCAGCGCCTGTCCGCTCGCACCCTTCAGCAGATTGTCGATGCTGCTCACGATCAGCAGATGCCGTGTCGGCTCGTCGACGGCAAGGCCGATGTCGCAGAAGTTCGTGCGTTCCACCGACGCGATCGCGGGCCATTCACCCTTGCCGAGCAGCCGCACGAACGGCTCCTCGCCATGCGCCGCACGGAGGCACGCGCGCACCGAGGCTTCGGTGGCGCCGTCGGCGAGTTCCGCATGCATCGTGCTCAGGATGCCCCGATCCAGCGGGAGCAGGTGCGGCGTGAAGAGAATCGGACAGCCGGTCTCCTGGCGCATCTCCGGCTGGTGGCGGTGCTTCAGCGCGTTGTAGGGCTGGAAGCTGACCTCGCAGAAGAGACTCTTCACGGAGGGCGAGCGCCCGGCGCCGCTCACGCCGCTGGCGCTGTCCACGATCACGGGGCGATCGGTGCGGATCAGGCCAGCCTTGGCGAGCGGCCGCAGGGCGAGCGCCACGCTGGTGGGGTAGCAGCCGGGGCAGGCGATCAGGTCGGCCTGCGCGATCTCGTCGCGATGGAACTCGGGCAGGCCGTACACCGCCCTGGCAAGCAGCGACGGGTTCGGATGCTCGAAGCCGTAGTGCGTCGGGTAGTCCGAGGCCTTCGCGAGACGGAATGCCGCCGAGAGGTCAAGGACCTTGATGCCGGCCGCGAGCAGCGGGGCGGCCATCTCGGCGCTCACCTCGTGCGGCGTGCACAGGAAGACGGCGTCGGGCTGCAGATCGGTGATCGCCTGCACGCTGGCCGGTCGGACCGGCAGGTCGCAGATGCCGCGCAGGCGCGGGAAGAGCGAGCCAAGCGTGGGTTCACCCTCGGCAGCGCGGCGCTCGCTGCCGAACACGCCGACGATCTCCGCGTTCGGGTGCGCTGCGAGCAGGGCCGCAAGCTCCGCGCCGGTGTAACCAGCGGCGCCGACAAGGACAGTTCGGAAGGTCTCGTGCATGGATGGCTCGTTTCAGCGGCGTGCGCCGCGGCGCGACGCATCGCCCGCGACCATGGCCGCCAGTCGCCGCGCGATGGCGCGGGCGTTGGCGGGACTGCGCGCCGCCATGAAGATCGTGTCGTCGCCGGCGATGGTGCCCAGGGCGCCCTCCAGGCGTGTCTTGTCGAGCTCCACGGCCAGAGGCGTGGCGTGTCCGGTTCGTGTGCGCAGCACCACCATCGTGCCGCCGACTTCCGCGCTGAGCAGGTATGCGCGAACGGCCGGCGCCAGATCGGTGGGGGCCATGCTGCTCTGGTCGGGCATGCGCCAGCCGTCGGGACCCTTCACCACGCCCAGGTCGGCGAGGTCGCGGCTCAGCGTGGCCTGCGTGGTGTCCACGCCGGCGTCGCGCAGGCGTTCCAGCAGCTCCTGCTGGTTGCCCACGCGGCTCTCCACGAGAACACGCTCGATCCATCTCCGCCTTTCGGCGCGCACGCTCGGCATGGAATAAATATGCACGATTATGCAGCCCCGGTCAAGGGGTCCTGCATGAAAATTCCCTCGTGCCCCGCCGGCGGTCGTTCAGTCCTGCGCGTCGCCCGAGCCCGCCGCGTCGGCCGGAATCTGCAGACGCTCGCCCCCGCCCGAGGGCTGGCCGCCTTCGGGGGTGACTTCCACCCGCTCCTTGGCGGGCTTGTCCGCAGCCGTCTTCACCTTGGCGAATTCCGGGTGCTTGCGCTTGAAGGGCTCCACCTTCGAGCGGTCCGGCGCGATGATCGCCGTGAGTCGCTTGCCGGCGAGCTTGGGCGCGCTCTCCAGTCGGCCGAGTTCGCAGAGCTTCTTCACCACGTCGTCAAGCTTCGCCTCGCCGATCTGCTTGTGGGCGAGCTCGCGGCCACGGTAGTTGGCCACGATCTGGACCTTGTGTCCTTCCATCAGGAAGCGCAGGGCCTGGTTCACGCGGATCTCCACGTCATGCGGATCGATCTTCATGGAGCGGCCGAGACGAACCTCCTTCATCTCGCTGCCCTTCGCCTTCTTGCCCTGCTTGTCCTTCTTGCTGAGCTCGTACTTGTACTTGCCGAAATCCATGATCTTGCAGACGGGCGGGCGCACGTCGGCGGCGATCTCGACCAGATCGAGGCCCGCCTCCATTGCGCGGCGACGCGCGTCGTCCGTCTCGACCACGCCCACCATCTCGCCGTTCTCGTCGATCAGACGGACAGGCGTGATGCGGA
>JBMOGS010000065.1:0-9918 GCA_049318245.1 Phycisphaerales bacterium | reverse complement strand
ATGGCGGCACCCAAGCGACGCAAGACGGTGCGCGCCGTGGCGCAGACGCGGCGAAGGTCCGCCTGACGCGACCACGCCAGCCATCCGCGCTACCCTGCATGAATCGCATTTCGCAGGAGCTTCACCCCGTGACCACCCCCGCCACCCACGCCGCCGGCATGTCCAGCAAGGACATGATCGACGCCTGCATGAAGCACAGCCTGTTCTCGTGGAGCGCCACGGGCAAGGTGGACCCGATTCCGGTGGCGCGCGCGGAGGGCATCTATCTGTACGGACCCGAGGGTCAGCGCTGGATCGACTGGAACAGCCAGCTGATGAGCGTGAACATCGGCCACGGTCACCCCAAGGTGATCAAGGCCATCCAGGACCAGGCCGCGGAGCTGGCCTATGCCTACCCCGGCATGGCCACCGAGATTCGCGCCAAGCTCTCGCTGCGGCTGGCCGAGCTGGTGCCCGGTGACCTGAACACCTTCTTCTATTGTCTTGGTGGCGCCGAGGCGAACGAGAACGCCATCAAGGCCGCGCGCATGTTCACGGGACGGCACAAGATCCTGGTGCGCTATCGCAGCTATCACGGCGCCACCCACGGCGCGATCACGCTGACCGGCGACCCGCGCCGCTGGCCCACCGAGCCCGGCATGCCCGGCGTGGTGCGCGTGATGGACCCCCGGCCCTACGACTACAGCTTCGGCACCACGGAAGAAGAGATCGTTCGCAACAACCTGACCTACCTGGAGGAAGTGATCCAGTACGAGGGCCCCAAGAACATCGCCGCCATGTTCATCGAGACGGTGACGGGCACCAACGGCATTCTTCCGCCGCCGAAGGGCTACCTGAAGGGCTTGAAGGCGCTGCTCGAGAAGCACGGCATTCTGCTGGTGACCGACGAAGTGATGTGCGGCTGGGGTCGAACCGGCAAGCTGTTCGCGTTCCAGCACGGCGACATCGTGCCCGACATCGTGACCATGGCGAAGGGCCTGACCAGCAGCTACCTGCCGCTGGGCGTGATGGCGGTGAGCGATCGCATTGCCAACCACTTCCGCGAGAACGTGTTCTGGGGCGGCCTGACCTACAACGCGCACCCGCTGTGCCTGGCCAGCGCGCTGGCCGCGGTGAACGTGCTGGTGGAAGAGGGCATGGTGGAGAACGCCGCGCGCATGGGCGAGGTGATGCGTGGCCACATGGAGCGGCTGGCGAAGAAGCACCGCTGCATCAAGGAGCACCGCAACATCGGCCTGTTCGGCACGATCGAGCTGCGCAAGAACAGCAAGGGCGAGCGACTGGTGCCCTACGCGGGCACACACCCCGTGATGCCGAAGGTGGGCAAGTTCCTGAAGGACAACGGCCTGTTCACCGTGCTGCAGTGGAGCACGCTGATGTGCAACCCGCCGCTGTGCATCAACGAGGCGCAGATGGCCGATGGCTTCGGCATCATCGACCGCGCGCTGGACCTGGTGGATGAGGTGTTCGAGGGGTGAGGCGCCCGTGGGCGATCAGCCGCTCGTGAAGCCAAACCGACTGCCGCGCATGCCCTGGCGGTAGACGATCGCCGCCACGATGAATCCGGTGAACCACGAGTAGGGATAGATGTGATCCCACAGGTCGGGGCCGCCGCCCATCATCTTCACGCTGCGAAGGAAGCCGATGATGTTGGGGGCCACGCCCGCGATCAGCGCGAACATGGCCACCCAGTTGATGCCGGCGTAGCGGCCACGCGGGCGGTACAGGTCGGGCACATCGAGTTCCTTGCGGCGCACCAGCCAGTAGTCGACCACCATGATGCCGGCGATGGGGCCAAGCAGGCCGCCATAGCCCACCAGCCAGTTGAAGATGTAGGCCTCGGGATTGGCCAGCAGCTTCCACGGCATGATGAGGATGCCGAACACGCCGGTGATCACGCCGCCCGTCTTGAAGCTGATGAGGCGCGGTGCGCAGTTGGCGAAGTCGTTCGCGGGGCTCACCACATTGGCGGCGATGTTGGTGGCGATGGTGGCGATGGCCACGCCAACCAGACTCAGCAGCGCGATGACCCAGCGTGTGCCGGGATCCGCGATGAGCGGTGCATCAAGACCGGTGGGTGCCGTGCTGCTCGTGATGTGGCCGAGCACGACCACCGGGTCCCACAGCGTCTTTGGGTCGGTTCCCTTCAGCAGCTCCTCGGCCGCACTGGTGATGACAACGGCCATGGCGCTGAAGCCGAACATGGTGGTGGGCAGGCCGAGCGCCTGGCCCCATACCTGCTCGCGCTGCCCACGACCATACCGCGTGAAGTCCGGAATGTTCAGGCTGAGCGTGGCCCAGAACCCGATCATGCCGGTGAGGCTTGGCACGAACACCTTCCAGAAATCCGCGTGCGTGGCGAAGCTGCTGGGCCGGTCGAACATGGGCCCCAGACCGCCGGCGCGCGAGACGATCCACCACAGCAGCCACACGGCCATGATGAGCACGAGCGGCGCGCTCCAGTTCTCGAACACGCGCACGGCATTCATGCCGAACAGGATGATCACGATGTTGAGCACCCAGAAGATGCCGAAGGTGATCGCGCTTGGAATGCCGAGGCCCATGATGGCGGCGCCGCCACCAACGTCGGCAAACGCGGGCCACGCGGCCACCAGGAAGGTCTTGACCGCCTCGCCGCCAATGTAGGTCTGGATGCCGAACCATCCGCACGCCACGATCGCGCGCAGGATGGCTGGCACGTTCGCGCCCACCGTGCCGAAGCTGCTGCGCGCAAGCACCGGAAACGGAATGCCGTACTTCGTGCCCGGGTGCGCATTCAGCAGGATCGGAACGAGCACGATCACGTTGCCAAGCGCGATGGTGGCGAGCGCCTGCCACCAGTTCATGCCGAGCGCGATCAGGCCGCCAGCGAGCATGTAGGTGGGCAGACAGTGCGCCATGCTGATCCACAGCGCCGCGAAGTTCCAGGTGGTCCAGGTGCGACGCGCAGGCGGCACCGGCGCCAGGTCGCCGTTGAACAGCGGGCTGGTGGCGATGTCTGCAGGAAGGTGGGCGAGCGCTTCGCGGGTCAGGGTGGGGTCGTGCATCAGGACTCCTTGCCAGGCTGCTTCGACCCGATCCCCCGAAAGCGTTGAAATTCAGGACACGCCTGAGGCGACGACCCTATTGCAGTTCGGAGACGGCAACCACATCGAGATCCGCCATCGCCTGTCGGTACAGGTCGGGCGTGACGCCTCCGTGAATCATCCGGAATCGGACCGCGTCACGAAGCATCGCGATGCCGTCACGCACCACGCGAACCTTCGAGCCCGGCTGGTTGACCCAGTTCACGGGCACCTCGGACATGCGCAGTCCAGCCCGCCGCGCGAGATACAGGATCTCGAAATCGAAGCTGAACCGGCTCGATCGCTGCCGTTCGAAGAGGAACTGCGCCACACGACGGTTGAACAGCTTGAAACCGCACTGCGTGTCAAGCACGCCAGGCAGCAGCAGGGCCTTGATCCAGGTGTTGAAGGCGCGTCCAAGCAGCCTGCGATGGAACACCGTCTCCACGCGGGTGTCGTCGCTCTGCAGCGCGCGCGAACCGAAGGCGATGTCGGCCCCCTCGTCGAGCGCGCGCTCAAGCCGGGCAAGCTCGGCGATCGGCGTGCTGCCATCGGCATCGGCGAACAGCACGCGCTCGCCTCGGCAACTGACGATTCCAACGCGGACGGCGTAGCCCTTGCCCGAGTTTCTGGGCAGCCGGATCAGGCGGATCGAGGGTGCGAGGCGTTCGAACTTGCGCACCACCTCGGAGGTGCCATCCGTGCTGCCGTCATCGACCACCACGATCTCGTGTGTGCGGTCAAGCGCGGCGAGATGGTCCACGAGATCCACGAGCGTGGCCGGAAGTCTCCGCTCCTCGTTGAAGGCCGGAATCACGACGCTCAGCGCGATCGACGCCCCCGAGGCATCCCGTTTTACGACCCAGTCCTGCACCCGTCCTGCGATCCCCGGAACCTGCCCATCGAGATGCGGTTTCAGAAGGGCATGTACCATCTGGATTTAGTATACCCGCCGTTGCCATGAACTCGTGCACCCCGCAACCCGAGGAGCCATGGAAGCGCTCCCACGTGTGGGTGTGGAGCGGCTGGCTGATCTGGTGCGTGCCGTTGACCGTGATCTGCGCGCTGGTGCTTCACGGTGCCAAGGCGCATCGGACGGTGCACGCCGTCTATGGAAATGCCGCCCGGAACTTGGCTGTGCAGCGGGACCTGTACGAGGTGCGAACGATCACGGATGCCGGAACCGGCGAGACCGTCATCGACTCGACCTTCGCATTCCTCTACCCACCGAGCTTCCTCACGATCTACGCCCCCTTCACATGGCCGCCTGCGCCGTGGGGCGAGATCGCGTGGCGCGCATGCGCCGCCTTCGGCATGGCGTGGATGCTCCGCGCGCTGATTCTGCGACAACCGCGGCCCTCCACCAACATCGACTTCGCGCTGCTGTCACTGGCAAGCGTGCCCGTCTGCCTCGGCGCCCTGCAGATGGGCCAGGCCAATGCGATGCTGGCGGTCTGCATGCTCGGGGCCTGTCTTGGGCTTGATTCGGGACGCGCCTGGATCGCGGGAACCTGGATGGCGCTTGGAATCGCGATCAAGCCGTTCATGCTCGCCCCGGCGGCACTGGCGGTTGTGCTCATGCCGCGATGCATCGTGCCCATGCTCGCCGTCCTCGTGACGCTGCTCGCATCCCCGCTCCTGACCGCGCCCGCGGCATTCGTGCTGAAGCAGTACTCGCTCTTCCTGCAACAGACGCTGGGGCCCTGCATGAATGTGTCGGAGGATCGCTTCGCCGACTTCAACGGTCTGCTTCGCGGTCTCGCAATCGAGGCCCGCGGACGCTTCTCGACGGGCGTGCGGGCACTCGCGGGCATCGCGATGGCAGTCTGGATGTTCCGGGCGCGTGCCCGGCTCGCCCGTGGCGACTCGGCGCTGCTCTGGCTTGCGGTCTCGAGCGCGTACCTGATGCTGTTCAATCCGATGACCGAGGCCAACAGCTACTGCATCGTGAGCATTCCCATGGCGCTCTGCGCATGGCGATGGATCGACGGCGGCGACCGATGGAGAGGATGGGGGCTGCTGGCGGCGCTGTCGGCGATGGGAATCTGCAGCGAGCTGATTCGCCCGATCTCGCGGCAGATCGGCGGACAGTTCGATCTCCGGTTCATGCCTCTCGTGATGATGATCTTCCTGGCCGCGTTGATCACGGGATTCCCGCCGCGAACGCGGGCGCCTCGCGCGCAGGGCTGAGGTCGGCACGCGCGGACCGGGCAAGCGAACCGGTGCGAACGAAATCTCCGATCGGCATTCACATGCGCCACGGAGCCCCGTAGACAGGGCATCGGTGAGTGCCCCAGATCCGGCGTCCCACGGGAACACGGACGAGCCACGATCCGGTGAGAAGTTCGGCACACCTCAGGGCCCCGTCTGTCCCGTACCCGGGCAGGCGGGGTTCTATTCGTTCAACGCTCGGCGGGTGCGGATTGCCACACGCGGATCCAGTCCACCTCGAGCCGCGCTGGAAACTCGGTCGCGGCTGGATCACCACCACTTGTGCCGCCGATCGCGAGGTTCAGGATGAATGCCTGCGGCTCCTGAAAGGGATTCGCCCGGTCCGGCGTGCCATTGATGGTCTTCGAGAGATCCACGGTGTTCAGCAGTCGGCCATCCAGCCTGAACTCCATGGATTCGGCCGTCCAGTCGAACTGCCACTCATGGAAGTCGCGGCTCCACGCCGCCATGTCCGCGTAGCCGGCGTCCTTGGCGATGGTCTCGAGCGATGTGCGTGAGGCATCCCACTGCACAGCTCCCGGCTTGTCGCCGGCCCATGCGGCATTGGCCATCATGAGCCCGGTGAAGTACTCCATGATGTCGATCTCGCCACCGATCGGCCACGGATGGAGCGTGCCCTTGGCCCAGAACGCGGGCCACAGGCCATTGCGCGTGTCGATGCGGGCACGCATGCGCACGCGGCCATGGATGAACTCGAACTTGCCTTTCGTGACCAGGCTGGCGCTGGCGTAGTCGGCGGCCTCGCGGCCTGTTCGCCAGTCGTCGCTGCCGGGAACATGGTTCGGATTCGGCACGCGCTCGCGCGTAGCGGTGATGACCAGCAGGCCGTTCTCGCAGCGCGCGTTCTGGGGGCGATACCACTGCAGCTCCTTGTTGCGCACGAAGCCGATCTCGTGGCCCCACTTGGCCGGGTCGGGAGCGCCCGCGGCGTCGAAGGTGTCCTGGAAGATCAGCTTCATGCCGGGCTCCTCGGTGGGTAGCCCAGGCTGGCTGGCGCCTTGCTGCGTGGTGTCAGGTGTCGCGGTCGTCGTCGTGGCGGCGCCTCGACTCTTCTGAAGATCCTCGCGCATGCGCTCGACCATGCCCGGATCGATCTTTGGGAAGTCCTGTGTGGGCACGTTCGCGGCCAGCAGCAGCTTGTCCAGCATGACCTGATCGCTGAAGGTTCCTCGTTCGCTGTTGAGCGGCGCGAAACGAACCACGACCAGTCCCGCGCTGGGCACGACATAGAGACGCTGGTTTCCAAGGCCCGCCGCCACCACGATCGAGGGTGCTCCGCTCTTCTCGTCCACGGGGCCAAGCCACCATGTGAGGCCGTAGCGCGGATTGGCGGCGCTCGGCTGAAAGCACTGTTCGAGGAATTCCCTTCGAAGCACCTGCCTGCTCGATCCATCCGGTGCCGTGATGGTGCCCCCACGTCGAACGAACTCGCCGAAATTGGCCCACGCTCGCGCACTCAGCGATGCGCCGCCCGCGATCTGCGGCTGCTTCAGGCGGTCGCGGCCAATGTTGGCCACCTTCATGCCGATCGCGTCGAACAGGTTCGCCTCGTACCACTCCCAGAGCGTGTCGGGCTGCGCGCCCCGTGCCTTCAGGCGCCGCTCAAGGAACGCGCCGAAGGCGAAGTAGTGATTGCCGCCGTAGGCGAATCGGGTGCCGGGCTCATGCTCGGCGGGCGCGGACACACCTTGCCCGAAGAAGTCGTCGCGACCAGCGGTGAGCGCACGCAGTCGTTCCGTGGCGTCGCCGCGACCCGCGATGGCCCGAATCCGCTCCCGATCCTCGCGCGAGTCGGGCTCAAGGCCACTGGACAGGTTGAGCAGTTCGCGCACCGTGATCCGGCTCTTGCGCGGATCGGCCTGCCATTCGGTCAACGTGTCGCTCACGCGCTCGTCGAGCGAGATCAGCCCCTGCTGCACCGCCAGCATGGCGGCCACCCCGGTGAAGCTCTTGGTGCCGCTGGCCAGCGGATGCGGTCGATCGGGTTTCCAGCCGACGGCACAGTCGTGGAACACTTCCTTGCCATCCTTCACGACCAGCAGCACCTGGCCTTCGCAGGATCGGGAGTACGCGGCGGCCTCATCCCAGTCCGACGCGATCGGCGCGAATGCCGCGATCAGCCAGATCGATGCCAGCGCCGCCAGGAACCATCGCGGATGCATGGCCCCAAGGTACCGGGGCCGCGCCCTCAATCCTTGCGCGCGTCGGTGCCGGTGGTCGCCGCGCGCGCGGCACGCGCCGCATGACGAACATGCCGCGGCCGCACCACGTGGGTCGCGAGGCCCAGCTTCTCCAGTGCGCTGATCTGCCAGTACGTGACGTCGAACTCCCACCAGCGGTGATGATTGCTGGCGCTGGCCGGATCATGGTGATGGTTGTTGTGCCAGCCCTCGCCCACGGTCAGGATCGCCACAAGCCAGTTGTTGCGGCTGTGGTCGCTGGTCTCGTAGTTGCTGTAGCCGAACAGGTGCGTGAGCGAGTTCACGCTCCAGGTGATGTGCCACACCAGCACGGTGCGCACGAACACCCCCCACACCAGCAGGCTGAGACCGAACTGCACGCCTTCGGCCAGGGTGCCGGTGCTCCAGCCGATCGCCAGACCCGTGGCGAAGAACGCCGCCGCATGCGCGAGCCAGATCCAGATCCAGATCGGTCGCTTCTCGAGGGCCATGTAGAACGGGTCCTCAAGCACGTCGCGCGCGTAGCGGCGGTAGGTGTCGATGGTGTTCGTGGCGGTGTTCTGCACCATCAGCCATCCCACGTGCGCCCACAGGAAGCGCACCAGCGGCGAGTGCGGGTCGTCGACCTCGTCGGAGTGGTTGTGGTGGAATCGGTGGGTGGCGACCCACTTGGCGGGCGTGTCCTGCAGACAGCACAGCGCGCCGACCACGAAGGTTCGCTCCAGCCACTTCGGCACGCGAGCGCTCCGATGCGTGAGCAGGCGGTGATAGCAGAGGTTGATCGCCTGCCCGAACACGTGCACGCCCACGATCGCGACGATCAGGCCGCTCCACGAGAAGAGCCAGGGCACCACCGCGGCAAGCGCGAGCAGGTGCACCAGTCCGATCGTGATCGCGTAGGTCCAGACGATGTTGCCGCGCTGCACGGTGTCAGGGACCGACAGGCGCGCGTCCGACGGGAATTCGAGGTCAAGAGGGGCGGTGTCGATCCCGACACCGAGCGTGGACTGCATGCATGTTCCTGCGAGAGGGATCCGATCGTTTCACGACGCCTTCCGGCATGCATGCGATCAGAGAGGCCGTCCGCTCTCGCGTGCCATGTGCGGCCGCAGCACGTGCGCTCGGCCGACTTCCAACGTGTCGGGTCACTTCGGGTCTTCGTCTTCCTTGCCAAGCGCCCGGTAGCGGAAGTTCTCCATCCCGATCATGCCGCCGGCCATCAGGCCCTTCTCGGCGCCCACGTACGCGGCGATGCCGTTCTGGAAGGGCGCGACGCCCGTGGCGCCCTTGTCGCCCGCCACCGCAAGCCCTTCCGCCTTGCCCGTGAGGAGTCCCTGCTTGAACTGCTCGAGCATGTCCACGTTCGCGAACACGAGCAGGATCTTCTTGCCCTGCCCGCCAGCCTGAAGACCCAAGCTGAAGTTGTTCACCGCGGCCCAGCCGATCTGCGTGCCATCGGGCGTGAACACCGCGCCACGACCAAAGCTGCCGCCGGTGAAGATGATGCCCCACTGACCCGCGCCCGGGAACACCGCGTAGCCACCGGACTCGCGGAGCTGCTTCTGCAGGCCCGTCACGTGCTTCTCGAAGTACTTCAGGCCCTCGCGCGCCTCCTCGACGAAGATCGTTCGATCCTCGGACTTGGGCGCCACGTTGCAGCCCCAGAGGCCGTTGAGGAACAGAACGAGCAACGGCAGAAGAACGATCGAGCGCATGGGGGACTCCTTGTGTGCGTGGCCGATGCGGGGAAAGTAGCAGCGATCAGGCGAACACGCCGACCGCCGTGTTCCATGCCTGCACGCACGCGCGACGCTCGGCCGTGGCCTCGGGCAGTCGCAACGGGCGTCCGCGCGCGTCGAGCAGCAGCCCCACCGGTCCGCCACGAACGCTCCGCGTGACCGGCTTGCCCGGACCCGCGCCCACGTTGATGCCGCGCTCGGGACGGATCTCGAGCTTTCCGACGCAGTCGGCGTCAAGCCTGACGCGCACGATGTCACCCGCGTGCACCGTGCCGCTGCCGGGCTGCACGGCACCGGCTTCGGGTGCCAGGTTCCAGCTGAAGCACGGCTTGCCGCGCCTCGACTCGCCCTTGGCGCTCACCGCGGTGCCGAGCACGATCAGGCAGTCTCGCTCCACCACCTCCATGGCCGCCTGCGGATGCACGCTGGCCAGCACGCCCAGATGCGGCATCATGAAGATGCTGTCCTTCGCGAGTTCGGTGAAACCCTCGGGCTCGAAGCTGTCGAGCAGCATCATGGCCGTCTGCTCCATGCGGGGCGCGTGGCTGAGCACGCCGCCCGAGGCGATGAGCAGGTCCATGCGCATGCGATCCACCAGGCTCGCGCCCGATTCCTGCTGCCGGAAGGCGTCGCCCACGGTGCGCTGCTGCTGCACGCCCTTCAGGCTGGTGGCGAAGGCGCGATGCTGCTCGAACGCCAGTC
>JBMOGS010000064.1:0-10081 GCA_049318245.1 Phycisphaerales bacterium | reverse complement strand
TCGACGAGCTGCACACGCTGGTCGGCGCCGGCGGCGCCGAGGGCGCGATCGACGCCAGCAACGTGCTGAAGCCAGCGATGGCGCGCGGCGAGATCCAGTGCGTGGGTGCGACCACCTTCGACGAGTACCGGAAGTACATCGAGAAGGACGCCGCGCTCGAGCGTCGCTTCCAGTCGATCCCCGTGAACCCGCCGAATGCCGAGCAGACGATCGAGATCCTGAAGGGCCTGCGCGACAAGTACGCCACGCACCACCGCGTGACCTACACCGACGAGGCACTGCGCACCGCCGTCGAGCTCTCGGGCCGCTACATCCCCGGCCGCGTGCAGCCCGACAAGAGCATCGACGTGCTCGACGAGGCGGGTGCGCGCCTGCGCCTGAAGACCATGGCCAAGCCGCCCGATCTGGCGGACCTCGAGACGCGCATCGAGCGCCTGTCCGTCGAGAAGGACGAGGCCGTGAAGGGTGCCGACTACGAGAAGGCCGCCGAGCTGCGCGACCAGGCCGAGAAGCTCCGCAAGGAGAAGGAGCGCCTGCAGCAGCAGTGGCGCGACCGCATGAACGAGACCACCGGCACGGTCGACGAGGAAGTCATCGCCGAGGTCGTGAGCAAGATGACCGGCGTGCCGCTGACCCGCCTGGAGAAGGAGGAGAGCGCACGCCTCCTGCAGCTCGAGGCCGAACTGCACAAGACCGTCGTGGGTCAGGACGAGGCCGTGAAGGCCGTCAGCCGCGCGATCCGCAAGGCCCGCTCGGGCCTGAAGGATCCGAAGCGTCCGATGGGCTGCTTCCTGTTCCTGGGCCCCACCGGCGTGGGCAAGACGCTGCTCGCCAAGGCGATCGCCGAGTTCATGTTCGGTGACGCCGAGGCCATGATCACGCTCGACATGAGCGAGTACATGGAGAAGCACAACGTGTCGCGCCTGATCGGCGCGCCTCCGGGCTACGTGGGCTACGAGGAGGGCGGCCAGCTCACCGAGCGCATCCGCCGTCGTCCGTACGCGGTGGTGCTGCTCGACGAGGTCGAGAAGGGCCACCCCGACATCTTCAACATGCTCCTCCAGATCATGGAGGAAGGTCGCCTGACCGACTCGTTCGGCCGTCACATCGACTTCCGCAACTGCATCGTCATCATGACGAGCAACCTCGGCGCCGACGTGATCAAGGGCGGCAGCAGCTTCGGCTTCACCAAGCGGGCCGAGGTGCAGGACTACGAGAAGATCAAGAAGGCGCTGACGAGCGAGGTGGAGAAGTTCTTCCGCCCCGAGTTCATCAACCGCCTCGACGACCTGATCGTGTTCCGTCCGCTCGTGAAGGACGACCTGAACCAGATCATCGATTTCGAGCTGGCCAAGCTGATCAAGCGCCTGACCGAGAAGGGAATGGCCATGGAGATCGACCAGAAGGCGAAGGACTTCCTGATCGACAAGGGCTACAACCCCGACTTCGGCGCCCGTCCGCTGCGTCGCGCGCTGAGCCAGTACGTCGAGGATCCGCTGGCGGAGAACCTGCTCACCGGCGAGTTCACCGCGGGCGACACCATCCTGGTCACGCGCGACGAGGGCAAGGAGCATCTTTCCTTCGCCAAGAGCGCCAAGCCGGCCGCACCGCCAGCCGAGCCGGCGAAGGCCTGAGGCCCGGAACCATCGAGCGAACGTCCCGCCCGTCGCCCCGCGCGACGGGCGGTTCGCTTTTCGGCTTCAGCGCACGCCCGCAAGGCGGAGATTGCCGTCCGCGGCGCGCTCGACCTCGACGATCGAGAATCCGAACTGGCCACGATCCGCCTCGGGCAGCTGGTAGCGGGTCATGTCTCCGCTCACGGTGGTGATCACCGCGGAGTTTCCCCGGATCGCCGAGACCAGCCGGATGGCGGACGCCATCAGTTCACGACGGTTCGCCTCGCAGAACGTCACGAACTCCGCCCTGCCGCGCTCGCCTCCCATGCGATCGCGCTGCTGCGGCGAGACCAGATGGTCGTAGAGCGCCGCGTAGTCCTGTTCACGCAGCCCCTGCATGAACGCCTCGACCACCATGTCCGGCGTGTGGATCTGCAGCACCGCCGCCTTCGGCACGCCGCGTTCATCGACCGGCGGATCCGCCGTGGCGGGCGTTTCCGCGGTCGTCGCGGCAGGCACCGGGTCCAGCCCTGGCACCTTCGACGTGATCACGACCTTCGTGCCATCGGGCCGGTAGTAGGTCTCCTCGAGTGGGCGACCCTGGTTGATCGCCACGTAGTCGGGCCGGTAGTGGTATTCGGTGCGCTCGGTGCTGCAGCCGGCCATCCACGCGACGACGACGATGAGGGGCGGCCAGCGCATCAGGCGATCGGCGAGAGCGTTCCCAGCGCGCCCACCTCGGCGCGAGCCGGGGCGGGCATGCCGCGGCTCCAGAGCAGGTGGCAGCGCAGCGAATCCGTCATGCCCGGGAAGTCGCTGCGCGCATGCGTCCCGCGGCTCTCGGTGCGCGCCAGCGCCGCCTGCGTGATCAGACGGCCCAGCGTGAGCATGTTCTGCAGCTCCCAGCCCTCGGGGGCGTCGAACACGCGCTCGAGCGCGTAGCGGTTCCAGAAGTCGAACATGCCGAGCACGTCCTGCATGCGCGCGCCCGCACGCTCGATGCCGACATTGCGCCACATCGCGCTGCGCAGGCTGCTTCGGATGTCGGAAAGATCGAGCTCGCCCCGATCGGTCGTCTCGACCTCGTGCACGACCGGAAAAGGACCCGCCAGCGGCGCGTCGTCGGCCTCGATCGCGGTGGCCACGCGTGCGCCGAACACCAGTCCTTCGAGCAGGCTGTTGCTGGCCAGGCGGTTCGCGCCGTGCACGCCGGTCGCGGCGGCCTCGCCGCAGGCGTAGAGGCCTGGCAGATCGGTGCGGCCATCGAGATCGGTCCGCACGCCGCCCACGAAGTAGTGCGCCGCGGGATGCACCGGCACCAGGTCGCTGCCGGCGTCCAGGCCGTACCCAGCGAGCATGCGCGCCAGACCCGGGAAGCGTGCGCGGAAGCCGTCGCTTCCCATCGCGCGGGCATCCAGCAGCACATGACTCTCGCCCGTGCGCGCCAGATGATGGATGATCGCGCGGCTCACGATGTCGCGCGTGGCGAGCGGACCACGCTCGTGCACACCCTCCATCACGGAGCGCCCCTGCCGATCGACGAGCTGCGCCCCCTCGCCGCGCACCGCCTCGCTGATCAGGTGGCGCGGCGCACCTGCCACATAGAGCGTGGTCGGGTGGAACTGCATGAACTCCAGGTCGGCCAGCGTGGCGCCCGCTCGCCACGCCATGGCCACGCCGTCGCCGGTGGCAACGCGCGGGTTGCTGGTCTCGCGCCAGAGCTGCCCGCATCCACCGGTCGCCAGGACCACGGCCCGCGCCCACAGGATCTGCAGTCCGTGCCGCGGATGCCAGGTGAGCACGCCGGCCGCACGTCGCCGCCCGCCACGGGAGTCCACCAGCACGTCGAGAGCGAAGCAGCGATCGAAGATGCGCAGGCGCGCGGCCTGCCGCGCCCGCTCGATCAGGCAGCGGGCGAGTTCGGTGCCGGTGGCGTCGCCGTCGGTGTGCAGGATGCGGTGATGGTGATGCCCGCCCTCCAGGCCGAGCTTCGGCGCGCCCGCCGCGTCGCGATCCACGCGCATGCCCCACGTCAGCAGCCGCCGGACCTCGTCCGCCCCCTGTGCCACCAGCGTGCGCACGGCCTCGGACTCGCACAGGCCAGCGCCTGCCTCGAGCGTGTCGGCGACATGGCCCTCGAAGGTGTCCTCTGGCGAGAGCGCCGCAGCGATGCCCCCCTGCGCCCAGCTCGTGTTCGACAGGTCGAGCGCCTCCTTCGCGATCAGGATCACGTCGCTTCGATCGGCCAGCGCGATGCTGGTGCGCAGCCCCGCCACGCCTGAACCCACCACCACCGTGTCGCAGAAGATCTGCGGCAGCAGCGACGAGCGAAACGGGATCAGCAGCGGGCGATCGGGCATGTTCAGCGTTTCGCGGGGCGGGCCAGCGGCGATTCAGGTCCGATGTGGGCGATCCACAACTGGCTGGTGCGATCCTCGCCGCGCTGGGCCGTCCACATGAGCAGCTGCCCGTCAGACGAGATCGCCGGCAGCAGGTCGGCACCCGAAGCCATGGTCACGCGGCGTGGCTGCGGAAGCGAGGTATCGGTGTCGGAGGGAATCTCCACCGCGAATACCTCGTAGTTGCGATGGCCCTCGCGGCTCGTCGCGTAGACGACCATGCGGCCGTCCGGCGTCCAGTACGGCGCCCAGTTCACGTGCTCGTCCTGCGTGAGAGGCCGCTCGCCCTCCACGCCGATCACGCGCCCCGAGGCGTCGCGCTTCACGCGCGCAACATAGAGCTGCAGCAGGTTGTCGCGATTGCGATCGCCGCGCCAGACGATGCGCATGCCGTCGGGACTGAAGAACGCGCCGCCGTCGTAGCCCGGTGCCTGCACGATCTGCGTGACCTGCCCCGTCGGAAGGTCCATCGTGAAAAGGTCGCCCTCACCCTCGATCAGGCGCGTGAACAGCAAGGTGCGGCCATCGGCCGACAGTGCGCCCTCCGCAACGTAGCCCTTGCCGTCGCCGACCACCGGCTGCAGCGAGGCCGCGCTGCCATCGGCCTTGCGAAGGTCCGCCTTCACGATGCGCATCTCGGGCGGAAAGGCCCAGCGATAGGTGCGGCCGTCGCGCTGGTAGCCGGGCGTGGGGCCATCGGCTGGCGCGCTCACGGTGCTCGCGAAGTAGAGCATGTTCGGATCGCGCGGATCGAACCAGCCGCAGGTGTTCGCGCTGCCCAGCGGGCTCACGCGGCGCACATTGACCAGGGTGAAGGCCCTGTCCAAGGCCCTCGCCCCGGCATCGGCCCGCGCCAGATCGGCCACGTACATCGCGTAGTGCGGACTCTCCGGCTCGCCATCGGCCTTGCGCTCGATCGCCTGGAACACCACGCGCCGGGCCGAAGGATCGAAGTACGCCTCGCCTGCCTTCGCGAAACGATCCGGAAAGGTCAGTTGCGTCGCCTGCGACAGACCACGCTCCTGCGTGCGCCAGTCGATGGCCGCCTCGGACGACGCGGGCTCGGGCGCCGTGGCGCAGGCCGCCACGAGCAGCGGCAACGCGAGAAAGGTCACGCGGATCATGGGAAAACGAGTGTATCCCCGCCGACAGCCGGTCATGGCGGCTGTCAAGCGCTCCATGCGCAGCGCAGGTTCAAGCGAGGGCTTCGCGCCCTCGCCTCACCGCCCCACCGGCACCGTGAGCACAGGCTGCGTCTCGCTGCCGGCCTTCACCTGCAGGTCGAAGAGGTCGCGCACCAGCGCGAACACGCGGCGCGCGGTGATGTCCCTGGTGTCGATCCAGTACCAGTCGCCGCGGTAGAAGACGCTCACCGCCGCATCGGATGGCGCCGAAGCCCCGCGCTGCACGCGGAACACGGCGTTCACGTAGGGCGCCAGATCGACCGCCTTGTCGCCCGCGTTCTGGAGCATGAGCTCCCACAGCTCACCCGGCGTGTCGACGTTCGTGGGCGGCGGCGGCGCGTTGCGCGCATGGTCCACCCCGAAACTCAGCAGCCGCAGCAGCGCCGCCAGCGATCGGGTGCGCACCGTGAGATAGTCACCCGGCAGCTGGGTCTCGAGACCCACCACGCGGAAGTTGCCCGGCTTGTCGCCCAGCTTGAGCAGCTGCAGCATCTCCGTGGCCTCCGGCAGGCGTGCCGCCCCTTCGTACACGGTGAGCACGGGCGCCGGCTCGATGGTGACGAAATCGAAGCTGCCATCCGGGCGCGGCATGAGCGCGGCGCGCTCGCGCTTGCTGTCGATCACGCGGCCAAGGGTGAATTCCGTCGCGGGGATCGGTTGCCGGTTCCAGGTGAATGGCATCGGCACCTGGCTGAACGAGATGCTCTGTCGGCGCTGCAGCTCGTCGAACAGCTGCATCAGTCGCGCGAAGCGCCGGTCCGCGGCGCGCACGCCGAAGCCGCTCGTGACGTCGAAGGAATCGATCTCCTGCAGACGCTCGCAGGTGAGGAACACCACCCAGCTGATCGGCCAGCTGGCGCTCACCATGTGCTCGAGACTGCTGACCGGGATCGGCGACATCAGCTCGTTCGCCAGCTGCTCGCCCTGCCGGGGCACGAAGGTGATGTTGGGCGTGTAGTTGAAGTTGGCGGCACCACCGGCCTGGCCGCTCACGATGCCGCTCGAGGGGATCGTGGCCAGGCCGTTCGGCGCCACGCCCACGCTGGTGTTCACGTTGATCGCGCTCACCGTCATCCACTGCGTGGGCTCGTCCATCGACAGGCGCACGATGTTCAGCAGCATCTGCCGGTCCATCGCCTGCGCCACCGAGGTGTTGAAGGCGACATGGTTGTCGCGCAGCACGTCGGCGCCCCACTGGGCGCAGCCGGCCGGAAGGCACGCCAGCAGCAGGGTCGCCGCGAGTCCGCGATTGGCAAATGCCCGCTGAAACCGTGCGCCGCGTGCGAGGTGGCTCATCATGCCCGGCACTCTATCGAAGGGTGCACCGACCTGCCTGCGGCTAGCCTGATCCGCGATGCAGCCCGACACCGAACCATCCAGCGCTGGCTGGCGCCTGCTTGCCCAGGGCGTCGGCTTCGTGGTGGTGGAGAAATCCTGCGGACTGCTAAGCGTGCCAGGCATCGGTCCAGAGAAGGCCGACTGCCTCGTGGCACGCGTCGCAACGCGTTTCGCCGGCGCGCGCATCGTGCACCGTCTCGACCGCGACACCAGCGGCGTGATGGTGCTGGCTACCGACGCCCCAACCCATCGACGCCTCAGCATGGCCTTCGAGGCCCGCAAGGTGTCGAAGACCTATCACGCACTCGTGGCAGGCCATGTCCCGGGCGATGAGGGCCTGATCGACCTGCCCCTTCGCAAGGAGGCGCTCGGCAGCGCGAAGCAGGTGGTGTGCCACGAGCAGGGACGCCCGAGCCAGACGCGGTGGTTCGTGGAGGCGAGACTGGCCGCAGTGCCTTCGCCGGTACGCGGCACGGCCGAAGCCGCGCAACCCTGCACGCTGGTGCGTCTGGAGCCGCTCACGGGCCGCAGTCACCAGCTTCGCGTGCACATGCTCTCGCTGGGCCATCCGATCCTTGGCGACAACCTGTACGCACCAGAACCGCTGGTGGAAGCCGCCAACCGCCTCTGCCTGCATGCCAGCACGCTGGGTTTTGAGGACACGACCCACGCCGCGCCGCATCCATTTCAGGGTTGAACCCACCGCTCACGCCCGCGCGTCAAGCGAGACGAGATCCGCAGGGCGCAACAGCGTGAGCGTGATCAGCGAGATCACGACGGTCGCAAGCACGTACAGAATGGGCCCGTCCGGCCAGTCCATCGCGCCGACCATCCATGTGGCCAGCACCGGCACCGTGCCCGCGAACAGCGCGATCCCTGTGCCATAGCTCACGCCATACACCGCGCAGCGCGCCTGCGCCGGACAGAGTTCCGCGACCATCGCCCCCTGGATTCCAAACAGCAACCCAAGCGGGATCGACAGCAGCACTTGCGCCGTCACGAGTCCCTCCAGCGATCCCTGCGTGAACTGGCGCCACGCTGGCCATGCCACCGACAGCAGGAGCAGCGTGATCACCACGCTGACGCGGCGTCGCCCCCACCGATCCGAGAGCCACCCTCCCAGCGCCATCAGCAGCGCCTGCCCGGCCAGCATCGCGGAGTTCGCCCACTGCGCGCGACCCGCGAGTTCCGGCATCGCGTCGCTGAACGCGTCGGTCATGTAGACGAAGCCCGCGTAGAACGCCGCGTTCGCGCCCACCACCACCGTGATCACGCGCAGCATCACGCGCCATCGCGATCGAAGCACGCGAAGGAATGGTTCATGGGCCTGTCCATCGCGCGCCTCGAACGCATCCGACTCCGGCATGCGCGCGCGCAGGACGAGACCCACCGCGCCCACGAACACGCTGCCGAGGAACGGCAGCCGCCATCCCCAAGCGTGCACCTGCTCGGTCGTCAGCAGCGTGTGCAGCAGCGCCACGGCACCCGAGCCCGCCAGCAGGCCGATCGACACCCCGATGGTCGCCATGCTGCTCACGAGTCCACGGTGTCCAGGCGGCGCGCTTTCAGCGGTGTAGGCCATCGCGCCCGTGTACTCGCCACCCACCGCGATCCCCTGCACGCACCGCAGCAGCACCAGCAGGATCGGTGCCACGATGCCGGCCTGCGCGTAGGTGGGCAACACGCCGATCCACAGGCTCGCGAGTCCCATCGCAACCACGCTGGCGACCAGCATGGTGCGGCGGCCCATGCGATCACCCAGCCGGCCCAGCAGCAGCCCGCCGACCGGACGCATCAAGTAGCCCACACAGAACACCGCGAAGCCGCTCAACGTGGTGGCGACGGGATCTTCCGACGGAAAGAACTTCGCGCCCAGCACCGGCGCCAGATAGCCGTAGACCCCGAAGTCGAACCACTCGACCGCCGAGCCGATCCCGCCCGCCAGGATGACCCGGCCGACCTGTCGGGTCGAGCCTGCGACGGCGCGCTGCATCGGCGGATTCACGGACATGGCGCATGGATCATGGCAGATCATGCAGCGCTTCGCTTGCGCAGCGTCACATGCCCCGTGTCCAATGCCCGCATGCAGCGAATCGGCGCCATCGCGATCCTCACCCTGTTCCTCGCGATCGCCGTCGTGGCACGGTCTCCGGACGACCCGGTGCTCGCGCGCGCGATCGAGCACCAGCGGACCCACCCTGAAGGCGATGCCGCCGCCACCTTCGTCATGTCCGACTACGCCGGCGACCTTCGCTCCCTGCCGATCGGCGTGTTCGACTCGGGCGTGGGAGGCCTGACCGTGCTCGAGGCACTGAAGACCTTCGACGCCAACGACATCGCCAGCGGCAAGCCCGGGGCCGATGGCGTGCCCGACTTCGCCAACGAGCGCTTCGTGTACTTCGGCGACCAGGCAAACATGCCCTACGGCAATTACGGCGCCGCAGGAAAGACCGATTTCCTGCGTGAACTCATCCTGAAGGATGCGGCCTTCCTGCTGGGTCGGCGCTGGCGCATGGCGGCGGGCGAGCAGCCGCGCATGGACAAGCCCCCGGTCAAGGCGATCGTGATCGCGTGCAACACGGCGACGGCGTACGGCCTCGAGGACGTTCGCGCCGCAGCGCGGGCCTGGGGCGTGCCCGTGCTCACGGTGGGCGTGGTGGAGGCAGGCGCGCGCGGCCTTGCCGACACGCGCGGCGGTCGCACGGGCGCGGTGGCCGTGTTCGCCACGAAGGCCACTTGCGCCAGCAATGCCTATCCAAGAGCGATCGCGAAGGCCATGCCCGCGCCACCACAGATCGTGCAGCGCGGCAGCGCAACGCTGGCGGCGTCGATCGAGGGGGATCCAGCCGTGAGAGAGACGCCCCAGACGATCATCGATGCGGAGGTCGAAGCGCTGGTTGCGGAACACGCAAGGAGCGAGCACCGAGCGCCGATCGACACCGTGGTGCTCGGCTGCACCCACTATCCGCTCGTGCAGTCGGACATCGTGCAGGCCTTCGAGCGCATGCGCCAGCGGCAGTCGGCGGATGGCACGCGACCGTTCGGGAAGCTGGTGTCGGAGCACGTGACGGTGGTGGACCCGGCCCGATGGACCGCCGAGGAACTCTGGCGGACGCTGCAGGCCGCAAACCTGCTTCTGGACTCGGACACGAAGGCGCGCCCGATCGGCGACCTCTTCTTCATCTCGGTCGCGAACCCGGCGTGGCCCGGCGTGCAGCTCGACGCCGACGGCGGCCTGACGAAGGACTTCAAGTACGGCCGTGAACCCGGGAACCCCGGCCGCGAGGACACGGTCATCGTGCCAATGACGATCGGGGGCCTGCCCGCGAGTGCGGCCAATCTCGTGAAGACGCGCCTGCCGAAGACCGCCGAAAGCATGCGCAGCGCTGAGGCGCTGTCCACGCCATCGACGTGACCGCTCACCCGTACGCGGGCCAGTTCACGCCCTTCAGGAACTTCTCATACCGCTGCCACCGGTTCACGCTGCTGGCGTACAGCGGCCGGTTCACCTGGTCGTAGCTCAGCGTGCGCACCGTGCGCTTGC
>JBMOGS010000063.1:0-10988 GCA_049318245.1 Phycisphaerales bacterium | reverse complement strand
TGCGCGCCTGCCACGTGCCGCGGATGCCGCACTTCGAGCGGTTGCGGCTGAAGATCTCGACACCCTCCATGTCCGGGGTGCAGACGAGGGCGGTGACCACGTCCTTCTGCTTGCCGGTCTTCGGGTCGGTCACCTTCTGCTTGCACATCACGGTGAAGAGGCCGCTGAGCGCGCCGCTCGTGGCCCACTTCTTCTCGCCGTTGAGGATGTAGAAGTTGCCGCAGGGGCTCACCTCGCAGCGCGTCTCCTGGCCACCGGCGTCACAGCCGACGTTCGGTTCGCTCAGGCAGAAGGCGCTCAGCGTGTCCTTCGCCATGCGCGGCAGGAAGCGCTTCTTCTGCTCCTCGGTGCCGAAGAGCATCACGGCCTTGCAGCCGATCGACTGGTGCGCGCTCACGAGCACCGCGGTGCTGCCGCAGGCGCGACCGATGCGCTCGAGGGCGCGGTTGTAGCTGGTGATGCCGAAGCCGCCACCGCCGAACTCCTGCGGGATCGTCATGCCCAGCACACCCATGTTGAACAGCTTCTGGATGACCCACTGCGGGATCTCCTGCTTCTGGTCGATCTCGAACGTGGGGTGCTCGGTGCGCAGGTAGTGGTCGAGCGTGGCGAGCAGCTTGTCGCAGCGCGCGGTCTCGTCGGCGCTGGCGCCGGTCGGGTACGGGAAGAGCAGCTCCTCTCGGAAGTTGCCCCAGAAGTAGTTCTTCACCACGCCCATGGTGCTCGGATCGGGACCGAGCATTTCCTGCGCCTGCTCGATCTGCTTGCGGTCCTTCTCGGAGATGTTCTTGAGTTCGCTGGCGAGATTGGTGGTGCTCATGGGGGTGCTCCTGGGGCGGCGAAATGCCGCGCTGCATTCAAAGCGAAGGGATGGTTCGGAACAACGAGACCCACCGAGGAAGCGGTGAATATGCATATTGCATATGCACCAGCGCATTCAGGATTGGTTTGAATCGTTGGCCGAAAGGGCCGATTCCTGATTCAGGCGCTGCATTCCAGATGCATGAAGCGCCGCCATGCGGCGGGGCGTCAGCGTTTCAGGAACGCTTCGAGTTTTCGGCGTGCTTCCGGGGTGTGCCGAAGGTCGACCAGGTGCAGTTGTTCGCGCTCGACCGCGGCGTCGAATCCAGCTTCGCAGCCGGCCTGCACCGCGTCGATCACGGCGATCGCCGCGGCATGGGCGGCTTGGGGGCGCACGAACGGAATCGCCTGCCGCGTCGCCTGGATGCGCGATGGTTCGCAGGCATTTCGCGGCTCGCTGCGGGATGTGGTGCGCGGATTCGCGAGGAGCCAGGCGATCGCCGCGGCATGCGCCGACGTCGCGTCGACCGACACCGACTCGAACAGTCCCCGCGGTGGCTGCGTCGCGTCGAAGGGCGCACCATGCATGGTGGCCGCGATCGCGGCCGCGGGTTCGATGCGCGCCGGAAGCAGCACGGTGCCACCCCAGCCTGGGCAGATGTGCAGACCACACTCGGGCAGGCCGACCTTCCAGCCCTTGTCGCCGGCGGCGGGGGCCACGCCGAACAAGGCGTCGCAATGCATGGCCAGTTCGAGCCCGCCACCAAGCGCGGCCTTGTGGATCACGCACGCGCTCGGGCAGGGCAGCGAACTGATGCGGCGGAAGGCCGCGGATCCGGCGCGCAGGTAGGCGTGCAGCGCGGAGTCGTCGAGCGCATCGATCTCGGCCAGGTCGGCACCCGCGACGAACACGCGCTCGCTGTCCGAGACCAGCAGGAAGCCCTTCGGGCGCATCGCCTCGATCGCCTGCAGCGAGGCGTCGATCGCCCCGATCAGCCAGGCATCGAGCACCACGACTCCGCCGCGCAGCTTGCCCGGATTGGGCGTGAGATGGAGCACGACGATGCCGTCGTCGCGACGCTGGATGGGAAGTGTGCCACCCGTGCTCATGCGCGAAGGGTACGCGCTGGATTCAGTGCGCGGGCTTGGCGGCGTCGAATCGGGCCTTCAGGCGCGACTGCGCCTCCTCGCCCTGGATGATCCTGGCCGACAGATCCGCGGCGCGACGCATGATCTCCTCGTTGAGTTCCGGCTCGAGGTCGCCCAGCCAGCGCTTGGTGGTCGCGAGGGCGTTCGCGCCACCGCTCCGCAGCTTGCGGGCGAGTTCCATGGTCGTGGACGCCAGATCGCGCTCGCTCGCCAGATGCGTGGCGAGTCCGAGCCGATGCGCCTCGGTGCCGCTCACCACACCACCCGCGAGGAGCATGGCACGGGCCTGTCCCGCACCGATCCGTCGGATGAGGAGCGGCGCCACGACCGCGGGGCAGATGCCAAGGTCGACCTCGGGATAGCCGCACTTGCTCTCGGGGTGCGTGATCGCCAGATCGCAGGTGACCATCAGTCCGCACCCGCCACCGATCGCGGCACCATGCACGCAGGCGATCGCGGGAATCGCGAGGCGGCGGATGGCCAGCGAGGTGCGCGCGAGCCCATGCAGCATCTGTCCCATGCGCGTGGTGTCGTGCAGCACGCCGCGCAGGTCCATGCCCGCGCAGAAGGCCTTGCCCTCACCACGCAGGATCAGCACGCGAGCCGACGCATCCGCGGCGACGGCGGTCACGGCGCGTTCCAGCGCCTCGATCAGGTCCAGCGAGAGCGCATTGCGCGCTTCAGGCCGCTGCAGCGAGAGCGTCAGGATGCCGTCTTCATTCCGAAGGGTGACCAGGTCGGACATGCGGGCAGCCTATCGGTGGGTCAGGACTTCCGGCGGGATTCCCAGACCTGACGCAGCATCGTGCGTGACTCTGGTGAACCGACGCCGCCCAGGCTGGCGGCGAGCGCATCGGCGCCAGCCTTGGGGTCGATCGACGGATCCAGTTGCTGCAGCCAACGCTTGGTGGCGGCGAGGGCCCGCGGACCCTTGGCGAGCAGCTCGGCCACCAGCGCGTCGGCGTGGGCCCCAAGCGCGTCGGCTGTCGGCGCGAATCGCTGGAGGAGACCGATCCGGTGCGCGGTCTCGCCATCCAGGATCTCGCCCGACTCGAACATGCGTCGCGTGGCGCCGGCACCCACGCGCGTGGCCAGCATCACGCCACTCACCGCCGGCGAGAGACCGATCGCGTGCACGGGATAGCCGAGCCGCGATGCTGGGCATCCGATCGCCACGTCGCACGCCACGACAAGTCCACAACCGCCGGCGAGCGCGGGTCCGTGCACCACGGCCACGCTCACCGCCGGAAGCGCGCGCAGTCGACGCATGCATCCGGCAAGACGCTTCAGGAACGAGGCGAGCAGCGGCTGCGCGGGATCGGGATCGTCGGCGAGCAGACCTAGGTCGAAGCCTGCGCAGAAGGCGGGGCCAAGGCCCCTCACGCGGATCACGCGGACAACGTCGCTCGGCGGCGCTTCCTGCAGCGGATTGAATCGTGACGCGCCCGTGCGCGCTTCCAGATGCAGGATGCTGGCCTCGAGACCGTCGAACATCGGCGGACCCATCGTGTTGCGGCGATCGGGATCGGCGAGGGTGATGGTGGCGAGACCGGCAAGCGCGCCATCGTGCACCTCCAGCGTGACGGGCCCGAGGGCGTGGCGTTCCGCCTTCAACGGCCGGCTCCCGGCGTGCCAGGCACGTCGCCCGCGGCCCAGATCACCGGCGTGCCGTGCTCGAAACCAAGCACGGTGACGCTACCGGCGCGGATGGCGAAGCTGCGGCCACGCGAGTCCGGCAGCCCGAGCCACGACGCGATCAGGAGCCGCGAGAAATGTCCGTGCGAGAACAACGCGACGGAACCGGCCGTTTCGGCGGCGCGCGCCAGCACGCGGCGCGCGCGTCGACCGACCTGCTCCAGCGTCTCGCCACCGGGACAACCGTCGCGCCAGAGGTCCCACCCCGGCACGCGCTCGCGGATCTGCGGCGTGGTCAGGCCCTCCCACGCGCCGTAGTCCCATTCCACGAGTTCGGGCTCGGGCTGCACCTGCCCCTCGAGACCGCACAGTCGTGCCGTGTCGATGGCGCGCGAGAGTGGACTGCTGAGGACGCGCTCGAAGTGCACGGTCCGGATCCACGGACGCAGCGCCTCGGCCGCGGCGATGCCGGTGGGGGTGAGTGGAATGTCGGTGCGTCCGGTGTGACGGCCGTTCACGCTCCATTCGGTCTGCGCATGCCTGATGATCCAGACCTGTCGCGCCTCGCCGCCGTGCGCGACGGAGAACGCCGCGTCCTGGGTCACGGCGAGGACCTCGGCGCGATGAAGTGATCTCGGTGATAGACGAGGAGAAGTTCCTCCACGCCCGTGAGAGTCAGGCGATCACCCGCGAGTTCCGGAATCAGTCCCATCTCGATGCGGCGCGGCGGCGGCTCCACGATGATCCGCAGCGATCGGCCATCGAACTTCCAGATGCCACGACGCACGAAGTCGCCTTCGCGCGCCAGCATCACGCCGCCCTCGCCAAGCGTCAGGACCGCGCCGGCCGGGCTCACCACGCTGGAGGGAGGCGCGTCGGCGGACGCGGCGGTCGCCTCGCTGTCCTTCCCGGATTCCGGCTCCGCGGCGGGTTCCGGCACGTTCGAATCGCCGGGCGCGAAGACCCATCGTCCCACGAGATCCGACGTTCGAAGGGCTTGTGTCTCGGCCGCGGCGTTCCCTGCAGGAACCTTCGGCACGGCCTGGGGCGCGGGCTTGCGCACGGTTGCGCATGCAGCCAGGGCGGCGACCATCGGGATCACCACGAACGTTCGCATGGCGCGCATGCTAGGCGTCGAGCGCCACGCCCGGGGCCTCGGACTCGAGCATGTCGATGGAACTTGGCACGAAGACGTCGAGACGATCCGAGATGCCGCGCAGCAGCAGCAACTCGCGCGGATGCAGCTTGCCATCCTCGGATACCACCGCGGCCACGGCTTCCACCAGCTGGTGACGACCGCGTTCATCGACGCCCGCGAGTCGCTCCAGCGCCGCGTCGAGCGCATCCAGCGAGCAGCGCGCGGCCTCCAGCGGCTCGTTCGGCAGCCAGCGGATCTGCGCACCCGCGCGACGGAACGCCTGCGTGGCGCGGGCGTGCTCCGAAGCCCACGCCATGGTGGACAGGATCACGAACGTCTCGTTGCGCCGCGCATCCAGCGATGCGCGTCCGTGCGGCTCGTGCAGTGCGCCGAATCGAGCCTCCACGCGCCGCGCCAGCACCGAGCGCATGGCCCACTCGTAGAGCGTCACGCGGCCATCGGCGCGCATGACCCTGGCCAGCGTGTCTCGGAACGCCCGGTACTGCGGCTGCGAGAGTTGCTGCAGCGCGGGCATGCAGAGATCCAGCAGCATGAGGCGAAGGTCCTCGGGCACGCGCTCCATCATGGGACGCAGACGCGAGACGGTCGACGCCACCGCGGGCCCGAGACCCGCGCGCACGGCCTCGCGCTGGCGATCACGCACGGCGTCATCCGTGGCCCAGGTGGAGAGCAGCAGGACGGCCTGCGCGTCGAAGGGCTCGCGGCAGGCCTCGAGGAGCTTGATCGGGATCCGCCGCGACAGCAGGGGAAGCACGTTGCGCGTGGCCTCGGGATCGGGTCGCGCGCCGACCGCCGATGCGGGCGCGCCCGCGGGCGCGAAGCTCGACGCGTTCTCGACCCGCGCGCCGGCCGTCGAGGGCGTTGCGGGCGGCATCGCGGCCTCCGCCCCCTCGAGCCGGCGGATCCGCTCCTCGATCGGTGGATGCGAGGCGAGCCACGCATCCGCCGCGCTGGTGAAGAAGAAGTGGTTCAGGCCGCTCGCTGCCTCGGCGTCGAGACGGTTGTTCGAGCTGCCCGCGATCGTGCGCAGGGCGTCGGCGAGCGCGCGTGGATTGCGCGTGTACTGCGCGGCGCTGGCGTCGGCCAGGAACTCGCGCTGCCGGCTCACGGCGGCCTGCAGGATCCGGCCGAAGAACGCACCGATCGCACCCACGATCAGCAGCACCAGCCCGAAGAGCAGCAGGGCGACCGTCGCGTCGCCCTTCTTGGAGCGGACCCTGGGCGCGCGCGCGGCCGCATGCAGCAGCACGCGCCCGATGAGCGCGATCACCATGACACCCGCGATCGCGCAGGCAAGACGGATGTTCAGGCGCATGTCGCCGTACGCGATGTGACTGAACTCATGCGCGACGACACCCTGCAGCTCGTCGCGCGAGAGGCGGTTGATGGCGCCTCTCGTGAAGCCGAGCACCGCGTTGGCGGGACTGGTGCCCGCGGCGAGCGCGTTGATCGACGCGTCCTCGATCACGGCGACGGGCGGCACCGGCATGCCGCTCGCGATCGACATCTCCTCCACCACGTCGAGCAGGCGACGCTCGGATGGCGTGGCCGACGCGGGATCGAGCCAGCGTCCTCCGAGTGATTCGGCGACGGACTTGCCTCCGCCCGAAAGCTGCACGCGGCGCACCAGGGCGCCCAGCAGGATCAGGCCGCTCGCGATCGCGGCCACGACCAGCAGGGCCCCGGGATCGAGCCACGGGGGAAGACCCTCGATGTTCGGCCGCGACGACCGCCTCGCCTCGTCCGACGCGAGCATGAATCCGACCGGCGCGTACAGCAGCACGATGGTGCCGATGATCGACAGCAGGAACAGCGCGACAAGCCGGTGCGTGGCGCGGCGCGCGGCATCCTGGTGGTCGAAGAAGTTCATCGCGCGCTTCCGGTGCGCACGTCGGGAACGGCGCGCGTCTCCGCCTCGGTCTGCCATGGCTCCGCGGCCACGAAGCCGAACAGCCGCGCGACCAGGTTGCTGGGGAAGGTCGCGATGCGCTCGTTGAGCCGCATGACCGCGTCATTGAATGCCTGGCGCGCGAAGGCCACGCGGTTCTCGGTGCTCACGAGTTCCTCCTGCAGGTTCTGCATCACCGCGCTCGCCTTCAGGTCGGGATAGGCCTCGACACGCGCCAGCAGACCGTGCAGCGCGCCGTCCAGCGAGGCGCTGGCAATGGCGAGCGCGCGGATCGCGCCTCGATCGCTTGCCGCGACACCCTCCATCGCGCGCATGGCGTCGGCGCGTGCGCGCGTGATGGCCTGCAACGTCTCCTGCTCGTGTCGCATGTAGCCGCGCACCGTCTCGACCAGCGACGGGATCAGGTCGTGGCGCCGCCGCAGCTGCACGTCGATCTGCGAGAGCGCATTGCGCATGCGCACCCGCGCGATGGCCAGCGTGTTGTAGAGGCCCGCGAGCACGATCACGCTGGCGAGGGCCATGACCAGCGGAATGGCGGCCAGGCCGAGATCCGGGATCGAGACCGAGAGCGGCATCCGTGGATTATGGCGTGTGATGCGGTGCGCTCAGGGGGCGGCCTGAAGCCTGCCAAGGCGCGCGCCGACGAGCTCCACCACCTGCTCGATGGCGCCCGGCAGGTCGTCGTTCACCACGAACGCGTCATAGACGCCGTTGGTCCGGGCGCGCTCCATCTCGCGCACCGCTTCCGCGAAGCGCCGCTGGATCGCGGCCTCGTCCTCGCGGCCTCGGCGACGGAGCCGCTCGAGCAGCACCGCCTCGCTCGGCGGCAGGATGAAGATGCCGAGCATGTCGGTCACCCTCGCATGCACGACCTCCGCACCCTGCACGTCGATGTCGAGCACGACCAGCTCGCCGCGGGCCAGCGCCTCGTCGACGGGCGCGCGAGGCGTGCCGTACCAGCTGCGGCCGAACACCATCGCGTGCTCCAGGAATGCATCCTCGCGCACCATGCGCTGGAACACATCCTCGCTCACGAACCGGTAGTCCACCCCCTCGCGCTCGCCCGAGGAGGGTTGGCGCGTGGTGCAGCTCACGCTGAAGTGGCCGCCGAAGCGGCGCAGCAGTTCATGCGCGATCGTCGTCTTGCCGACGCCGGATGGACCGCTGAGGACAAGCAGGAGCCCGCGAGGCATGGGTCGATCGTACGGCGCGCGCGAGCGTGGGCAAGACGGGCGATTTCAGGCCTTGGCGCCGGGAATCCACCCCATCGATCGGTACCACGCCACCGCGTCCGCGGTGCTCGCCTCGACCGAGCGCGGCTGCAGGCCGAGCTCGCGCAGGCTCACGGAGGCATCGAAATGCATCGACCGGCGCGTGAGGCGCACGCCCGTCACGGTCGCCATCGGCATGCGGTGTGACACATGATCGGCCCAGCGCTCGCTGATCCATCCGGTCGCGAGCGCGATCGGATAGGGAACCTGCCAGCGGGGTGCCCGGCGACCGACCAGGTGCGCCAGCAGCGTGAGCCACTCCACCAGCCGCGTGTTGTGCGCGCCCAGCAGGTAGCGGATGCCGGGGCGGCCACGCTCCATCGCGCGCACCAGTCCATCGGCGGCATCACGCACGTCGATCAGGTTGAGACGGCAGTCCACCGAGGCGGGAATGCGGCCCTGACAGAACGCCACCGCCAGCCGTGTGGGTGGCGTCTGTCCACGATCGCCGGGACCGATCGGCAGTGTGGGACTGCACACGATCACGGGCGCGCCCGCTTCCGCCAGCTCGAACGCCGCGCGCTCGCCGCGGAACTTGCTCAGGCAGTAGGGGCCGAGCATGTCCTGTTCGCGGAAGCGGACGGTCTCGACGGCGCCGCCATCGAAGCGTCGTGAGGTGAGGATGCTCTCGGTGCTCACGAACAGCACGCGCAAGGCGCCCGCGTCGAGCGCGGCGCGCATGAGGTGCATGGCACCGACGTGATTGATGGCGTCGAAGGCTTCGCGATCACGTCGCCACAGGTTCGGATCGGCGGCAAGGTGGTAGACGCGCGTGCTCCCGCGCACGAGGGATCGGACCGCGGCGTGATCGCGGATGTCGGCCCGGACCACCTCGATCCGGTCGAGCGGCAGATGGTCCACCGGCGCATCGGGGCGCTCCAGCACGCGGACGGGCTCGCCGCGTTCCACGAGCTGACGCACCAGATGCGAGCCGATGAAGCCCGCGCCTCCGGTGACAAGATTCATGCCAGCGCCCCGGGCGGCAGCGCGGCGGCCAGATCCTGCAGATGCGTGGGTGATGGTGCCAGTCGCTGGCTGCTGATGCGGTCCACCATGTCGATCACGGCTCGGTTGATCGGACAGGGCAGGTCGCCCGCGATGCGAACGAGGTGCCCGTTGTAGGCGTCCATCTCGGTGCGTCCGCTGCCCATGTCGGGGGCCATGCTGCAGTAGGTGCCGCGCAGCGATGGACGGAAGAAGTGACGCATCAGCTGCGGCAGCAGTGGCGTGCGCAGGATGCGGGCCACCACATCCGGATGGAAGGGTCCGATGCGCGCCAGTGGCACGCGCGCATGGCGAAGGATGGCGTGGTTCTCGAGCAGCAGCGCGAAGAAGAGGCGGTTGGCCAGCGGATCGGTGAGCAATGCCGCGTTGTCCACGCCGGCGCCGGCGGCCAGCGGCGAGATGGCCGCGTTGTACATGAGCTTCGCGGCCTTGTACGGACGCACGTCATCCACCAGATGCACGGGGAACAGGCCGGAGGCACCGATCGCCGCGGCCAGTGTCGCCATGCGTTCGCGCTGCATGTCGTTCGCCGGGCGACGTGCACCGATGTGCAGGCAGCCTGCGCGGGTGATGCGAGCCTCGGGTCGATCGGCGGGGCACGCCGAAACGAAGGACGCGATCGCCTCGCATGGATGATCCAGCGCGTCCAGGTGCGGGTCGTACCCGTTCTGGATGGGAACCAGCAGGGGCGAGGCGGGAAGACGCGCCAGCACCGCCGCGTTGTCGAAGGTCTTGGTGCACAGCAGGACCACCGTGTTCGCTGCGGGTTCCCACGCGTCGAACGCGACAAATGGCACGGGCATCGCGGGCCCACCATGGATGCGCATGCCGTCGCGCCGCCCCGACGCGACCTTGGCGGTGTTCGCGTCCACCATGGTCACGTTCCAGCCGGAGCGCACAAGGCCCGCCGCGGCGGCGATGCCGATGCCACCGGCACCAAGGATGTGGACGGTGGGTGGCATGCGCGCTCGCGAGGGCGAGTCTACGCAGTGCGACGCTGGTGGAAGGTCACTTCGGTGGTTCGCCACGCTCCTGCAGCCATGCCGCGAAGAGGTTGGCCACGACCTTGTCCGGCAGGGCGGTGCGCCATCGGGGTCCGTACTGCATGTCCATGTGCTGGGCGAACACCCACTCCTCCTGCACCGTGTGCGCAAGCGAGCGCTTCCACCATGGAAGCGACTGCGGCGCGGTGGTGTCGGTGGAACTGGAGGGTGACGAGGGCGAGGCCGAGCGCGTCGCCGCGACGGCGGCCGCGCACGAGAGCACCAGCATCGCGCTGACGGCCGTCGCGCGCCTCAGAAGGCCTGCCATCGCGTGCCTCCTTCCCCAAGAAGCAGACGCGCGTTCTCCAGGATGCGATACCCGCGATCTCGGAAGGCGGGGAAACGCCCCATGGTGCCGACGAGCTGCCGGACCTCCTCCTGGTCGAGCACCCACGGCGCCTCTTCACAGCCCTCGCGCCGCTGGACCTCCATCGAGAAGGCGCGCTCGCGCAGGCTCCAGTTGTCGAGGCGGTCCGCGATCTCCATGGCCTTGTTGGTGAAGATGGCCATGGCACGATCGCGATGCATCCCATCCGCGTGACGCAGCGTGACGTTGCATCCATGGATGCACCACCAGCCCCAGCTCTCGAGCCAGTCTCCGGGCGGGTGCTGTGCCACGTCGATCACGCGGTCCAGCGCGACCTGCAGGTGGTCGATCGCGCTCGCGCCCGACAGGTGTCCAAGCAGCGCGTCGATCTCGATCAGCGCGCCGCGGCAGGTGTTCGCGAGCGCCGCGTAGCGGTCGTCCCCGAATGTGTCCGCAAGATCCTCGTACTCGGCCATCGACTCGTGCAGGTCCGGGCGGGCCGACGCGGCATGGATCGCCGCGCGCTCGGGATCGAGCTGCGCAAGCCTGCGTGCGCTCGAGCCACGCACGTATCGCGCGAAAGCGCGACAGACGCGATCGCGTCGCTCGGTCACGTCGCGGTCGGCGAGGAAGTCCAGCACGTCGCGGCTTGCCGCGCGGCTTTCCACCAGATGCCACAGCGCGTAGTGCGCGTTGGCCAGGTTCACCG
>JBMOGS010000062.1:0-11441 GCA_049318245.1 Phycisphaerales bacterium | reverse complement strand
CACCTACCGCATCATGCCGGATCGCCTGAAGGACGAAGTGCTGGCGAAGGCCTGATCCGCGCAACCATGTGACTGCACAAGGGCCCGTCCTTCATGGACGGGCCCTTTCATTTGGGTTCGCGGGGCGGCTACGCTCGCACGCATGGCAGCCGATGCGCCGATCTTCACCGCGGAATACGAGCGCGAGCTCGAGGTGTGGCTGCGTCGGAGACTGGGTTGGCTGCTCGGCGTGACGCTGGTGCTGTCGATGCTCGGTCTGGTGTTCGGCGCACTCCAGATCCTGCTTCTGAGGAGCGACGACTCGAGGATGTTCGAGGAACCAACCGCCGCCGCCATGCAACGCGCCGGATGGCTTGGTCCGCTGATCACCTTCACGTCCACCGCGGTCACGGTCGCGCTTGCCGCGTGGTACCTCTGGCGGGTCCGGCCCGCATTGCAGAGCCGGTCGGAGCTGCTGCAGGCCGCCGCACGATTCGTGTGGCTGAACGGCCTGATCACCATCGCGATGGACGTGGCCACCCGCATCTGGATGCCCGGCGTGCCCACGAGCGGTTTCGGCGCGCTGGCGATCCTCTACTTCTTCGCATGCATCCTGCTGCCGTGGTCCGGCCGCGAAAGCCTGCGACCGATGTGGCCACTGCTGGGGGTGTATGCAGCCAGCCAGTTCCTGTACGTGGCGCTGGGTGCGGACCTGGACGCTGCAGTACAGATCGAGTCGGAGGACCCGCATCAGATCCCGCTGGGCCTGCGGCTGATGGGCGCGACGGCGGCGAGCCTGTTCGCCCCGCTCGCGCTGCTGCCGGGACTGCTGATGTGCTGGTTGCGGCTGTGGGCGCATCGCCGACGCTTCCGCAAGCGCATGGTGCAGCGCGGGTTCTTCAGCATGCGTCGCGAGCTGTCGCAGGCGCGGGCGGTGCTGGCAGCGCTGTTCCCGTCCGAAGTTCAGGCGCCGGGCATCGCCTTCCATTTCCAGCATGTGCCCGCCGACGAGGTCGGCGGCGACTATCTGCACGCCAGCACGGCACCGGACGGTTCGCTGCGCGTCGTGCTGGTGGACGTGTCCGGCCACGGACTGGCCGCCGCCATGACGGTGGCGCGACTGTCTGGCGAAATCGACCGCATCGTGGCGGCACAGCCCGAGGTGAGACCGGGCGAACTGCTGCGTCAGCTGAACGCGTACTGCCTGCTCACGCTCGCCCGGCAGGGCATCCACGCCACGGCCGCGGCGCTGTTCGTCGATCCGGCCAGCGGCGCGGCTCGTTACGCCAGCGCCGGACACCCCCCGATCTACGTTCGTGGCACGGATGCGCAGGTGCGGCGGCTTGAAAGCACCACACTGCTGCTGGGCGCGTTGGGAGATGATGGTTTCGAATCACACGATGAGCCTCTGGCCCTGCAGCCAGGTGACACGCTGTTCATGGTGACCGACGGCCTTTTCGAGGCGCGCGATCGTCGCGGTGAACAGTTCGGCCTGCAGCGCCTGCAGGCGAGCCTGTCACGAACCGAGGCGCCATCGGACTGGGCCGCGCACCTGATCGAACTGGTGCAGGGCTGGCGAAATCGGATGGCGGATGACGACCTGCTCGTCACGACGATCCGCTGGAACGGCGCGCCGAACCCCGCGTCGCGACAGCCGGCGTCGCCGCGCCTGACCGCTGGAGCGGGCACGTGAGCGACCTTGCGCACTTCATGCGCCTCGCCGCGCGGCTGGCCGTGCGTGGGCACGGACATGTGGAACCCAACCCCATGGTGGGCTGCGTCGTGCTGGATCGCGATGGCGCGATGGTGGGCTGGGGCTATCACCGCAGGATCGGCGGCCCGCACGCCGAAGTGGAGGCGCTGAAGCGCGCCGGCGCGAAGGCGCGCGGCGGCACCGCCATCATCACGCTGGAACCCTGTACGCACCACGGGCGCACGCCGCCCTGCGTGGAGGCGCTGCGCACCGCCGGCATCGCGCGCGTGATCTACGGCGAGAAGGATCCGAACGCGCAGGCCGCGGGTGGCGAGGCATGGCTGCGCGGCGCGGACATCGCGTGCGAGCAGCTGAGCCTGCCCGAGACGCGCGACCTGAACGCGCCCTTCGTGAAGCGCGTCACCACCGCCCTGCCCTGGGTGATCGCCAAGTGGGCGCAGACGGTGGATGGCCGCATCGCCACGCGTGCGCACGACAGCAAGTGGATCAGCTGCGAGCGCAGCCGCGCGATGGTGCACCGCGAGCGAGGCCGCGTGGACGCGATCCTGACCGGCATCGGCACGGTGATGCGCGACGATCCGCTGCTGACGTGCCGCAGCGGCCGCCCGCGCCGGAACGCCGTGCGCGTGATCGTGGACCCCGAGCTCACGATTCCGCTGGACCGCCAGGTGGTTCGAACCGCGCGCGAGCACCGCACCGTGGTGACCACGCTGCCGAAGGCTTTCGGCGAGAAGAGCGAGCATCGGCGCGCACTCGGCGACCTGGGCGTGGGCTGCATGAAGCAGCACAGCGACTTCCGGGGATTGCTCGAGTCGCTGCGACGCGAGTTCGACGTGAGCAACGTGCTGGTGGAGGCCGGTGGCGGCCTGACCGGCGCACTGCTTCGCGAGGGCCTGATCGATGAGGCGTGGGTGTTCGTGGGTCCGCGCCTGCTCGCCGACGAGGAGGCCTTTGGCCCCGCGCGCGGCCTCACCACCGAGCGCATCGTGGACGGCCACGCGATGCGACTGCTGTCGGTGCGGCGCCGGGGCCCCGACGCGCTGCTGCATTACCGCTTCGGCGGATGATCACCCGGTTCGATCGGCATCGGAACGCTGGAGGGGAACACGCGCGCGGGACTTTCGCCCTCGCGGATCGCCCAGCCTCCATCGGGAAGCCGCCACAGCGTGACCAGACGCTGCGAACCGTCGGTGCGGGACATCCGGATGCTTCCGACCCGCCATTCGTCACGAGGCAGATCACCCGCGATGGCGTTCGCGCGCACCTCGCAGAGCGATCGCAGGAGTTCACGCACGGACCGATCGTCGATCGGCTCGGGGGCGCCCTGCTCGGGAACGCGTGACCAGACGCCGAGATCCCGACGCAGATGAAGTCGTTGCCGCCCCTCGGTGTCGAGCATGTGGAGCGCCACGATGTCCTCGGCGGGCACCTCGCTCACGCGCGGATCGACGAACGCGCCAGGCGGAAGCAGCACGCCGGCAAGCTGACGCGCGTCGACCGAGACCACCGGTGGACGGCCCACCTGACGCGCGAAGATGGCGCCCACGCCGGAATCGGCGCCGAACTGCACGCGCTCCTCGCGCGCCATGCCGCGCGCCGGATCCATGGTGCGGATCGAGACTTCGGCCGAAGGCGTCGCAAGACCGTGCACCGCGCCGTCACCCGCGTCGGCCTGCACCTGACCCGCATGCCGCAGGCGCGCCGCCGACTGCAGGAAGGTGGCGATCGCGGCGTCGTCGGCGCGGCACGTGAACGGCTCGATCATGCGCCAGCCGCCGGCACCGCGCTCGATCACCATCGTTCCTCCCTGCGGCCCCGGCGTGACGATGCGGATGCGATCGCTGTCCGCGCCAGCGAGCTCGAAGAGTCGGTCGTCACGCAGCGATCCGACCGCCGCGGCCAGGGCCTGTCGACGAAGCTCCGGCGGACACGGACCCGCGAGCCCCGATCGCTCCTCGCCAATCCACGCGAGACCCGCCGGATGGTCCGAACCGATCCGGAAGCGTGCCAGCCTGTCCGCGCCAGCGCCCACTTCCATGACAAGTTCGGGTTCCGCCAACCCGGCACTCGCGGGCGCCTCCTGGAGCGCGACGCGATAGGCGGGCGCCACGTCGCTTGCCGTGGCAAGCAGCATGCGGACGGCGGCAGGATCGGACGGATGCTCGTAGGGCTCGACCTGTCGCCAGAGATCGCCGCGACGCTCGTATCGCAGCGTTCCACGCGGCGACACCAGCGTGATCGTGTTGATCCGATCGGGCGAAAGTCTCTGGAACGGCTCGCGGAACGCGCGCTCCTGCGAGGCGCGCCACCAGGCGCCAAGCGCAAGGCTGGCCATGACCATCAGGATCGGCAGCGACCATCGACGCCACGACCTCATGCTCGCCTCCCCAATGCGGACAGGCCCCACGGCGCGAGCAGCATGACGAGCGCTGGCAGCCACGCGACCAAGAGGGCGCGTCGCGCAAGGCCCGCGCCGCTCTCCTGCACGCCGGCAGCGCTGGATGCATCGCCCGCCAGCCAGCGCACCACCGCGACGAACAGGTCGCGATTGCCCGGATGCGACAGCGCACCACGCGCATCCGCCACCCCCGCGCTGGAGCTGAGCGCCCACGCGACGCCACCCGCGAGCGCGACGCGTCGATCCTCGTCCATCGACAGCGCCAGCACCGGCACGCACTGCGCCGCATCCAGTCCTCTTCCATCGGGCACGCGATCCGTCCCGTTTGAGATCACGCGAGGATCCTCCTCGATCCAGGTCGCCGAGCCCGGCTCGATGCACGCGACGGTCGCCGCCTGCCATGCGCCTGCCGAGCGCACCTCCAGTGGCATGGGCCGCGGCCACGAGACCCTTCCGCGCAACGCGCGCGAAACGGGATGCTCGCCTCGCGCCACGCGATCCATCGTGGTGCGAAGCTGGCGATCGCTCTCGGATCGCGCCGCGAGTTCGACGACCATCGCGCCGGTTCGCGCCTGCAGGCCCTGCGTGCGCAGCAGGTCCGCCCACGGATCCTGCAGGCCCATCGCGGCCGCCACGCTTGGCGCGGCCAGCACGAACACGGGTTCCCCGTCACGCAGGAGACGCTGCGACGCCTCGAGCAGCGCCTTCTCCGCCGCGTCGGGCTCGACGGAGCGACGTTCGATCGGTGGCACGACGATCCACACGCGTGCGCGCGCGTCACGCGCCGAGGGACGTGGCGCCTGCGCGGGATTCCACGCCTCCACGCGCATGCGGGCACCGCGCAACGCGTCGGCCACAAGCGCGAAGTCACCGCCACCCGCCGTCGCGTCCAGCGGCGAACGCTGGCCCGCGTGCACGAACACGGCGGCGGCCCGCGGGGCGCCCTGCGCGGCCGCCAGCGTGGCGGCAAGCGCCTCGTCGGCCTCGCGCGCCCCCTCGACCAGGCGCCATGCGGGCACGGCCGCGCAACCGTGTGCGGTCGTGACCACCACCACCGGAGGTGCACGGAGCGCGGCCGCGACCTCGGTCAATCGCAGCGGTGGAAGACGATCGATCTGGTCCTGCGCCGTCCGGCACGCGTCCGAGAGCGCGCCCATGCGACGCGCCGCATCGCGGAGTTCGCGAGTGCTGCCGGGACCACCGACCGCGTCCGCGCCCTGCCGCAGCAGTTTCGCCCACACGCCGAGTTCACCGGCCAGCGCTCGCCCCGCACCCTCGACATCGCCGATGGGGCGCTCGGGTGACGCGGCGGCCGCAGTCTGGAACGCCTGGATCCAGGACGCGCCCTCCGCACCGGCCCGCCGAAGTGCCGCAGCCAGCGCACCCAGGTTGTTGGCGGCCAGATCCCCGGCGACGCGACGTGCGGCGGTCTGCTGGCACGGCCCCACGAGTTCCGCCGACGCGCAGACGCGCTCGAGCGCAGCGACGCCCTCCTGGAAGGCACGGCGCCACGCCTCGGACGGCTCGCGCTCGGATGCCGCGATCGCCTCCAGCGCGCGCGCCGCGGAGCCCGACTGCTGCGGATCCAGCACGTCGATCTCCTCCCATGTCGTGGCCGGATCCACCGCCGCCGCACGCCGCACGGCCTGCCGCGCCGCCGAAAGCGCGGATTCGCCCAATCCGCCCGGATGCATCAGCGTGAAGCGCACGGGACCCGTCGCGGATCGCATCGCCGCCGCGAGCGCCTCGCCCGCGGGCTGTCGGAACACTCCATGCAGATCCAGACGCGAGGGTTGCGCCCCCGGGCCTCGCAACGAGACCGCGCAGACCACCACGCTCGCGACGCCAAGCACCAGCGCAAGGCAGCGCTGACGCCACGCGACGGCGCGTTCGGGCTGGCGCGCTGCGTCGGCCCATCGGGCCGCGATCCAGACGAACCCTGCCCACGCGCAGGCAAGCGCCAGTCCGCCGCCCAGATCCACCGAGCCATCGATCGCCGCCTGCGCGCGGCGGATCGGATCCATCGCGAAGCCGGCCGCGGCGATCCAGGGATCGCCCATCACCTGCAGCGAACGGGCCGTGAGCGTCCAGAGGCCCACCAGCAGCATCGCGACCGCCGTCGCCGCAAGACCGGACCGGGTGATCACGCCCGCAAGAAGACCCAGCGCACCGCCTGCGGCCCCCACAAGAATCAGGCCGATCGTGCCCGAGAGTGCCGCGGCCGCGTCCACGGAGCCAGCCATCGCCTCCGCGAGCGCCTGCAGTGGAAGTCCGAGGGAGAGAACGGTCGCGATCACGATCATCGCGAGACCCTTCGCCCACAGCACGCCGGCGGGCCGCTCCGGTGCCGCAAGGATGAGATCCCACGTCCCGTGTCGACGCTCGCTTGCCACGCTCGCCGCACCGATCAGGGCGCAGGCCACCAGCACGCACCAAGCCGCGATCGAGATCGATGGTCCCAGATCGGCCTGCGCGGCGACGCTTCCGGTCGACACCACCAGCGGCGCACCGCTGAGCAGCGCGATCGCAGCGCCGATGGACCAGCCCCGGACGCCCCGCAGCGCGCGGCGCACTTCACGAACGCGCGTGGCTCGCATCACGCTCATTCGGTTGCCTCGCCAAGCCGCCGAAACGCCTCTTCCAGCGGACCATGCTCGAGATCCAGCCGACGGATCGCCACCCCGTCGCGCGCCAGGCCCTGCGCCACGCGGCCGCGCACCTCGGGCGTGACCGATCCCTCGGCGACGATGGCCGTCCATGGCGCGTCGGCGCACGCCGCGCGCCGCGCGATCCGCAACCCGCACTCCAGCAGCGCGCTCTCGGCCCGCACCCCGTCGTCCACCTCGAGTTCCAGTCTGGCACTCACGCCGAGCGCGTGCCGGACCTCGCCAGGCGTGCCGGTCGATACCACGCGCCCGCGATCGAGCACCACAAGGCGATCACAGACCGCCTCCACTTCCGCCAGCACATGCGTGCTCAGCAGGACGGTGACACGGCCCTTCAGCGATTGCAGGAGGGCGCGGAACGCGAGCACCTGCGCGGGGTCGAGGCCCGCGGTCGGCTCGTCGAGCACGAGCAGCAGCGGATCGTGCGCCAGCGCCGACGCGAGCCCCACGCGCTGACGGAAGCCGCGACTCAGCATGCCGCAGGCGCGACGGCGCACCTCGCCCAGGTCGCACCGCGCGATCGCCTCGTCGACCGATCGCCGCAGGTCCGCGCCCGACCGGCCGTGCATGCCGGCGCTCCACGCGACGAACTGCTCCACCGTGGCGTCCGGGTGCAGCGGCGTTCGTTCCGGCAGCCAGCCGATGCCGTGGCGTCCACCCTCGCGCCAGACATCCAGGCCATGCACGCGCACGCGACCCGCATCCGGAGGCAGCACCCCCACCACCATGCGCAGCGTCGTGCTCTTTCCAGCGCCGTTGGGACCGAGAAAACCGCAGATCGAGCCCGTGCCAACATCCAGATCCACGCCATTCACGGCGTTTCGTGAGCCGAATCGCTTGACCAGGCCTTCGGCTTGAAGCATGGGTCTCTCGGAGGCCGATGAGTGTACGGAACAATCGACCACCGCACCCCTAGACTCTCCACACATGGCCCAGGACACCCGCGAACCCGGCACCTTCGACGCAGCGACCCTGCTGCAGGAGATCGCCGACGGCGTCGGGGTGGTGGACGCATCGGGCGAGATCCTCTGGATGAGTGGGCGCCTGGTCGCGCAGGATCCCGAGACGCTGCGCAAGTTCGCCGACGCCGCGCGCGAGAGCCTGCGCGATCCCGCCAACGGACGACGCACGCAGCTGAAGCGCTTCCGGGCGCAGGGCCGAAGCTTCGAGGTCACGGTGTCGGCGATGGGCCCCTCGCCCGAGCGTGCGCTGGCGATCCTGGTGAACGTGTCGAATCGCCAGCGCCTGCTGGATCGCGTGGAGGCGATCGACGCGGCCGGCGCATCGCTGCTCGACCTGGACGCCGTGATCGTGAACCCACTGAACGTGGCGGAGCGCCTGAAGCTGATCGAGGGTCGGATCGAGCAGGGATTCCGTGACCTGTTCGGCGCGGCGAACTTCGAGGTCCGACTGCTGGATCGCAAGAGCCGCGTGCTGGAACTCGTGATCCATCGCGGCATCGAGCCGCTGCCCATCGGCAAGCAGATGAAGGCGGAGCCGGAGGGACACGGCATCACGGGGTGGGTCGCAACGACCGGCGAGAGCGTGCTCTGCCGTGATCCGCAGCATGACACGCGCTACATGCCCGGCCTGCCCGGATGCCGCAGTGCCCTCACGGCACCGCTGCTGCTGCATGACCGCGTGGTCGGCACCGCGAATCTGGAGAGCGGCGATCCGCGCGCCTTCGAGGAGGAGGATCGCCTCCTGCTCGAGCTGTACGGGCGCTACATCGCGATGGCACTGAACATCCTGGACATGCTGATCGTCGAGCGCTACACCACGAACCAGCGCGTGAGCGGAAGCGTGCGCGAGGAGATCGCGGTGCCGGTGCGGAACCTTCGCGAGTCCGTCGACACCCTGAAGGCGCTGCTGGACGGAGGGCCCGCGACGGAGGCGCTGAAGCGGCTGGAGACGCAGCTCGGGACGCTGGAGTCCAGGCTCCAGGCTGCATCCGAGGGCTTCCGCGGCGTGCTTGGCGTGGACCGTGTGGAGCAGGGTTCCGGCGAGGCGGGGCTGCTGGTGGGCCGTCGCGTGCTGGTGGCCGACGACGAGGCCGGGATTCGCGAGGCGATCCTGACGATCCTGGGCCAGCACGGCGCCAAGGTCTCGATCTTCGCCACGGGTGGCGAGGCGCTGCAGGCACTGACCGACGCGAAGGCGAAGGGCGAGCCCTTCGAGATGGTGCTGTCCGACGTGCGCATGCCGGATCGCAACGGCTACGAGATCTTCCGCGCCGCCAAGGACTGCGATCCGGACATGCCGGTGATCCTGATGACGGGCTTCGGCTACGACCCGCACCACAGCATCGTGCGATCCAGCCAGGAAGGCCTGCACTGCTTCCTCTTCAAGCCCTTCCAGGCGCAGCAACTGCTCGATGAGGTGCGCAAGGCGCTCACGGAGCCGCCTCCACCCACGTCCGCGTAACAGGGTCAGACCTTCTTATCGGCCACAAGCACACGATCAAGGCCCTCGTGGTCCCGATCGACCGACACGAAGCTCAGCCCCTCGCACGACTCGACCAGACGACGCGCGCTGGCGCCCTGCGAAGCGGCGATCTCCACCAGCAGGCGCCCTCCGGGTTGCAGCCACCGGGCAGCGCCGCGTACCAGCGGCTCCACCACGCGCAGCCCGTCGGGGCCACCGCGAAGAGCCGTGGGCGGCTCGTGGTCGCGCACGTTGGGGGCGCAAGCCGCGAACTCCGCATCCGGGATGTACGGAGGATTCGCCAGCACCAGGTCGAAGGAGCCGGCCTCGTCCGGCCGCAGCGGCCCATGCAGGTCCCCCACCCGGAAGTCGATTCGATCACGCACGCCATGCCGCTCGGCGTTTCGAATGGCGAGATCCACCGCGGCCGGCATGAGATCGGTCGCGACCACGCGCGCGTCCAGCGGAGCGACGGGCGGCTCCATCGTGCCGCGGCGCGGCGTGACGAGCGCGGCCACCACGCTGACGGCCACGCAGCCGGAACCCGTGCACAGGTCGAGCGCTCGCACCGTCGCACCCCGCGCGCGCGCCCACGCCACGGCATGCTCCACGAGCGTCTCGGTCGCGGGCCGCGGAATCAACGTGCTCCGATCCACGAAGAATGGCCGCGCATGGAACCATGTCTCCCCCACCAGGTACTGCACCGGCTCCTGCTGCCCTGCGCGTTTCACCAGTTCGCGAAGCTGGGCGAGCTCCGTCGGCGACGCCGGACGATCCACCTCCATGTAGAGGCGCGTGCGTTCGCAACCCAGCACATGTCCAAGCAGAAGCTCCGCGCAGACCCGCGGAGAATCCACCGATCGCTCCGTCAGGAAGCTGGTGATCCATGGCAGCAGGCGCCGTGTGGTCCAAGGGCCTTCCGTCCTCGCGGTGTCGGCTGCGGGCATGCGTTCAGTCTAGGTTCAGTGCACGCGAGGCTTCGCCCGGACAAGGGTTTCGGCACCTGTGCGCGTGCCCGAAACGGCTATCATCGCTCCCCCGAAGGAGGACCTGAAAAACCGATGTCCGACGTCCTTTCCATCCTTGATCGCGTCGCCGGCGTGGCTCGAAACAGCGGATGCTTCGGCGATGTCGACCTTCGGGACGCCGCCCTTCGCTGCGCCGCCAAGGAAGCCGCCGCCGAGGCGTGGTACACGGTGCAGCACGAGGCCGGTGGCTGGTGCGTGAGCCTCTCCACCGCGGACCGGTGGCTCAGCGAGAGCATCGAGACCGATCTCCTGCACTTCGGCGATCCGATCGAGGAACTGATCGAGGAGGAGCTCGTCGAGCTTGGCGGCCATGGGCCCGTGCCCCCGCCCCGACACTTCCGCGCGGACGATCGCAGCTACGTGTTCGTGAGCCGCGTGCCCGACACCGCGGGTGACGCGAACCATGTCGCGGGCCTGGTCGGCAAGTGGCTGCTCGCCTACGAGGCGGCCTTCCGAAATCTGGGCGACATGAGCGGCGCCGACGAGGAGTAGCGTGCCGCGCAAGGTCCTCATGCTGGGCTGGGAGTTCCCTCCGTTCATCTCGGGGGGACTTGGCACGGCCTGCTTCGGACTGACCAAGGCGCTGGATCGCCGCGACTGCGACGTGACCTTCGTGCTGCCCAAGCACGTCGATGCAGGCTTCGCGAGCCACGTGAATCTGGTCAGCCCCGGCTCGGTGCCCGCGCACCCGTCACTTCCGCCGCCACAGGCGGTGGTGAAGGCCCGCGATGCCGCGGCGCCCGAGCACGCCCCGCTTCCCGCCGAGGTGCTCGAGACGATCCAGCGAAACCTGCACCGCGTGACCACGCTCGGCCTGCCCATGACGGCACCCGCACCGTACAGCAGCTCGCTGCCATCCACGCTGGTGCGTCTGGCGCTCGAGAGCGCCACCCTGCGTCGCGTGCTGAAATTGCCGGAGCACATCAGCCCCGAACTTCGCACGCAGCTGCTCACCGAGCTGGCGGTGCAGGAGTCCGTGCCCGAGTCCGGAGGACGCGGCGCGGCGACCTTCCAGTCGCGCAGCAGCGACTATGGCGGCGACCTGATCGCCGAGAGCGAGCGTTACGCGCGCTTCTGCGTGGCGGCGGCGCGCGACCTGAAGTTCGACGTGATCCACGCCCACGACTGGCTCACCTACCCGGCGGGCCTGGCCGTCGCGCGGATGAGCGGCAAGCCACTGGTGGTGCACGTGCACAGCACCGAGTTCGACCGCAGCGGCGAGCACGTGAACC
>JBMOGS010000061.1:0-11758 GCA_049318245.1 Phycisphaerales bacterium | reverse complement strand
GTGCATCCGCTGCACAGCGACGAACCGATCGACTGGGGCGCGCTGCGCGCATGCGCGCAGGATCCGCGGTGCGTGGCGTGGGGCGAACTCGGCCTCGACAACCACTACGCGACACCCGTGCGCGCCACGCAGCTGTCGGCGCTCGAGGGTCAGCTGGACCGCATCGGCCGGTGGAGCGCCGAGGGCCTGCGCAAGCCGATCATCATCCATTGCCGCAAGGCGTTCGACGACCTGCTGCCGATCCTCGAGGCGAGCGGCCTTCCGCGAGACCGATTCGTGTTCCACTGCTTCAGCGGCACGCCCGACGAGGCGCAGCGCGTGCTGGATTTCGGCGCGTGGATCAGCTTCACCGGCATCGTGACCTACCGCAATGCGCCCGAGGTGCAGGAAGCCGCGCGACGCGTGCCCGAGGACCGCATCATGGCGGAGACCGACGCGCCCTTCCTGTCGCCCGAGCCCATGCGAACCGCGAAGCCCAATCGGCCTGCGCACGTCATGCTGGTGGCGAGACATCTGGCCGCGATCCGCGGCGTCGACGCGTCCGCGTTCCTCTCGACGCTGGACGCGAACGCATGCCGCTTCTTCGGACTGCCGGTGGCGTGATCCGCGGGATGACGGGCTAGCATCGACCCCATGGACACGGGCCACCAGGGCGAACGCAGCGAAGGCGCCGTGATGACGCTGGGCGATCACCTGGACGAGCTGCGCCGACGCATGATCTGGGCGGTCGCGCTGCCGCTGCCGGTGGCCGTGATGGCCTTCGCGTGGGCGGAGCCGATCCGGAACTTCCTGTGCCGGCCCGCTGTCCACGCGCTGGAGGCGCACAACCTGCCCACGCAGCTGCAGGTGCTGAGCCCGATCGAGACGCTCGGCACCGATCTGAAGATCGCGCTCGTGACGGCGCTGGTGCTCGGTGCGCCTTGGATCCTGCTGCAGGTGTGGAAGTTCGTGGAGCCCGGCCTGTACGCCCACGAGCGGCGCTTCGTGCGGCTGCTGCTGCCGATGTCGGCGGCGCTCACGGTGTCGGGGCTCGCGCTGCTGCACTTCCTGCTGATGCCGATGATGCTGGAGGTGCTGGTGAGCTTCGGAAGCGAGCCGCCGCAGCGCATGGAGGCGGCGCCGACCGCGCAGGTCGCCGCAGGATCCGCCGTGCCCACGCTGCCGACGCTTCACGAGGCCCCCGCGCATCCCGCACCGGGACAGGCGTGGCTCACGCCCGATCATCGGCTCGCGGTGGCGGTGCCTGATGGCGAAGGGATGGTGCAGGTGCTCAGCGTGCCACTGGTGCAGGGAAGTCGACTTGCGCAGCAGTTCCGGCTGAGCGAGTACCTGGACTTCACGCTGGATTTCGCGCTGGGCACGGCGATCGCGTTCCAGACCCCGCTGATCGTGCTGCTGCTTGGATGGCTCGGCGTGCTCACGCCACAGGCGCTCGGGCAGTTCCGGCGATACGCGATCTTCCTGTCGGTGCTGGTGTCCGCGATCGTGACGCCGAGTGGCGACCCGTTCTCGCTGGCCCTGCTGGCCGTGCCGATCTATGGGCTGTACGAGCTCGGCATCCTGCTGCTGCGTGCGGCACCACCTTCCGTGGTGGCGCGAGGCGAGGTGTTCTCGCGCATCGTCCGCGCGGCACGGGGCGGCACGTGAGCGGATTCCTTCGCGGCGTGCTGCGACGCGATCGCGCGTGGCTTGATCGCTTGCGCATGCAGCACGCGTGGCTGGCATCGGGCGACGTGGCGATGATGCGACGCGCGCTGGATCTGGCACGCTCCGCGGCCGCCGCGGGCGAGGTGCCGGTGGGCGCCGTGATCTATCGCGAAGGCGAGATCGTGGCCGAAGCCGCCAACGACCGGGAGGCGACCCGCGATCCCGCTGGCCACGCGGAGCTGGTCGCGCTGCGACGGGCGGGACAGAAGTTGGGGCGTTGGCGCCTTCACGATTGCAGGATGGCCGTCACGCTGGAACCTTGCCCCATGTGCGCCGGCGCACTCGTGAACGCGCGCCTGGGCGGACTGGTGTTCGCCGCGTTCGATCCGAAGGCGGGCGCCGTGGGAACGCTCTACGACATTCCCCGGGACCAGCGGCTGAACCATCGGCTTCCCTGTGCCGGCGGGCTCTTGGAGCCTGAAGCGGTTGGCCTCCTGAGGGCCTTCTTCAGGCAGCGTCGTGGCACCAAGGCTGCAAAGTCCGAGAATATTTGATAATTCGTCATCCTTCCGGTCTCTGCGTGGGAACCGCTGGCGGTGTGCCGGTCGAATCTCACAGTGCGGAGGTCCACCCATTATTTGGGGTGGGGAGCCGCTTCGGCTCCAACTTGGACATAGGGAGATAGGAAAGGACCTGCCATGCACATGTCGAGGGAAAAGGGTCGCGCCTTTGGCGCGAACGGTTGCTCGGTCGTTGGTACGTCGCTGCCGTGGCTGATCGCCTCGATGGCGCTCGCCAAGACGGTGCCGTTCACGGCCGGACAGTTCAAGGTCGAGTCCGGAGCCACTCCATCCGCGGCCACCGCGGTCCACGAGAACGTGAAGATGCGCTCGCTGACGATCGGCGATCGCACGCTGCGCTTGGATGACGGTCGCCAGCGCGCCCCGATCCATGTGCGCGTGACGGAAGTCGATGCCGCAGGCCAGGAAAGCGCCCCCATCGATTCCGGCGACGCAGCTCCGCTGGCGCTGACGCCCGACATCCAGCGTCCGGTCGGCATGTCCGCGCTCGACGCGTTCAGCAGCTTCGACCTGGGCCGCATGGTGCGTGGCGGTGGGGCGAAGGCGCTCCGTGTGCAGGTCTTCCTGGCCATGCAGGAGCGCGATGACGACGCATTCGCCGACGACACCATGCCCGAGCTGGTGGTCCTTGGCGGCACGCAGGGCTCGATGCAGGTCACGCCGATCCTGGATGGCAGCCCCGATGTGCCTGCCTCGCTGACCTTCGGCAAGGCGCGAGAGATTCCGGCCGACGCGTTCACGCAGGGCCGTCTGCCGATGACCATCGGCTTCACCGGCGACGTGGACTCCCAGTCGATCGGCGCGGTGGGCCTGGACCTGTCGGGTGACCTTGGTGTCGGCCCCGGCAAGTCCGTGGTCGGCTACCAGATCGACCTGCCCGCAGGCTCGAGCGCACCCGTGAAGGTGCTCGCCAGCGGCGAGGTGGAATTCGGTGCGTACGCCAACTTCGCGGATGTCTCCTCGGTGCTGGCGAAGGCGGCGCTGGGACAGCTCGGCTCGGACAACGCGGCACTGGACTCCGCGGACGACGCCGCGACCAAGATCATCGGCCCGGTGTTCATCGGCGAGGGTGAAGGGCGAACCACGCCGGCCTATGCCGAGTTGCCGCTGGGCCCTGAGTTCCGACCCAACGACCTGCTGGGATTCCAAGAATCGGGTTCCACGCCCACCAACCCGCCGCCGCCTGCCCCCGTCGTCCCGGCGCCCGGCGCGTTCGCGCTGCTCGCGCTGGGTGGCGTGGCCGCCGGCCGCCGCCGTCGCAGCAACTGATCCTTCAGGCTTCGGAAGCCTCGGGCGTCTCGAAGATCTCCGCGAGGACTTCCGTGGCGTAGCCGCCACGAGGCAGGTCGAAGGCCAACCGCACGAAGGCACCGTGCTGGTCCACGCCTGACTCCACCTCCGCGCTGGAGACCCGCATGCGCAGGCTTCGCCGTTCGCCTTCCGGCGCTGCCGGAGAGGCGATGAACCGTGCGACGTCGATCCCCGTCCCGGCCGCGACCGTGCGCTCCAGCTCCGCCGCCTCCTCCTCGCTCGGCATCCCGGTGGCGCCGATCATTGGCCCGGTGGGCGAGCACTCGAAGGCGTCGATGCGTGCAGCGAGCGTCTGCGCCTCCTCGGATCGCGCCAGCATCGCCCCTGTCACGCGGAAGAGGGAGCGCCCCGGATGCAGGTTCGCCACGTCGCCAGGGATGAAGCGGTTGAAGAGCCCTCGTTCCATGCGCGCCGACAGCACCGCGTTGAAGACCGCGCTCTGCACCGCGTTCAACCAGAACGATCGGGTTGGGCCGCGCACCGACATCACGGCGGAACGGGGCGAACGCCCTTCCGCAAGCGCGCGCGCGACCGAACGCTCCGCGAAGTCCCCACGCGCCCACAGCGGCACGCTGGCCGCGTAGTCGCCGGCCGCGAATCGCTCGCGCGCCTCTCGCTGCGATTCGGGAAAGGGTGAACCTGACACGCCCGCGAGTTCCTGCAGCAGCTCCTCCCAGCGCTCCTGCGCCAGCAGCGATCCCAGCACGTGGCTGTTGCGGCGGTGTCCGAAGCGCTGCACGCCGTAGGCATTGGGCGCTCCCAGGCGCTCCAGTTGACGCACGGCCTGCAGCACGCGCGGTGCGGCCAGCGGATCCGTCTGGCGCACGCGGATCGAGAAGCGATTGCCGCGAAGCTGGCCCGGACGCAGCTTGCCGTCATGCCGGCGCGTCCAGAGCACCTGCATGGAGGGATGCTCGAGCACCGGCGGATCCGGAAGACCCGGCAGATGGACGGAGACCGTCTGCCGCGTGACCGCCTGACGATCCTTCATGCCCGCGTGGCCGATCGCGCCCTCGCGCACCCCGCAGTGACGCGCAAGCACGCGCACCATCTCGTCATGCGTGAGACCGGCCTTCTGGATGCCCATGTGCAGGTGCTCACCCTGCCCGCTGGGCTCGATGAGCGGAAGCTCGTCGACCAGGAAGTCCTCGGGCCGCTCCTTGATCACGCCCTGCACCCGTGGCGACGAAACCAGGCGCCGTTCAAGGCGCGGATCGGACATGCCGTGCGCGCTCACGCCAGGATCTCCCAGGCACGCAACGCCTCCTGGATCTGCGGCACGGTCTCGCGCCGCGGGTCGACCTGGTGCACCCGCCAGCCCGCGGCACGTGCTGCCGCGCAATTGTCGGCAAGATCGTCGAAGTAGGCGATCTCGGCGCCTCGCCTGCCAACCTCGCGCTCGAACGCCGCGAAGATGCGCGGATCCGGCTTCTCCAGGCGGAACAGGTGCGAGGCGTGGCGGTGGTCCAGCCGTGCGAAGAACGGCATCGGCTCCATCTGCCGCCAATGCGCCGCATTCGTGTTGGACAGGCACGCCGTCGGGATCCCCGCCCCCTTCAGCCGGTTGAGCAGGACGGTGACGTCGGCGTACTCGCCGAGGATCCACGCATCGTGGACGGCCGCGGCGTGTGCGGCGGAAAGCGTCGGCCCCGCACAGCGAGCCAGCGCCTGACAGAACGCCGCGTGATCCATCTCGCCACGCTGCTGCAACGAGACGAGTTCACGCACGCGTTCGGGATCGGCCGCACCGGGATCCTCGCTGCGGACCAGACCGGCGGCATCGCATCCCTCGTGCCACGATCGGCAGATCCGCACGAGCACGCCTCCAAGATCGAACGCGACGAGGACGTCGCCCCGGTTCGCACTCACGCCTCGTCGTCCTCGTCGTCGGGCTCCTGCTCCGGGCCGATGTCGGGCAACGGCCCGGAACCCGCGGCCGCTTCCGACGAGGCCTGCTCCAGCACGTCCTCCTCGACGAGGATCGGCGCGCCCTTGGCCACGCCGAGCGCGATGGCATCGGAGGGGCGCGAGTCCACCTCGATCTCCTGGCCATCCCGGGAGAGCACGAGCCGTGCGTAGAAGGTGCCCTCGCGCATGTCGTGGATCTCGATGCGCAGCAGCGTGGCGCCGAGCGCGTCGATCACCGAGGCGAGCAGGTCGTGCGTCTGGGGACGTGGAATCTCGATGCCCTTCAGGCGGCGCTCGATGGCGAAGGCCTCGGGCAGTCCGATCACGATCGGGAAGGTTCGGTCGCCGCCGACCTCGCTGAGTTCGATGATCTGCATGTCGGTCATCTCACGGATGAAGATTCGCGACAATTGCATGGCGACTTGCATGGGGGCCTCGACGGGAATGGTAGGACCCGGGCCATCCCTTCGCCCTGTGGTCGGCTACCATACTCGCCGTCCGTCACACTCCACACTCCAAGGAACACGCCATGGCCAAGCACCTTTTCACCAGCGAATCCGTCTCGATGGGTCACCCCGACAAGCTCGCCGACCAGATCAGCGATGCCGTGCTCGACGCGATGCTTGCGAAGGATCCGGCCAGCCGTGTCGCGTGCGAGACCCTGGTGACCACCGGGACGGCCGTGGTGGCCGGCGAGGTGACCACGAAGGCCCAGATCAACGTGGCCGACATCGTGCGTTCCACGGTGCTGAAGGCCGGCTACGACTGCCCCAGCAAGGGCTTCGACGGCAAGAGCTGCGGCGTGAACGTGCTTCTGGGCAAGCAGAGCCCGGACATCGCGCGTGGCGTGGGCCGCAAGAAGAAGAAGGCCCAGGGCGCCGGTGACCAGGGCATGATGTTCGGATTCGCCTGCAACGAGACCAGCGAGTACATGCCGCTTCCGATCGCGCTGAGCCATGCGCTCGTGAAGCGCCAGGCCGAGGTGCGCGAGAGCGGAACCGTGAAGGGCCTGCGACCCGACGCGAAGAGCCAGGTCACCGTGGAGTACGACGGCCTGAAGCCCCTGCGCGTGACCACCGTGGTGTTGAGCACGCAGCACGCGCCGCAGTGGAACGGCCCCGCCGGCCAGAAGCGCCTGAAGGCCGAGGTGATCAAGCACATCATCAAGCCGGTGCTTGGCAAGTGGTGGAACGACCGCATCAAGGTCTGGGTGAATCCGACCGGCCAGTTCGAGATCGGCGGTCCGCACGGGGACTGCGGCCTGACCGGTCGCAAGATCATCGTCGACACCTACGGTGGCCGCGGCCGCCACGGCGGCGGCGCCTTCAGCGGCAAGGATCCGAGCAAGGTCGACCGCAGCGCGGCCTACATGTGCCGCTACATCGCGAAGAACATCGTGGCGGCAGGTCTGGCTGACGCCTGCGAGGTGCAGGTGAGCTACGCCATCGGTGTGGCCGAGCCGACCAGCGTGCTCGTGGATACCCAGGGCACGGGCAAGGTGCCCGACGCATGGCTCGCCAAGGAGGTGCGCAAGCACTTCGACCTGACCCCGGCGGGCATCATCGAGTCACTCGACCTGCTGCGGCCGATCTACAGCCCCACCGCCACGCACGGCCACTTCGGTCGCCGTCCCGGCGAGGGTGGCCCCGGCACGTTCACGTGGGAGCGCACCGACAAGGCGCCCCTGCTGAAGCAGGCGGCCGCGCGCAAGTACCCCAAGCGCGCGCGCTGATCGGCTCCTCGTGAACCCAGGGCGCATCGCGGCATTTGAACGGCTCGAGGCGCATGCCGTCTCGTGGCCCAGGATCGATCCTCCCAGCGAGGAGTTGCCGAGCCTCGACGCTCGCGACGCGGCGCTGGCACGCAACATCGAGCGCCAGTCGGTGCGGCGGTGGTTCACGTTGAAGGCGGTGCTGGAACGGCAACTGACGCGGCCCTGGTCGAAGGTCGAGGCGCCGCTGCAGGCGGCCCTGATCGGCGGCGCGGCACAGCTCCTGCTGATGGACCGGATTCCCGAGCATGCCGCGGTCGACGAGACGGTCGAATGGGCCAAGCGACGACTGCGCGCCGGCGCAGGCGGACTCGTGAACGCGGTGCTTCGCGGCGTGTCAGGCATGCGCGAGACGCGCATGGACCCCGAGGACTTCGCGGCGACGGATCCCGAGGCGTGCGACACGCTGCCGCTCGATGACGGCGGTGGCTGGAAGCTGACCAAGGCCGTGTTCAGCGCCTCGCCGCCCGAGCGGCTGGCGCAGAAGTCGGGGCTTCCGCTGCATCTGCTGCTCCGCTGGATCAACCGCTTCGGCATGAGCGCAGCGCACGATCTGGCCCTGCACACGCTGGCGCAGCCTCCGATCGTGGTGCACGGACTGCCCCCCGGGATGGAGGGAACGGCGTCGATCGCGGGCACCGACGCCGTGGCGTGGACCGGCGACCATGCCACCCTTCTGTCGGCGCTGCAGTCGCACCCGGCCGCGCGCGTCCAGGACCTTGCGAGCGCTCGAGCCATCGCCTGCACGCGCGCGCTGCGACCCGAGCTCATCGTGGATGCCTGCGCGGGCCGCGGCACGAAGTCGCTGCAGCTGGCGCAACTGCATCCGGACGCCGAGGTGGTGGCGAGCGAACCCGACGAGCGCCGGCGCGCCAGCCTGCACGAGACCGCGGCACGCGCCGCCCGCTCGGGACTCGGGAAGATCCGCGTGGCCGAGGGCGATGACCTGCGCGAACTGCTCGGCAAGGCGGACCTCCTGGTGCTGGACGTGCCCTGCTCGAACACCGGCGTGCTGCCGCGCCGCGTGGAGGCCGCGCATCGCATGGGTCCCGCAAGCATGGAGTCGCTGGTGAAGCTGCAGCGATCGATCGCGGAGTCGCACCTGCCGCTGCTGAAACCCGGCGGCGCCGTGCTCTACGCGACCTGCAGCCTGGAGCCCGAGGAGAACGAGCGTCAGGCCGAATGGCTGACGGCGCGACTGGGGCGGGTGCAGCCCACGATCGAGCGCCTGATGCCTGAGGGTCTGCCCGGTGGCGCCGCAACCTCGTACCGTGACGGGGCTTTCGTGGCCCTGTGGACCGGGGTATCCCCACAGGCTCGACCCCAGCCCGCCTTGCGGTAGCATTGTCCGATTCCCCTGCGAGGGATCGCATGAACGTCACGGACGTGCTCCAGCCCAGTTGCGTGAAGGTGCCGCTCTCGGCCACCGACAAGCGTGCCGCGATCGACGAGCTCGTCGACCTGCTCGCTTCGGAGGGTGCCGTGAGCGATGCAGCGGAACTGAAGGCCGCGGTGTGGCAGCGAGAGACGCAACGCAGCACGGGCATCGGCGAGGGACTGGCGATCCCCCACGGCAAGGGGCCGGCCGTGAAGCGCCTGGCCATGGCGATCGGCATGCCGGCCCAGCCCATCGCGTACGACAGCATCGATCACAAGCCGGTGAAGCTGATCGTGATGCTCGTGAGCCCGCCGGACAAGGTCACCGAGCACGTGCAGGCGCTCGGTCGCCTGAGCCGGCTGATGACCGACGCGAACTTCCGCGAGAAGACCTACGCCGCGCGCAGCGCCGCCGAACTCTACGACCTCTTCCACAAGGCCGAGAGGGCGGGCTGACGGGCATGCCGCGGGATCCGTACGAGGTCCTGGGCGTGGCCCGCTCGGCGACGGCGGAGCAGGTGCGCGAGGCCCACCGCAAGCTCGCGAAGAAGTTCCATCCGGACCTGAACAAGACGCCCGAGGCCGCCGCGAAGTTCAAGGAGATCCAGGAGGCGTACGACCTCCTCTCCGACGCGCAGAAGCGCGCGCAATTCGACCAGTTCGGTCATGCGGGCCCGTCGATGGGCGGCGGCGCCGGCGGCGGATTCGGTGGCGGCGGGAAGTGGGGCAACGTGGACCCCTCGACCTTCGAGGAGATCTTCGGCGACTTCATGGGCGGCGGCGCGCGGCGCGGTGGTGCGCGGCGCGGTCCAAGCGCCGGTGGCGATCTGGAGAGCGAGATCACCGTGGACTTCATGACCGCGGCCGTGGGCGGCGTGCGTCACGTGAGCGTGAACGACGGCCATGAGACCCTCAGCCTGGATGTACGCATTCCTGCGGGCATCGAGACCGGCGGAACGCTGCGCGTGCGCGGGAAGGGTTCTCCCGGGAGCGGCGGCGGACCCGCGGGCGACCTGGTGCTTCACATCACCGTGGCGCCGCATCCCTGGTTCCGGCGCGAGGGTCTGGACATCCTGGTCGACGTGCCGATCTCGATCGCCGAGTGCGCGCTGGGCACGACCGTGCAGGTGCCGATGCTCGAGGGCACCGCAAGCCTGCGGGTGCCGCCGGGCACCGGCAGCGGCAAGCGCCTGCGACTCAAGGGCAAGGGTGTGTCGGCGAAGTCCGGCGCGGGCGACCTGTACGCGGTGATCCGCGTGGAGGCGCCGAAGTCCATGTCCGACGAGGACCGCGCGGCGCTGGAGCGCATGAAGTCGAACGATGGTGATCCGCGCGCCGATGCGCCGTGGAACGTGCGCTGAGCTCAGCGCACCATCGCCGCCGACTCGCCGACCTTCCGCAGACTCACGACATCGGGCAGGTTCCGGAACCAGCCGTCGTAGTCCAGGCCGTAGCCCGCCACGAACAGGTCGGGAATGTCGAAGCCCACGAATTCGCAGGCCGTGGACATGGCCGGAGGAATGCGCTTGCGCAGCAGCACGCAGGTGCGCACGCTGGCGGCCCCGCGCTCGAGCATGTCCTGGCGGAGAAACGTCAGCGTGCGGCCGCTGTCCAGGATGTCGTCGACCAGCAGCACCTGACGCCCCTGCACGCTCGGCATGACGCCCTCGATGCGCGGACCCTGGGACGTGGTGCCTCCGCCGTAGCTGCGCACGGTGGCCACGTCCACGCGAAGACGATTCGGCATGCGTCGCACCAGGTCGGCCGCGAACACGAACGCGCCGGTCATCACCGGGACGATCACGATGCCCTCGGCGCCGCCGCCATAGGCATCGACGATCTCCTGCGCGAGCGCGGGCATGCGCGCGGCGATCGCCTCGGCGGGCACCACCACTTCCGCGGGTTCGTACATGAGCGTCGTCATGGCTTGAGCTTCCTCAGCAGCATCTCGTTCACGGTCTTCGCGTCGGCCTTGCCGCCGCTGGCCTTCATCACGGCGCCCACGATGCGGCCGATCGCCGCCATCTTGCCCGCGCGCACATCCGCGGCGGCCTGGGGCTGCCCGGCGATCGCCTCGTCGCACCACCGCTCGAGCGCCGCGTCGTCGCGCACCTGCAGCAGTCCGTGGCGCTCGGCAAGTCCATGCACGGGCGCGTCGCCATCGCAGAGCAGGCCGAAGAGCTGATCCGCGGCCTGCGGTCCCACGGCGTTGGCCTCGCGCAAGGCGAAGAGTTCGGCCACGCGCTCGGGCTTCACGCCAAGCGCGGCCGGACCGACCCCCCTCTCGTTCGCCCACTTGGCGCCGGTGTTGCGCAGCAGCTTGCCGATCGCGAAGCCTGCCTTCGCGCCACCTCCCGCGGCCGCCACGCAGGCCTCGAACCACAGACAGTCGTCGCGTTCGGCGGTGAGGTTCTCCGCGTCGACGGCGGCAAGTCCGTAGTCGTTCACGTAGCGGGCCCGTCGAGCCAGCGGCGGCTCGGGCAGCTCCGCCTGCAGACGCGCCAGCCAGGCCTCGTCGATCTCGACCGGGACCAGATCCGGATCCGGGAAGTATCGGTAGTCGTGCGCGTCCTCCTTCTCGCGCTGCAGCACGGTCTCGCACTTCACGTCGTCCCAGCCGCGCGTGGCCTTCATGCCCCGACCCATCACGCGGCCATCGCGCTTCCACGCCTCGACCTGACGCACGGTCTCGTGCTCGATCGCGCCCTTCACGGCCTTGAAGGAGTTCAGGTTCTTCACCTCGACGACCGGCGTGCGGATCTCGGTGCCGTCCTCGAGCGTGATGGCCATGTTGACGTTGGGCTCGAAGCGCATGTGCCCCTTCTGCATCACGCCCTCGGAGACCCCGAGGAATCGGCAGAGGTTGCGCAGCTCCTGCGCGAAGGCCACCACCTCGTCGGCGCTCGCGAAGTCGGGCGCGGTCACGATCTCGAGCAGCGGCGTTCCCGCACGGTTCAGGTCGACCAGGCTGCCGTCGTAGTGGAAGCCGCCGGGCAGTTCGTGGCCGAGCTTCCCGGTGTCCTCCTCCAGGTGCGCGCGGATGATGCCGATGCGCTTGAGGCCACCCGCGAGTGGAAGGTCGAAGAAGCCGTCGGCGCAGAGCGGCTGGTCGTACTGGCTGATCTGGTAGCCCTTCGGAAGGTCGGGATAGAAGTAGTTCTTG
>JBMOGS010000060.1:0-13063 GCA_049318245.1 Phycisphaerales bacterium | reverse complement strand
GCGCCACGTCCAGATCGGCCTTCCAGGCGCCGCTCCTGATGCGCGCAAGCTCCGCGCGAACCTGCTCCAGCGTGGCCTGCGCGGCCAGCATCGCGAAGCGTCGCTGCTCAAGGTCCTCGAGACTGGCGGCGCCGGCGTCACGCGCAGCCTTCACGCGCTCGAACGTGCCCTGCGTGCGCTGCGCCTCGACCTCGGCGCTGCGGACCCGCGCCTCCAACGGCGGAATGTCCTCGGAGCGCGGCTGCGACTCGAGCCGCGCGAGCCTGCTTTCCTCAAGCTGAAGCGCGGCCTGGCGGGCATCGACCTCGGCCTGCCGCTCGGCGCGTTCCAGGGTGAAGAGAGGCTGCCCTTCCTTCACGCGATCGCCCGGCTTCACGAGCACTTCGTCGACGATGCCCTGCGTGGGCGAGGCCACCGCGACCAGTTCGCTGCGTGGCTCGATGATTCCAAGGCCCGCGATGCGTCCCTCATGGAGCGTGCTGCGCGCGGGCTTGTTCGGCGGTGCGGTGACGGCGCTGCTGGGCGTGAGCAGCCACGTGACCGCCACGGCGAAGCCGAGCGACAGGGCGGCAAGCAGCGGCAGGAGTCGGCGGATCATGGGGACGAATCCATAGGGTAGGCGGTCGGGGCGACGGCGCGATCCTGGACCCGGACCACCAGCCCGTCATCCATCTCGGCGATGCGGTCCGCGAAGCCGAACACGCGCTGGTCGTGGCTGACCACGATGACGACGCGGCCCGGTCGCACGGCGACCGATCGCAGCAGTTCCATGACCTGATGACCGCTTCGCGCATCGAGCGCGGCCGTGGGCTCGTCGCACAGCAGCAGATCCGGATCATGGACAAGGGCGCGCGCGATGGCCACGCGCTGCTGCTGCCCGCTGCTGAGCTGCCGCGGCAACTTGTGGGTCTGCGCACCCAGCCCAAGCTGGCCAAGCATCGCCCGCGAACGCTCCAGCGCCTGCGGCCACGGAACGCCAGCGGCCACCAGCGGCACCGCCACGTTCTCCGCCGCGGACAGCCCCCAGATGAGGTTGTACTGCTGGAACACGAAGCCGATCCGCCGCAGGCGGAAATCCAGCAGCTGACGCGCGTCCATGCCGAGCAGTTCCTGTCCAAGCACACGCACGTGGCCCGCGTCGGCACCGAGCAGGCCGGCGATGATCGAGATGAGCGTGGTCTTGCCGCAGCCCGAGGGACCGATGAGCATGGTGAGCTGTCCGGGTTCGGCGTCGAAGCGGAGACCCTTCAGCACCTGCTGACGCACACCCGCCGACTCGAACGACCGTTCGAGCTGCTCGCAATGCACGCCATCGCGGGTCGAGGCCATGGATCAATTCCTGAACACGATCGCCGGATCGGCGGTCAGCACCCGGCGGATCGAGAGGAAGCAGCTCGCGACCACCATGAGATAGATGAAGACACCCGTGCCGATGAACACCGCGACCGGCATGTTCATGCCGCGCAGACCACCCGTGCCGGGTCCAAAGTAGGCGAAGAACAGGCTGGCCACGCCCACGCCGAGCGAGAAGCCGATCACGGCCACCAGCGACGCCTGCAGGAAGATCATGCCCAGCACGCTGCGATTGCCGACACCGATCGCCTTCAGGGTGGCGAACTGCTTCACGTTCTCCACGCTGAAGAGATAGAAGGTCTGACCCACGATCGCCACGCCGATCACGACACCCATCAGGATCGTGACGCCGAAGAACTCCGCCACGCCCGAGAATCGCAGCATCCACTCGATGATCTCGGCGCTGAAGCCGCGGCTGCTGCGCGCCTTCAGACCCGTCTCCTTCTCGATTCGACGCGCCACCTCGTCGGGGTCGGCGCCCTCCTCGGCCTTCGCCAGCACGAAACTCACCGTGTTCTCGGTTTCGCGGCTCATCTGCACCGCCAGCGAGCGCGTGGTGTACACGACGGTCTGTCCGCCCCATGCGGGAGGCGCCTTGCAGAAGCCGCCCACCACCGCGCGCGTGTGACCGATCTCGACCTCCTGACCGATCTCCACCGGCAGATCCGGGAAGTTCTGCTGATAGCCGCTCACGTCGAAGATGACCGCGTTGGGCTGCTCGAGCGCGCGCACGTCGCCAGCCACCATGCGCGCGGCCGGTGCACCGATCAGCGTGGCGTCGTCGACACCGATCACCAGGACCGGCCGGAACGAGCCCTGCCGCGTGCGCACCATGCCGAGCGCCTGGTAGTAGGGCACGGCCCACTGCACCCCGGCCACGGACCGCACCTGATTGACCACGCCCTCCTTCATGGGATCGGCGAGGTCCAGGATCTCGACGTTCGACTTCATGACCCAGATGTCGGCGGCGCTGGCCGACTGCACGCCATAGGTGCTGCTTCGCAGCGCGCTCCAGAAGATCGCCGCCTGCTGGCTGATGAGCAGACTGGCGAAGGCGATGCCGGCGACGAGGGCGATGTACTTCGCCTTGTCGTGGGTCAGCATGGCCAGCGCGACACGGATCATGGGAAGAGACATGTTCGCCGAAATCCCTCGCCAGGATGCGGGGTAACTTCCCTGCCGTGCGAGCGCAGCAAGCCCGAAAGGCCCCCAAACGCTGCTGGTGGTGCGGCAGCGACCCCCTGTACGTGGCCTACCACGATCACGAGTGGGGCGTGCCCCTGCGCGATGACCGCGAACTCTTCGTGAAACTGGTCCTGGATGGGTTCCAGGCCGGACTTTCCTGGATCACCATCCTTCGGCGACGCGCCGGCATCCTGGCCGCCTTCGACGGCCTCGATCCGGAACGCGTGGCGCGCTACGGCAAGCGGGACGTCGAGCGCCTGCTGCGTGACGAGCGGATCATTCGCAGCCGCGCGAAGGTGCAGTCGGCGATCGACAACGCGCAGGCGTGGTGCAGGATCATCGAGCGCGGCGGTCGGCATGCCTTCCGTGACCTGGTGTGGGAACCCACGGGCGGTGTCGTGAAGGTTCGGCGGCTCCGAAGCCGAAGCGAACTGCCCGCCGAGAGCCCCGAGAGCCGCGCCCTCTCCAGGCGCCTGCGGCAGGAAGGTTTCTCGTTCTGCGGACCCGTGATCTGCCACGCCTACATGCAGGCGGTGGGCTGCGTGAACGAGCATCTGCTGTCCTGCTTCCGACACGCCGAGGTGTCCGCCTTGGCGCAGCGCCAGGGCCTTCAGGCGTGAATCACTCGTCCGACTTCTCTTCGGCCTCGGAATAGAGCACGTCGGCCGGCGTCTCGACCAGCCGTCCGAGGCGGCGCAGATCGGGCAGCCACCACGCCACCAATCCCGTGATCGCCAGCGTGCCGATGCCGCCGCTCACCACGCTGAAGACCGGGCCCATCCAGGTTGCCACCAGCCCGCTCTCGAAACCGCCGAGTTCGTTGCTGCACTCGATGAAGACGCTGTTCACGGCGGTCACGCGTCCACGCAGGTGATCTGGGGTGCGCGCCTGCACGAGCACGTGCCGGATCACCACGCTGACGTTGTCCACCGCACCACCAAGTGCCAGCATGGCCACGCTGAGCCAGAAGGATTGGCTGAAGCCGAAGACGATCATGGTGACACCGAACAGGGCGACGCATGCCAGCAGGACCGGTCCCGCGCGACGGATCTCGGGGCGAATGGCAAGAACCCCGGCAATGACCAAGGCGCCCGCGTAGGGGGCGCTCTTGAGCAGGCCCAGTCCGAACGCGTCGGTGTTCAGGATGTCGGTGGCGAAGATCGGCAGCAACGCGGTCGCACCACCGAAGAGGACCGCCAGCAGATCCAGCGAGATCGCGCCAAGGATCGTGCGCTCGCGCCAGATGTGCGCCGCGCCCGCGAACATGCCCCCTGGCGAATGATTCGGTGGCGGTGCGGCCGCGGCCCGTGGCTGAAGCAGCGACGCCATCATCGCGAACACCAGGCACCCGGCGCCCGCCGCCGCGAAGACCGCCCATGCATGCCCCGTGAACTTCAGCACGGCCCCGGCGAGGATCGGTCCGCCGATCGCGCAAGCCTGGAAGATCGCGCTGTTCCAGGTGATCGCGTTCTGGAACCGCTCGGTCGGCACAAGGGAGGGAAGCAGGCTCTGTCGCGTGGGCATGTTGAACGCGCGCACGCAACCGCTGAACACCAGCGTGCCGTAGACGACCCACAGCGGCGCACCCAGCAGACTGGCCAACGCCAAGACCGCCGCGACGACCGCGAAACCCACCTGCGTGATGGCGAGCAGTCGGTGCCTGCGCACACGGTCGACCAGCACACCCGCCGGAAGCGCAAGCGCCACGACCGGCAACGCGCGCGCCAGTCCCACCAGTCCCAGATCCCACGCGGAGCGGGTCCGATCCCAGACGTCCCACAGGACGGCGGTCTGCAGCATCGTCATGCCGAAACCCGCCAGCAGCATGCCGCAGGCATACAGACGGTAGTTGCGCTCGCCCCACGCGGCAGCCCAGCCCACGGACGAAACCGCGGCCTCAGGCTGCAAGGTGGGGCTCCGGCATCAGGCGAGCTTCAGCCGGTTGCCGAGCACCGCATGATGCTTGCGCAGCGCATCGCGGGTGTCCACGATCAACTTCGAGTGCTTGGCGATCATGTCCCAGTCGAAGGCCGAGTGCGCCGTCGACACGAGCACGAGGTCATACTGATTCAGCGTCTCGGCCGTCAGCGGGACCGACTTCATGTGCAGGTCGAAGGCACGACCGGCCTTCGTCTGTGCGCAGTGCGGATCGCTGTAGTCGACCTTCGCGCCTCGATCGAGCAGGAGGTAGATCAGCTCGAAACTGGGGCTTTCGCGCACGTCGTCAATGTCCGCCTTGTACGCCAGGCCAAGCACGAGCACCTTGCTGTCCTTCACGGCCTTGCCGTGGTTGTTCAGGTGTTCGGCCACGCGGTCGACCACGTAGTGCGGCATGTGCGTGTTGATCTCGCCCGCCAGCTCGATGAAGCGCGTGAACACGCCATGCTCACGCGCCTTCCACGTGAGGTAGAAGGGATCGATGGGGATGCAGTGCCCCCCGAGACCGGGCCCCGGAAAGAACGGCATGTAGCCGAAGGGCTTGGTGGCCGCCGCGCGGATGACCTCCCACACGTCGATCTTCATGGGCTCCAGAATCGCCTTGAGCTCGTTGACCAGCGCGATGTTCACCGCGCGGAAGGTGTTCTCCAGGATCTTGGCGGCCTCGGCCACCTCCGCGCTGGTGACGGGCACGACCTCTGCGATGCCCCTGCGGTACACGGCGCAGGCGAGCTCGGTGCTGGCTGCGTCAAGGCCGCCACACAGCTTCGGAATCGTTCGGGTGTTGTGGCTCTTGCGGCCCGGATCCTCGCGCTCCGGACTGAAGGCACCGAACACGTCCACGCCAAGCCTCAGAGCCTTGCCCTTTTCACCAGCGGACTTGAAGATCGCCGGCATCATGTCGTCGCGGGTCGTGCCGGGATAGGTCGTGCTTTCCAGAATCACCAGCTGGCCTCGACGCAGGGTCTTGCCGATCGCGTCGGCCGTCGCGAGGATGTAGCTGATGTCGGGTTCGTGGTGTCGCCCGAGCGGGGTCGGGACGGCGACGATAATGACGTCGCACTCGCCGAGGCGGCCGAAGTCCGTGGTGGCTTCGAAGCGCTTGCTATCGCGCAGGTCGGTGATCATGGTGTCACCAAGGTGCAGCAGGTAGTTCTTGCCCTCCTTGATGGCCTTCGGCTTGCCGGGATCGATGTCGAAGCCGATGACCGGCAGCCCCCCCTGGTGCAACGCATGCGCCAGCGGCAGGCCCACGTAGCCAAGGCCGATCACGCCAACGCGCGCCGTGCACTGCTCGATGCGGGAGAGGAGGTCCTTGTGGACGGAGGCCGTCGCGGTTGTCATTGGAGCACCTTCTGAGGAGGTTTCGAGGGATGCCGAAGTCGAGCGGGAAAGATACCGACCCGCCTTGAACGAGAACGACCGCATCAATCCTAAAAACAACCGCCACCGTCTGGAAACGGTGGCAGCCCTCGTCCACGCCTCGTTGTACATCCGGTTGGTTCAACCCGGTCCGGAATGCCGTCAATAGACACCCAAAACACCGCGCATGCAAGATTTCATCTGTCCGGATTCCCCAATTGATGCTTTTCAAGCGTGCGCCCCATGAGGCACGGAACGATCATGGTCCAATAAGAGCGGCCATCCTGCCACTCCTCGCCCCATCGCGTCGATAGCTGAACAGATCTGGATCGGCCACGGTGCAGCGCCGATCCAGATCGATCCGCGCTGCAGCGATCCCGGCGCCGAGCAGTTGCTCACCGATCGCACCCGCCAGATCCGCGCGCCAACGCGTGCCCCCGGTTCCGGGCACAACGAACTGGCCCAGACCGACCTGCTCCATCGCGAGTTTCACGTCCTCGCCGACCTCGAAGGCCTCGCGGCCGATGCAGGCACCGACCGCCGCCACCATGCGATCGACCTTGGCTCCACGGGCGACCATTCGCGCCACGGCATGGGACACGATGTTCGCGCAGACGCCTCGCCATCCGGCATGGATGGCCGCGACGATGCGGGCTTGCGGATCGGAGATGAGCACGGGCCCGCAATCCGCGATGCGCACGGACACGACCTGCGCCGCGTCCGCCGTGACGATCGCGTCGCCATCGGCGAATGGAGGTGCGGTGCGCGCGACATCCACCTCGCGATCCGCTTCGCGCACCGCATGGCCATGGACCTGGCGGAGTCGCACGAGCACGCGACCCTCGAGTCCCGTGGCTCGAAGCAGCCGCGCCCAGTTGCGATCCACGCGATCCCATGCATCGGGCTCGCCGGGCGCGTCGGCCAGACCCAGGTTCAGCGAGTCGAAGGGCGCGGGGCTCTCGCCACCCAGGCGCGTGCTGAAGCCGTGCGGGATGCCGTGCGAAGCGAGCAGCCCGGACCGCAGCCACACAACGCCCTCGGGTGAGGCAAGCCGCTCGAACGCCATCGACTCAGAGCCCCAGCCGCGTCTTCTTGGCCTCGAATTCGGCCTGCTCGCGCTTGTTCTGCGAACCGAGCGGCTGGCCCGAGCGGATCGCCTCGATCTCCAGCCGCGAGAGGTGCATCGACTCGAAGTCGTAGTCCATGAAGGCCTCGCACGTGGCCGGCGCGAGTGGCTGGATCAGGCGGTACATCGCGCGCGCGAAGTCCTGGATCTCCTGCTGCGCATGCGACTCCATGCGCAGCGACAGGAAGCGCAGCGTGTTGTGCAGGTCGCACTTCCAGTACCACTCGGTGTAGACGCTCACGGGCAGCGCCGCGCGCGCCAGCTCGCGGGCCACGCCGCGCTCGGTCAGCGAGAGGTACTCGCGGTAGTTCGCCTCGGCCCTGTCGAGCAGCGTGAGGAACTGCTCGGCCGTGCCCGCATCGATCGGCTCGTCACCGCCCTGCCGGTTCACCGTGCTCTGCTTGCGCACGCCCTCGACCGTGGGCCGGTAGAAGCGGTCCGGCACGATCGAGTAGCGCGCCGAATACTCGTTCACGTTCGCGGTGCGGTGCCGGATCCACTGGCGCGCCACGAACATCGGCATGGCCACGTGGAACTTGAGCTCCACCATCTCGAACGGCGTGGTGTGACGATGGCGCAGCAGGTAACGCACGAGCGTGCGGTCCTCGCTCACCTGCTTCGTGCCGGCGCCATAGCTCACGCGCGCGGCCTGCACGATCGCGGCATCGGCGGTCTGGCCCTGCGGCACCAGTCGGGGCATGACATCGACCAGCGCGATGAAGCCATGTTCGTGCACCGGGATCTGCCAGCGGGCGTCGCCCTGCATCAGGTCGACCATCGGCCCCTCGGGCTTGACGTGCTGGATCGGCGCCTCGCTCACGACGGAATCCTTCGGGCAGGTGGGCTGGGACATCGGCCCCATTATGGCGCGGCGGGCGCGGCCTGCACGGCCTGATTCGCGGGGGAACCGCGCGCCAGCGACCGGAGCCTTCCATTCACGCGGGGCACCGTGCCGATGCCCGTGGGCAGGCCGTTGGCGCCAAGGATCGGCGCGTGATCGCCGTTCGGCGGCCACTGCACCTGCAGGAACTTGATCGCCGCCTCGAATTCCGGCGACGTCACCACCGCTGCCGGCACACCCGCACGCAACCGAGCCTCGGATGTGGGCATGTCGCCCCCGTGCGCGGATGCGTAGGCCTCGATCGCTTGCGCCAATGCCTCCAGCCGCGCATCGGTCCGAAGGGCCGTGCCTCGGACCTCGCGCGTGATCATCCATCCGAAGATGAACGAGAACGCCCCCACGACGGCCACGAACACCACGATGGTGCGGCCCGTGACGCGCATCACATCCGGGCGCCGTCGGCGAGCGCCAAGGCGCGTCGGGGCCGACGCGGATCCGCCTCGGGCACGGCTGCCAGCAGCCGCTGCGTGTAGGGATGCCTGGGCGAACGGATGATCTCGTCGCGTGACCCTGCCTCCACGATCTTGCCGTCGTACATCACCGCCACCCTGTCGCAGATGTGGTGGATCACGGCCATGTCATGGCTGATGAACAGGTAGCTCAGGCCGAATTCAGCCTGCAATTCCTTCAGCAGGTTCAGGATCTGGCTCTGGATGCTCACGTCGAGCGCGCTGGTCGGCTCGTCGCACACGATCAGCGAGGGGTTCAGCGCGAGCGCCCGCGCGATGCCGATGCGCTGCCGCTGGCCACCGCTGAACTCGTGCGGATAGCGATCGGCGGCGGCCTTCCACAGGCCGCAGCGCTCCAGCAGCTTCTCCACCATGTCCCGAAGGGCGTCACCCCTGGCGATGCCGTGCACCTCGAGAGGCTCGCCCACGATGCGGCCCACGCGCATGCGCGGATTCAGGCTGCCGCCCGGATCCTGGAAGATGATCTGCATGCGCCGCCGGAGCAGGCGCAGTTCCTCGGCGCGCATGCGGCGCACGTCGCGACCCTCGAACAGCACCTCGCCGCCGGTCGGTTCGATGAGCCGCAGGATGGAACGGCCCACGGTGGTCTTGCCGCAGCCCGACTCGCCCACCAGACCCAGCGTCTCGCCCTTGCCCAGCGCGAAATCCACGCCATCGACCGCCTTCACATGGCCCGTGATGCGCTGCAGGAGTCCCCTTCGGATCGGGAACCATGTCTGCAGGCCGCGCACCTCGAGCAGTGGCTGGGAGGACATCGGAGGGATCCTAGTCGAGGCCTATCGCACCCGGCGGGGCAACGGGATCACCAGCTGTGCCCGCTCACCCGTGGGGCGCACGATGGTGAGGGGGATCTCGAGTCTTCGCGCGCTCTCCGGCAGGCCGCGCGAGATGCGCAGGTAGAGGTCATCGACGGTCGCCACGCTTCCGCCGAACGCCTCGACGATCACGGCGTTGGCCGGCGCCTCGGCGGCGATCGAGCTCTCGGGATCCACCGCATCGACCAGCACGCCGCGGCGGAACTCGATGCCGCGCGCACGCGCCTCCGCCTCGGTGAGCGTGAGCAGGCGCGTGAATCCGACGGCGCGAAGCGCGGCGGCGTATTCCTCCATGTTGGTCTCCGGATCCAGCCGCGCCATCTGGGCCTCCAGATCCACCACCTCGCCCTCGTGCGTGGAACCTGGCTGCAGTCGCCAGACCTGCACCTTCACGCGATCGCCCGGGCGGTGGTTGGCGATGAGCGTGCGCATGCGGGCGGCGCTGGCCACCCGCTGCCCACCGATCGAGACGATCACGTCGCCCACCTGCACACCCGCCGCCTCGGCCGGGCTGCCGGGCGAGACGAAATCCACGATGGCCCCATCGCCTGTCCATGACTCGACGGCGGCCAGGAGCGTCGGCGCACGCACGCGTCCATTGCGCAGATCGGCCACATCCACGCCACGCACGCCCAGGAATCCCTTCTCCACCTCGCCGCGCGTGATGATCTGGTCCACCACGTTCTCGATCATCGAGATCGGGATCGCCAGTCCGATGCCCGCAAACTGTCCCTGCCCGAGCGCGCTGCCGCGCCCGGAGCCTGTCGCGATCGCCGTGCTCATGCCGACCACGACGCCTCGCGTGTCGGTGAGCGGGCCGCCGGAGTTGCCGGGATTGATCGCGGCGTCGGTCTGGATGAAGTTCTCGTAGTCGATGTCCTGCAGGTCGGCGGTCCGTTCCAGACCGGACACGATGCCGCTCGACATGCTGAAACGGAAGTCGAAGGGACTGCCGAACGCGAACACCATGTCGCCCTGCCGCGGATCCTCGGTGGATCGGCGCGCGGGCTGCAGCCCTGGCACCGAGACCTCGAGCACCGCGATGTCGGTGCGAAGATCCTGCCCCACCAGGCGCGCGTCGGCGCGATCACCCCCGGCCAGCTGCACCTCGATGCGCTGCGCGCCGTCGATCACGTGCGCGTTGGTCACGATGTGTCCCTGCGTGTCGTAGACCCAGCCACTGCCGGTGTTGCGGTACGCGCGCGAACCCAGAGCGCCACGGATCGAGCCCGTCACGCTCACGTGCACCACGCTCGGCTCGACCACGTCGGCGATGTCGCGCGTGGCCTGCGAGAGCTGGTCCAGGACGGTGCCCTGCTCCAGGCGCCGCTCCGCGTCGGCGGCTCGACGGATCATCGTCTCGCGCTGGTACTGGCGGATGGCCGATGGCGCGAGCAGCAGCAGCACGCCCGCCGCGGCCAGCGTGACAAGCGCGGGCCCGAGATGCTCAAGCCTTCGCATGCGCAGCGCCGGTCAGCAGCGCCTCCAGCCGGGCGCCCTCGCCGTCGGCCATGCGGAACGCGCTCTCGATGCGACCCTGCCGCACCCGCTCGCACCACGCCGTGGCGGCCTCGCGCGTGGCCTCGCCCAACTGCGCGGCGGGCGTGGCGAACGCCGGCTGCCATGCGCTCATGCCAAGCAGGTCCTGCAGAACCAGCACCTGTCCGTGGCAGGCGGCGCCCGCGCCGCAACCGATCACGGGAATCGTGGCGCGCTCCACCACCTTGGCCGCGACCTCGGAGGGACACGCCTCCAGCAGCAGCATGGTGGCGCCCGCGGCCTCCAGCGCCGCGGCGTCATGGATCACCTGGATCGCCTGCTCGGCGGTCTTGCCGACGGCGAACGTGCCGCCATGCATCTTCGATTGCTGCGGTCGGCATCCGATGTGCGCGACCACGGGAATGCCTGCGCGCGCCATGCGCGAGACAAGCGGCGCCCAGCTGCGGTCGACCTCCACCTTCACGCAGTCGGCCATGCCCTCGGTCATGAAGCGCGCCGCGTTGCGCAGGGCGTCCTCCTCGCTGGCCTGATAGCTCATGAACGGCATGTCGGCCATGACCACGCGGCCAGGCGCTCCGCGCTTGACCGCCGCGGTGAGCATGATCATGAAGTCAAGCGGTGCGTGAATCGTGCCGGGAAGGCCCAGGATCACCTCGGCCGCCGAGTCCCCGACCAGAAGCACCTCCACCCCTGCGCGGTCGAGCCACCGGGCCGTGGTGGCGTCGTAACAGGTCAGGCAGGCCATGCGCTGACCCTCGCGCACATGCCGGAGCAGCGTGCGAAGCGTGGTGGCTGCGGAACGGCTTTCCGGGTTCGGCATGGTCGACAAGTTTAGCCGCCGACGCCGGGAATCCTCAGGGCCTCGCTCAGAAGCGCCGAACGGGGTTCGCGCACAGATTGTCGCGGCCGGGCACGATCAGGTCCGCGATCTCGACCGCCTCCGACAGGCTCTCGCGGGCCTGCTGCACGTCGAAGCACGGCGCGATCACCTTGCCTTCCTCCAGATGCTCGACCGTGGCCACCGCATCACCCGCGATCAGCAGCGTGGAGCCTGGATTCGGCACCAGGAGTCCCGCGCTGCCCGGCGAGACACCCGGCAGCGGAAACAGGTCGACCCCCTCGGCCAGCCGATCCGGAGCTTCCTCGCAGGACTCGAGCATGGCGATCTCCTCGCGAAGCATGCGCAGCAGGTCCTCGTCGTCGTGCTGGCGCGCCTGCTCCAGCCGCTCGCGCAGCTGCGTTCGCACACCGGCGATCTCGGCCGCACCAACCAGCACGGTGGCGTCGGGAAACGCGGCGATGCCGCGTCGGCGCATCGGATGGAGGCCGGTCAGGAAGACGTGCGTGATGTCCTTCGGGCTCTTGCCGCTGCGTTCGGCCAGACGAGGCACGAGCGCCTGCGCCGGCAGCGACGGATCCACCAGGATCCGCGCCTTGCCCGACTCGATCAGCGTGGTGGTGGCGTGGGCCGGGCGCACGTCGCCCTTCTCGCCCCAGCTGGGGTGGGCGCTCATGGCTCCGATCGAGATGACGCGCACGCGCACAGCCATGGCTCAGTCCGCCGCCCCATCGATGGCCATGCGCCCCAGCGGATTCCGGGGGTCCCGCCGCTTCTCCTCGAGGGCCGCGATCACTTCGGGCGGCACGAGGCTGTCCAGCCGCTTCAGGTCGCCGCCAAAGGCCGCAATCTGCTTGATCAGGCTGCTGGACACGTACGCGAAGTTCTCGCCCGTGACGATGAAGACCGTCTCCACCCCCGCCACCTGGCGGTTCGTGATGGCCAGCTGGCACTCGCTGGCCAGATCGGTCACGTTCCGGATGCCTCGAACGATGGCCGCCGCACCCACTTCTCGCGCAAAATCGATGGTCAGGCCCGGATAGGCCTCCACGCGCACCCTCGCCCCCTGGGGGCGTTCCCGCAGCAGGCGGGCGACGAGCGTCTCGGCGTGGCGCTTGCGTTCCTCGATCGAGAACAGGGGCGGCTTGTTGGGGTTGATGCCAATCGCCAGGATCACCTCGTCGAACAGCGCGCGGCTGCGGTCGAGCACGTCCAGGTGCCCGAGGGTGATCGGGTCGAAGCTTCCGGTGTAGATGGCCAGGTGGGACATGGGAGGTCGCCCTTCGTTATGGCTCCCGCGACCTGTGGAAGGTAGCGGAATTCGACGGGAGACCATTGCCGATCGGCCGGCGCAAGGCATGTTGCAGGCGTCCGCGGCCGACACCGCGGCGACCCCTGCAGAAGCCCCGCTTCGATGGTGCCTCCTCGAAGCGGGGCATCTCGTTTTGGGTTCGGGCGGCAGGCATCACGCCCGCGCTCAGGGCTTCGCGTCAGCCATGAACCGGTCCAGTCCGGCGCCGCGCAGCAGCGTGCGGAAGTTCTCGCCGAAGACGAAGTTCTCCTCGGGGAACGCCA
>JBMOGS010000059.1:0-13214 GCA_049318245.1 Phycisphaerales bacterium | reverse complement strand
TCCACGAAGGTCAGCACGTCGGTGGTCGTGGGGTCATTCATGTGGCGGGCGTGCAGGCGGCTCATCTCGGCGTCATCGACCAGGCGGACCGTCAGGCGCGACAGGCCAGGCGCTGCAAGCGCCTGCAATCGCCGCACGGTCTCCACGATCCACCGGGCATCCTCGTTCGTGATCCGCTCCTCGTGCAGGAGTTCGACGAATGGCGACGGGGGCGCATCCCGCACAGGGCCGGTTTCGGTCATGCTGCCACGAAGTCTACCCGCGGAGGCCTGCGACTCTCGCGATCAGCCATCGCCCATCGCCAGCATCCGCTCAAGCCACCCTTCGACCTCGCGCACGCGGGTCTCGGAGATGCTGCCCGCTCGCTCCGCATTCAACGCCGCGTAGGCCTCGATGAGCCGACCGATCACCAGCCGCGAAGCCTGCGAAACCTGCGTGCGATGCCGCTCCACCGCACCGGGGGCCGCACCCTCAAGCTCCGCGATCGCTTCCGCCAGTCGGCCAGCCTGCTGCAGCACGCCCGCCAGGTCATAGGCGTTGAGAAGCAGGTCCTTGTCCGTCTCGGCCGCGCCAGCCCTTCGCTGCAGCGCCATCGCCTCGCGCATCAGGGAAACCGCATCATCGGTGCGCTGCTGCGCCACTCGGGCCTGCGCCAGTGCCAGCATCGCGCCGATCTCGACGCTGCCCGCCTGCCCCGAACGACGGGATCGATCCACCGCCTTCTCGATCCACGCCGCGCCCTCGTCCCGCCGCTCCATGTCGCGCATCAGGTCCACGCCGAGATTCGTCAGCAGCGTCACGGCGGTCTCGTCGGTCACCGTGGACGCCGTCGCGAGCAGGCGCACCGACCGAGCGCGAAGCGGACGCGCCTCATCCGCGCGCCCGGCGGCCGCCAGCGCATTCGCCGCGCGGGCCTGCATCAGCAGGCTCTCCGAATGCGCCTCGCCGAGCATGGACTCGGTGACTTCGCGGGCCTCCTCCATGTGCCGCGCGGCCTCTGCCCGAAGTTCCGCCTGCCGCTCCGGCGAGACGCCATCCACCAGTGCACGCTGCGCGAGCAGATCGGCCAGGTTGGCCAGCACATGCATCCGCACCCGCGGGGGCCGCGTTGCGTCCGCCAAGTCGGCCCGAAGCAACGCCTCCGCCTCGACACGCGCCTGGTCCGAACCGGCAGCGATCAGAAGCGTCGCGAGCGAGGCCCGCGCGTCCGTCACGAGAGGGTCATCCGGACCGTGGCGCCGGAGTCGCTCCGTCATCGAGTGACGCACCAGGGGGATCGCCTCCTGAAGCGCGCCCGCAGCAACGAGGGTTCCCGCAAGCACCTGCTCGAGTTCCGTCGCGGCATCGCCGTCGACGCCCTGGTCGGCTCGCGCCAGGGCCAGCCCCTCACGCGCGACAGCGGTCGCCTCTGGAATGCGGGACAACATCTGGAGCGCCCTCGCCCGCTGGGCGAGCAGCCGGATCCGCTGCATGGGATCCATGTCCGGATTCCGCGCCGCCTCCGCGATCGAGGCATCGACCAGCTCAAGCGCCAGCCCACCCCGGTCGAACTGCAGGCTGAGCGCAGCGAGTGAATCGCGCAACCTCGTCTGCACCTCGGGCTGTGCCGCATACTGCGGCTCGATCAGCGCCTCGGCCGCGGGCCGAAGGATCATGCGCTCGATGAACGCGGTGGCCACATCGGTGCCGTCCACTCGAGCCAGTCGCTCGCCCAGGACCGAGGTCTCGCCATCCACCGCGCTTCGGCGAACGATGTCCGCAAAGAGATCCTTGCCAGCCTGATCGGGCATCACCCGCTCCAGCATGCGCTGCTGGAATGCGGCCACCTCGCGAACCTGCCGCTCGCGGTTCTCGGCCAGCCGGCGCGCGCGCAGCTCCGACACGCCGAACCAGGTGCTGACGATCGCGCCCGCGATCAGAAACACGACCGCCGCGACGCTCGCCGCCACCAGCATCGGGCTGCGCGTGACCAGCTTGCGCGCCCGGTAGATCGTCGAGTCGGGCACGGCAAGGAGGGGGCGGTCCTGCAGCCAGTTCCGCACGTCGTCGGCCAGCTGCGCCACATCGCGGTACCGCGCCTCGCGATCGCGCTGCATCGCCTTCTCGGGGATCCAGTCAAGCTCGTGGGCCAGGCTGCGGATCAGCGCATGCAGGTCTGTTGCCCGCGCACCCGTCACTCCGTGGAGCAGCTCCTCGACCCTGGCTTCGGTGCGCTTCAAGCGCAGGCGCGAGAGACGCGCGCTCGGGCGCACGGGCACATGCTCCCGGATCGCCTTCAGGCGCTGCGAAGGATCCAGGGCATCGAATTCCGCCGCATCCATCGGCAGCACGCCCGCCAGCAGCTCGTACAGCACCACACCAAGCGAGAAGACATCGGTGCGCGGATCCACCTCGCCCCCGTCCCATTGCTCGGGGCTCATGTACATCGGCGATCCCACCGGCGCCCCCTGTCGCAACTCGAACGTTCTCGATCCGAACCCCTCCTTCTGCAGGCTCTTGGCAAGGCCGAAGTCGATCACCTTGGCGTGCAGGCGCGTCTCCACGCGACCATCCACCGCGCGGCGCTCTTCGCGATAGGCAAGGATGTTGCCGGGCTTCAGGTCTCGATGCAGGATGAATCGACCGTGCGCGTGCGCGACCGCATCACAGACCTGAAGGAACAGTTCCATGCGAGCGCGAAGGCCGAGCCCCAGTTCGTCGCAGAACTCCGTGACGGGCTTTCCATCCACGAATTCCATCACGTAGAAGGGCTGGCCCGCGTCCGTGGTGCCGCCATCGAGAAGCTTGGCGATGCCGGGATGCTCCAGACTCGCGAGAGCCTGACGCTCCTGCTCGAAGAGGCCTTCACGAACCGCCGTGTCACCCTTCAGCGAGAGCAACTTCAGCGCCACGCGCTGGTGGTACGGATGATGCCGTTCCGCAAGCCAGACTTGACCGAAGGCCCCCGCGGCCAGCGGCCGCGCGAGCGTGTAAGGGCCGATCCTGTCACCGGGCGACGCCGCCAGGATGCGCGGCACGGCAAGCGTTTCACCGGCAATGGGCAGCGTGCCTCCGGGGCGTGAACCCGGATCGGAACCCTCGCCGCCTGCAATGGACAGCGTGTCGGTCATCTCGCAAGAAGGCTACAGCCGGTCCGCTTCAGTCGAACAGCAGCAGCAGGAACGACAGGTCTCCGCCGTCCACCTCGCCGCTGCGATCGAGATCGCTCGCGCAGCCCGGGCACGGACCGAAGTCAAGCAGCAGGATCGAGATGTCCGACGCTCCCACCGTGCCATCACCATCGAGATCACCCTGCTTCAGGCCACCCGTCGCCACAAACGGCTTCACTTCCTGAGCGCCAGTCAGGAAGCTGCCCGAGGGCTGGTTCACCAGGAACAGGTCCTCGCCGCCGGTGCCGTCCAGGTTGCCGCGGGCGCTCAGGATCGGATCGCTCGCGTCCAGCACCGTGGTCTGTCCGATGCTGATCGGCGTGCCCGGCCCCAGCGTGTCCACGCGCAGGAGCGCGGCCTCGCTGTCCGAGCCCACGCGCCTGTACACGCTCACGATGTCGCGATCGCCGTCGTTGTCCACGTCGATCAGGCTCACATCCAGGCCGCTGCTTGCGTTGGCGGGCTGGTACGGCACGCCACCACCGAAGGTGCCGCCGCTGTTGCGGAAGATGCTCAGCACCGGAAGCGCGCTGCCAACCGCAGGCAGCTGCGGTTCCGTGTTCGTGGTCACGATGTCATCCAGACCGTCGCCATCAAGGTCCGCGCAGTCCATCGCCACCGGCTTGGCCGTGATGAACATCGTCTGGCCAAGCTCGAACATTCCGCTCGGCGCAAGCGTGAAGGTCTGCACGAAGCCCGTCTCGGCCACGGGCAGCAGGCCGTCGATCGAGGCCGTGCGCGTGCCGCCGGTGTTGATGCCGGTGGGACGAATGATGTCGTTCTTGCCGGGGCGCGTCGTGTTCGGCGTGCCCGCAAGCGTGATCTCCTGCTGCAGCGCGCCATTCACGAAGATCTTCAGTTTGGACCCACTCGTGCCCACGACCACAGATCCGCTCGCCGCCTGCAGACTGCTGCCTCCACCCTCCACGATCGCCACCGAGAGCGGTGATCCGCCAAGCCCCGAGTACACGGTGCTCGCCGTCAGGGCACCCGCACCGTTGTCTAGGTAGACCCGCGCCGTGGAGTCGCTGCCGATGCCCACCGCCACATCACGGTCACCATCACCGTCGACATCGCCCACGGCCAGACAGGTCGGCTGCGGCGGAATGGAGGTCAGCACGCTGGTGCTGCCAAGGCCACCCGCGCCATCATTCAGCAGGATCTGGATCAGGCCATTCTGCGAGGCTCCGAAGTCGACCGCCAGCGCCAGATCATCGAAGCCGTCGTGGTTGATGTCGATCGTCTCCGCGGCGACCGCCCTGCCCGTAAAACTGCCCGTCGAACTTGCCGTCAACTCGCCACCACCAGGCAGCGGAAGCAGCCGCAGCGAGAACACCGTCCGGCCGTTCACGTCCTCCGGTACCAGTGTCAGGAAGAAACCCGGCGGCGGCGGCAGTTCGCTCTGGATCAGGTCGAAGTTGCCGTTCACCATGCCGGCACTCAGCACCGGAACGTTGAGGTTCTCAGGAAGCGTGCTGCCGGCTCCGCTCACGCCCAGCAGCCACAAGCGGCCAGCGAGGTTCGCCGTGGACCCAACGCGAATCGAGTAATCGTTCCCGACGGCGGAGGCTGCTGACGGAACCAGGAGGCTCGTGCCCGCACGCGTCGTGAGCGTCTGGCACCGTGCCTCGCATTCGCTGCCAACGCTGCCGGAAGTGCCCAGGTCGACACCGGTGAAGGATCCAGGAACCGCCCGACTTCCCTGCGTCCAATTCCAAACCGAAAGATCCTGCCACGCCGATCCGCTCACCGCGAGGGAAGCATTTCCGGAACCTCCGGGGTTCTGGCATGAACTTGCTGCGTCGCTCAGAATCGCGAAGGTGTTTGTGCCACCAGCCGCGACACCCACCACGAGGCCGAGTCCGGCAGGCACATTGCACTGACCGTCGAAATTGGCGCCCCAGCACTGAACGGTTCCATCCGCACGAAGAGCCACGCTGTGATTCGCGCCTGCTGCGATGTCACTCACGGTACCCAGGAGAAACGGCACGTTGCATTGCCCCAGATCCCTACGGCCCCAGCAACGCACCGATCCAGACTGACTGCGGGCGATCACGTGCGAGTCGCCGGCCACGACCTGCGCCATCGCTGGAACACCAGAGGGAACCACGGTCTGCCCGAAGTCGTTTCGACCGAGGCAAGAGACGACACCTCCATTTCGAAGCAGTACCGTGAAGCGATCCCCGCCAGCTCCTGCCGTTGCATCCGAGATCACCACACCTCGCACCTGGAGCGGCTGACCCGCTGGCGTGCCGTAGATCGGAGCCCCGGAGGCGGCGGTCCCGAGACATTCGCCGAATCCGTTGCTGCCCCAGGCGATCACCTTTCCATCCACCTGCACCGCCAAGGAGTGGTTGGCACCCGCCCCAATCGACGTTGCGGATCCAAGCGATGCAGGAACCGTCGACTGCCCCCACCCATCCTCTCCCCAGCAGGCGACTCGACCAGCCTGAAGAAGTGCCATCGAGTGGTAGGCGCTCGCTGCAACATTTTGAGCGACTCCCAGATTCGCCGGCGCGACTCCCTCTCCGTACCCGTTCGAGCCCCAGCAACGGACGCTTCCGTCGGCGCGCAACGCCACCGAATGACTCGTTCCGCCCGCGACCCGAAACACCCGTCCCAGCGTGTTCGGCACCGCATGCTGACCATAGTCGGAACTTCCCCAGCAGACGACGGTCCCATCACTCTTCAGGGCGACGGAGTGCCACTGGCCGGCCGCAATGTCGATGACGGACTCCGTGCCGCTCGGCACCACGGTCTGGCCCCAGGCATTCGAGCCCCAGCATCGAACCGCACCATCGGAGCGCAACGCCATCGTATGACTGCTTCCGCCCACCACCTTGGAGACCACCCCAAGTCCGGCGGGCACGTTGCACTCCCCAGCGCCGTTCGAGCCCCAGCACCAGACGGTGCCATCCGGGCTCCATGCGATGGAATGGTCGTCCCCTGCCTCAATCCCGACAACTCCCACCACGGATGCCGGAACGTCACTTTGCCCGAACGAATTGGCACCCCAGCAGACGACCCGACCGGCAACCGTCATGGCGAGCGAGTGGCTGTACCCAGCGGCAACACCGCGAACGCCGTCCAAGTCCGAAGGCGTGGAGCACTGCCCCTCATCGTTGCTTCCCCAGCAAACCGCGTTGCCGTCGATCGTGGCCGCGATCGTATGACTGCCGCCACCAGCGATACCGATGACGGGCCTCAATCCTGCCGGGACCGACGACTCCCCGTAGGTGTTGCTTCCCCAACAAACAACGGCACCATCAGGACCGAGAGCCACCCCGTGCCAATAGCCCGCTCCGATCGCGACGGCCGCAAACGGCACACTGGGCTGCGGCATCTCCCCCCACGAGGAGATCGTGCCATCTCGGCGCATCGCAAGCGTGCCATGCTGACCCGCTGCCAACCGTGAGAATCGAAGCAGAGAACTCGATCCCGGAGTCAGGGAACCGGCGATACCCTGACCCCACCCCACAACCTGACCCTGACCGAAGGCCGCGCCAACGACCCCCACGCTCAACAGGGCAGCGACGAGCGAATTCGTGTGGAGATCTTGGCGCATCTACAGCAGGCTCCTCATTGAGCTCACGCCAAAGCCACGCGCCCCGGCGTTCCATCGCAAGATAAACCGGCTTTTCATCCAAACAAGCCGGCGGATTGCAATTTACGGGAATCCGCCCGCAGTCGAATGACTTGGCCCGGTGGAAATCGGCCTCACCGCCCCGCCGTCACGTACACCGGCACGAACTTCGGCTTCACGCGCGCCTCGAACTCGCCTCGGTACTTGTTCACGATGGTGCGAACCGCCCAGTTGTTGCCGTCGGCCAGGCCGCAGATGGTCGTGCCGGGGGTCAGGCCCATGCTTCCAGCCACCTCGAGCAGCAGGTCGAGATCCGCGCTGGTGCCGTCGCCGCGCTCAATGCGCATGAGCGTCTTCAGCATCCAGCCGCTGCCCTCGCGGCACGGCGTGCACTGGCCGCAACTCTCGTTCTTGAAGAAGCGTGCGATGTTGCGAGCCACGGCCACCATGTCGGTGTCCTCGTCGAACACCGTGGGGCACGCGGTGCCAAGGCCCAGCACCTGGAACTCGCGGCCAATGTCGAAGTCCATCGGCGCGTCGAACTGGTCGGGGCCGAGCACGCCCATGCTCACGCCGCCGGCGATCGCCCCCTTGAACTTCTTGCCATTGCGCATGCCACCGCAGTAGTCGTTCACAAGCGTGCTCAGCTTCACGCCAAGCGGCGCCTCGTACACGCCGGGGCGGTTCACGTGACCGCTCACCCCCATCAGCTTGGGGCCGAAGCTCGGCATGCCGCCCGGGAAGCGGCTCTGCACGCCGATGCCCTTCCACCACTCCACGCCGCGATCGACCACATGCATGGCGGCGGCGAGAGTCTCCACGTTGTTCACGATGGTCGGGCGGCCGAAGAGGCCCTTCACCGCGGGGAATGGCGGCTTGATGCGCGGCCAGCCACGCTTGCCCTCGATCGCTTCCAGCAGACCGGTCTCCTCGCCGCAGATGTAGGCGCCCGCGCCGCGGTGCAGGATGCACTCGACCGCGAACTTGCTCTTGCCCTTCAGCAGGCCCTGCTTGCCGAAGATGCCGCCGGCATAGGCCTCCTCGATCGCCTTCTGGAAGACCTTGGCCTGATGGTGATACTCGCCACGGATGAAGAAGTACGCGGTGTCGAGCTGGCACGCGTAGCAGGCGATCGCGATGCCCTCGAGCACCTGATGCGGATCGAAATCGACCAGCAGGCGATCCTTGAACGTTCCGGGCTCCGCCTCGTCGCAGTTGATCGCCAGGTAGCGGCGCCCGCCGTCGACCGGCGCCAGGAAGCTCCACTTCAGGCCGGCCGGGAAGCCCGCGCCACCGCGACCGCGCACCACGGCGTCCTTCACCATGCTCACCACGGCCGAGGGCTCCATGGCCAGCGCCTTCTCGAGGGCCTTGTAGCCGCCGGTGTTCACGTAGTCGTCGAAGCCGATGGTGCGGCGCTGGCTCGCGTCGCCGAAGAGGCCACCGGGGATGCGCTTGGTCAGGACGGGTTCGGAGAGCTTCATGGGAATCCGTTCAGGGGTTCTGCGGCGGCGGGGTCACCACCACCTCGTCGATCGTCGTTCGTCGCAGCGTCACGCCATCGTGCTGCAGGGTCTCGGTCATGCGGTTCACCTCGACCGCCTGGGGCTTCACGGGCCTTCGGATCGCATCCCACAGGATGCCCACCGCCTGCCCGACGCAGCGCGAGATGCTGGGCTGGCTCGCGCGCGCCTCGCTCATGCGTGGCCGTGCGGGGCCTTGCCCGCCTTCACCTGGTCGATCAGCGCGTCGACCTTCTCGATGGTCAGCTTCTCGTGCAGCGTCTCGTTGAAGAGCGCCACCGGCGCGGTGTCGCAGCTGCCCAGGCACTCCAGCGTGAGCAGCGTGAACTTGCCGTCGTCGGTCGTCTCATGCGGCTCGAGGTCCAGGCGCCGGCGCACATGGTCCAGCAGCTTCTGGTGTCCGCACACCTCGCACGCGATGCTCTGGCAGATGCCGATCACGCACTCGCCCACCTTCTCGGTGGTGAACTCCTCGTAGAAGGTCACCGTGTCGAGCACGTCGGCGGGCTTGATCTCCAGGAACTGCGCCACCTCGATCATCGCCTGGTACGGGATGTGGCGGTGCGCGTGCTGGATCTCGTGCAGGATCGGCATCAGCGCCCCGTGCTTGGTGGCGTACTTCGACAGGATCTCCTGCGACCACTTCTGCTTCAGGGCGTCGGTCAGGTAGGGCTCGGTGCGGCGCTCGATGCGCTGCGTGGCGGATGGTTTCGCGGTCCAGGCCATGGTTCGTGCGGGTCCTTCTTCAGCGGTCCAGCTCGGCCGCGATCACGTTGATGCTGCCGATCACGGCCACCACGTCGGCCAGCTGGTGGCCCTCGATCAGCTTGGGGAACACCGAATAGTTCATGAAGCACGGCGGGCGGCAGCGCACGCGCCAGGGGTACTTGCCGCCGGCGCCCACCAGGAAGAAGCCCAGCTCGCCGTTGGGGCTCTCGATCGCCGTGTACGTCTCGGCGACCGGCACGTCCCAGCCACGGTTGTGCATCACCAGCTCGAACAGCTGGATCGTGCCCTCGATGCTGCCGTACACGTCGCCCTTGGGGGGGATCACGGCCTTCGAGTCGGCGCCGACGTTCATCGGACCCTTCGGAATGCGGTGGATCAGCTGGTCGATGATCTTCGCGCTCTGCTTCACTTCCTCCATGCGCACCAGGTAGCGCTCGAAGCAGTCGCCCTTGCTGCCCACGGCCACGCTGAACTTCACCGGGTCGGCGCCCTCGCCATCCCAGTTGGGCGCGTAGCACAGGTACGGCTCGTCCTTGCGCAGGTCGCGTCGCACGCCACTGGCGCGCGCCATCGGGCCGGTCAGGCTCCAGGCGATCGCGTCCTCGCGGCTGATGGTGCCCACGCCCTCCAGGCGGTCGCGGAAGATGCGGTTGCGGTTCAGCAGCGTCTCGAGATCGGTGATCGCCTTCGGCAGGCGCACGTCGATGAAGTTGCGCACCATGCGAACGAAGGTCTCGTCGTCGGGCAGGTCGCGCCATGCGCCGCCCACGCGCGTCCAGTCCGGGTGGAAGCGCTGGCCGCTGACGTACTCCACGATGTCGTAGATGAATTCGCGCTCGTTGAACCCGTACAGGAAGCCCGTGAAGGCACCCAGATCCAGGCCCGCCGCACCGATGCACAGCAGGTGATTCTGCAGGCGGCCGAGCTCGGCCAGGATGGTCCGGACCACCTTGCAGCGTGGGGTCACGTCGATGCCGAAGAGCGTCTCCACCGCGTGGTGCCACGCGATGTCGTTCACGATCGGGCTGACGTAGTCCATGCGGCTGGCGGTGCACACGTACTGGTTCCAGTCGTGGTGCTCGCCCAGCTTCTCGAAGCCCGAGTGCAGGTAGCCGATGTGCGGGGTGGCGCGGGCCACGCGCTCGCCGTCAAGCTCCAGCACGATGCGCAGCGTGGTGTGGGTGGCCGGATGCTGCGGCCCGAAGTTCAGCACCCAGCGGTCGGGCGCCTGCACGTGATCCTTCAGGTACTCGGTGCTCTCCACGTCGAGGCCGATGGTCTCGTCGGGGCTGAGGGTGTAAGGCATGGGCCGAGTATAGACAGGCGTTTCCGCTCGGTCGCCGCGGCTTTCAGGCCCGGAACAGCGCGCCCATGCGCCGACCGATCACGGCGTTGGCGGCAAGCAGCGTGACCGCAAGCAGCGCCATCGCCCACACCCCCATCGCCGCGGCGACCTGCTCGCCGTCACCCAGCCGGTCGTACAGCACGTAGATCGCCTTGGTGATCGGGTAGTCGCGCTCGCGCTGCGCAAGCAGCAGGCTGTCGCTCACCTCCAGCATGCTGAAGCTGAACGAGAGCAGCGCCCCCGCCACCAGATTCGCGGCGATCAGCGGCAGCACGACGCGCCGGAGCGTGGTCCAGCGGCTCGCGCCGACGTTCCAGGCCGCCTCCTCCATGCTCACGCTGGTCTGCTGCAGCCCCGCGGCGGCACTGCGGGCCACGTACGGCATGCGGCGCACGGCGTAGGCGACGATCAGGAGCGGGAAGGGGTTGGGATCGGCGCCCAGGATGTCGGCCAGGGGCTTCAGAGGGGCGTCCGAGAGCCAGCCGGTCCAGGCGGCGGGCAGGATCGCGCCCGTCACGCTGGCGAGCGCCGCCGGCATGCGCCCGCCGAAGGGCCACTCCAGGCTCATGGCAACGAAGCCGAATGCCATCACCAGCCCAGGCACCGCAAGCGGAAGCATCACGAGCGTGTCGATCAGCCCCCGTCCACGCACCGCTCCGCGCACCGTCAACCGAGCCGAGGCAAGACCAACCGCCGTGGCGATCAGCGTGGCGATCGTCGCCAGCACCAGGCTGTTGCGGATGCTCGACACCGCGAGTGGATGCCCGAGGGCCTCGCGCCAGCCTTCCAGCGTGACCATGCGCGGCAGCACCGTGCCCCACCACTGCGCGGGCGGCGTCATGCTTGCCACGATCGTGGAGACGTGCGGCAGCGCCGAGAGCAGCGCCACGCCACCAAGCAGCGTCCAGCAGGCGACCGTTCCCGTCGTGCCGAGCGCGCGCTCCCGACGCGCCATGCTCGCCTTGCCGTGCGAGGCGGGCGCCTCGGCGCGCGCGGCGCGTCGCCCCACCACGTGCGCCGTCAGCGCGACCGCCAGCATGAGCGCCACCAGCGCGTACGGCCGTCGGCTCACCTCCATGTCCTTCAGGCCCTCGAGCACCTGCACGCTGGTGACGTTGCGGTACTCGAACATGAGCGGCGTGCCGAGTTCAGTGAAGCTCCAGATGAACACGAGCACTGCGCCCGCGAAGGCGCCGGGCCGGACCAGCGGAAGCGTGATGCGCCGGAAGCGCGTCCATCGGCCGGCACCCGCGCTTGCCGCCGCCTCTTCCAGCGCTGGGTCCAGATTCGCCAGCGCCGCCGAGAGGTTCAGGAAGACGATCGGCTGCAGCGAGAGCGTTTCCAGCAGCACCACGGCCCAGAAGCCACCGACCGAGAGCCAGTCCACTCCCTGATCCACCAGCCCCCACTGCACCAGCACCGCATTGAGCGCGCCCTCGCGTCCAAGCAGATGGCGCAGTCCGATCGCACCCACGAAGGGCGGCAGGATCATGGGCAGCAGCAGGAGGCCGGAAAGCAGCGCGCGGCCACGGAACGCGAAACGCGTGGAAACCATCGCCAACGGCATCGCCAGCGCCAGCGTGCCAAGCGTGACGCACACCGCGATCGACAGCGCGTTCAGCAATCCCTGCCGCGCCACCGGATCCGCGATCGCGGCTCGCAGGTGATGCAGGGTCCACGCGTCGTCCTGCGCCAGGAACGCGCCGCGCACGACCAGCCACAGCGGCCACAGCAGCGCCACGACAAGCGTCCCCCCAAGCAGGATGATCTGAAAGCGCTCGCGGGTGCGGCGTCGCACGCGCGCAGTGTACGCCGCGGGCTGCGATCAGCCGAAGTTCAGAAGGATCAGCGCGACATCGCCGAAGTCGATCATGCCGTTGACGTCCATGTCACTGGCCGGCTCGTCGCTGCCGAAGTTCAGGAGCGTCAGCGCGACATCGCCAAAGTCGACCGTGCCGTTCGCGTCCACGTCGCCCTCGAGGCCGAAGGCGGCGTCGTCCACGATCCACGAGGCATAGCCCATCACGCTGCCGCTCGTCGCGTCGACTCGGCTCACCTCCAGCGTGTACTCGCCGGGGCGAAGTCCCGTCAGGTGGATGGTCTCCACGTTGTCGACCCCCGAAGCGCTGGACACGTTGCCGCTCACGAACGTGGCAAGTCCCGCGTCGCCCTCCAATGGAATCATGTCGGCCCCGCCATTGAGCGAGCGCTGCAGCCGCACGTTCATGTTCGCGTAGGTGTAGCTGCTGAAGCCGCTTGACACGCCGCGCGGCCACACCAGCGTGAAGTCGAGCGACGGCGCCTCCTGATGCAGGCGGAAGCGCCAGTACTGCTTGCCGTTGGCCGACAGCGTGACCGTGCCCCAGCCCTCCGGCGTGGCGTTGGTGGCCGCCGTCGCGCTGGTGGCGCCGTTGGTGCGGCCGCCCGTGATGATGCGGTGCGCGCGATCCACGTTCAGCTCACCCGATCCGCGGATCGCATCCAGGGGCATCGTGGCGACGCCACGCTGCGACCCGTCCACCGGTGCGTTGTTGGCCCACGAGGCGGTGCGATCGGCACCTCCCAGAAGCGCGCTCTTGGTCAGTTGCGCACGTTGCGTGTTGCTGAGGCTCGAGAACTCCGCTCCCTTCAGCGTCTCCGCAAGCGCCACCGCCGCCGATCCGACCAGCGGCGTGGCCATGCTGGTGAAGTCGCCTGGCGCGATGATCTCGGGCTTCATGCGTCCCGGCGTGTCGCTGGCGGAACCCGTCACGCCAGCCGAGTGCTGCAGGTCCAGTCGGCCCACGCTGATGCCGTTGAAGCAGTCGCCCATCATCGGGCGGCGCACGGAGCCCGCGCCGTTGTTCTCGCCGTACACGGCGAGGATGCCGTCGCGGGTCATCCAG
>JBMOGS010000058.1:0-13789 GCA_049318245.1 Phycisphaerales bacterium | reverse complement strand
CCTGCTGGCCACCTTCATCATGGTGTCGCTGAGCATGTCGAAGAACCAGGGCGTGCAGGTGGCACTGCCAGGCTCGTCGACGGCGCAGTCGCTCGGCGACCAGCAGGAGATGGAGAAGGCCGTCACCCTGAGCGTGAACGACAAGGGCGAGATCTTCTTCAACAAGGACAAGATCCTCATCTCCCAGCTTCCGCTGAAGCTTCAGACGTTCAAGCTGACCGCGAAGGATCCGAAGGTGATCATCAACAGCGACGGCGCCGCGGACTTCAAGTTCGTGGTGGCCGTGCTCGACGAGGTCCGCAAGATCGGTATCGCCAAGGTCGGCATCAGCACGGACAAGAAGTGATGTTCCGGACCGGCGTCATCTTCGTGATCGCCGCCGTGGTGATCCACGGGATCGTGATCCTGTTCGGTGGGCTGCTGTTCAACCACGACGCCGAGGCGGCGAGCAAGCGTGACGTCGAGCTGGTCGCGCAGGAGATGGACGCGGAACGCGCCGAGCAGGAGCAGCAGCAGGAGCCTCCACCCGAGGCGATCAAGGAGCAGGAGGAGCAGCCGCCGGACGCGGCGCAGAGCCAGAGCGCCGCGGAGCAGGTGAGTTCGGGCGACGACGCGCCTGCACTGGACGCCGCCAGCCTGAGTGCGCTGGAGGCGGCCTTGAGTGGGGGAGGCTCCAGCGGCGGCGGGGACTTCGGCGGCGGTGCCTCGCTCGCGTCGGGGGGTCGCATCGGTGGCAAGGGCGGACCGAACGCCGACGGCGAGGAGTTCTCCGGGGCCTTCAGCATGTCCGAGATCGACCAGCGTCCGCGCGCCCTGATGCAGGTCGCGGCGGCGTATCCATCGGAGATGCGCGCGCGCAAGGCGGAAGGTGTGGTCACCGTGATCTTCGTGGTCGACGAGACGGGACGCGTGGTCAATCCGCGCGTCGAGAAGGCTTCGCATCCCGAGTTCGAGAAGCCCGCGCTTGAGGCGGTGCGCCAGTGGAAGTTCGAGCCCGCCATCAAGGGAGGCAAGCGCGTGAGCTGCCGCATGCGCGTTCCCTTCAGGTTCCAGCCCAAGTGAGACCCATCATCATGCACCCTCCAAGCTCCCGAATACTGTGCGTCACGCTCGCCGCATGCCTTGGCGGTTCCGCGATCACCGTCGCCGACGACGCAAGCCGCTGGGAGGCCCCCGCGCCCTCGGCGCAGGTCGGCACGCCGGACCTTCGCGCGGTGTGGGACGACCCTGCCTTTCAGAAGTCGTTCGTGGCCGGCTACGGCGTGAACCCCGAGGTCGAGCCGCGCATCTCGCAGGACGACATGGCGTTGCTGGAACTGGTTCGCCAGCTGATGCCGGACGAGCTGCCCGCCGCCGAGGCGCTGCTGCGCGACTCGATCAAGGACGACACCTCGGCCGTGCTGGATCTCACGCTTGGTGGGGTGCAGTACCAGCAGGAGCGGGCGGACGAGGCGCTGCGCAACTACCGGCGCTCGGTCGAGAAGTACCCGAATTTCCGCCGCGCCTATCGCAGCATCGGGCTGATCTGCGTGCGCAAGGGAATGCTGGATGACGCGATCGCGGCGTTCAACCGCATGATCGAGCTTGGGGGCGCGGACGCGTACTCGTACGGCCTGCTCGGCTATTGCCACTCGCAGAAGCAGGACTACCAGCCCGCCGAGGCGGCCTATCGCAACGCGCTGCTGCTGCAACCCACCAACGTGGAATGGCGGCTTGGTCTCACGCGTTCGGTGTTCAAGCAGGGCAAGTTCGAGGACGCCGCAAGCCTGCTCGACGTGCTCATCCAGACCTTTCCGGACAAGTCGGACTTCTGGATGCTGCAGGCACACACCTACCTTGGCATGAAGCAGCCTCAGAAGGCGGCGGTGAACCTGGAGGCCCTTGACGCGATCGGCAAGGCTTCGGTGGACAGCATGTTCACGCTGGGCGACATCTATCTGGCGGAGTCGCTGCCTGACCTTGCGCTGCACGCGTACGTGCGGGCGCTGTCAAAGGATCCGGCGCAGGGCCCCGGTCGCGCGATCCGAAGCGCCGAGGGGCTGGCATCGCGTGGCGGCACGGATCAGGCGCGCACGCTGGTGGGGCGTGTCAAGGAGACCGCTGGAAGCTCGATGGGTGACGGGGACAAGCGCAAGCTTCTGAAGCTCGAGGCGCGCCTGTCCATGGCCGGCGGAGGCGGCGACGAGGCCACGGCGCGGGTGCTGGAGGAAGTCATTGAGCTCGATCCCCTGGACGGCGAGGCGCTCATGCTGCTCGGGCAGTACCACAACAAGGGTGGCCGCCCCGACCAGGCGATCCTGTTCTTCGAGCGGGCCGCGAAGATCGACGCGTTCGCCGCCAACGCCAAGGTGAAGATGGCCCAGGTCTACGTGGCACAGGCACGGTTCGGCGAGGCACTGCCCCTGTTGCGCGACGCCCAGGCGATCCGGCCCCGCGAGGACGTGGCGCGCTACATCGAGCAGGTGGAACGCGCGTCCAAGAGCCGGAAGTGACTCCGCTTGCAGCCGAAGTCTGCACCGATCCTTAACGATCTGCTCACGCGGGTTTGAGGTGACCTGAAAGTTTGTGGTGCATATTGCCACCGTGGTCGTTCGGCCTCCGCTCTGGTGCGGGGTGTCCGAGAGGCCTCGAACCACCGTCTTGACCCCAACACCTCAGGAGAATTTCAGATGAAGTCGAAGTGCCTGCTTTCATGCGTCGTGGCCGTTGCCGCGGCCAACGCGTATGCCGCCGAGGTCGTCGTTTCGGGCGACATCACCACCTCGCAGACGTGGACCAAGGACAACGTCTATCGCCTGCAGGGACAGGTCGCGATCCTCGCCGGCTCGACGGTGACGATCCAGGCAGGCACCGTGATCGCGAGCGATGCCGGTGGCTCGCTGGCCGTGCTGCGCGGCGCTCGCATCGACTGCGAGGGAACGCAGGACGAGCCGATCATCTTCACCTCGCAGGCGGACTACAACACGTGGACCGAGGCGAACCCGCGTGGCGTGTGGCGTGCGGCGGCGAACGAGTGGGGTAACCTGACGATTCTGGGACGCGGCTACATCGGCAAGTACGGAAACGGTGCCCCCAGCACCAACACCGCGGCTCCGAACGCCGGCAACTACGCCAACATGGAGGGCCTGACCGCCTCCGGCGCCAACGACGAGCGCGTGCGCTACGGCGGTGGCGATGACAACGACGACAGCGGCATCCTGAGCTACGTGTCGTTCCGTTACGGCGGCAAGGTGCTGGGACTGGGCACCGAGCTCAACGGCCTGTCCCTGGGTGGCGTTGGTCAGGCCACCGAGATCGACCACGTCGAGATCATGAACAACGTCGACGACGGCATCGAGATCTGGGGCGGCAAGGTCGACCTGAAGTACTTCTCGATCTGGAACATCGGCGACGACTCGCTGGACGTGGATCACGGCTGGCGTGGCCGCGCGCAGTTCGGCCTGATCGTGCAGGGCTACTCGGTCAACGCGGCCAGTGGCTCGGGCGTCTGCGACTCGATGATCGAGGCCGACGGAGCCGCCAAGAGCGACGCGCAGCCGGTCACCACCGCCGCGCTGTACAACATGACGCTGATCGGCCAGCCGTTCAGCGCCAAGCGTGCGATCAAGTACCGCGACGGGGCCCGCATCCAGATCAACAACAGCATCATCATGGATGCGGGTGAGGCTGTGGTGCGAAACGACAACACCGACGGCGAGGCGACCGACGGCCAGACCGGCTACGGCCACAACGGAACGCTGGCCTTCAACGCCACCTGGACGACCAACTACAACGTCTACTCCACGGTGAACCCGTTCACGACCCCCGCGTCGGCCTACACCGCGCAGGATTCGGGCAAGTTGAACCAGATCACCGACACGGTGTTCTACGGAAACGCCCACCCGTCGGCCTACACCACCGCCAACAGCGTGGGTGTGTTCAGCTCCGCCAACAACAACGTGCAGGGCACCAGCCTTCCGATCGCGGGCATCACGCGTGGTCCGAACCAGACCCTGACCACGGTCGTCATCGCGCCCGTGATCGGCCTGGATCCGCGCGCTGCGAACGATGCGCTGACGGCCGTGAGCGCCGTTCCGAACAACGGCTTCTACACGGAGACCAGCTATCGCGGCGCCTTCGGCCCCGATGAGAACTGGATGTGTGGCTGGACCGCGGCGGACCAGTACGGCTACAGCGTGGCGCCGCCGGCGGGTTGTGTTGCGGCCTCATGCTTCGGCGACCTCGACGGCAGTCTCGAGGTTGACAGCGGCGACGTGGCCTTCGCGCTGCTTGACTTCGGTCCGTGCCCCAATTGCCCGACCGACCTTGACGGTACCGGCGAGGTCGACTTCGGCGACGTGGCGCTGATCCTGCTGAGCACCGGCCCGTGCTCGTGAGCTGACACGGCAAGCCGGCAGTTTCGGGCCCCGGCCTTCGCGCCGGGGCCCATTGTTTTTGCGCGGGCGATCGAGGGTGCGCGGCTTCCTAGCATCTCCTGATGCCCGCGCCCACGCCGGCCGAGGATCGCCATGCCCGTCGTCGCTCCATTCGCGAGGCGGCCGTGGTGGAGCCGCGTTACCCGGCAGAACTGCCGGTTGCGGCGCACCGCCTGCAGATCCTCGAGGCCATTCGCGCCAGCCCGGTGGTGGTGGTGCAGGCCGACACCGGCAGCGGCAAGACCACGCAGCTGCCGAAGATGCTGCTGGAGCTTGGCTATGGGGTGGCTGGCGAGATCGCCCACACGCAGCCGCGACGCCTGGCCGCACGCGCCACGGCGATGCGGGTTGCGCACGAGCTTGGCGTGCCGCTGGGCACGGTGGTCGGTTTCCAGGTGCGTTTCGATGATCGCAGCAACGACACGACGCGCCTTCGCGTGATGACCGATGGCGTGCTGCTGGCGCAACTGGCCACCGATCGCTGGCTGCGACGCTACGACGCGATCGTCATCGACGAGGTGCATGAACGCAGCCTGAACGTGGACTTCCTGCTGGGTTCGCTGCGGCGGATCCTGCCGAGACGACCGGAGCTGCGCGTGGTGCTCGCGAGCGCCACGATGGAGGCCGAGCGGCTGAGCGCGGCATTCTCCAACGCGCCGGTTCTCACGGTGCCCGGTCGGCTCTTTCCGGTCGACGTGCGCTGGCAGCCAACGCCCGATGGCGAGCCGGCCGATCCACAGCAGGTGGCGGATGCGGTCGAGGCGTGCCTTCGCGAGGGACCGGGTGATGTGCTGGTCTTCCTGCCCGGTGAGCGGGAGATCCTGGAGGCCGCGGAGATCCTGCGCGGAAGGGCGGCGTCGATGGATTGCGAGGTGGCGCCGCTCTATGGCCGGCTGGGCGATTCCGATCAGGATCGGGCCATCGGCAACTGCCCACGCAGACGCGTCACGCTCGCCACGAACATCGCGGAGACCAGCCTGACCGTCCCGGGGATTCGCTGGGTGGTGGACGCGGGTCAGGTTCGCATGAGCCGCTGGAGCCCCAAGGCCCGCGTGCAGCGGTTGCTGGTCGAGCCTGCGTCGAGGGCGTCGCTGGAGCAGCGCAAGGGGCGTGCGGGCCGCGTTGCCGCTGGGACCTGCGTGCGACTCTTCTCCGAGGCGGACTTCGCGCAGCGTGCGGATGCGTCGACGCCGGAGATCCTTCGATCGAACCTGGCGGGTGTTGTCCTTCGCATGAAGGATCTCGGGCTTGGTGATCCATCCGAGTTCCCGTTCATCGATCCGCCGGGGGAGCGTCGACTTCTCGAGGCGGAAGACACCCTTCGAGAGATCGGCGCGATCGACCGCACGGGCGCGCTGACCGGCATGGGGCGACAGATGGCTCGCTTGCCCGTCGATCCCCGGGTGGCGCGGGTGCTGCTGGAGGGGGTGAAGCAGGAGTGCGGCGCAGCCGCCCTGACCGTTGCCGCCTGGCTTTCCAGCGTGGATCCTCGCGAGCGACCGGGTGAACGTGCGCAGGAGGCGGATCTGGCCCACGCGCCCTTTCGGGATGGCGAGGGGGATCTGATCGGTGCGCTGCGACTCTGGCAGGCATGGCGAGAGGCCCAGTCCACGATGGGGTCCTCGGCGCTCAGGCGCTGGTGCCGCGAGCGGATGCTGAACCACCGCCGGCTTCGCGAGTGGTCGGATGTGCGTCGACAACTCGAGCGGCTTCTTCGCGAGCGGCTCGATCTCGATCCCGGCCAGGATCACGGCACCTGGCGATCCGCGCCCGTTCATCGTGCCGTGCTTGCGGGCTTCGCGACGCAGGCGGCCGTGAAGGGACGCGACGGACAGTACCGTCTGTCCGACGGCAGCATTTTCACGCTGCATCCACGCAGCGGGCTTGCGCGCGCGCAACCGCCGTGGGTCGTGGCGCTGGAGATCGTGGACACCGGGCGTCGACAGGCGCGCGTGGTCGCGCGCATCCAGCCGAACTGGGTGGAGCATGCCGTGCCGCATCTGGTGAAACGCACGCTGAGCGAGCCGCACTGGGTGCGCGAGACCGGGCAGGTGGCGGCATGGGAGCGCGTGAGTCTTGGCCAGCTGGACCTGATCGACCGGCGCCGGGTTCCCTACGGCCCGGTGAACCCGGCTGACGCACGGGTGGTCTTCCTGCGTGTCGCGCTGGTGGAGGAGCAGCTGGGCGTCGCGGCGGAGTTCCTGGATCGCAATCGCGCCATGCGTGTCGAGGCGGAGGCTTGGGCGCAGGCGCGCCGGCGAACCGATCTGCTCGCCGACGCGGACGCCGTGTACCGGTTCTACGACGAGCGCGTGCCAGCCAGCGTGCACAGCCGGCCCGACTTCGAGCGCTGGCGTCGCGAAGCGGAGCGGCGAGACCCGGCGGTGTTGCGCATCACGCGCGATCGCCTGATCACGGAGACGCCCGATGACACGGCCTTTCCCAGAGAATTCGCGAGTGGCTCCGGCGCGCTGCCGATGCGTTACGCGCATGCGCCGGGAACGGACGCGGACGGCGTGACGCTGCAGGTGCCGCTGGTGGCGTTGCCGGCGCTCGACATCGAGCGCCTGGAGTGGTCCGTGCCGGGGCAACGCGTCGAGCTGGTGGAAGCGCTGATTCGCGCGCTTCCGCGAAGGATGCGGGCGCGCTTCCAGCCGGTCGAGGAGTTTGCCGCGGGATTCCTGCAGGCACACGCGCCGGGGCAGGGGGCGCTTGTGCCGGCGTTGGCGGCGCATCTCTCGACGGCGAGCGGACTCGAGGTTCGCCCCGACGATTTCGAGCGCTCGGCGGTGGCGCCGCATCTGCGCCCACGCGTCGAGGTGACGCATGCCGGCGAGGTTCTGGCGGCATCGCGGGATCTGCAGGCATTGCGGCATGACCTGCTTGCACGCGCGAACGCAGCGATCACGCAGGGCATGCAGGCGCTGGATGGCGGGCGGTGGTGCGGACGATCGCAGGCGCACTGGCCGGCGTTCGCACCCAGGCTGCCGGTCGATCTCTCGCTCGAGGTCGGTGGCACGCGCATCCAGACGATCGGGACCCTGGACGTCGGTCCCGACGGCGTTCGCACCGGCTGGACATCGGATCGCGTGACGGCGGAACGATCCCTGCGGCGCGCCTGCGTGCACCTCTGCCTGAAGGCCGTTCAGGGCGAGGTTCGTCACCATCTGGACTTCGATCCGAACTACCGCCCTCTGGATTGGAGCGCGCGAGGACTCGGCGCACCCGCAAGCCTTGTCGAGCTTGCGGCGTTGCTGACGGTCACGCAGGCATGGCCGGCAGGCCACCCCGTGCCCACCAGCGAGACGGCGCTTCTGGCGCTGCTGGATGCGGTTCGTCCAGGTCTCTTCCAGGCGTCGCACGGCGTGCTTGCGTGGATGGAGGCCGCGTCGCGCGCGGTCGAGCGGCTGGACGCGGAGCTTGCGCGCCCGGCGCCCGCGGCATGGGGGTCCGTGATCGAGGCGACGCGTGCGGACCGCGCGTGGCTGCTGGATCGCGAGCGACTGGAGTCGCTGGATCCTGGCAGACTGGCGCGCGTTCCGGTCCTTCTTGGTGCCTGCACCGATCGTCTTCGACGGTTGTCGGGTGGTGGCGCCACGGCCGTTCTGCAGGGATTGGCCGGTCTCGATGGCTGGCTGGGAAACGCGAACGCCTCCGCACCCCGAGGGGTTTCCGCATCGGACTGGCTTGCCTTCGTGTGGCTCGTGCGCGAGGCCCGATTGGGTCTGTTCGCCCGCGAGGGTGGCCCATGGCCGCGAGTGCGGGACCTCGACGCTGCGTGGGGCGCGCTCTCGAGGTCCCCGGCCGCGTAGGCTCAGTGGCGGCGGTGGCGTGACTGCTTCATCGCTCGACGAAGCGTGGCGTTCTCGCGACGGGTGGCCTCCAGGTCAAAGCCCTGGTAGGTGAGCAGCAGCGAGAGCCGATCGAGTCGATCCAGAAGGCCCACGCGCCGCGAATCATTCGTCTCGACCTGCGTCCATTGCCGGCGCAGGTCATCAAGTGCCTGGATGAGTTGCATGTCCATCTCCCGTCCCTCCTCGCACACCGTGCAAAGTGCGGGCCCGCGACGCAAGGCCAATGCACAGGCGTGTGGCCGATTCCGCGCGCTGCAGGCGCGCCAGACGGAACAGACGGACCGAGGGCGCCGTTGCGGGCCCCGCCGGGTCACTTCACCATCGATTGCGCGCGCTGGACCGCCCGTTGCGCGGCTGGCGTGGCCTTGGCAAGCGCGGCCTGCAGGGTCTCCGGATCGCGGCGAAGCTCGCCGAGCAGGCTGATCAGGTGCGCGTCGAGCGCGAACTTCCAGCGCTGGAAGAACTGCTCGATCTGGTTGCGGTTGAAGCGAGTCATGGGGTCGTCGACACCGCTCTGGGCGACGGCCCACTCGATCAGGCGTCCCGGGGTGCCATCGAAGCGGTACAGCGCGAGCGTGTTCTCCAGACGCTTCCGCATGCTCAGGAAGGGGTCCGTGGCGGCGGGCGGCAAGCTGGTCATGACCTCCTCCGGGCCGCGCCGCTCGATCGATCCAAGCCAGCCGCCCTCCTTGGACTTCTCCACGTCGGTCAGCGTGGTGGGGCGGTGGATGGCGGTCAGCACGTCATCGTCACCGCCCTCGGCCGGAATCAGGTCGGCGGCGCTGGCGAGCAGCGTCTTCATGCCGACCGCCGAGAAGCGCACGTAGATGCGCTGATCGGTCTTGCCCTGAAAGGTGATGGCCTCGAGCTTCATGATCGCCCCGACGCCCCATTCAGGACGCTTGCTCGAACGGACCTTGTCACCCATCTTGAACGCGATCGCGGTCATGCCCATGGAATTCTCTTTGGGAACGCGGTCGGGACAGGGCCGAGAGGCCCGTCACCGCCGACTCGCTAGAGTGTACCGATGCCTCGCCCGATCCGCATCCTGTTCCTTGGTGATGTCGTGGGAGCCCCCGGGCGGGCCGCCGTGCAGAAGCACCTGCCGGAGCTGCGGGCAAGCCTGAAGCCGGACGCCGTCATCGTGAACGGCGAGAACATCCGGAACGGTTCCGGCATCACCGCGGATCTCTACCGGGCGCTGCGCGAGGCTGGCGCGGATGCCGTGACGCTGGGTGACCACGTCTACAAGGACGCCCGGATCTCGCAGACCATCGAGGATCCCGGCGAGCCCATCCTGCGCCCCGCGAACCTGTCGGCGAAGGCCCCCGGAAAGCGCTGGATCCGCATTCCGGCGCACGGCGAGCGGATCCGGGACATCTTCGTGGCCACGGTGCTCGGGCGAGTGGTGTTCCCGATGCCGGCCGACGATCCGTTCGCCACCTGCGACGAGATCCTGCGAAGCCTTCCCGATCGCAAGCCGATCGTGATCGTCGAGGCGCACATGGAGGCGACCAGCGAGAAGGCGGCGCTCGCGCATCATCTGGACGGTCGCGTGGCGGCGGTGCTTGGCTCGCACACGCACGTGCCCACTGCCGACGAGCGGATCCTGCCCGGCGGCACGGCGTTCCTGAGCGATCTTGGCATGTGCGGCCCGTGTGACGGGGTGATCGGCCGTGATGCCAGCCGCGTGGTGCACCACATGACCACGGCGATGCCCGTCCAGTACGAGGTGAGCGGTGGCGAGATCCGCGTGTGCGGTGCGCTGGTCGAGGTGAGCACGGACACCGGACTTGCGCTGTCGATCGAGCGCGTCGAGGCCGGCGAGCCGCGGCGCACGCGCGTGCGTGCCTGAGCGCGGGGTCACTTGCCGCCGAAGAAGCGCTTGATGCCGCGGATGGTGGCCTGGCGGCCGATCGTGGCGATGCTCTCGGTGAGCGGAATCTCCTTCGGGCAGACCTTCACGCAATTCTGCGCGTTGCCGCAGTCGTTCACGCCGCCCTCGCCCATGAGCACGTCAAGGCGTTCGTCGGCCAGCGTGGCGCCGGTCGGGTGGCTGTTGAACAGGCGCGCCTGGTTGATCGCGTGCGCGCCGATGAAGCTGGAGTCCCACTTGGAGGCGTCGGGCTCCTGGTTGAACTGGGGGCAGGCCTCCAGGCAGCAGCCGCAGCTCATGCAGGTGCTCATCACGTAGCGCTGCTCCTGGCTGGAGGGCGTGTCCTTCGGACCAGCACCGAGCGAGTAGGTGCCGTCGATCGGGACCCACGCCTTCACGCGCTTGAGGTTGTGGAACACGCGACTGCGGTCGACGCTCAGGTCGCGCACCACCGGGAACTTGCTCATGGGCTCGAGGGTGAGTTCGTTGGAGTCGTCCACGATCTGGTCGATCAGCGCGGAGCAGCTCTGTCGGACGCGGCCATTGATCACCATCGTGCAGCTGCCGCACACTTCCTCCAGACAGCCGCTGTCGTAGACCACGGGGGTGCTGGCGGCGCCCTCGGTGGTGGTGGGGTGCGCCGCGATCCACTGCAGCACGCTGATCACGTTCGCGCCCGGCTCGACGGGCACCTGGAAAGTCTCGGTGCGGCGGGGGGCGGCTGGGCCGTCCTGGCGGACGACACGGACGGTGATGGTGCGGGTGGAGGCATCGGACTTCGGGGCGACCATGGAGCGATCCTATTCGGGCGCCGGCGTCCGGTCACCTGCTGGCGAACCGGGGCAAAAACTGCCGATACAGCACCCATGGCCCCATGGCTTCGGCTGCTCCGACCCGGTGACTGGACGAAGAACGTCTTCGTGCTGGTCCCCGCCCTGTTCTGGCTGTCGGGCGAGGGGCGGGGGTTCGACATCGCCGAGCAGTTCGAGGCGCGGTTCCGGCCGCTGATCTGGACCTTCGTGGCGTTCTGCCTGGCGGCGAGTGGCACCTACTGCGTGAACGATGCGCTGGATGCGCCGAAGGATCGGCAGCATCCGGTGAAGCGGCGGCGACCGGTGGCTTCGGGGGCGGTGGGCGGGGGCGCGGCCATGCTGGTGGGCTATGCGCTGCAGGGATTCGCCCTCGGGCTGGCGTGGAACGCGGCTGGCAAGGTGGTGGGCGCGTGCGTGCTCGCCTACCTGCTGCTGCAACTGGCCTACAACGTTCGCCTGAAGCGCGTGCCGCTGGTCGACGTGTCGGTGCTCTCGACCGGCTTCTGCCTGCGCGCCGCCGCGGGTGCCGCGGCGATGGACGTGAAGCTCTCGATCTGGCTCATGCTGTGCGTGTTCTTCCTCACGCTCTTCCTCGGGTTCACGAAGCGGCTCTGCGACCTGTCCGCCGCGGAGAACGCGCGAGCAGCGGGGCAGCAGGTGGACTGGAAGCCGCGCAACGGCTACGAGACGCGCGACCAGATGAACTGGCTGCTTGGCGTGAGCGGTTCGCTGGTCGTGATGGTGTACCTGATGTACACGCTGTCCTCGCTTGCCGAGCGGCTGTACGGGGCACGCGCGATGGGGCTGGCGCTGCTCACGCCGCTCGTGATGATCGCGATCCATCGTTTCTATCGACGCGCGAACCTGGGCCTGAGCGACGCGCCGCTCGAGACGCTGCGCACGGATCGCACCCTGCTGGCGGCGATCGCCGCGTACGTGGTCGGCACGCTGCTGGTGCTGCAGTGGCAGCCCGCGGAGTCGCTGCTGCAGAGGCTGCTGCTGCGCTAGGCGCAGGTGTCGCATGCGTGCATCGAACGCGGGTCGCGCGCCGTGGTTGTGGATGCTGGGAATCGCGGTGGCGTTCGTGGCGCTGGTGATTCCGGCGATCGTGGCAGGCGGTGGTGGCACCAGCCAGGCCAACGACATGATGGACTATCACGCCATCGAGATTCGCAGGATCGAGACCCAGTGGCCCACGCCAGATCTGCGTGACGCGTTCACCACCACCACGCCCGGCTTTCATCTGGTGCTCGCGGGTCTTGCCAAGCTTGGATGCTCCGCGCTGGCGCTGCGCGTGATTGCGGCCCTGGCGGGCCTCGCGGCGTGGCTGGTCGCCTGGCGCGTGGCCGTGGTGTGGTGCGGGGCGGCGCGGGCCACACTGCTGATCGCGCCGATGGCCGTGTCGCCGTATGTGCTGGGATCGGCGATCTGGCTCACGACCGACGCGAGCGCATTGGCCCTGGGTGCGGCCACGATGGGACTGGCGCTTGTGGGGTGGCGACGCTCACGCGAGGCGTGGGCCACGGCCGTGCTCGGCGCCGGCACGGTGCTGGTGCGGCAGATCATGCTGTGGTGCATCGTGCCGGGCGTGCTCCGTGCGTGGATGGATGGGGGAAGGCTTTCCACGCGTGCCCGGGGTGTCGCAAGGGTCGCCTTGCCTGCCGTGACGTGCGTGATCGCGTTCGTGCTGCTGTGGGGCGGCTCGATGCCGCCGCGGTTCCAGCCCTTTCATCAGGCCGTGTGGAATCCCGGGGCGATCACCTTCTCGCTCGCGATGGCGGGCGCCTGTGGAATCTTCCTGCTTCCCTGGATCTGGGGCAGACTCGATCGGACGGCGCGACGGGGCGCGTTGGTGGCGGCCGCTCTTGGGTTGGCCATGGCGGCGGCCCCGCGAAGCGACTACCGGAAGGTCCTGCCGCCGGATGCGCAGCGAGTGGGCACGCGTACCGAGAAGACCTGGGGACCGACGGCTCCCGATGTGGTGAAGGGGGCCGGCGAGGTCGGGCGATGGGGTGGCCCGCTGTGGGATGTCGCGAAAGTGGCGCCGACGGTCGCGGGACGATCCACGCTGCTGGTCGGGCTTGCGGCCCTTGGTGGTGCGGTGCTTGCCGGCTTGTGGAGTCTGGCGGATCGTGCGGGCCGTGGGCGGTCGGCGCTGATGCTGCTCGCTGCGATGGCGGGCATGGTGGCCTCGCAGAGCCTGAACGCGCAGACTTTCGAGCGATACTTCGATCCGTGGGTGTTGCTGTCGATCGGATGGCTGGCGGCGATGGCGATGCCGCGAGCGCGCGAGCGTTCGCTGTCGGTTGGCTTGCTGCTCCTGACCATCGCGCAGCTCGGCATGACGCTGGCGGTCGTGCTGAAACCGGCCTTCACAGGCCCGACGCTCGGCGACTGGTGACCGAGAACGAGGGTCAGACCTTGTTACCGACCACTTCGCGGGGTCAATAACAACCTCTGACCCTCGTTCTCAGACGGTGGCGGGCTGGGGCTTCGCGGCCGCCTTTGACTCGACCTTGCCATAGGTGCGCGCGCGCGGCTGCACCAGCGGCGTGGCGACCGCCTCGAAACTGATCTGCACCTTGCGGCGCACCGGATCGAACTTCGCCACGGTGGTCTTCAGGAACTCCGGATCGTTGCGCTCCGGGAAGTCCGTGCGGAAGTGGCTGCCGCGGCTCTCGCGCCGCTCCAGGCTGCCCTCCACGATCGCGTCAGCGATCAGCAGCATGTCGCCCACCGCACGGGCGTGGCTCAGGTTCTGGTTCGTCCACAGACCTGTGTCGCTCAGGCGCACGCGGCTGAAGCGCTCGCGCAGCTCGGCGATCTTGCCGC
>JBMOGS010000057.1:0-14100 GCA_049318245.1 Phycisphaerales bacterium | reverse complement strand
CCGGTCACCACGGCCTGCGTGCTCGCGCCGGTGAACCAGTAGATCACCGCGCCGCCGATGAGCAGGCCCAGGAGGATCTCCGGGGTCACGATCGAGAGCTTGCCGATCACCGTGGTTGCAGCCAGCTTCAGCGCGGCCGTGTCGGCGCCCTCGGGGGCGACCGACTTGATCAGGGCCAGGATGATGCCGAACACCATCGTGGTGGCGCCCACCACGGCGGTGCCGATGAGCACCGGCTTGGCGGTCGCCTTGAAGGTGTTGCCCGCGCCGTCACCCTTCTCGAGGGTGTGCTTGGCGCTCTCGAAGTCCGGCGTGAAACCGAAGTCGCGCTGGATCTCCTCCTTGATGCCGGGCTGCGCCTCGATGCGGCTGAGCTCGTACACGCTCTGGGCGTTGTCGGTCACCGGGCCGAAGCTGTCGACCGCGATGGTGACGGGACCCATGCCCAGGAAGCCGAAGGCGATCAGGCCGAAGGCGAAGATCGGGCCCGCGAAGCTGTAGGCCTCGGGCATGATCGCCGCAACGTCCTTCTCGGTGCTGATCCACCAGCCCATCGCCATCAGTCCGGCGATGACCAGGCCCTTCCAGAACGCGCTGAAGTTGCCGGCCACGAAGCCCGACAGGATGTTCAGGCTCGCGCCGCCCTGCTTGCTGGCGTTGACCACCTCTTCGACGTGGCCGCAGGTGGTGCTGGTGAAGACCTTCGTGAACTCCGGGATCAGCGCGCCGGCGATGGTGCCGCAGCTGATGATCACGCTGAGCGCCCACCAGAGGTTCTCCAGCTTCGCGCCGTTGTACTCGATGCCACCGAGCAGCCACTTGCTGGCCACGAAGGTCACGCCGATCGAGATGATCGAGGTGATCCAGACGAGCCAGGTGAGCGGGGCCTCCTCGTGGAAGTCCTTCAGCGCGGCGTACTTGGCCTTGCTGATCACCTCGTTGATGAAGTAGCTGGCCAGCGAGGTCACGATCATCAGCGCGCGCATGGCGAAGAGCCACACGATGAGCTTGCCGCACATCTCGCCGGCGTTGCCCATGTTGCCCAGCGAGTACGCCAGGAACGCGATGAGCGCCACGCCGGTCACGCCGTAGGTCTCGAAGCCGTCGGCGGTGGGGCCGACCGAGTCGCCCGCGTTGTCGCCGGTGCAGTCGGCGATCACGCCGGGATTCTTCGGATCGTCCTCGGGCAGCTTGAAGACGATCTTCATCAGGTCGGCGCCGATGTCGGCGATCTTGGTGAAGATGCCGCCGCAGATGCGCAGCGCGCTCGCGCCCAGCGACTCGCCGATGGCGAAGCCGATGAACGAGGGACCCACCAGCTCGGCCGGCAGGAAGCACAGGATGCAGATCATGAAGAACAGCTCGACGCTGACCAGCAGCATGCCGATCGACATGCCGCTCTTCAGCGGAATGCCGAGCACGGGGAGCGGGTAGCCCTTCAGGCTGGCGAAGGCCGCGCGGCTGTTGGCCTGCGTGTTGATGCGGATGCCGAACCACGCCACGCCGTAGCTGCCCAGGATGCCGAGCACCGAGCTGAGCAGGATCACGGTGACGTCACGGAAGCTCTTGTGCTCCAGGAAGCCGAAGTAGAAGATGATCGCGCCGGCGATCAGGATCCACAGCAGCGACAGGTACTTGCCCTGCTGGATCACGTAGCTCTTGCAGGTCTCCCAGATGATGTTGGAGACCGCGAGCATCGACTTGTGGGCGGGCAGCGCGACGGTCTGCTTGTACTGCACCAGACCGAACAGGGCACCCAGCACGGCCACCATCAGGCCTCCCATCATGAGGGCCTTGCCGGTCAGGCCGCCCGCGAACGTCACTTCGTTCACGTTGGGCAGCTTCAGGTCGGCTTCGCCGGCGAGCGCAGGGGCCGCCAGCAGTGCGGGAAGGGCGATGGCGGAGAGAGCCGTCAGGCTCCTGGTGAAACGGGTCGTCATTGGATCGGGATCCCTCTGGTGTGTCCGGGAACTCGCGTTCCCGTGAAGGGGCGCAAGGGTACCGGGGACGGGGGGTTCCCGCAACGACTCCGAAGGATCGCGTGCGGTAGGGTTCCCGCATGCTCGGCAATCGCCTGCGCAAGCGCCATGACCAGTTGCGGAAATGGGCCGCGCGCGCTGGCATCGAGGCCTTTCGCCTCTACGAGCGCGACATTCCCGAATTCCCGCTGGTGGTGGACTGGTACGCCGGCGACGTGGTGGCGTGGCTGCAGCCGCGCACGCGCGACGACACCCCCGAGAAGGCCGCGGAGCATCGCGCGCGGTGCGTGCAGGAGATCCGCGAGGGGCTCGAGCTCGAGAAGGGCCGGCTCTTCCTGAAGACGCGTCGCCGTCAGCGGCACCGGCGAGAGGGAGCCGCCGAGGACGAGCTGTCGGGTCAGTACGAGCGAACGGGCGAGGCGAACGCCGTGCGCGTGATCGGCGAGCAGGGGCTGAAGTTCGAGGTGAACCTGAGCGACTACCTCGACACGGGACTGTTCCTCGATCATCGCGTGACGCGCGACCTGGTGCGCCAGCGCGCGCAGGGCAAGCGCGTGCTGAACCTGTTCGCCTACACCGGAAGCTTCACCTGCTACGCGCTGGCCGGCGGGGCGGCGGCGACCACCACGGTGGATCTGTCCAACACCTATCAGACGTGGACCGAGCGCAACATGCGCCTGAACGGGTTCGAGCCCTCACGCGACCATCGCCTGATCGCGGCCGACTGCGTCGAGTGGCTGGCACGCGGCCCTCGCAAGCGCGAGCAGTACGACATCGTGGTCTGCGACCCGCCCACCTTCTCCAACAGCAAGCGGATGAGCGCCGACAGCTTCAGCATCGACCGTGACTGGCCCGCGCTGATCGCGAACATGGTGCCCTGGCTGAGCGACGAGGCGACCGTGTGGTTCAGCACGAACTCGCGCGGGCTGGAGTTCGACGCGGCGAGGCTTCCGGCGGGCTACGCGGCGCGCGACATGACCGATCGCACGCGCGCCCTGGACTTCGCCGAGGGTGAGGGACATCGCGCCTGGCTCATCGCGCGACAGGCGACCTTCGACGCGTGGAAGAGGCAGCGTGCGCCGACGGCGTGAGCGGCTTCAGTCGCCCACCCACATCAGGAACTCAGGGTTGTCCGGCAGCGTTGCAACGGGCTTGTCGTCCGCCTTGCCGTCAGCCAGCTTGAAGCGCAGGATCTGCTTGCCTTCGCGGCTTCCCACGTAGAGCCAGTCGCCCTTGATCGCGAGTCCGCTTGGCGCCTTCAGGCCCGCGTCGCCCTTCTTCACGAGGGTGTCCACGCTGCCGTCGGCAAGCTTCACGCGGTAGATCGAGTCGGTGCCGTTGTCGCCGATGTAGGCCGTCTGTCCATCGGTGGAGAAGAGCACCTGGATGGGATGCTTCAGTCCATGGCTCGCGTCGGCGAGCACCCGGGCGCGTCGGCCGGTGGCGGTGTCGTAGCCGCTCACGCGCGAACCCGAGCGGTCGCACGCGTACAGCAGGCCGTCGGGTCCGAACGCGATGCCGCGAACCTCGGCGAGTCCCTCGGGGCTGGTCTTGGCGTTGGGCACGATCACGCCGGGTTGCAGGTCGGCCAGATGGCTCATCGAGACGGGCGGCGAAAGCGGCTGGCCCGCGTTGGGCTGGCCCACCCCCACATACCGCGTCACGGTGTTGGAGTCCTGGTTGCTCACGTACACCTGGCCGTCGGCGCCGATGGCCATCTGGTACGCGTGCACCATCGCCGGATTCGCCGGACCGAGCACCGTGAAGTTGCCAGCGAACGGGTACTGGCCCTGGGCGTCCTTCGGGCCGAAGCGCAGGATGCGCGTGTCCTTCGAGAACGCGTTCACCGCCAGGAAGCCGCCGTCGGGCAGCGGCGTGAGTCCGCGCATCGAGTGCGGGGCAGGGCCGCCCGGGCCATCGGCCAGCGGCTGGTTCACCGGGCCCTTCAGTTCACCCTCGCCCGTGAGGCCCCACACGCCCTGCGGCTTGCCCTCTTCGCCGTGCATGGTCACGAGCCAGCAGACGTCGCCCGGCTTGGCGGTGTGGTCGTGCGTGCGCTTGTCGGCCTTCTTGCCCTTGTCCTTGTGATGCTTCGTGCCGTCGTCGCCTGAGTCCTGCGCGGGCGTGGTCGCGGCCGCCTCGGTCGCGGCGCGCGCGCGCGACTTGCGATGGGGCTTGCCGTCGCCGCACCCGAGCGCGCCTGCGGTGAGCGCCAGTGAGGTCAGGCAGACGAGCAGGACGAACGCGTTCGGGCGAGGCATCATGGGAGACTCCGGAGGGTGCGCGGAAGGCCCTTGCAAGATAGCCTCGCGCAAACAGGAGGCCCTTGATGATCACGCGCGCCCGAATCACCGTCGCCCTTGCCTGCGCAGCCTGCTGCGCCATGGCGTTCGCCAGCGGCGAGGGGAAGGCCGACCTGATGCACCAGCTCGCGGGCGAGACGGCCGCCCAGCCCGGCAACACGGGCTCCCACGACCGACTGCTCGGAAGTTTCGACCAGTTCACGCACGTGTGGTTCATCACGCGGCTGGTGGCAGGGCTGGTGCTCAGCGTGCTGCTGGCGCTGCTGATCGCGGCGCACCCGCGCCGCAGCACGCGGCTCGACCCGCTGAGTGACCTGGAGGAGCGCAAGACGCTGATCCTGCTCGGCATGGTGGGTGCGGTCGTTGCCGAGCTCGTCAGCGTGGAGAGCACGATGGCGCTCGTGATCTTCGGCATCGGCGGACTGATCCGCTTCCGCACGGTGCTGCGCAACCCGAAGATCACCGGCAAGGCGATCCTGGTGGTGCTGATCGGTCTGGCCTGCGGTCTCGGCCAGTTCGCGACGGCAATCTTCGTGACGGGCTTCGCGTGGGCGCTCATCATGTGGCTCGAGAGCCACCTGAGCGCGCGCATCAAGGTTCGCGTGCACGAGCGCATCAGCCTGCACGACGCCTATGTGGCGGTGCTCGACTACCTGCGCGCCAACCACTGCCGCGTGAAGAGCAGCATGCTGGTCGAGGGCAAGCATCAGGTCGTGGCGATGATCCACTTCCCTTCGGGCCGCGATCCGAAGGCGATGGAGACCGACCTGAAGGCCGCCATGCCGCGCGGCGGCGAGGGCTGCGACGTGGAGATCGAGGTCGAGTGACCGCGTCAGGCGCGCAGGGCGTGGGCCGTTGAGCGGGCACGGGCTTGCCATCGAGGTTCGCGAGGCCGCCGTGCGGTTCGGTCCGGTCGAGGCGCTGGCCCGTGCCTCCATCGAGATCCGTGCCGGGGAATTCGTGGCGATCGTGGGTGATTCGGGCGGTGGCAAGACCACGCTGCTTCGCGCGATCGGCGGACTGCTGCCGCTCGCGGGTGGATCGATCGCGTTCCAGGATGCGAAGGGCCAGCGCGTCCACCCCGGACCGCGCGATCTCGGCTTCTGCTTCCAGGAGGGACGCCTGCTGCCGTGGCGCACGGTGCTCGCGAACGTGGCGCTGCCACTCGAGCTCGAGGGCGTGCCGCGCGCGGAGGGCCTGGCCGCCGCGGCCGACATGCTCGGCCGCATGCGCCTGGGCGGCGTGGAGCGTCGCATGCCGCGCGAGCTCTCCGGCGGCATGCGCATGCGCGTGGCAATGGCGCGCGCGCTCGTCACGCGTCCGCGCGTGCTGCTGCTCGACGAGCCGTTCGGCGCGCTCGACGAGGTCACGCGCCAGACGCTGGACGAGGAGCTGCAGACGCTGGTGCGCGATTCGGGGGCCACGGCGGTGCTCGTCACGCACTCCATCCAGGAGGCGGTGGCGCTGGCCGACCGCGTGCTGGTGCTGCGTGGCAGGCCGGGTGTCTCGCTGGCGCCGATCGCGATCGACCTGCCATCGCGCGACGAGGCGGCGCGCCTCTCGGTCGGATTCGCGTCGCTGTGCGCGCAGGTGCAGGCGGGTCTGCGTGGCGGGAGGGTCCCGTGATGCGCGCGGTGCGTGCGGCGTTTCCCCCGGTCCTCGTGCTGGCGCTCGCGCTCATCGCGTGGGAAGTCGCCGTCGTGGCGTGGAGCCTGCCGCCATACCTCCTGCCGGCGCCGAGCGCGGTTGCGCGCGCGGCGTGGAGCGACTCGGCACGCATGGCCGCGGCCACCCTCGAGACGGCGAAGGCGGCGGTGGGAGGATTCGCGCTGGCCGCGATGCTCGGCGTCGCGCTGGGAAGCGCGCTCGGATCGAGCCGCCTGCTGCAGCGCGGGTTCTATCCGCTGGCGCTGCTGTTCCAGATGGTGCCGCTGGTCGCGATCGCGCCGCTGCTGGTGATCTGGCTTGGTTACGGGCTGCGCAGCACGCTCGCGTCGGCATGCATCGTGGCGGTCTTTCCGGTGCTCGCCAGCACGCTCGACGGGCTGCGATCCACCGATCCTGGCCTGCTCGAGATCTTCCGCATCCATCATGCCGGTCGCCTGTCGCGCTGGTGGAAGCTGGAACTGCCGAGCAGCCTGCCCTCGATCGTGACGGGGTGTCGCGTGGCCGCGGGCCTGGCCGTGATCGGCGCCGTGGTGGGCGAGTTCGTCTCGGGGTACGCGGGTGACCGCGCGCCGCTTGGGATCGTGATCACCACCGGCATGCGCGAGGCGCGCACCGACATCGTCTTCGCGGCGGTCGCGCTCAGCGCCTGCGTGGGCTTCCTGCTGTTCGGTATCGTGAGCACGCTTGGATGGGTGCTGCTTCGGCGCTGGCACGCCAGCGCGACCCTGGAGACATGATCATGCGAGTCGCAATCTCGATCGCGGGCCTCTTCCTGATCACCGTGCTGGCGGCGTGCGGCGAGTCGGGCAAGCCCTCCGCGTCGCCTGCGGGTGGTTCGTCCGCGCCCGTCGCGCTGCGCTTCCAGCTGAACTGGGTGCCCGAGCCCGAGTTCGGCGGCTTCTACGCGGCGCAGGCCGACGACCTCTATCGCGACGCGGGCCTTGTCGTCGAGATCATCAAGGATCCGGGCGGCGGTTCGGTGCCGCAGCTGGTCGCGCGAGGCACCTGCGATCTTGGCGTGGTGAGCGGCGACCAGATCCTGCAGCTTCGCGAGCAGGGCGGCGAGCTCGTCGCCGTGTACAGCGTGTTCGATCACACCCCGTATGGGGTGATGGTGCACGCGAAGGACGCGCCCGAGTCGCTCGAGGCGGTGTGGAAGGGCACGGGCAATCTCGCGCTCGAGTCTGGGCTTCCGGTGTGGAAGTTCCTCGCCTCGCGCTACGGTCCCACGACGCGCACCGTGGTTCCCTACGGCGGCGGCACGGCGACTTTCCTGGCCGATCCGAAGGCCGCAAGCCAGTGCTTCATCACCGCCGAGCCCGCGACGATGGACGTGCAGAAGGTCCCCGTGAAGGTGTTCAACGCGAGCGAGTCGGGCTACGACCCCTACACGGTGGTCGTGGCCGTGAAGCCAGGACAGGTCCCCGATCCGGTGCTGCAGAGGTTCTGCGCCGCGTCGCAGGAAGGCTGGAAGCGGTATCTCGCCACGCCTTCGAAGTACAACCCCGCGATCGCCGCGCTGAATCCCGCCATGAGCCTCGAGGCCATGAACGCGGCGGCCGAGCGGATGCGTCCGCTGCTCGACACGCCGTGGACGCGCGCCAACGGGCTCGGCAGCATGGATCCGGCGCGCTGGAAGGCGATGGCGGAGATGCTGCTGCAGGCCGGCGTGATCAAGTCCGCGCCCGAATCCAGCGCGATCATGCGCCCGATGGACACGACGCCGTCGAAGCCCTGAAGCACGCGGGCCCCCGGCACATGCCGAGGGCCCGCGCTCGAACCTCGATCGATCGGTGCGCGATCAGGCGCGGCGTCGGCGCAGCAGGCCCGCCACGCCAAGCAGCGCGATCGCACTGGGTGCCGGCACCAGGTTGGCCTCGACCCACTCCACGGCGGCCTCGTGATCTTCCTCGCTCATGCCGAGGTTCAGCACAGCCCAGAACACCTGGCTGTCCGCGAGACCGTTCGAGGCGAAGAAGAAGGTGGCGAGATAGATGCCGTTGGCGGGATCCGTCGCGCCGGGACCCGACAGCGTGTACTCGGGGTGAAGGTCAAGCCCCGCGGTCACGGCGAACGACACGAATCCGCCCGAGGCGGTATCGGCACTCTGCCCGCCGTAGCCGACCGTGAGCACGCTGTTCGAGAGGTCGAAGCTGGAGCCGTTCCACGCGCTCAGCGTGTTGAGCACGTTCAGCCGCACCGAGGCACCCACCAGGTCGGAGCCGATGCCAGGCTCATCGCCACTGAACGGGAACGAGGGATCAAGGCCGAGTTCGCCCTCGAAGACGCGCTGATCGGGATTGATCACGACGCCCGTGTCGTGATCCCAGCCACCGGTGACCAGCTGGCCGCCGAAGGCGGTGACCCAGATGTCGGCGTGCACCACATCGGCACGTGCGGAGGCGCCCAGGGCGAGGGGTGCGACAAGAACGGAAGCGAGCGCAATTCGATCACGAAACATGGGAATCAGTCCTTCTGGACAGGGAAATGGAAGAGAACGAGGAAACAGTGACGCGACCTGGGCCGCCTCCGGAGCGGTCCAGGTCAAAGTCTGGTTGTGCAGGACCCGTGACCTCATGGGCACGGCCCCGTGGAGAGCAGGATCAGCGCGACGTCGCCGAAGTCGACCTCGCCGGTGCCGTCGAGATCGCTCGGACAACTCGGGCACGGTCCGTAATCGAGCAGGGCGAACGCCACGTCGCCGTTGTCGACCTCGCCGCTGCCATCGACATCGCCAAAGCAGGGAGCGGCCTCGAAACGGGCGCGCGCCTCGGCGACCGCCGCGTCGAACGCCAGCTGGGGCAGCGACTCGTTCAGCACCAGCCAGTAGGTCTCGCTCTGCATCGATGGCGTGGTGGTGTAGAGCTGCATCGGCACCAGGTAGGCGCCGGCCTGAGGGGCTGCGCCGCCGGCACCCAGCAGGGTCATGTTCAGGTGTCGATGCAGGCCGCCACTCGAAGACACCAGCACCGTGAAGCCGGTCACCGGCGATGCGCCCACCACGAAGCTGGCCGTCAGGTACTTGAACTGCACCTGCGCGTCGGTGGCCACGAAGTCGTTTCCATCCCAGCGAAGCAGCGAGGCGACCGACTTCCAGCCGATGCGCGTGCCGGTGGCGAAGGTGCCCGACGCGGCCTCGTAGCCCGGATCCGCGGTGAACTGCGGCACGCCGGTGTCGCCGAAGGTGCCCGCGAACACGCGCGCCGGCACCGGCTGCAGGTTCTCGTCGTAGCGGTTGGTCTGCAGCGCGCCGTTGGAGAGGGTGATCGCGATGTCCCCGGCATGCTGCGCACGGGCGGACGGAGTGATGAGCGACGCCATCGCGCAGATGGCCACGATGCATGCACGTGTCATGGTCGGAAGGTCCTTGCGACGAAGGGATCGAATGCGTTGGCTTGCTCGCCCGCGTAGACACGGCCGAACATCTCGGTGGCCACGTGGCCGTCCGCGAAGCCGTAGTTGCTGCGCGCATCGGACGCCGGCGTGCCGGCCACCGACGCGATCGAGAGCTGCGTTCGCGCGATCGACGCGCTCGCCGCGCCCTCGCCCCATTCCTCGACGTGCGGGTGGTCGGCGCCCGCGAAGTCGCCGGTTGTCGCCATGCACACGGTGTGCACCGTCATGGCGGGGTTGGGAATGCGGCTGATGCGGTCGGTGATGCGCGCGGCGTCCAGCGCGCCGAGCGCGCTGAATTCCCGCGAAAGATGGTTGTTGATGCCGTAGCTCGTCTGGCGGAAGCGTGACCTCGATCCCGGGACCGGGACGCCCTGTCCGCCCATCTCGCGCGACCAGTGCGGGCTCGTGTCCAGTGGGCTGCGCATGGCCTGCAGCTGGCCGTCCAGGAAGGGCTGCAGCGTGGTCACGAAGCTCTCGGCGCTTCCAAGATCCGCGCCGCCATGCGGAAGGCGTGCATCCGCCAGGAAGCCCTTGTGCGCCTCCGCGTACGCAAGGTGCGCCATCTGCAGGGCGCGCACGTTCGCAAGGCAGGCGGAGGTCCGCGCCGCGCGCGTCGAGGACGCGATGACGGGAACCAGCAGACCGGCCAGCAACGCGATGATCGCGATGACGGCAAGCAGCTCGACGAGCGTGAAGCCTGCGCGGCGCGCCGGCGCGCGCTGCAGGAAATTGCAAGGCATGATGACCCCATGCCGGACCGATCCGGCGTTGGAGAGATGGAATGTCAGGAGGGGCCCCGAGGGGGCCGACACGGCGACTCTGGTCGCCCGAGGGCGTGCGAGTCGGGTGTTGCGAGGCGCGGCTCAGGCCCCGGGCGGGGGCATGGCACGCAGCGCAGCAAGCGGCGCCGGCCTGGCGGCCAGGATCGGGGCCGTCGTGTCGAAGCATGGACGCGCGGATGGCAGTTCGAGGGCCACCATCGGCGTCTCGCTCGGCGTCAGCGTGGCCAGCGCATCGCACACCGCGCAGTCATGGGTATCCACCGGTGCGGCGGGGGCATCGCCCTCGTGCCCGTGATGGTCCGCGTCGTGATCGTGGTGATGCGAGTCGCTGCAGGCCACCTCGCGCGTGCTCGCATCGCCGTGCGCGGACACTTCATGCAGCCAGCGCAACGACGACGGCCCAACAGCCGCGAGAAGCGCCAGAAGCAGGGCGAGCCGTCGCATGGTCGCGAGTCTAGGAGGGCCCCGGGGTGCCAAACAAGCCCCCCCTCAAGGCCTCCATAGACTCGCCCGATGCGCCGCCCCCCCCTGAAGGTCTTCCCCAGCACGCTCTGGGAGTACCCCAGCCAGCACTTCGACATGAAGGATGCGGACGGGTTCACCGTGACCGTGCAGGGGGACAAGGACTACGTCGGCGCCACGCCGTCCTGGGTGATCTGGCAGTTGCTCACGCGATACACCCGCGAGGGCGACACCGTGCTCGATCCCATGTGCGGCTCGGGCACCACCATCGACGTGTGCTCGCTCATGAAGCGCAAGGGTGTCGGCTTCGATCTGGCGCCCACGCGCGACGAGATCCGGCAGGCCGACGCGCGCAACCTTCCGCTGCCCGACGCCAGCGTGGACTTCGCCTTCGTGGATCCGCCGTATTCCACCCACGTCAACTACTCGGACGATCCGCGCTGCATCGGCAAGCTCGACGCGTCGGGCGAGGATGACGGCGCCGCGTACTACGAAGCGATGGAGCGCGTGCTGGGGCAGATGCACCGCGTGATGAAGGACCGGCGCTACTGCGCGGTCTACGTGAGCGACTCGTGGCGAAAGCGCCGTGGCGCCAAGGGCGGGGGTGGCGGCACCTTCATGCCGATCGGCTTCGAGCTCTTCGCGCGGATGCGCCGACTTTTCACCATGGTCGACGTGATCAGCGTCGTCCGCCACAACAGCAAGCTGGATCGCGGCGACTTCGCCCGCGCGGCGATCGAGGGCAACTTCTTCCTGCGTGGCTTCAACTACCTGATGATCGGGAAGAAGGTCACTTCTTCGGGGCTGGCGGGCGAGGGTTGACCTGCTCGTAGGCGAATGGGCGCTCGCGCGCCCAGGCGGCCACCGCCTCCCACGCCGCCGGATCGTCGCCGTGCAGGCTCGCGAGGCTGCGAAGCATGCGAGCGTTGATCTCGTCGCGGATGCGCAGCGCCATCCCGAGCGCGGGCGCCTGTCGCTCGATCTCGGTGAAGGTGCCGCGTCCAATTCGGTTGGCGTCGCTCATCCACTGGCGCCGCGCCTCCACCAGGTCGGGAATCGCGGCGTCCAGCGCCGTCGCGCGGGCCTCCACCAGCGCGTCCGCCGCGGCGCGCAGGTCGCCCTGCGGCGGCAGGCTCTCCACCAGACGGTCGATCACCGGTTCGCAGGGCCGACGCTCCACGAAGAGTTCGGGGAATGCGCGCTCCCAATAGGCGCGTCGGAGTTCGCGCGCCTCGGTCGGCGTGAGCGCCTCGGCGATCCGCTGCATGAGCGAGCGCTGCAGTTCCATGCGCGTCTGCGCCACCACCGCCACGCCCGTCGCGGCCGAGCGAACGGCGCGCTCCACCTCGGGGCCCATCTGCCGCTCCGCCACGCCGCGCAGCGTGGCGCGCTTCAGGTCCAGCACCACCGAGCGCAGCGCCGTCACGCACGCCGCGCGAAGCGCCTCGCTGGACTCGATCACGGCCACGGCGTTGTCCACCAGGATCATGTCCGCGATCGCGCGGGCGCCAGCGGACAGCGCCATCTCCTCCACCACGGTGGGCAGGTCGATGGTCGCCTCGCGATCCAGCCGGAACAGCGTGTGCACGGGGAGATCACGCCATGCGAGCCCCGCGAACTCGGTTGCACGCTCCACGCGCAGACGCTCCATGCGTGGATCGGTGCGCTGCAGGCCCGCCACGGCGGCGGCGCTCTCGAACACGTCGTCCTCGATGCGCTGCAGGCTGGCTCGGATCGCGTCGTACTCGCTGATGGCGGCGCGCACGCGCCGCTGCGTCTCGTTCAGCGAGACCTGCGGATCGCCCAGCGAGTCGGTGATCGGCTTCGTCAGGGGCTCCAGCCGCTGCAGCGAGGTCTGCATCTCGAGGGTCCACCGCTCGCCCGCGTCCTGCACGAGCAGCCGGATCGGTTCGCTGCGATCCAGGTCCCCCTCGGCCAGCCCCGGCAGCCGGATGGCCGCCCACGCCGCGAAGTCCGGCGGCAGCATCTGGAGCAGACTGTTGGTGCCGTTGCGCACCGGAAGGCGATGCACGGGGGCCGCCGGTTCGGGATCCGGCAGCTGCGCCTGCAGTCGGGCAGCGACGGCCGGGTCCAGGATCAGGTCCATCTCGCGGCGCAGTTCCGCCACGCTCTCGCCCTGCACGCGCTTCATCGAGGGCTGCATCGACTCCGGCAGCAGCGACAGCACCTTCGCGTTGAGCGCCCTCAGGATCTGGCGCCGCTGCGCGCGGATCTCCGCCAGCGATGGATCGGCGGGATCGCGAGCCGCAAGCGCGGCGAAGCGTTCGCGAAGCAGGCGATCGGCCGTCTCGTGCGCCTCGATCGCCGTGCGGATCTCGCGGCGGGTCGTGTCATCGATGGGCTTCAGTTCCACCGCGATCGGGGCCAGCAACTCCATGCCAAATCGGGGCCTGCCCTGGTCGGCCGCGTCCACCAGCGCGTCGCGCAGTCGCTCTCGCGACGCTTCGGGCAGCGCCCCCTGCAGGCGGTCGATCGTCTCAAGACCCAGCTGCAGCATGCCGTCGACGATCCTGCGCTCGCGCTGGCGCAGGTCCTCGTCGAAGGCCTTCAGTTCCGGCCTGTCGGTGACGCCGCGCTGTCGCTCGAGCTCGCGCTGCCGCTCGAGCGGCGCCTGCAGGCGCGCTTGCGCGAGCCGCCGCGCCATCGGCTCGAGCCTCTGCGCGTACTCGAGCATCTCGCGCCGGATCGCCTCGCGCGTCGCGTCGTCGAACTGCAGCCCGGGAATCATCAGCCGCAGGTCGAGGATGGATGGTCCGCCGCCCTCGGCGACGGCGCGTGCGCGCTGGATGGATCGGTCGATGCGCAGGGCAGCGAGCCGATCGGCCCATTCCGTGCCGAGGCACTGGCTCCAGTCGGACAGCAGGCCGTCGTCGAGCGTCTCGAGTCGCCGCATGAGCTGGGCGTGGCGGCGCGCGAACTGCTCGTAGAGATCCGCCATGCCGTTCGCCTCGCGATCCCCCAGCTGCAGCGGGCCGCGCGCCTCGCGGATCCGGTCGCTGAGTTCGCGCGCCTCGTTGCGTGCGAGTTCGCGCCACTGCTCGAGATAGCGATCGTGCGCCGCATCCACGCATCCCCATGCCGTGGGATCGTCGTGCAGGCCCAGCGAGACGAGTGATGCCGTCGAGAGTGGTGGCGGTGTGGTGTCGAACCGCACCTCGGGTCCACCGCAACCCGCGAGCGTGGCCACCACCCACGCCGTGGCGAGCCACGCGAGACGTCGCAAGTCGAGACGAGGCCTGGCCATGGCAGCATTCTGGCCAAAATCCGTCCTGCGGTCTTGAGTCGCCTCCGGAACGCGCCGAAGACCTGCATGCGCGACGCAAGCCCTTGAAAGCGGCTCGTTTCGCGCAAATTCGGCGGCGGACTTGCATTTCCCCCGGCGCATTGGATGGTGTGGTCGTTGGATGACGGGCCCTGGAGGGTGGGCTCGTCAGGGAAGGCCGCGGGCACGGGACTGCCCGCGACGGGTTCCGAGAGGCTCGTCGTGGG
>JBMOGS010000056.1:0-14707 GCA_049318245.1 Phycisphaerales bacterium | reverse complement strand
CGAACTGCTTGTTCGCGCTCTCGAGCCGCGCGGCCAGGTTCACCGAGTCGCCGATGACCGTGTAGTCGTTCAGGTCGGGCGGCGCGCCGCAGTCGCCAATGACCACCTCGCCCGTGGCGATCCCCAGTCGCAGCCGGATCGGCGGAAGACCCGCGCGATCGGGCCGCTCGCCGATCTCGCGGACCAGTCGCTGGCATTCCAGCGCGGCCCGCACCGCGTACTCGCACTGACGCGGCTCGGGCTCGAAGGCGCTCCAGAAGGCCAGGATGCCGTCGCCGAGGAACTTGTTCACGTAGGCATGCTCGCGCGTGAGCTCGCGCGTCATCTCCCCCATGTACAGGTTGAGGGTCTTCACCACCTCGGCACCTCCGAGCACCTCGCTGATGGTCGTGAATCCCGCCAGATCCCCGAACAGGATCGTCGTCTCGCGCTCGGTGCCCTCCATGGAGAGCGCCCTGGGATTCTCGGCCAGCATGTCCACCAGCTGCGGACTCACGCGCGCGCGGAACTGCTTGGTGATCCGCTGCTTCTCGCGCTGATTCACCACCGCCACTGCGGCGGTCGCAACGACCCAGCTTCCGAAGCCGCTGCAGAAGGGCGCAGCCATGGGATAGACCACGTCGAATCGATCGAAGCCGATCACGCCAAGCAGGCCGACGTAACCGCCCATCAACGCGATCAGTGCGCCAAAGCCGGCGCCTGCGCCGAATCGCGCGGCCACCACCGCCGCCGTGAGCCCAAGGAGCAGGACCGCCACCGGCGACACCCAGGCGGGCACGAACTTCAGGAAGCGCCCGTTCAGGAGCATGTCCGCGACGGCGATGTGGCCAAACACGCCTGGCGTGCGCGGATCGAAGATGGTGCTGACCATGTCCGCCATCGTGCCGGTGGCGGTGAAGCCGAAGAACACCAGCTTGTCGCCCAGCAGGGACTTGAGCTTCATCTCGCTCGCGTCGAACTTCTCCTGACCCTCGCGGATCGCGGCATCGAGCATGCGCCATTCGCGGAGCGCAGCCACCTGCTGCGCCTGTTCGGGCGGCAGGTCGGTCGCATTCACGTCGTCGCCCCAGAAGTCCCAGGTCTCGTCGATCTGCCTGCGAAGGCCACCGTCCTTCAGCGCCGCGTCGAACGTGGCCTCGTCCATGCGTCCGATCACGTCGGAATCCACCGCGATGCCACGACTCAGCTGCCGAAGGCGCGCGCGCTGCGACTCCAGCTTCCTGCGGTTCTCCGCCTGCTCCACGAGCCGTCCGATGCTCACGACGGCATCGCCACCACCGGCGGTTCCGTAGCCCGCCAGCAGGCTCGAGGGCCACGCGATCGGCAGGCGCCCCTTCCGCAGCGGCTGATCCATCCCAAGCACGCCAAGCCGCGTGCCATTCCACTCCACCTCGCTCGCCGCACCATCCCGGAAGGACAGCGCCGCCGCCACACCAAGTTGGGGCACCAGTCCGAAGTCCGTCTCGAACATCGGCGTGACACGCCGCAGCCGACCGTCGAACGCATCCGGTTCGGCGTTCACCACGCCGAACAGCGCTCCTCGGGCAGCGATCTCCGGAATCGGCGGCAGGTCCTGGGGCGAACCATGCAGGCCTTCCGCGGACTTCAGGTGCGGCTGGATGTGACGCCAGCTCTCGCCACGCTTCCACGCGCGCTCAAGCAGCGCACGCTCGCCGAAATCGCCGAGGCGTGCCGCGTCCTTGCCTCCACCGAGCATCAGCTGCACGAAGGCATCGAAGTCACGCGGGAGACGACCCGCCTCGCGCTCGCGCTCCAGCGTGAGCCACGCAGCCAGACTCTTGAAGGAGCCCGGTCGCTCCAGCAGCCGGGATCGATACGGCTCCGGAATCTGGGCTTCCGCGACGATCACGGCCATGTCCCGATCGATGCCCCGTGCGGCGGATTCGGCGAAACGCTGCAGGTGCTGCGGACCCTTGCCTCGGCTCCAGATCTGGTCCAGAACCTCATCCTCGCGCACGCTCACCGCCACCACGGACTTCATGCGGCCAATCGCGTCGGCCAGCGCACGATCACCCTCCGAGCCTTCCTCCGGTTCCAGGAACAGCACGTCGAAGGCCACGGCCCTTGCACCCGCGATGCGAACCTCGTCCAGTGCCCCAGCGATTCGGGCCCGTGGCCACGGCCACCGTCCGATCGTGTCCAGACTCGCGTCATCGATCGCGACAAGTCGCAACTGGTCGCCGGGTGGTTCCTCGACCCAGCGCGCATGCTTCTGCCGAAGATCGACGCTCCAGTCCTCGAGCCAGCGGAACACGCCGAACAGGTCCGCGATCAGCACGATCGCGGTGACAACCGCACCCACCGCGAAGGCTGTCCGCTGGAACCGGCGCATGCATGAAGTTGTACCGCAGCCGGATCGAGGCCGGCGACAACCCGATCAGCTGCCGCCGCCGCCACCACCTTGACCGCCTCCGCCACCCTGGCCACCGAAGGCGGCGTCGAAGTTGGTCTGGCCGGTCTGCAGATCCTGCTGCATCTGGTTCGTGTTGGAAAGAATCTGGTCGTGAAGTCCGGAACTCTCGATGGCGAGATTCGCCGCGGCCGCAAGCGCATTCGAAGCCGCGGAAAGCAGAACCCGCTGCCCGTAGCTCCGGGCCTCGTTCGCTGCCTCGGCGGCCTGCTGACTTGCCGTCATGCCGGCGGAATAGGCCGAGATCACGCCCTCAAGACCGCTGACGACCTGCTGCAGCGAGTCCGCCGCTCCGTCACCGCCGCGGCCAGCGGCCACCAGCGCCTGGTACTGCACCACGTACTGCTCGATGCGAGTCTTGAGAGATTCCATCCGTCCCGCAGCCGCCGCCGACGCGTCGCGGCGAGCCTCGGCCTGCGCGAGCAGGCTCTCGTAGTTGTCCCGCGAAGCCGTGGCGGCGGCGAACGCCGCCTCAACCCCATCCAGCCGGGTCTCCATCGAAGCGTTGATCGCGTTGACCTCGACCAGCAGACCCGTGGATGGATCGCGCCAGATGTCGTCCAGCGCCTTCATGTCCGAGAGGAAGAGGGTCGCGCCGGCGGAGTCGCCGGTTCCGATCGAACCATTGAGCTCTCCCAGAAGCCCCGCCATCGCGTCGCGGTCCGTCTCGCTCTGCGACAGCAGCGCGTTCATGCGCGCCTGTGGCGAGATGTCCTGTCCCTCCCCAGGCGTCTTCCAGAAGGCGTCCATCGCGGCGGCAAGCGAGACGGTCGTGGCGATGTCGCTCTCGGCCTGGAGCGACGCGGCATCGGCACCGCCCCGTGCAGTCTCCGTCGCGTCACGCTCGGACTGCGCCAGCACGCTGCGCTCCTCGATCGCGCTCACGCCGGCGGCAGCCGCCGCGAAGAACGCGCTGAACCTGGCCGACTCGATCGCGTCGATGTTCTCGTTGATGGTCGCCTGGAGCGTGGGCAACAGCACCGAGATGTCGCGACCTTCCAGAAGCGCCGTGATGGCCAGCGAGAGCGCCTGTCCCTGGCTCACGATCGATTGCGCATCGGCAAGACGCTCCGTGGCCCCCTGGAGCGCGGCCAACGCGGTGCTGATCCGCTGCGACGCTTCCTGCAGGATCTCCACCGATCGCCGCAACTGGCCCAGGGCATCGGCACCCACCTCGCCGCTGCGGAACGCCGCCGCAACGGCGCGCTGGTAGTTCTCGATCGCCGACTGGAATCCAGCCAGGGACTCCGCCGTCGCCGACACGACCGACAGACGATCGGTGGCAGTCGGAAGAATCGCGTTGAAGTTCGAATCCGCCGTCTGGGCCGCCTCCGCCGCGGTCTCCAGATCCTGCTGCAGCGTCTGGAGGCTGAGCACGAGCGCCTGGGCCTCGGCCTTGAGACCCGCCTGCCACGCGTCGTCAATCTCGCCCATGCGGTCAAGCTTGTCGGCGACGAGGCCGTCATCGTCCGCATCGAGCGCGGCGTCCATCGCGGCCCGGAGCGTGACCATCTCCTCGCGGCTGTCATTCGAATCCGATTCGATCGTGCTGAGCGCGCTGACGTCCGTCTCGATCGAAGCACGGGCGTCGAGTGACGCCGCGATCCGGGACTGCCTCTCGACCGCAGCCGCATGCACCTGCTCGATGGCTTCTCGGACCGATCCCTCCGCGGGAGGTGCACTGACCTCATCCAGGATCCCGGTGGTGACGACCTTGAGCCCTCGCAGCTCACCTTCCTGCAGCCTGAGCAGCCCCAGCAGCGGGGAGCCCTCCGTGCGCGGAAGGTTCTGCGACAACGCCGCCCCGATCTGCTGCGCCTGCTGGGAGTTCGTCGGCGCGTTGCCGGCCTGTCCCTGCGCAGCGGCCTGCTCGAGCTGCGATTTGTCGGCGATCGTGCCCGCGACCTGCGGCGGACCGAGCGAACTCAGCCAGGCGCTCTTGACCGGGTCCTGGTTGCTCGAGGAACTGCTCGATGCGCCGGACATGAAGTACTTCAGGTTGGAGGCGACGTACTTCAACTCGATCGCGTTGATCATGTTGGTGCGTGAACCCACCACCTCCACGCCGTTGAGCGGACCGGAGTTCACGGCGAAGCCGGTGCCGCGCACCGACAACGTGGTCTGCGGTGTCGCGACCTTGAAGTCGTTGGCGTAGCCGACCTTGTCCACCTTGAAGTCCACGCGACCGGTCTTGACCGACGCCAGCGTGCGCAGCGTCTGACCTTCCTGCTCCAGCTGCGGCAACTCGAAGGAAGTTCCGGCGTCGACGAGAATCGTGGCGTTGCGGCCCACGCGCAGCGCCGCACGGCTTCGCAGACCGGTCCGGATCTCCGCACCTTCGTTCAGCAGATCATTCACCCGGGCATCCCGCCACGCGGCACCCTGATCCGCACGCCAACGCACCTTGCCCTCGACCTCCAGGAAGATTGCCTGGAGGTTCTGCGCCGAAGCCTGATCCTGCTGCGCCGCGCTTGGTGCGGCGGCCAGCGTCGGACCGGTGGACACAATCATCGCAAGCGTGAAGATGGTGGTTCGCAACATGGTTCGCTCCTGAGTCGCCGACCAGCCTCGGTCACTCCAACACTCGACACTTCCGGATCGCCGTCGCCGCGGAAGAAGACCGGGTGCCTGAACAAAATACGACCTTCGCTTCCCCCGCGCTCCATGCAATCCGGAAGTGCCAAGAACCGAGAAAAGTTTCGGGACTCAGCCGTTGCCGTTGGGCTGCGACCCCTGTGCCGCGCCCGGTACGGGCTTCTTGGCTGGGCGCATCGTGCCGGGCACCTGCGACGCCGGCGCGGCACCCCTGGCTGGCGTCACGCCAGATCCCGGCGCCGCGGACGGTCGGACCTCGGGAGCGGCACGCTCGGACGGCGCGGACTCCGGAGGTTGCGCTGCGGGCGGCGCCTCCAGGGGCCCCTGCGCCGGCAGCGAGCCTTCCTGGATCGCACCCTCGTTGCCTGGCGAGACCGCGGATTCACCGGCCGGCACCCCCAACGGCGAAGCAAGCTTCTCCCGTCGATTCGTCCCTGCGATCCGTTGCAGGCGGTTCAGGTAGTCCACGAACTCCGAGCCGGTGAGCACCTGGTTCTCCGTGCGCAGCGGCAGGATCTCCATGAAGACAAGTTCCTTCGTGGCGTAGCGAGGCACCGGGCCAAGCAGCCGCATCGTGAGTCCGCCCTTCACGTCCATGACCACGCAGCCGGCCGTGGCCATCCATCCGACGCGCGCCGCTTCGTTGGCGAGCGGCGAATGCCCCGACTGCATCCAGCCACGACGGACACCCTCCCGCACGCGCGCCGCGTAGTCGGCGCACGTGTCATCGCCATCCTGCAGCAGCAGGAACGCGTGCAGCGCATCGTTGTTGGTGACGGCAGGCATCCTCTCCACCGCGGCCAGGAAGTCGATCTCCTGATCGGCCTTGCCCAGCGTGTCCACGGCGGAGCGGCTCATCACGTAGGGCTTGCAGCCCGCCAGCGCGAGCAGCAGCAGGATGCAGATGCGCGCGCTAGAACGCATAGGTGACTCCTGCATACACGAAATCGCGCGCGCCGCCCTCTCCAGGGAAGAACACCGAGGTGTTGGGCATGAAGATGCCGTAGCGCACGTTCAGGTTCACGTCGCTGCTGATGCGCCAATCGAAGATCGCGTCGATCTCGCCACCGATCAGGTTGCTTCCGTTCAGGCGCGTCTGGATGCTGATCGGCGCATCGTTCTGGATGCGCGTGAACAGGTAGCCATTCACACCCACGCGGAACTCGCTCAGGAAGTCCGACGATGGCAGCAGATTGCTGCTCAGGCCCAGCGAGGGACAGAACAGGTTCGCCGGCTCCGGAGCCAGCGCCAGGCCGGTGTTGATGTAGCCAAGCGAGTTGAAGCTGTGATCGGTCGCGCCAGGCGCGATGCCCGCGAATGTCGTTCCGCTCTCGAGGCGCTCCGAGGATCCGCTGCCGGCGAGCGCCTGGAAGTCGAGCCGGGTGTCGCCGGCATCGCGCGCCAGCCAGGTGAGGCCCACCACGCCCGCGACAGCGCTGATCTGGTTCTCCACCTGCGGCTGCGACAGCGTGGGGCTCGTCGGATCCAGCGGATCGCTCAGCGTGGTGCCGTACTCCCAGGCGAACTCGGAACGATAGATCATGTTCGCGCCGATGCTGCCGGTGGAGCCGGCGCCCACGTAGCCGCTGTTGTACTGGAACGTGGTCGGAATCGGGAAGGTGGACGTTCCGAGCGTGGCCTGCTGCCCGCCATTGAGATCGTTCTGCCACAGGTAGTACGCGTAGGGTCGGTGACCCGCGATGCCGCGCCACTCCAGCTTGCCGCCCGAGAAGAGACGGCTCGTGTCCGTGTCGTAGCCGGGACGCGACGTGTCCCAGTCCACGGTGTCGTAGCCGGCGGAGTTCGCCAGGATGCCCGTGATGCCCAGGTCACCGAGGATCAGGTCGGCCTGCAACGCGTACACGTAGTTGCTGAGCACGAGACCCTGCGCCCAGATGACGTAGTTGCGCCCGCCCTGGATGATCAGGTTGCTGTCGACGCTCTTGCGGCCGGTGCGCGACTCGGTGAAGCCCGCCAGATCGAAGGTGCCCCAGTAGATCTCGCCGACGGGCCACTGCCAGCCGTCCTCGCGCGGATCGGGACCCAGCCCCGCGGTGCCCGTGTACTCCCAGTCGTTGTACTGGAACCGCAGTCGGCCGAAGAAGCGGAAGCCGCCATCGAGCTCGGCCCGCAGGAAGAGCCGCAGGTCGGGGGTGTACACCTGCTGCTCCTGGCTTCGCGCGTTGTCGATCAGGCTGTAGGCGAAGCGGAACGTGCCACCCGCCTCCAGCAGAAGGCGATCGGCGATCGGCGTGTTCGCGAAGAAGGACTGCCGAAACTCCGTGTCCTCGACGTTCAGCTGGCGCTGGATGTTCTCGGCAAGCGCCGCGGCATTCTGCCCGTGCGCCATCCGGGCAGCCCCGACGGCGCCAGCCAGTGCGACGGAGGTGAGCGCGATCCTGCGCACGCCGGACGAGTATCGCCGCTTCCGCGCGAATGGGCAAGCGGCTGCTACCCTGCTGCGATGCGGCTCTTGGTGCTCGGAACGGGCGACGCCTTCTCCTGCGAGCGATACGGCTCGAGCGCGGTGATCGAGACGTCCGCAGGTTTCCTGATGCTGGACTGCCCGGATTCGGTGGGCAGCGCCCTGCGCGAGGCGCGCGAGCGCAGCGGCTGGAACGTGTGGCCCGAGCGCATCGACGACATCATCCTGACGCACTTGCACGGCGATCACTGCAACGGACTCGAGAGCATCGGATTCCGCCGCTGGCTGATGCACCGCAACCACGGGACGCCCCTGCCTCGCGTGCATTGCTGGAAGCCTGTCGCGGAACGACTCTGGGAGCGGCTCGGTCCCGCGATGGACCAGGGCGGCAAGGCTCGCCTTCGGGACTACTTCGAGGTGCATGAGCTCGACCCCGAGCACGTGGCCAGCGTCTGCGGACTCCTGGTCCAGTGCCGTCCAACGGACCATTCCGTGCCGACGATCGCGCTGCGCTTCACGGAGGGTGATCGCACGCTGGCCTGGAGTTCGGACACGCCCTTCGATCCCGACCTGATCCACTGGCTCGAGGCTGGCGCGCACCTGATCGTGCACGAGACCAGCCCACCTCCCACCCACACCCCGATCGAACCGCTGAACGCGCTTCCAGAGGGCGTGCGATCGCGCATGCGGCTCATTCACATGCCGGACCAGTTTGACCCCACGTGCACGTCCATCCCCTGCCTGCAGCAGGGGCAGGTCATCGAGATCTGAGTCGGGCGCTCAGCGCTCCTGAATCGCGACGTACGGCTGACCGTGCGGGCCGACGTACGCCGCCGCCGGGCGGATCAGCCGGTTGCCATCCAACTGCTCGATGCAGTGCCCTGCCCATCCCGCGATGCGGCTCATGGCGAACATGCAGGTGAACAGGTCGAGGTCGATGCCGATCGAGTGGTACGTGGTGGCCGAGTAGAAGTCGACGTTCGGGTAGATGCCCTTCGCCGCCACCTCGCGCGCCATGATCTCCTCGATGCGACGGCTCATCTCGTAGAGGGAGAGATTGCCCGTGTCCGTGGCGACCTGCTTGGCGAAGGTCTTCAGGTAGGTCGCGCGCGGGTCGTAGGCCTTGTAGACGCGGTGACCGAAGCCCATGATCCGGTCCTTCGCCTTCAGGCGCGCCATGATGTAGGGCTCGACCTGCTCGATGCTGCCGATCTCGCGCAGCATGATCATGACCTCCTCGTTCGCACCGCCGTGGAGCGGACCCTTGAGGGTGCCGATCGCGGTCACGATCGCGGAGTAGAGGTCGCTGAGCGTGCTGATGGTGACCCGGCCCGCGAAGGTGCTCGCGTTCAGGCCGTGGTCGGCATGCAGGATCAGGCACACGTCAAGCGCCTTGGCGACGGCCTCCGTGGGCTTCGTGCCGTTGAGCATCCAGAGGAAGTTCGCGGCCATCGAGAGCGACTTGTCCGGTGCCACGAAGGGCTTGCCCTTGCGGAAGCGGTCGAAGTTCGCGATCAGCGCGGGCGTCTTGGCCAGCATGCGGATCGCCTTGCGCTCGTTGGCCTCGGCACCCTCGACGTCCGCCTCGGCGTCGTGCAGCGCCAGCGCGCTCACCAACGTGCGCAGCGCGTGCATCGGCGTGGCGTCACGCGGCAGCTTCGAGATCAGGTCCAGCATGCCCGACGGAAGTTCGTACTCCGCGCGAAGGTCGGCGGTGAACGACTCCAGCTCGGCACGGTTCGGCAGCCTGCGGTTCCACAGCAGGTACACGGTCTCCTCGAACGTGCTGTTGCGCGCCAGGGCGTCGATGTCGATGCCGACGTACTCGAGCACGCCCTTGCCGCCATCGATGAAACTCATCTGGGTCTCCGCGGCGATCGTGTTGGCGAGACCCTTGTCGAACGTCGGTGCGGTGGCGAGACTCATCGTTGGCTCCTGTGGGATCGCCTAGTCTAGGAAGGATGCAGTCGGTGGCAAACCGGTCCAGAACCCTGGTGAAGATCTGCGGGATCGGTTCGGCGGATGAGGCCCGCCGGATTTTCGACCTTGGAGCCGACGCGGTGGGTGTGGTGGTCGCCAGCGGCTCCGCCCGACAGGTCTCCCCGGATACGGCGTTCCGGATCGCGGCGGTCATGCCGGCACGGACGCTCCTGGTGGGTCGAGGCGATGAGCCGGACTGGGTCGATCTGGCGCGATCATGGTCGGGTCCGGTCCAGATCCATGGCCCCAGCCTTGGACTTCGTCGATCCTTCATCCGGGCGCTCGCCGCAAGCACGAGGCCGGGACCTTCCGAGCCGACGCCCATTGCCATCCTGCTCGACGCGCCGACCGCCGGGTCCGGAGCGACCTGGGACTGGGCGAAGGCCGCCTCTCCGTGGCCGGAGTTGCCCCTGATCCTGGCCGGCGGGTTGACGCCAGACTCGGTGCCGCAGGCCATGCGAGCGGCACGACCGTGGGCCGTCGATGTGTCAAGCGGCGTCGAACGCGAGCGAGGTCGCAAGGACCTGGAGCTGGTCCGAGCCTTCCTGGACGCGGTTCATCGGTGCGACACCGCCGACGGCAGAGACGCCGAGCCTTCGCCCAGCGGCTTCGAGGCATTGCGCTGAGCCGCGCGTCACTCGGCCAATGCCGCCACCCGCGTGATGCGGGGCTCGCTCTCCCGCATCCATCGCGAGACCGAAGCGCGCGCCCCGCTCCAGCCCCCGCCCAGGCGCTCACGCAGGAACGCCGCGAAGAGTTCCTGCAACGCCGCATCGAAGCCGCGGATGGAGGCCAGACGCATCTCGATCGCCTCACGACGTGTCGCCGGGGCCGCCTCCGTCTGCTGGATGCGCAGGCCGGACACCTCCCAGCGATCCGCCTGCAGCGTGAACTCCCACGCCTCGCCCGCGCGCTGCAGGATCAGTCCGGCTCGGCGCGGCCACTTGCCGCACCGCATCGCGGCGCGCGCCTCGCTTCGTGCGGACGGATCATCGCTGCGAACCACGGTCGAACCCGTGGAGTCCCACGGGCAGGCGAACTCGATGGCCTTGCGCAGGATCACCGATCCCGTCTCAGGCTCCGGGCCGTCGCGCTCGGCCTGCCACCAGGCCCACAGCAGGAACGCGTTGCCGAGGAAGTCCATCGGATGGCTCTCGTCGCACCACGGCGGCGCCGGACGATCCGAGTGGTCGCCGTCGCGCGATGGCACCGGCCCCAACGCCTCCGGCTGCGCATCGGAGGCCGCGGCGGCCAGCCCGTGCTGGTCCGCGAGTCGCACGGCGAGTGAGCCCGACGTGAGCGCCGTCGCGGACACGGCGAGCGTCTCCTCGAGCAGCGTGCGCACCGCGGTGGTGACGGCGTCACCCTTGGCCGGCACCAGCGCGGCCTTCGCCCCGAAGCTTGCGAGCACCGGCACAAGCTTGCGTCGGCGCCAACGGCCGTCGGCGATCTCGGCGTCGCAGCGCTTCAGCGCGGTCTCACGGGCGCGCTTGCGCGAACCGCGATCCGCGTCCGCCATCTCCTCGGCCATGGCCGACAGCAGATAGGCGCGACGAACTTCCGAAGGCACGCGGTCGCTGTCGATCCGGATGGCCGCCAGCACATCGCCACCGAAGAGATTCCGCTCCGCCTCGAACGCGGCGTCGAACAGGTGCTCGCCCGCGGTCCAGCCCGCGCCCGATCCCTCGCCCTCGTCAACCAGCGAGGCAGACTGCATCGACTCGAGCAGATCCGGTCCAGGGGGGATCTTCCACCCCTCGAGCGAGAAGCGTCGGTACGAGACGGTGCCGCGATCGAATGCCATGCCGCGAGGATCGCGCCTGCGACGGCGCGAAACCCGCAAGCGACAGGTTGTTCAGGCGGCCGTCTTGCCGAGATCCTTGGCCAGGCCAAGCTGCACCAGGTGGGCGATCGGTCCGTGCGGCTTCCCCTTCTCGGCTTCCAGGCGCTGCGCCGCCGCGGGATTCGCGTACGTGTTGAACACGATGGCCTTGATGTTGGCCCAGATGCCGCCGAAGCCGCTGAAGGTGTGATCGACCGCCGTGGCCTCGTAGCCCGAGTGCACCATGCAGTTGGCGCACTTCGGATTGCCGCTGGCGTGGCCGTACTTCGACCAGTCCACCTCGTCGAGCAGTTCCCGATACGTGTCGGCGTAGCCCTCCTGCAGCAGGTAGCACGGCTTCTGCCAGCCGAACACGTTGTAGCACGGCATGCCCCACGGGGTGCAGTCGTACTCGCGCTTGCCCATCAGGTACTCCAGAAAGAGCGGGCTCTGGTTGAAGCGCCAACCCTTCTTGCGGTTCGAGAGGATCATCTCGAAGAGCTCGTTCGTGCCGCGTCGCTGCAGGAAGCCGGTCTGGTCGGGCGCCTTGTCGTACGCGTAACCCGGACTCAGCATCATGCCTTCCACGCCGAGCTCCATCATCTCGTCGAAGAACGCGCGCACCGAGTTGGGGTCCGCGCCCTGGAACAGCGTGGTGTTGGTGGTCACGCGGAATCCCATCTTCACCGCCAGACGGATGCCCTCGATCGCCTTCTGGAAGGTGCCCTCACGGCACACGGCGAAGTCGTGATTCTCCTCCTGGCCATCCATGTGCACGCTGAAGGTCAGGTACTTGCTCGGCTTGAACAGGCCCTCCTCGAGCTTCTCCTTCAGGAGCAGCGCGTTGGTGCACATGTAGACGTACTTGCGCCGCGCCACGAGCCCTCGAACGATCTCGGCGATGTCGGGGTGAAGGAGCGGCTCGCCACCGGGAATGCTGACCATCGGCGCGCCGCACTCCTCGGCGGCCGCGAAGCACTCCGCCGGCGTGAGCTGCCGCTTCAGGACATGCGGGGGATACTGGATCTTGCCGCATCCGGCGCACGCAAGGTTGCACCGGAACAGGGGCTCGAGCATGAGGACCAAGGGGTACTGCCTTCGCCCGGCCAGGCGCTGGCGCAGGACGTAGCTCGCGACGGTCCACATCTGGCTGATTGGCACACCCATCTTGGGTCAGTTCTCCAAAATCCTTGGTTCGTGACAAACCTTGCCGAAAAGACAATCGTAACACGATGCAATGGCTTCGCTCGCCCGCTCGATCAACCCCCTGTCCTGGCTCGGAAGTGCCTTGAAAGGCGCTGAGGCGTCATCCTTCGGCCCGGTGGAGTCGATCGGAACGGAGTCGACCGACGAGGCGTTGCTGGCGGCTCACTTGAGGGGTCATCTGCAGGCGTTCCCGATCCTGATGGAACGTTATCGCCCCGAGTTGCACGGATTCCTCCAGCGCTTTCTGGGTACCCGCGCCGCCGCCGAGGACGTGTTCCAGGAGACCTTCCTGCAGATCCACCTTTCCGGCGCGACCTTCGACCCCACCCGCGTGTTCCGGCCGTGGCTGTACACCATCGCGGCCAACAAGGCGCGCGACTGGTATCGAAAGGACCGTCGTCGCCGAGCGGTGAGCCTGCAGACCCCCATCGGCGAGCACGGTGACGGGGAGCTCATCGATCTCTTTGCGGACGACATCCATCAGCCAGCGCAGCCGCTGACGCTGAAGGAGGAGTCCGCGCTGGTGAAGCAGGCCGTGGATGCCCTGCCGCCGCTGCATCGCGAGATCATCGTGCTCGCCTACTTCCAGAAGATGAACTACCAGCAGATCGCGGACATCCTGCAGATCCCGCTGGGCACCGTGAAGAGCCGCCTGCATTCCGCGGTGGCCGCGTTCGCCGATCGATGGCGTCGCGGCCGCCGCGACACGACGAACCCTGTCGCATGAACGATCCCATGGACCAGCGTGGCGGGCCCGAGCTGCCGGCCGAGGACGCGGCGTCGATCGATCGCCTCGTCGAGTGCGGTTTCGACGAGAGCCGCGTGGAGAACGAGCGAGACCGGCGCGTGCTTGCGGCGCTGCGCGTGCTGGACAGGTACCCGACCGAATCCTCGGATCCGTCGCTGATTGACGCGACGCTGGCGCGCATCGACGCTGCCGAACGGGAGCAGGCCGAGCGCATGCGGCTGGATCGCGCCCCGCGTCGTCGCGTGCGTTGGGCCGACTTCGGCGGCATCGCGGCCGTCGCCCTGCTGGCACTGGGCGTGGCCTGGCCAGCGCTGGCGCACATGCGACAGTCGGCGATGCGATCGCGCTGCGCGAACAACCTTCGCGAACTGAGCGCTGGACTGGTGTCCTACGCGTCGGACCACCGCGACGCCCTGCCCATGAGCGCCAGCATGATCGCGCGCCACGCGCCACGGCCCGCCATGCTGGACTGGACCACCTACGACCACGGCGCGAACCTGCAGTCGCTTTCGGTGCAGGGCTACTGCGGACACCATCACATCAGCTGTCCGGGTTGCGCGGCCAAGTCGGGCATGCGCGCCTTCGCCATGCAAGTTCCGTGGGCGGACCGCCCGTTCCTGCTGCGGGTGGTCGGTGCCCGCCCGCTGGTGGCGGACGCCAATCCCGTGCTGGAACTGCGGCGGGCCGGACGCCCGGTTGGGGCCAGCCTGTCGAGCTGGAATCACAGCCAGAGGGGCCAAAACGTGATGTTTGGGGACGGTTCCGTGGGCTGGCTGGTGGTTCCGGTGGTCAACGGGGACAACATCTTCCTGCCCGTGGGCGTGGATCGGGCGGATCGCATGCCCAACCTGGTTGAACTCCCCCTCGCCGGGGACGGATTCCTGGCGCAGTAGGCCCTGAAACATGGATCTTGACCCTGACGGGGGTTTCGGTATCCTCATCGACCCGCTGAAACGGGAAGAAGAGGCCTGAACCCATGCACAAGAGCCACAAGGGACTGCTGAAGCGCGTCAAGATCTCCGCATCGGGGAAGGTGCGCTTCCACAGCCCGAACAGCCGTCACCTCAAGAGCAACAAGACCGGTGCCGCCGTGCGCAGCTACCGACGCGCCCGCACCCTCTCCTCCTCCGACAACGCCATGCTGGGCAAGGTGCTGCATCGCAGCCTCGCCCGCTGAGACTGAAAGGACCGAACCATGCCACGCGCACGCAAGGGAGCAGCTCGTACTCAGGCCCGCCGCCGCGTTCTTCGCGAGGCCCGCGGCTACTACGGCACCAAGAGCCGTCACAAGCAGCAGGCCAAGGTCGCGCTCATGCGCGCCGGCCGCAACGCCTGGCGCCATCGCCGCCTTCGCCGGCGCGACATGCGCTCGCTGTGGATCGCCCGCCTGACGGCGGCGTGCCGCATGCGCGACTTCCGCTACAGCCTCCTGATCGGTGGCCTGTCCCGCGCGGGCGTGCTGCTGAACCGCAAGATGCTCAGCGAGATGGCGATCCAGGA
>JBMOGS010000055.1:0-14724 GCA_049318245.1 Phycisphaerales bacterium | reverse complement strand
GCGGAGCTTGCGCGCATCAGGAGCGGCGCCTGGAAGGCCGATCTGGACGTGGCGCGCCGCGAGGTCGATGCTGCGCGCGCGGCGCTGGCGAAGGCCCGCACCGATCTGGATCGACTCACGGTGCGTGCGCCGATGGATGGAACGGTCCTGAAGGTCGAGGTGCAGGCTGGCGAGTTCGCGACGGCCGGCCATCTGGACAGCCCGATGGTCACGCTGGGTGATGCCGGCCCCATGCATGTCCGCGCCGAGATCGACGAGGATGACGCGGCACGCGTGCGTCCAGGCGCCGCGGCGGAGGCCTTCACGCGCGGGCGCGATCCGGTTCGTCTGGCGCTGAAATTCGTCCGCATCGAGCCGAGCGTGCGTCCCAAGACCACACTGCGCGGCGTCGTGACCGAGCGCGTGGACACCCGCGTGCTGCTGGTCGTGTACGAGATCGAGAAGGCCGAGGCACCGGTCTACGTCGGCCAGCAGGTCGACGTGTTCATCGACGGCGAGTCGTCGACCGAACCACCGGATCAGCCCTGATCGACGGCAGGTAGCCCTCGCGCAGCCGCCAGGACCTCGTCCAAGTCGGCCGCCACGACATCGGCGCGCTCGGCCACCGTCTCACGCCGAACCACCTCCGTCAGGCACACGAAGCGCTCGCAGGCGCCGTGTTGACGGACCTGCCAGTCGGTGATTCCATCGCCCACCATCACGCGTGGGCGTGGCACGCCCGCGGAACGGATCGCGTGCGCCTTGCCGGCGTCGATGGCGCACGGCGACGCGTCCGGGTCGATCTCCAGCAGGCCGTCGGCGCGCGCTCGAAGGCGATTGGCGATCACGCGATCGCGGCGCAGGCCCACGGCCTCGGCCACCGGGTCGATCCACTCGTGGAACCCTCCACTGACGATCCACACACGATCCCGCATCGAGCGCAGCCGGTCCATGCCGCGCGCGATGCTCGGGGTCAGGTTGTCCACCAGCCGCTCGACGAGGCGCGGCAGCATCGCGGGATAGATGGAGAGGAGTTGCATGCGTCGACGCAGGCTCTCGTCGATCGCCAGTCGACCCTCCATGCCCAGTGCCGTGATCTCCCGGATCGATCCGAGCACCGCGGCGCGATCGGCACGACCCTCCAGCGCGATCTCGGCCAGTTCGTCCAGGGCCTCCACGCGCACGAAGGTGCTGTCGAAGTCGAAGATCCAGTTCGTGGCGTCGCTCATGCGGGCGCCTTCAGGTCGCGGAACATGAACCACGCGGCCCCAGCCAGGCAGAGGCCCGCCCAGACGAAGTTCATCGAGATCCGCTCCCGCATGTAGAGCACCGCGAAGAGCGCGAACACGGCCATCGTGATCACCTCCTGCATCACCTTCAGCTGCTGGAGCGACCAGCCCGCCTGCTGGAAGCCGATCCTGTTCGCGGGCACCTGAAGGGTGTACTCGAGCAGCGCCACGCCCCACGAGGCGAGCACGGCGATCCAGAGCGGACTGTTCTTCAGGTCCCGCAGGTGCCCGTACCAGGCATAGGTCATGAAGAGGTTCGATCCGACCAGCAGCAGGGGCGTCCAGAGCCGTTCCATGCCCGAAGGTTAGGGGCATTCCGCCCCCATCCCCGAAAGCAGAAGGCCCCCCGACGAGCGGGGGGCCTTCACAGTCATCCAACCATGTGCGGCGGAAGCCGGCTCAGTGAGCCTTGTCCTTCTGGAACACCCACACGATCACGAACAGGGCGATCAGGCCGACCAGGCCGTTGCTGCCGAGCTGCGTGATGAAGTTCATCAGGTTGGTGGTCACGCTGTTGAAGAACGGCACGTTGTTGCCGAACAGGATCTGCACCATCACACCCACCGCCACGAAAAGGACGGCGACGTCCACGAACTCGCGAATCCAACCCTTCACGACCTTGAAGCTATCCATTCGCTGATCTCCGTTGCGGGATCCTTCCCGCGTTTGAGGCGTGCCTCGGCTCCGCCGGGCGGCGGGGCAGGCGGTCCACCGTGGAGCCGCCGCACGCCCCTATGTCGGCAGGAAGGCCCGGAAAAACGCACTAAATTCGAAGCCCCTCGGATCTGGAACCCGATTTTCAGCCAAAAACAGGCGTGTCTAAAAACATTACCCCTGATTGCGCCGGGAAATCAGGGGTTCGCGAGCGCGCGGTAGTCCCCGCCGTCCGCCGGCTCGATCTGGGCCAGAAGGCGCCTCGGAAGCTCTCGCGAGGGCTCGCGAGCCGCCGCCTCGCGAAGCAGTCGAGCCGCCTCTGCCCGATCGCCGCGCTCCAGCGCCGCCACGCCGAGCAGGAGCCAGCCATCACAGCGGCCAGGCTGGCACTGCGCCAGGATCCGTCCTGCCTCGGACATCCGGTTCACGTCGCCGATTCGCATGGCGGCGAGCCCCAGGATCGCCGCGTTGCGACCATCGGCGTCGACCTGCTCACGCAGCCCAAGCATCACGTCGCGGGCGTCGCGGGCGCGATCGAGCATGAGCAGGCAGCGTGCCCGCATTCGCACGAGGTCGGGCCGGGCACTCTTCGCCGTGGCGAGCGCCTCGTCGTCGAGCGCCTGGATGCACTCCGCCCAGCGGCCCTGCTCGAAACGGCAGAGGGCGATCTCCTCGGCGAGGGGACCTGCCTTGGCAGGCTCGGTCCGCAGCCGAGCCGCATCCAGCCAGCGTGCGCGCGCCTCCATGTCGCCGCACTGGCCGGCCAGATCGGCACGCACGCGATCCAGCACGGGGCTGAACTCGAAGGTCTTCGAGACTGCGTCCAGTCGAGCCTGCGCGGCGTCCAGCTTGCCTGCCGCGACCAGCGTCTCGCACTCGGCGGCCACATACTGCAGTTGCGACGGCGCCAGCTGCGAGGCCTTCGCGTATTCCTCTGCCGCCTTGTCGAGCTCGTTCCAGCGCTGGAGCACGATGCCCATGTAGTAGTGCGGTTCAGCGGCCTCGGGAGCCAGTTCGATCGCCTTGGCGAACGACGCGCGGGCGAGGTCCACGCGCTTCATCTCCAGCAGGATCCTTCCGCGCAGCAGCGGGTAGGAACCGTCCTTCGGAAACCGCGAGATCGCTCGATCGATATGCGACAGCGCCTCCTCGAACTGCCCGGCGTGGAAACTCTGGAGCGCCTGGTCATACACCACCTGCGCGTTGGCACGGTCATACCGGTCGCGTGCCTCGTTGCGAACCTGCTGCGACTTCGGGGTGCCGCAGGCGACAAGCAGGGCGATCGAGCACAGGGCGATGCCTGGGATCCTCATGGCGTGGTCTCCGCAGGTGTTTCGGTCGCTGCTGGGGCGGCCATGGGCGCCGCTGGAGGCGCGACGACGGGTGCCGCGTCGGTCTTCGGATCGCCCGGTTCAGTCGGCTCCGCCTTGGGCACATCCTGCGGGAAGCCAAGCACCATGCCCTTGCGGCGGATGTAGTCGGGCAGCAGGTCGAGGGAGTCCAGCTTGTTGCGCCACGGCGCCGCGTTGTCCGCACGGATGTCCTCGCGCAGCTGGATCATGCTGGGCGAGTTCGGTGCCACGCGAAGCGCCTGATCGGCGTACAGGCCGGCACGCTCGCGATCGCCGGCGCGCCACGCGTCGAGTGCCTGCAGCTGGTAGTGGCCGCCGATCTGCGCGTGCGAGAAGGGCAGAAGGCCGGCGCGCGCACCCGCCTGCACGGCATCGATCACCTTCAGGGCCTTGTCGCCGTCCAGATCGCTCTTCGGATCCTGCACGATCGTCGGCGTGACCAGGAAGATCACCTCCTGGCGAACGGTCTTGTCGGCCTGTCCGCTGAAGGCTCCTGGGGCGATGTCACCCAGCACCGGGACCTGGCGATTCGTGGTCACGGCGTCCTCGCGGAAGAGGCCGCCGAGCACGATCGTCTGGCCGCTCTTCACGCGCACGTTGGTTCGCAGTTCCTGTGTGGTCTGGTTCGGGATCTGCACGTCGCCAGTGCCTGATCCCGTGACCGACTTCACGTTCTTGTACTCGGCGCCCACGATCGATGGGTTGAGTTCCATGCGCACCATGCCGTCCGGACTGATGAAGGCGCGGAAGGTGAGCTTGATGCCCGTGTCGATGTACTGCACTTCCTGCGTGGTGCTGGTCTGGGTCTGCGTGGTCGACAGGTAGCCGACCTTCGCGCCGATGTTCACCTGCGCCTTCTGGCGGTTCAGCACGGTCACCGAGGGCCGCGCCAGCACCGTGGTGTTCTTCACCTGATCCAGCATCTGCAGGAAGACCGCCACGTCGTTCGCCAGCACGCCCATCTTCAGCGTCGGATCGGTCTCGGTGGCCGGGAACAGCGAGGCCGCACTGGCCGACGCGGGTACCGGATCGGGATAGGTGCCGTTGCTGTTCAGGGTGTTGTTCTTCAGCCCGTTGAATGCGGCCATCGGACCGCCCGTCACCTGGGCAAAGTCGATCTTGCCAACCAGCGAGATGTCCAGGCCGAATGCATCCTCCTCGTTCACGTCGGTCACGAGGATCGTGGCCTCCACGCGCACCTGCTGCGGCTGCACGTCGGATTCCGTCAGCACCTTCGCGGCCTTCTCGATCACGTCGGGGAAGTCGTTCACCAGCACGCGGGTCGCGAAGGCGTAGGTGTCGCTGCCGCCGTCGGCAATCGTGGGCTCGAAGCCCTCCTTCACCTTGCCGAGCGACACCGCGGTGCCGCCCTCGCTCAGCAGCGGCTTCACCAGCGTCAGCGCATCGTCGGGGGCCAGGAACTGCAGCGTGAAGACGCGTGGTTCGCGCTTCATCTTGGCCTTGTCCATCGCCTCCTTCTCGGCGCGGGTGTACACCATCACGAAGGGACCCTGGCGCTCCCACACGAAGCCGTTCACCGTCAGGAGCGCGTCGAGCGCCTCGTCGATCGGCACGTCGTACAGGCTCACGCTGACGAGCGCCTTCACCTTCTCGCTCGCCACGATGTTCATGCGGCTCTTGATGCTGAGCAGCTCGAGCAGCTTGGTGATCTCGATGCCTTGGGCGGCCAGCGTCACGGTGCCGTGTTCCGAGACGGACACGGTTGGCGTCGGCGGGGGCGTGTCATCGCCGACGGCTGGCTCCGCCGGTGCGGGGGCCACCGGAGGTTGCGTCTCCGCGGCTGGCTCGGCGGTGGGTGAGGTCGCAGGACTGGGTGCCGAGGCCGGCGACTGACCGAAGGCGTGGGACACCACCAGGCCGATGGACAGCACGATCGCAAGCAGATTTGGAAGATTCCCTCGCTTCAAGCCTTCCTGTTTTCGACCGAATCCGGTCCGGACCTGCGTGGGAAGGGTCACGGATTCGGATAGGAGATTTGAAGAAGGCCCGTCCCGCTTTCAAAGGTTATAAGACATTCACGTTCAAAGTCCGGTAAAGTCATAACAACTGAGCTTGGGCCGGTCCGGACCCCCCCAAATGGGTCAAACTCGATCTTGTTCAATCCAGCGGTGCTCGGCGCGATCGACACCCCGTCGGCCACCTGGGCCATGTCCACGCCAAGAACGCGGCGGATCTCCGAGCCGTCGGAACCGGTCATGGGGGCGAGCGGTGAGGAGTTGCGCGCCACGTACCAGCCGGATCCATCGGCCATCAGGTGAATGGCTGCCGGGTCATCCGGATTGCTGAGCGTGGCCGAGCGCGCCCATTCGACATCCGCTCGGAACAGGCGTGCTGCGCCCTGCAGGCGCTCCTCGCCATGGGTTCGGAACAGGTCGATCGACAGCGCGGACAGCGTGGCGATGATCAGCACCACGATGAGCAACTCGAGCAGGGTGAATCCACGGCGTCGAGTCATGGTCCGTTCCCCTTGTCGGCGCCCCATCGCAGCGGACGGATCGGGAACATGTCGTCCGGATCTCCGCCGCGATTGGGCGCGCGACCCTCGGTCAGTCCCACGATGTCGTCGAGCGCGTGGTCGTATCGGAATCGCGTCGTGCCGTCGATCAGCACGCTGTCCGCGGCGACGCGGCCGTAGATCTGGGAATTGCCGGTGAAGGAGATCGTGCTGCTTGGAAGGAACAGGCTCCCGACCACGCTGGTGTTCTGGATGCTCCACACGTAGAGCGGGCTCAGCACGCTCCGAATGGGGTAGATGCGAACCCTCCAGGGCTCGAGATAGCGCGGTTCATCGGGCGCGACGGTGTCGCAGGCGGTCTGCTGGAACGCCTGGCCCTTCCATGCCTTCATGTGCGGGTCGCCCTGGGCCTTGGTCGGGTCGGTCTCGCCGAGACACTGGTACCAGCTTCCGATCCAGCAACCGGACATGTTCAGGGTGAAGCCGTTGTTGATCTCCAGATCGGCGTCCGCGGCGAGTTCCACGGTGGTGTTGGTCCAGTTGATGCCGCGCGGATACAGGTTGAACAGGGACCACTTGGGCCACACGACGATCTTGACAGCGCCCTGGATCCGGATGGTCGCGTTCGTGGCGTTCCAGCTGCCGAACACCTCGTAGGTGCCCGGTGTCAGCAGCAGCGTGCAGTTGTTCGTCGTCAGGTTGGTGTTCGTGGAGCCGCTCGGTGAACCGACCCGGAACGGCGTCATCGTGCGCGAGCCGCTCGTGATCGAGTTGCCGCCACTGATGCCTGGAGGCGCCGGCACGGTGGCGACGGGTTGCGGTGCCGCGACCATTCGGATCGACTCGTCGGCGCTCATCCGCACCGTGGCAACCTTGTCCCGTCCGGGGCCGTTGATCGGGAAGGTGCTGCTCCAGAGGTTGGTGCCGCCGTTGTAGGGGTAGTAGACCCAGGTGCTCTTGAGCGTCCGTGGGTCGTTCGGATCGACGGGATCGACCTCGCTCTCGAATCGCACATCACTGTCGATCCACACGCCGCTGAAGTTGGCGAACGCGAAGTCGGCCTGCGTGCCCAGGTTCACCCTCCGCTTCTCCACCGACTTCGGTGCGCGGTCCCATCGGCCGATGTCGTTGTTGGTGCCGTAGATCCAGAGGAGCTTGTTCGCGAAGATCGCGTACTGCCCCTTCACGACCTGTGGAATGCTCATGTGCGACAGCGACGTCCACGTGCCGCCTTCGGCGTTCGCGGTCACCGCGATCTCGATCTCGGTCGACGACGCGTCGGGCACGCTCATCGCGGCAGACGCGCCCGCCTCTCGCTTGCGGATGTCGATCAGCGAGACGGTCACCGTCCCGCCGTCGAGTGGATACGAATCCAGCAGCCTGCCGGACACGTGCCTGGTCCGCCACGAGGTCTGGTCGCTTCGAAGGATCGCCTTCGCGACCTCCAGGCCGCTGCTCGCCAGCTGGCGAGCGCGCGTGGAGGAGGTGGCGTTGCGCGCAACCAGGAAGCTCGTGTGTCGACTGGCGGTGAAGGCCAGGGTGGCGGTGCCGACCACGAGCATCGCGAACACCGCCAGCAGCATCGCGGCGCCCCGCCGGGCGCTCGTGCGAGCATGCTGGCCTCGTGCGATCGTGATCATGGGCAGTCCGGATGCCTCTGTCCGTTCGCGAGTCGGCCACCCAGTCGGATCTCCAGACCGCCACGGGGCGCGTCGAACGTGCCCACGAACGTGAATCGTCGCACGCTGCACGCGTCGGCGTCCTCGACGGCGAAGGCGCCGCTGGACAGCCCCTCCAGCACGACGGTGGTGCTCAGCTGCGCCTGCGACTGCAGCGTGGTTCGAAGCGCGCCCCAGCCGGTCGAGAGGGGATACGCCGTGCGTGCCGCGCGGTTGGCGGCGCAGCGGACCGTCAGGGTCCCGTTCGCGGTGTCCATCACGTACCAGGCCAGTTCATTCAGATGGATCGTGTCGTAGTCGCTCGTGTTGGATGCGCTTGAATCGAAGGGTTCGCTGGGCAGCCACAGCAGCACCTCGTCGCCGTCCTGATGCAGGATCAGGCGGGCCCGCTCCAGATGATCCGCGAGGCGTGCGTCCGCGCGGGCCAGGCGGGCGCTCGCGTCCGCCACGCGGTCCTGCTCCTGCATGGCCTCGCTCACGGCGCGAAGCGTGCCAGCGACGGCGCCGGCCGCGATCACCGTGATCACCGTGGCGATGCAGAGCTCGATCAGCGTGAACCCGCGGCGGCTCACGACTCGCTCTCCCGGCAACGGTGACGACGAAGCGATGCATAGATGGTTCCATCGGGGCCGAACACCTCGACCTCGATGCGTGCCCCATCCACGGTGACGCCGTTGTACTGCGTGAGGGTGAGAGGCTCACTGGTCACGGAGGTCCGTCGGCCCAGCGACGACCACGGACCGCCCAGCGTCGTGTCGCGGGAGACGCCACCACCGGCCGGTGGCGCAAGCATGGCGCCAACCGCCTCCTCGCCCGCATGGGTGGACATCCCGTCGAAGGGCTGCTCCAGCAGGAAGCCCATCTGCTGATCCGCGGCCTGCATGGCCAGTTGCGAGATGCGTGCATCGGCCTGCGCCGCGGAGCCCAGACCAATGCCGACGGCCGCACCACTGGCCACGATCGTCAGGATCACGACCGCCATCAGCGCCTCAAGAAGCGTGAAGCCACGGGGGCGTTGCGGGGGATGTGTGGAAATCCTTGGATGCATCTCAAGCCTCGCCATCGACCATCCGATACCGCTCCTGAAGCGGCAATCAGGCTGCTTCTGGAATGGGGCGGGATTTCTTGAAACTTTCTCGTCACGGGCCTTGCCCCAGGGCCCGGAAAATCGAACGGTGACCCGGACTGACGTTCCGGCCCGTTGCTTGAGCGCCTGCATCACCTCATCGAAAGGACCCAACATGACGAACGCGCACAACAACAACACGAAGAATGGAAGCACGAGCGGAACCCGTCGCGGCAAGCGCCGCGGATTCACCCTGATCGAGATCCTGATCGTCGTCGTCATCCTCGGCGTGCTGGCCGCGCTGGTGATTCCGGGCGTGACCAGCGCCCTGAGCGACGCCAACAGCAATGCCGCCACCGCGCGTGCATCGCAGATCACCACCATGGTCACCCGGCTGAACCAGTTCAAGCCCGGTGGCGCCACGATCACGCTGACCGATGGACAGGAGTACTCGTCCACCGATCTGGCGGCGCTCGTGACCGCGAAGTACTGCTCGTCCGATGACCTGACCAACCAGGTGGACAACACCAAGGGCTGGGTCTGGAACGAGACCACCAGCAAGTTCACGCCGGCGCCTTGACGTCGGACGGTCCGAAGGGACCGGACCATCGAACGCACAGATCTGAGGGACTCCGGAAACGGAGTCCCTCAGTCTTTTCCCGGGCGCCCCGAGGCATGTGGGGACCCACGAACGGATTCAGGAGGCAGGGACATGAAGGCTTGGAAGAACATCCTGGTGCAGCGAACGGGCGTGGTCGCCCTGGAGCTCGGCACCGTCGCGGGACGGGTCGCGCTGGTGGGGGGACGGCGTGGCGACGCGGCGGCCTCGTCGAGCCTGCCCGGCTGCGATCTTGAGGCGGCTGGTTCCGCAGCGTGTCGTGAGGCGCTGGTGGACTGGGTCCGCGCTTCGGGTGCCGCAGGTCTGCGCTGCAGGATCGCGCTCGGGGCGTCGTTCTTCCGCTGCGACGCCACGACGCTGCCCAACATGTCGGACGAGGAGCTGGCGTCGAGCGCACGTTTCGAGGCGATCGATCGGTTCGGACTGGACGAGAGTCAGTCCGTCCTCCAGCACATCGCGATGGGTTCCTCGGCGGGGCGCCGTCATGTCGCGCTGCTTGCGGCGCGATCGGACCAGGTTCGCCGAGCCGCCGAGATCACCCTGGATGCAGGGCTGCTGCCGGAGAGCATCGAGCACTCGGCGTTCACGGCCGCGCGCGGCGCGCTTCGCTGGGAGTCCGCGCTGGCCGGCGAATTCGTCTCGGCGCTGCACATCGAGTCCAGCGTCGCCACGCTCTCGGTGTGGCGCGGGGGGAACCTTGTCGCGATCCGCACGATGACGGGCGACTGGAATGTGACGTCGAGCAAGATGCAGGTGCAGGAGCCTGAGGCACTCGATGCCATCCCGCTGGAGCCGGTCGCCGCGCCATGCTCGTGGCGCTGGAGTGCGCTTGCGGAGGAGACGCTTCGTGCGCTTCGCCAGTCCTGTGGCGAGTCGAGCTGGCCATCCTGTCTCGCGATCTCGGGCAGCGCCGCGGCGGAGCCGGAGCTGATCCGCGCGGTCGGCGGCGTCTGCGGCGTGCCGACGGTCGCGGTGGAGTGTGGCCAATGGAAGTTGCCCGGCCTGCGTTGCACGGGCCCGTCGTGGGCTGCGTTGGCGGGTTCGGTGGTGGTCGATTCGGCCATGACGCAGGAACGGAGGGCCGCATGAGCGTTCCCGAGATCAACTTTCTCCCCACGGCCGTGGTTCGCGAGGTTCGCACGCGCCGATCGAGGCGCCGCACGAGCCTTCTCGGACTGCTCCTGCTGGCGCTCAGCCTGGGCGTTGGCGCGCACAGCTGGAACAGCGCCCGGAAGGCGGAGGCCGCCCGCACCGTCACCACCCAGCTGGCTTCCCGGGCGGACACCCCGGCCCTGCAGGAAGTGATCGATCGTCTGGCTTCTGACCAGTCCGAACTTGAGCGGGCCCTCCGTGTGACCGATGGACTCGTGCCAGCCATCTCCACCGCGTCGGTGGTGGCCACGGTGACGCACATGCTGCCCGAGAAGACCATGCTTTCTGGATTCCGCATCGAGACCGAGGATTCGCCCCGTCAGCTTCAGGTCCTCCTGAAGGGCTGCGCGGCGTCCGGCACGTCCCTGGGTGAACTCGAGCGTCGTCTCGCGGCCTGTCCGGCCTTCACGGGCGTGACGATGTCCGAGCGGAAGGTGACCGAGTCGATGGGAGCGCGCGTCGAGGCGTTCACCGTCTCCTTCCAGGTGCCCCTGGATGTGCAGGTGCGGGCGCCCGGTGTCATGCGCATGGCGATGGGAGGGGTCCAGTGAGCGCCACGAAGGTGTCTCGATGGTTCCGTGTCGAGCTGGCGGCGACAGCGCTGCCTGTCAGTGTCGCGGTCGGCATGCTCGGTCTCTTCACCGTCCCGAACTACCTGCGCGCAATCGACTGGGAGCGCGAGGCTTCCGTCTATCGCGCACAGGCCTCCGAGGCGGCCTCGCGGCAGGACGGACTTCAGGCGCTCCAGTCCGAGGTCGATCGCCTTCGTCGCGAGCTGGCGGAGCGAGGCCGGATGCTGCCGGGCTCACCGGATCAGGGTGCGTTGCTCTCGGCCCTGGGCCGGAGCGGCGAGCGCAAGGGCATCGTGAACAGCGAATCAAAGTCCGGCCGCCTGTCGGTGGTGAGCGTGCCCGGCCTGACGGGCGGGAAGGCTTCGCGCCGATCGGTCGAGGCGCAGATGAGCGGACAGTTCGACGCGCTGTTCGACACGCTCTCCGGCGCAGAGGGACTTCCCGCGCTGGTCTCCGTGCGCACGGTCGAGTTCACTCGCTCGCCGGCCGTGCAGGATCCGAATGCGCCGATCGAGGCGCACTTCACCTTCGACGAATATTTCGCGGAGCGCGCCGCGGCGACGCCGGAGAGGGATGGTGGCTGACATGGCGGACTTCTCCAGGTCGTGGAAGGAACTCTGTGGCCGCCTTGGCGTGCAGCCGAAGCAGTTCGCGACCCTCCTGGCGGTCATGGTGGTCGCGGTGGGAGGTCTCGGCATCAAGATGGCGGCCGGAGGCCCGCGGAAGGCCGCGGCAGCATCGACGACCCGCGCGAAGCCGGCGAAGACGGCACCTGCGCCGGCAACCGCATCGACGCAGGCTCGTGTGGTGACGGGTGAGGCACAGCCGACCCAGCGAAAGTCAGCCTCGCGCCGCGTGATCGAGGTCACGCTGGATCGCGATCCAGCGCGCGACCCGTTCCGGCCCTGGGGCGTGCCCGAGCCATCCGAAGCCCCGGCCCAGCACGCGGCTCCGGTGTCGACCATCGCCGCCCCTGGCTACCTGCCCGGCGTGGTCCTGAAGGCCGTGGTGCCCGGCGAACTGGCCGTGTTCGGCGACCAGACCGTTCGGCAGGGCGACGCCGTGGCCCTTCCAGACGGAACATTCGCGCGGGTGACCGCGATTCGGTCAAGAACCGTCACGGTCGACTGGAACGGTCGTCCGCTGGATGTGAACTTCGGCTCGGCGCCGCAGCCGAAGAATCCGGCGCCGGGAGGGTTCCGATGAGCGAGCATTCGACACACGGTGGCGCCAAGCCACTGACCAGCGTGGAACTTCGCACGCTTCCGAAGGTGGGGCAGGTGCTCGTGGAGGAGGGCGCCATCAGCGTGCACCAGCTTCGCGAGGCGCTTCGCCGCCAGTCCGCGGGCGGCTCGCGTCTGCTCCTTGGCGAGGTGCTGCTGCAGATGGAGCTCGTGGATCGCACCACGCTGCTGAAGGCGGTGGCGCGAAGCCTGGAGATCGAGTTCGTGGAGGAGCCGGCCGCGCAGGCGGATCCTGCGGTGGTGCGTCTGCTTCCCGAGCCCATGCGCCGCGAGCACCGCATCGTGCCGCTGCGAAGGGACCACGACATGCTGGTCGTGGCGACCGCCGATCCGCAGAACGACCATGTGCGCGAGCTTGCCCAGCGCGAGACGGGGCTGCGCGTGCGCTTCGTGGCCAGCCCCGAGGATCGCATCGACGCGATGCTGGCCGAGGGTTCGGGTCAGGCCGCGGTGCAGGAGAAGGCCGAGGAGATCGTCGCCGAGCTGCTCGAGAGCCCCGAGAACGCCACCTTCACCCTGCAGGAGAAGCAGGTCGAGGAGATGGTGGGTGGCGGCGACGGCGACGACATGGCGCCGGTGGTGAAGCTCGTGAACTTCATCATCTGTTCCGCGGTCGAGGAGGGCGCGAGCGACATCCACATCGAGCCCGACGAGGGCGCCATGCGCGTCCGGTTCCGAATCGACGGCGTGCTCGGCAACCGCATGAGCCCGCCGTGGCGCATGAACGCGGCGATCGCCAGTCGCATCAAGATCATGGCGCACATGGACATCAGCGAGCGCCGCATGCCGCAGGACGGCGAGATCAGCGTGCGCGTGAATGGACGTCCGATCGACCTGCGCGTCAGCACGCTGCCCGGCAAGTTCGGCGAGAAGATCGTCATGCGCGTGGTCGACAGCAGCGGCAACCGGCTGGGTCTGGAGCAGCTGGGCTTCCGTCCGGAGATGCTGGAACGCTTCAGGTTGGCGGTGGATCAGCCGTATGGCATCGTGCTCGTGACCGGCCCGACCGGATCGGGCAAGAGCACCACGCTGTACAGCGTGCTCAACACGATGGACCGCACATCGGTCAACGTGAGCACGGTCGAGGACCCGGTGGAATCGAACATCGAGGGTGTGCACCAGGCTCAGATCAATCCCAAGGCCGGCTTCACGTTCGCTTCGGCGCTTCGGGCGCTGCTTCGGCAGGACCCCGACGTGATCATGGTGGGAGAGGTCCGTGACGGCGAGACCGCGCAGATCGCCGTGCAGGCAGCCCTGACGGGCCACCTGGTGCTGAGCACGCTGCACACCAACGATGCGCCCAGCGCGATCACGCGACTGGGCAACCTGGGGGTGGAAAACTTCCTGATCGCGGCCAGTCTGCGGGGTGTGCTCGCGCAACGGCTCGTGCGTCGGGTGTGCAGGCAGTGCGGCGCGCCCACCGAGCTGGACGAGGCGCAGCGCACCTCGATGGGTCTGTACGGATCGATGCCGGGCACGCCGATGCGCGGGGCGGGCTGCCGGAAGTGCCGCCAGACGGGACTGAGTGGCCGGCTTGGCCTCTACGAGCTCATGATTCCGGACGACCGCATGAACGACCTGCTGTGCGGCACCTGCGACCCGGCCGCCATCCGTTCGCTGCTGCGCGAGCAGGGCTTCGAGAACCTGTGGGACGACGGCATGAAGAAGGTGCTCGCCGGTCTGACCACCCCCGAGGAGGTGCACGGTGCCTGCCGCCACTGAAACCGAGGCCCTTCCCATCCGGAAGTGGAGCTACAAGGCCCGTCGTCAAGGCGGCGAGTTCTCCCGTGGCGTGGTCGAGGCCAGGACGCACGCGGACGCCGTGCGGGACTTGCGCCGGCAGGGACTCGCCATCCTCGAGGTCGAGCTCGGCGATGTCGCGGCCGTCGTGGGCGAGACCATCGATGGCGAGAATCGCCGCAAGCGGCTCCTGAACGCGTTCACGCGCGACGACACGGTCGCCTTCTGTGCGCAGGTCGCCGTCATGCTTCGCACGGGCGTGCCGCTGAAGGAGGCGCTGGAAACCTTCGCCGACCAGGCCTCGCGGCCGCAGGTCGCCGAAGTCGTGCGTCTGATCCGCGACGACGTCTGCGAGGGCGAGGACTTCTCCGCCGCCCTTGCGCGCTGGCCGAGGACCTTCCCACCGCTCGTGGTCAGCCTGATCAAGGCCGCCGAAGCCAGCGGCATGCTTGACGAGATGATGACGCGCGTGGCGAAGGATCTCGCCAAGCAGCGCAAGACGAGCCGACAGGTGAAGGGCGCGATGACGTACCCGGCGATCATGCTGGCGGTGGCCGTGCTGGCCGTGGGCGTGATCATGACCTCGGTGATGCCGCGATTCGCCCCGCTGTTCAAGATGCAGGGCGACGCGCTTCCCACGCCGACCAAGGTGCTGCTGTGGCTCTCGGAGTTCATCCGCACGGGCTGGATGCTGTGGGTGCCGGGACTCGTCGTGGCGGGATTCGGCGTCTGGGCGTGGATGCGCAGCGAGATGGGTCGCCGCACGCTGGACCAGGGTTCACTCTCGTGGCCGGTCGTCGGTCCGCTGTTCCGCAACATGCACGTGGCGCGCTTCGCGAGCACCATGGCCACGCTGATGGCGGCGGGCGTGCCGCTGCTCGAGGTCGTGCGCATCCTGCGTG
>JBMOGS010000054.1:0-16097 GCA_049318245.1 Phycisphaerales bacterium | reverse complement strand
GAATGTTAAGAAATGGACAAAGGCCGATGAGGCGGCGATTGGGATGGGGCCTGGCTTCTGATCGCGGTCTAGTCTGAATCGATGCCGTTCCTCCCGAACTCGGCACGCCGCACGCCTCGCGTGCTCTTTCTGTGCACCGGCAATTCATGTCGCAGCCAGATGGCCGAAGGGTTCGCGCGAGCCCGCTGGGCCGGACGGATCGATGCGTTCTCCGCGGGCACGCTGCCGCATGGCCTGAATCCGCTCGCCGTGCGTGCGATGGCTGAGGTGGGTGTGGACATCTCGGGACATCACTCCAAGCTTCCCGAGGAGGTTGGCGGCGCGTTCGATCTGGTCGTGACGGTGTGTGGCGCAGCCCATGAGCATTGTCCCGTGCTGCCAGGCGCGCGTGTGGAGCATGTCGGCTTTGAGGATCCGCCGAGGCTTGCGGCGGGGTCGCGAAACGATGACGAGGCGATGCCGCACTACCGGCGCGTGCGCGACGAGATTCGGATGTTCATCGAGCGGCTGCCGCAAGTGGTGGATGGTGGCTCGTCCGCCGCGCCCACGGGCGGGAACGAGCGCGACCCGGCGAGCGACTGCCTGCCGCCGGGCTGCGCGCGGGTTGGTCGGCTCTCCTTCATCGACCGTTGGCTCACGCTCTGGATCTTCATGGCCATGGGACTCGGCGTGACGATCGGCCGGTTGATGCCCGGCGTGCCGGATGCCGCCGAGGCCGTGACGGTGGGCACCACGAACATCCCGATCGCGATCGGCCTGGTGCTGATGATGTTTCCGCCGCTGGCGAAGGTGCGCTACGAGGAACTGCCACGCATCTTCCGCGACTGGCGCGTGCTGGCGCTGTCGCTGGTGCAGAACTGGGTGGTGGGGCCGGTGCTCATGTTCGCGCTTGCCGCGCTGTTCCTGCACGATCGCCCGGAGTACATGCAGGGGCTGGTCCTGGTGGGCCTGGCGCGCTGCATCGCGATGGTGCTGGTCTGGAACGACCTTGCGCAGGGTAGTGCCGAGTACGCGGCGGGCCTTGTGGCCTTCAACAGCGTGTTTCAGGTCCTCTTCTTCGGGGCCTACGCGTGGTTCTTCATGAGCTGGCTTCCGCCACGCGTGGGGCTTGCGGGGGTGGAGGTGAACGTCAGCATGGGGCAGATCTTCCAAAGCGTGCTGATCTATCTTGGAATTCCCTTCGCGGCGGGCATGCTCACGAGGCTCGTGCTGCGCAGGGCGCGCGGCGATGCGTGGTACGCCGCGAGCTTCCTGCCGCGCATCGCCCCGATCACGCTGGTCGCGCTGCTCTTCACGATCGTCGTGATGTTCAGCCTGCAGGGTCGGCGCATCGTGGAGTCTCCGCTGGACATCCTGCGCATCGCGGTGCCGCTGGTGGCGTATTTCGTGATCATGTTCTTCGCGTCGTTCCTGCTGGCTCGCAAGGTAGGTGCCGAGTACGAGCGCGCCACCACGCTGGCGTTCACCGCCAGCGGCAACAACTTCGAGCTTGCGATCGCGGTGGCGATCTCGGTGTTCGGGCTGGGCTCGGGCACGGCCTTCGCCACGGTGATCGGGCCGCTGGTCGAGGTGCCGGTGCTGATCCTGCTGGTGGGGGCGGCGCTGCGGATGGGTGGGCCACGAACGCGCGAAACCGCCGGGTAGGCTTCGTCGCGCGTCGCGAGGAATCCCCATGAGCAACCGAACCATCACCACCAACGACCTTCTCTTCGTCGGTTTCAATGGCCGCGTGATCGCCCTGGATCGCGCGGATGGATCGGTGGTCTGGAAGTGGAGGCCGAGCCAGAAGGGCATGGGAAACGGGATGGTGACCCTGCTCCCGGATGGCGATCGCCTGTTCGCGACCATCATGGGGTACACGTGGGCGCTTGATCCCGTGGATGGGCACGAGCTCTGGTACCAGCCGCTGAAGGGCGAGGGCCAGGGCATCGCGACGCTGGCCACCATGTCGGCGGCCGCGGACGCCTCACGGCTGGCCGCTGCCGCAAGCCAGGCGCAGGCCGCGCACGCGAGCCATTGAGCACGACTGCAACCGGTCCGGACCGTGGGATGCGTCGGGCCTAGGATCGCCGCGCGTGATTGATGCCTCGTTTCATGTGGTGGAATTGCCGGGGCCCGTCGAGGCTGCGGGTCATGCCTACGGCAAGGCGTGCGCGCATCTGTTCGAGCGGGAACGGCTGGACCGCTACCTCGACGACATGCTGCGGCTGAAGCGCTCCACGCGCGAGGCGATCGCCGTGCACGCCGAGGCGTGGGCGCAGCGGCTGCCCGAGCATCACCAGCGGCAGATTCAGGCGATGGCGGAGGGCGCGGGAGTGCCCGGGGCGACCGTTCGGCAGTTCCTCTATGCCGACATCGCGCCGCCAGCCGGTTCGCGCGGTGAAGACCCGCGCTCGCTGGTCTCGGGCGACGGCCCCATGTGCTCAGGCGTGGTGGTGGAGCGCGAGGGTTCGCCCTGGGTCGCACGCAACTGCGACTGGTACGAGACCACGCTGCAGCGCGGCACCGCTGCCGTGTTTCACGCGGTGCCGGGACGCATTCCATGCGTGGCGGTTGGGCTGATGGGCGACATCGACGCCGACACCGGCATGAACGCCGAGGGGCTCTGGCTGCACATGCACACGCTGCAGGCGGCCGACGACCTGCGCCCCGGGGTGTCCTGCATCTCGTGGCTCTTCTGGATGCGTGAGGCGCTGGAAACCTGCGCGAATCTGGATGACGTGCAGCGCTTCATCGAGTGCACGGACCGCGACCGCGGCGTGATGCTGTTCGCCGCCGACGGCCGCAGCGGCGAGAGTGCGGTGTTCGAGTGCTCGCGCTCCGGGCATCGCCGCATCGAGCCCTGGCAGGTGGGACCGCATCGCGCGTTGCTGGCGACCAACCATCCGCATCACAAGCATCCCACACCCGAGGAAGCGGTCGAGCGTGGTTGCCGCCCGGATTCCGCGGGCAACGGCACCATCAGCCGCTGGTGTCGGTTGCACGCGCTGCTGGCTGGCGCTGAGGCGGATCACCTCCCGGACGATCTGGTCGAGATCCTGTCCGACGATCGCGTGGAGATGCGCCCAGGTCGCGGCAGTTCGCACCTGCGCACCATCTACTCGGCGATCGCGGATCCGCGCGGGCGCGCAGTCTGGTTCGCGTCGGGTGCCTGCCCGGCGGCCAGTCAGGGCTCATGGCGGCGTCTGGCGCTGCCCTGGTGAGACCGTGTCGGTGCGTCAGCGGACCACGCGCGGTTCGGCGTGGAATTCCGCGGGCTTGTGCGTGAAGTGTTCGGGCGGCACCGCGGGCTCGCGTTGGAAGAACTTCGGCGCCTGCGCACCGACCGGCGCCAGCATCAGATCGCCCGTGTCCCGATCCTCGATCGGGTATCGCTGGTCCAGTGAGGTGGTGAAGTAGTACATGCACATCGCGAGCGAGGGTGGATAGTCCACGGGTGGATTCGCGCTCGCCAGCGCCTGCCTGAAGGCGACGGCGTCGAGGGGCGTTCCATCCGCCGTCTGGCCCACCACGTCCATCTCGGCATCCACGAAGACCCAGGTGCGCTTGTCCGCAAGCCACGCTTCCACGAACACGTTTCCGGCGCCTTGCCGTCGAGTCTCCACGTCACGCGATTGACCGCCCACGGCGCGGGCTGGAATGCCGACCGCGTTCAGGCAGCCGGCCGTCACGGTGGCCATCTCGACCGATCGGAGTCGCTTGCCCTGCTCGGCCGCCTCCAGCAGGCCGATCGGATCCTGCGGCAAGCCGCGTGAAGAGCCGGTGTGCTCGCAGCGCGCGAACACCCAATGACAGATGCGCTTCACGCGCTCGAGGTCGTCCTTCGTGGTCGAGACAAGCTTCTCCAGCTCGTACTTGCGGCGAAGGCGGGTGAGATAGAGATTGTTCGTGGGGCTGAAGCGGCATTGCGTTGCGCGCTCGACCGACGCGGAATCGAACTTCAGGGCGTCCGGCTTCCAGCGCATCGACTGCGCCTGCTGCACCAGCGCAGCGAAGCGGGGATCCTTCCGGACCGACTGCCAGATCGGATCCTCCCGCAGCATCTCCGCCCATTCGGCGGCGCCGGGGTCCGCTGCGCCGCCCTCGATCGCGATCTTCAACGCCGCAAGGGCTGGCTCCACCTGACCTTGGCCCGCATGAATCTCCGCGAGCAGCAGGTGGTCGCCTGGTTCCGGATCGATGCGCAGCAGTTCCTCGGTGCGGGCCGTGGCACGCTTCCAGTCGCGCGCGTTGATCGCGTTGCGAGCGCTCACGTACAGGTCCAGCGGGTGACTGGCCTGACACGCTGCAAGCAGGCAGGTGATGGCGACAAGGAGCGTGTTGCGTGCGGTTCGCGTCACGGCGGCAGGCTAACGGCAGGTCCACGTCGCGCAGGCGCCGTCGTGTTCAGGATGCGTGAGAAATCGGCGGCCGGACCAGACCCGGCGGGGTACTCTGCCGTCACTCGCATGAACGATCCGACGCCCACACCTCCGCTCAGGCCGCAGCAGACCATGCCCCTGGAGTCCGCGCCGGATCGCCCGGCGCAGACCATGCCGCTGGAGAGCGGCGGGCCCTCGCAAACCATGGGTCTTGAGCCTGCGCAGTCCTCGATCTTCCCGAGCGACATGGACGACATGACCGAGCGTCCTGGCGACGAGATCGGCGCCTACACGCTGGTCTCGAAGCTGGGCGAGGGCGGATTCGGCGCGGTGTGGCTGGCCGAGCGGCGCAAGCCGTTCGTGCAGCGCGTGGCACTGAAGATCATCAAGGCAGGCCTGGACTCCCGCTCGATCATCACGCGCTTCGAGCAGGAGCGGCAGACGCTCGCCGTGATGAATCATCCGAACGTGGCGCGCGTGATCGACGGCGGGGTGACGCCCGCGGGCGGCCCGTACTTCGTGATGGAGTACGTGAAGGGACAGCCCATCACCGACTTCTGCGACGCGAAGGTGCTGTCGAACCGGGACCGGCTGTCGATCTTCATCCAGGTGTGCGACGCGGTCCAGCACGCGCACTCCAAGGGGATCATCCACCGCGACCTGAAGCCCGGGAACATCCTGGTCTCGGCCGCGGACAACGAGCATCCGATCGTGAAGGTGATCGACTTCGGCGTGGCGAAGGCGCTCACCCAGCTCGACACCGACGAACTTGCCAAGGAAGAGGAAGGCAAGATGGTCGGCACGCCGGAGTACATGAGTCCGGAGCAGGCCGAGGCGGAGAACGACCAGATCGACACGCGCAGCGACGTGTATTCGCTGGGCGTGATCCTGTACGAGCTGGTGTCGGGCGTGCTTCCGTTCGACTCGCGTGAGCTGCGCAAGAAGAGCTATCAGGAGATCCAGCGCACGATCCGCGAGGAGGCGCCCCCCTCGCTCAGCGTGCGGCTGTCCGTGATCGCGCAGAAGGACGCCTCGCAGATGCAGCAGATCGCGAAGGGGCACGGGGAGTCGTTCGACCGGCTGCTGCGGGACCTTCGGCAGGAACTGGAGTGGATCCCGCTGAAGGCGATGCGGCGAGAGCCGAAGAACCGCTACCAGACCGCGGCTGCGATGGCCGAGGACATCCAGCGCTATCTCGATGGCCACGCGCTGGAGGCGGCGCCGAAGTCCAGCGTGTACCGGGCCCGGAAGTATGTGCGGCGCAACCTGGTGTTCGTGCTGGCGTCGGTGGCGGTGCTCGCCGCGCTGGTCACGGGCCTTGCGCTCACGTTCTGGCAGTGGCGAGAGGCCGTGCAGGCACGTTCCTTCGCCCAGGCAAGCGAGCAGCGCGCGATCGAGCAGCGCAACGCCGCCGATGTGGCCCGTGAGGAGGCCACCAGGGCCAAGGACGCGGCGCTTGTCGCCGAGGCGAAGGCCGTGCAGGAGCGCGAGGCCGCGGACACCGCGCGTCGTCGCGTGGAGGAGGAGGCCTACATCGCGAACATCCAGATGGCGAGCGCGTGGCTGGACTCCGGCCGGATGGGTCGCGTGCGCGAACGGCTGGATGCCTGCCCGCCTGCGCGTCGTGACTGGGAATGGAACTGGCTTGATGCGCAGTCGGACAGCAGCCTGGCGGCGTTGCGCGCACCCAACAGTGGCGAGGTGCTGCTGGCTCGCTTCAGTCCGGATGGCACGCAGGCGTTGACGCTGACCTATGACCGTTCGGTGCGGGTGTGGAACCTCGCCACGGGCGAGCCGATCGCGGAGCTGAAGGGCAGCGCAGGGTCGCTGAACGACGCCGTCTTCAGTCCGGATGGTCGGCGCGTGGCGACCGCATGCACGGATGGAACGGCTCGCGTCTGGGATGCGGCCACGGGCGCCGTGGTGGCCGAGCTGAAGGGTCATGTCAAGTCCGTGCGTGCGGTCGCATTCAGTCCGGATGGTTCACGCGTCGCCACGGCATCCGAGGACGGCACGGCCCGCATCTGGAACGCGGGCACGGGCGCGATGGTGTTCGAGCTGAAGGGACACGGCGATGTGGTGACGGCGTTGGCCTTCAGCCCTGACGGGAAGCGGCTTGCCACAGCGTCGGCGGATCGCACCGCGCGTCTGTGGGATCCCGCGTCGGGTGCTGCGCTCGCTGAACTTCGGGGGCATGACAAGGTCGTCTCCACGCTGGCATGGCGCGCCGACGGCGGCATGCTGGCGAGTGGCTCGGCGGACGGCACCGCGCGGCTCTGGCGGGCCGATGGCGCTTCTGCGGGAATCCTGAATGGCCATCAGGACGCGGTGATGAGCCTCACGTTCACCGCGGATGGTGGACAGTTGCTCACGGGCTCGCTGGACCGAACGGCCCGTTTCTGGGATGTCGCCACCGGCGCCCCCCGATCGACGCTGGCTGGCCATTCGGCAGCGGTCATGGCGGTGGCGTGCAGCCCCGACAACAAGGTGGCGATCACCACGAGCGACGACGGCACGCTGCGAGCGTGGGACCTGTCCACGTCGCTTCCGCTGGCCACGCGCCGTGGCCACGCCGACAAGGTCTGGAGCTGCGCGTTCAACGCGGACGGAACCCGCGTGCTCACGGGCTCGCTGGATGGCACGGCACGCCTGTGGGAATCGTTCCCGCAGACGCCGCTGCGCGAGGTCTCCGCGCACAAGGGCGTGGTGCGCATGGTGGCCGCCAGCCCCGATGGCACGCGCTTCGTCACCGCCTCCACCGACGGCACGGGCCGCATCTGGAACGCCGGAGAAGCCGCCCCCGTGGCGGTGCTTCAGGGTCACGCCGGCGCGGTGAGCTCGGCACGATTCAATGCCGACGGCTCGCAGGTCCTCACCACATCGGCCGACGGGACCGCGCGCCTGTGGGACGCGAGGACGGGCGCGCAGCAGGGGGCGCTCGAGGGCCACGCGGGTGCGGTGACATCGGCGCGATTCAGCAACGACGGCAAGCGTGTCGTGACCGTTTCGGCCGACCAGACTGCACGCAGTTGGGACGCGCAGTCTCGGCGCCCACTGAAGGAATTCAAGGGCCACGCGGACAAGGTGAACAGCGCGCGCTTCAGCGCCGATGGAACGCGCGTGATCACGGGATCGGCCGACAGATCGGCACGCCTGTGGGATGCGTCGACGGCCGCGCTGATCCGCGAGTTCAAGGATCCGGGCGGTGCGGTGCTGTCCGCCGCGCTGAGCGAGGATGGCAAGCGTCTCGTCACGGTGGCGGCGGACCAGAGCGCGCGCACGTGGAATGTCGAGACGGGCGAACTGCTGTGCACCATGCGGCCCGGCGACGCGCCGATTCGAGGCGCCATCTTCAGCGATGACGGAACACGCGTGCTCATCTGGTCGCTGCAGGAGCGCACCCCGCGTCTGTACGACAGTGTGTCCGGATCCGAGGTGCTGCAGTTGATTGGCCACGAAGGCGGCGTCACGCAGGCTGAATTCACGCCGGATGAACGACGGATCTTCACCACATCGATCGACGGCTCCGCACGCGTGTGGGACGCGCGCTCTGGCGCGCTGCTCGCGACGCTGCGCGGCACCTCGGGCCTTGGCGTCACGGGTGGCGCGTGCCTGCGCGATGGCGTGCGCATCGTGACCGCCTCGGGCGACGATGGTTCCGTGCAGATCTGGGATGCGGCGCCCCCGCGTGTGCGATTCGCCGAGCGCCAGTTCGCGCAGCAGGGGCGCGCCGGCAACCTCGGCGGTGAGTACGCCCGCGAGTCGCGGGGTGCGATGGCCGCAAGCTGGTTCACCGACCCACGCCTGGTCGCGAACCGACCGGACTTCCTTCGGGTGTCGGGTGTTCGTGCGCCTGATGCAGCCACGGTGAACGCGCTGGTGCGTCAGTCCCTGGCCAATGGTCGCGTTGGGGCCGCATTGGGATGTGCGCGGGCGTGGGGCATTGACGCGCTGGACACCGCACTGCTGAACGCGCTTGCATGGCGCGGCCTGACCAAGCTTCCAGAAGGGGATCCCGCACGCGATCTCGACCTGATCCTTGCCTGCGCCAGGCTGGCCGCGTCGCGCACGGACCGTCGAGACCCATTCCTGCTCGACACGCTGGCACAGGTTCACGTGGCCCGCGGCGAGCGCGACAGGGCGGAGCAGGTCTGGCGTGACGCGCTGGCCGTTCTGGAGAGCGAGCCGGCACCGAAGGCCGCGGAGGAAGTCGCGCGGCGGGACGGCCTGAAGGCCTCGATCCGTGCAGCGCTTGATCCCAAGCCGGGCGGAACGGCCTCGTCGGATCCCGCTTCGGCCCAGAGCCCCAAGCCCTGAGCGAGCGCGGGTGGGCGCGCTTGCCGCGATCGCCGTCAACACAAAAACGGAACGGCCCCGCGCAAGGCGGGGCCGTTCACGAAAGTCTGTCGAACAGACCGTGCCGAGAATTACTCGACGTCGGTGTTGCCGAGCTCGTCGACGATCACGCTCTGCTTGGCCTGCAGCGTGTCGCGCAGGCTGGCGAAACCGGCGATCGCGCCGCCGCCGACCACGACCACGGTCGAGCCGAGCTCGATGCCCTCGGAACCACGCTCATCAGCGATGAAAGCCTTGATCCAGTTCTTCATTTTTTGACCCTTCGGAAAAGTAAGCACACGTGTCCCCGAACTTGGTAACACACCACGTCCCGGACGCTCGAAGTATAACCCGTCCCGGACAGACTTTCTGGCGGGCACTTCCGCGTGTGGCGGACCGAGTTAAAAACGGAACGGCCCCGCGCAAGGCGGGGCCGTTCACGAAAGTCTGTCGAACAGACCGTGCCGAGAATTACTCGACGTCGGTGTTGCCGAGCTCGTCGACGATCACGCTCTGCTTGGCCTGCAGCGTGTCGCGCAGGCTGGCGAAACCGGCGATCGCGCCGCCGCCGACCACGACCACGGTCGAGCCGAGCTCGATGCCCTCGGAACCACGCTCATCAGCGATGAAAGCCTTGATCCAGTTCTTCATTTTTTCAATCCTTGTCAGTAATGGAATTCCACCTCAGGGAGCCCTCCGGCAACGTGCCGGAATCACACCCATCAGTCCCGCAAAGATAACTCAGAAAGGGGCTTTGTCAGGCCCTCGGGATGGAAAATCCGCGAATTGGACCGCCGCTTTCAACCCATAACTAGCTCGCGCGCTTGAACTTGGGTGCCGCGGCCTGCGCCTGGGTGATGTTGTGCTCGACCTCCTCGGGACCGAGCACCCTGGACCAGAGCGCGCGCGCCGCCTCGGTGTTCCCGGCGAGGGCGCGGGCAAGCGCCAGATTCGCCACGTAGTCCGCGTCTCCCGGATCGGCCGCGTAGGCCGCCTCGAAATCCACGGTCGCCGCTGGCAGGTTCGCCTCAAGAAGCCGGCACATGCCGCGGTCGTTGCGAAGGATCGGGTTGTTCGGGAAGCGTGCCAGGCCACGCTCCAGCCACTCGATGGCCTCGCGCACGCGTCCCTGGATCAGCAGCACCTCGGCGCCCTCGGTGTAGGTGCCCAGGTTGTCCGGGTAGTCACGGGCCATCCGGTCGATCAGGAAGCCGGCCTGTTCGGTGTTGCCCTTGCTCGCCAGCACGCGCGCCGTGAGCTGCAGGGTCTCGGGTGACGCGGCCTTCATCGGGCCGCCATCGAACCAGTCGGTGGCAGGGGCGTCGGTCGTCGTGGTGGTGGTGCAGCTGGCAACGAGCGTCATGCTCGCCGCGACGATCAGCAGGCGCCAGGATCGGAGGCGTGTTGTGCGCATGTCAGGTCTCATTGATTGGCTCCACCGGTCGGCGTGAGGATGTCCTTGGGCGTCGGGCCCATCGGAGCCTTCTGGATCCGCTCGCGGATGCGCAAGGCTTCGCTTGTCGACACGCGGGGTTCGCCTGGCACGTCGCCGATCTTGAAGCGATCCGCGGCGATGCCCTCGGCCACGAGCGCCTTGCGCACGGTTTCGCGGCGGGCTGCATACAGCTCGGTGGGTGCCGAACCCTGCCGAACGGTGATGGTTCCGCCATCCTCGCGCAGGGCGCCCGCGAGGATCTTCACGTCGCGCTTGCCGAGCGAGGTCAGGCGGGGCGAGTTCGCCTCGAATTCATGCTCGAAGATGGTCCGCTGGCGGATCACGCCCTGCGCAACCTGGTCCTCGAACGGCTGGCGAACGAAGGCCTGGTCGGCCTTGGCCTGCACTTCGTCATCGATGCGAAGCTTGCTCGGATCGGTTCGGGGTGCAGGCGTGCATGCGCCGCCCAGCAGGGCGATGGCGAGCACGGTGCCTGCGGCCAGGATGTTCCGGGTTGTGCGGTGGCGACGGTGCGATGGAGGCTTTCGTTCGTGCATGGTTCTCTCTGGCAAGGCGTTTCAGTCGATCGTCACTCCGCGCATCGCGTCCAGCGCGATGAACAGGAGCGGGAAGAAGATGATCATCAGGGTGGCAGGCAGCAGCACGCTGGTGAGCACCGTGAGCATGCGCACCGTGCGGCGGTGAGCGAGCTCCTCGAGCGCCTGCACCTCGTCGTGGCGCAGCGAATCGCAGAGCACGCGGATCATGTCGGCCACACCCGTGCCGAAGCGCTGGGTCTGGCCCAGCAGCGAGCCCAGCGAGCGGAACTCGGCGATGCCGGTTCGCTCGGTGGCCTCCTCCAGCGCGGGGCCCCAGGGCTGTCCCATGCCCACCGCGATGTCGATCTGCCGCATCTCTCGCGCGAGCAGGTCCCCGGAGCCCGCGAGCGTCGCCGCCGAGGTGGCCCACGCCGCGTGCAACCCCATGCCGCCCTGCATGGAGATCTGAAGCAGGTCCAGCATGATCGGGAAGTCGGCCTGGATCGCCAGGCGGCGTCGCTCGATGCGCGCGTTGACCCACCAGCTGGGCAGCCTCCAGCCGAGGAACGCCCCCAGCAGGGCTCCGTATGGCGCGGCCAGTTCCTGCGCGGAAAGGACCTGTCCCAGGCGGAATCCGGCGGCACCGCACAGGAGCAGGCACGCGATCGTCGAGAGCACGAAGATGCGCGTGGCGTCTGCCCGCTCGAAGCCCGCCCGTCGCAAGCGATCGGACAGGCCCCGGTGCCAGCCTCGTGTGTCGATCGATTCACGCCAGATGTCCGGATGCGCGCGAGCTCCGGGCGTGGTGGGCACGGTGGCGGGTCGACCGCGCATCAACCACCCTGCGGCGATTGCGCCGATGAACGCCACGACACCAGCCAGCAGGGGCGCCGGGATCATGATGCGGAGGCTCCCGCGTGCGCCGTGTCCAGGCGCGACAGCCGCTGGATGAGCGTGGTGCCGATCACCAGCAGGCACGCGCACACGGCCAGCATCAGGTTTCCGGTCGGGGTGTGCAGCATGAACCGCGCGTACTCATCCAGCAGGTAGCAGAGCAGCGGCACCACGACGGCGGGAAGCGCCGCCAGCAGCGTGGCGGCTGCGCGGGTGTAGGCCATGATCGTGCGCGCACGCCGATGCATTCGACGCCGCTCGATCAGCGCTCGCGCCAGGCGGTCGGCGGTGTCGGCGATGTTGCCGCCGGACTCGAGCTGCGACAGCATGGTGAGTCCAAAGGCACGCAGCGCCGTGAGCGGCGAGTCCAGCAGCACGTGACGGATCGCGCTCGCCATGTCCTCGCCAAGCTTCTCGCGCTGCACGACCTCGCGAAACGCCATGCCGGACCGGCCGCGACTCTCGGCCGCCAGAAACTCCAGCATGCCGCTCACGGGGATGCCGGCGCGCAGGGCACGGCTGGCGGCACCGATGGCCTCGATGGCGTTGGACTCCTCCTCCATCTGCTGCCGATGGCGTGCGCGCGAGCGAATCAGCCACGTGATGCCGATCCACACCACGGCCAGCGCGAGCGCAAGCGCGGGACGGTCGGTCAGTCGCCACAGCACCAGGACCGCGGCGAGGACCAGCGCCACGCGAAGCAGTTGGCGCCTCCGCGAGACCCCGGGATTCTGGATGGCGGGCTGCGGGCCCGGCGCGGCCACGACGGCCCGTCGCCAGGCGACCAGGCAGAAGACCCCGAAGGCCGCGATCGCGGCGAGGGTGGGCAGCATCGCTGGATCCTGCAGCGCGCTCACGCGGCGTGGCCTCCCGTGAGCACGCCACGCTGGAACAGGGTCGGGTCCAGGTGATGTCCGCGCGCGGCCAGTCGTGCCATAAAGTCGGGCACTTCGCCCGTCGCCTCGAACCGACCGATCGCGCGCCCGTCCCGGAACGACTCGAGCTGGTATCGGTGCAGCGTGCGAAACCGGACACCCGACTCGTCGCTGCCGCAGACTTCCACGACCTCGCCGACCACGCGGCGCCCGTCGGGCAGTCGAACCATGTGCACCACCATCTGGATGGCCGAGGCCACGTATTCGCGCAGCACGCGCACGGGCATGTCGTAGCCGCCCATCGACAGCATGGTCTCGAGTCGGATCAGCGTGTCGCGCGCGCTGTTGGCGTGCAGGGTGCTCATCGAGCCCTCGTGGCCCGTGTTCATGGCCTGCATCATGTCGAAGGCTTCGGCACCGCGGCACTCGCCCACGATGATGCGGTCGGGCCGCATGCGCAGGGCGTTGCGCACCAGATCGCGGGGCGTGATCTCGCCCACGCCTTCCACATTGGCCGCGCGGGTCTCGAGCCGCACCACGTGATCGCCTCTCAGGCGAAGCTCCGCCGCGTCCTCGATGGTGATCACGCGCTCGATGGGCGCCAGATGCGCCGAGGCTGCGTTCAGCATGGTGGTCTTGCCCACGCCAGCGCCGCCCGAGAAGATGATGTTCACGCGGCCCGCAACAGCACCGCGGATCAGTTCGGCGGTGGCGGGCGCGATCGAGCCCAGTTCCACCAGGCGTGGCAGGTCCAGCGCCTTCTCGGGGAAGCGCCGGATGCTCAGCTGCGGGCCGTCGATCGCCAGTGGGGGAATGATGGCGTTCACGCGCGAGCCATCCGGCAGGCGCGCATCCACCAGGGGGCTGCGCTCGTCGATCCGCCGGCCCGCGTTGCGCACGATGCGCTGGATCACGTTCATCAAGTGCACCGTGTCGCGGAAGTGCACCACCGCCGGCTGCAGACGTCCCTCGCGCTCCACGAACACATGGTCGTGTCGGACCACCAGCACGTCGGACACGGTGGGGTCGGCAAGCAGAGGCTCCAGCGGACCGAGCCCGAACATGTCGTCGATCACGCCCTGGACCACCCAGCCCCGGTCCGTCGCGCTCAGGCCGTGGTTGTCGCGCTCCAGCAGCTGCTCGGCGCGCGCGCGACAGTCGCGGATGAACTGCTCCCGGCCGATTCGATCGGCCGCGGCGAAGTCGATGGTGCCGATCAGGCTCTGGTGAAGCTGCTTGCGCAGCTCCAGCAGGTGGCCCTCGATCGCGTGCTCGTGCCGGCTCACCGTCACTGCCCGGCTCCGGCTTCGGCGGGTGCTGGTTGCGCACCGGAAGCGGGTGCGTCGGTGGAGGGCATCGCATCGGCGGCCGCCACGCGCGTGTCCTCGGGCCTTCGCCATGCGCCCGGACCGCGCAGGTCGGTCAGGCCGAAGGTGCGAAGTCGGGCCACGGGACTCACCACATCGTTGGCGCCAGCCAACCGGCCCTCCATGAACAGCTCCCAGTCATTCGGGGCCTGATGCAGGGCGCCCGGGGTGGGCCGATCCATGCCATCGTTCAGCGGGTCCACCGTGGTGGCTGTCACGATGACCACCAGTTCGGTCTCGTCCTGTTCGTAGCGCACGCTGCGGAACAGCACGCCAATCCACGGAAGGTCGCCCAGCAGGGGCACCTTCGCGACCTTGCCTTGATCCTTGCTGCGAAGCAGGCCGGCCATGGCGAAGGACTGGCCGTTTCCAAGTTCCACGGTGGAACTGGAGCGGCGAACCGACACGCCGGGCACCGTGAAGCCGTTCTGCACCAGCGCGCCAACCTCGCTCAGCTCGCTGACTTCGGGGGCGACCTCGAGTCGAATGCGTCCCTCACCCAGCACCTCGGGGCGGAAGGTCAGGCGCACACCGAACGATTTGTACTCCACCGTCACCGTAGCGGCGCCGCCGCCGACCGAGTTGCCCTGCACCACCGGCACGGGGAACTCGCCGCCCACCAGGAAGCTGGCCTTCTCGCCGCTGATCGCGACCAGATTCGGTTCGGCCAGCAGGCGCACGTAGCGGTTCTCGGAGAGTGCACGCATGAAGACCTCAAGGTCCGCGCCGGGCACGCCCAGGAACAGGGTGGTGGCGCTGGAGACGGGCGAGGCACTGAACCCGAAGTTGGGCTGGCCAGGGCCCACGTCATTCGAGGTTATGCTCGTCTGGTTGGTGTTAGTCACGCTCTGGGGATTCATGGGGGCGATGGACACAGGCTGGAACGGCGTGCCGCCCGGTGACTGGTAGCCACCGAATGCCGAGTTGCCACCCACCACCCCGCCGAACGCCAGTTCCCGCAGGGCCGTCCGGCTTGCCTCGGCGATGCGCACGCGCAACTGCACCTGCTGCAGGCCCTCGATCTTCGTCAGATCGGTCCACTTCATGCCGGTGGAGTCCATGTACTTGTGGATCAGCGTCGCCGTGGCCACGTCCGGCATCGTGCCCCGCAGCGCCACCGTGCCGCCGAGGTCGTCAACCTGGACCTTCACGCCGAAGATGCGCTCGATGCGCGCTTCCATGTCGGTCTTGTCCAGTTCCACCTGCACGCGCTGGGTGATGGACTCGCCGGACTCCAGGTGGATCACCATGTCGGAGCTGCCCACGGTCTTGCCAATGATCACCACGTCCTTCGGCGAGACAGGCTTTGCGTCCGCGATGGTGGGCTGCGCAACCACCACCGACTCGATGCGTGCCGGCATGGTGAGCATGCGCGAGGCTCCCGCCATGACCTTCAGCGCCTCCGGAACGGCAGTGACCTTGTTGGGTGCCGAGGCCTGCGCTTGCGCGGGTTCGCCTGGCGCGATGATGGGAGCGGAAGCCGGCGCGGGCGCCGCGACGATCGGCGCCGCAGGCTCGGTGGTGTCGGCGCCCGCGGAGAGCGCAGCGATCATGGTCGCGCAAAGGCCGACATGCCGCATGGCGGATGAACGGACCGAGTCGGAGAGGATCTTCATCACGGGTCTTTCTTGACGATTCGGTCAGGGGGTCTTGTCGGCGCCACGATCAGGAAATTCGTGCTTCACCGTGGAGTCGCCGCGGATCACGGTGATCGCCCAGGTGGTGGGTTGAGCCGGTGCCTGGCGCGCGGAGGTGGTGGCGGCCGGGGCTGCAGCCGGAGCCGGCACTGATGCTCGGGGGCGCTCCCCGGTCTCGCTGGGGCTGCCAGCGATGTTCTGGTTCCGGGCCTGCGAACTGCCACTGCCGGTGTCCGATGCCGCGCGCAGCGCCAGACCGATGGTGCCGCGGCTCGCGGCCAGTTCCAGTTCCGCCGCCTGCTCGGCCGTGACATCCAGCGTGACGGCGACCTTCTTGGGCTGGGCGGGCCTGCGGTCCGCGGCCATGACGGAGTCGGATTGACTGGGTGATCGCGGCGCAGCGTCATCGGCCAGCGCAAGCACCTTTGCGCGCTCGATCACCGTTCGGGTCACGGACTCCTTCGCGTTGCCAGGCCCGGACTTGTCGACGGTGGCAAGCACGTCCACCATCGCGCCCGGGAAGAGCGACGAGGCAGCGATCGGATCGCGCAGCATCACGGTCAGCGCGCGATGACCTGCGGGCAGTTGCGCGGCGATGTCGGCGCCCGAGCCCCGCGCCGCAAGGTGCTCCTGACGCACGATCTGGCCCTTGCG
>JBMOGS010000053.1:0-16356 GCA_049318245.1 Phycisphaerales bacterium | reverse complement strand
TGTATCTGGAAGGCAGCGACCAGCACCGCGGCTGGTTCCAGTTGAGCCTGCTGCCCGCGCTGGGCGCCACGGGCGAGCCGCCCTTCAAGAGCCTCGTCACGCACGGCTTCGTGGTCGATCGCGATGGCCGCAAGATGAGCAAGAGCCTGGGCAACGCGCTCGAGGTCGAGGACCTGCTGAAGGAGTTCGGCGCCGAGGTCTGCCGCTGGTGGGTGAGCGGTCTCGCCTACGAGAACGACATCCGCATGGACAAGGCCTTCCTCACCGCATCGGGCGAGGCCTACCGCAAGATCCGCAACACGCTGCGCTTCCTGCTTGGCAACATCGGCGATCTGCCCAAGGGTGATGTGGTCAAGGAGGCGATGGCCACGGACCCAGCGTCGCTCGATGGCTGGGCGCTGGCCGAGCTGGCGCGCGTGCAGGGCGAGGTGCGCGATGCCTTCACGCGCCATGCCTTCCGCGAGGCGCACCAGGCGATCTTCGACTTCTGCAACGACACGCTCAGCAGCGTGTACTGCGCGGCCGCGAAGGACCGCCTGTACTGCGACCGCGCCGACGCGCCGCGCCGCCGCCAGACCCAGCGCGTGATGCGTCTCGCTGCCGAGACGCTCTGCCGCCTTCTCGCGCCGGTGCTGCCACACACGGCGGACGAGGCCTTCCGCAGCATGCACGGCCCCGACGCGTGCGTGCATCTGGCGAGCCACCTCAACTTCACCTTCGTCGCGCATGCGAACTGGCCCGCGGCGATGACCGCGCGCGCCGCCGCGCTGAAGGCGCTGGAGGAGGCGAAGGCGAGCGGTGTGGAGAACCCGCTCGATGCGGGCCTGGCGCTGCCCGACGCCGACGGCGCGCTGAAGCCGTTCGCGGCCGACCTTGCCGACCTGTGCGGCGTGTCGCGCGTGAAGCTCGACGCGTCCGCGAAGAGCGTGACCGTGACCGACCTTCGCCAGGCCCCGCGCTGCGAGCGCAGCCGCCGCCGCGACGAGACCGTGCGTCCGCGCGCCGATGGCGTGCCGCTTTCTGACCGCGACGCCGAGGCCGTTGGCGCGGCCTGACCGACCTCACTTCCCACGAACCCGGAGCCACCCATGAGCGAGCCGCTTCCCAACATCGCCTACGACCTCTTCGCCAAGCTCGACCTGCGCGTGGCCACGATCCGCAGCGCCGAGCCGCACCCCAACGCCGACAAGCTGCTCAAGCTCAAGCTCGACGACGGCACGCCCGAGGGACGTCAGGTCTGCGCGGGCATCAAGGCCTGGTACGACCCCGCGACGCTCGTCGGCAAGCAGGTGATCATCGTGGCGAACCTGGAACCCCGCACGCTGCGTGGCGAGGTGAGCGCGGGCATGGTCCTGGCGGCGAGCGACCTGAAGGAAGGCGCCGCGCCCGGCGCCGACGGCAAGTTCGCCGACGACGCGCGCAACGTGATCGTGCTGACGCTGGACAAGCCGGTGAAGCCGGGTTCGAAGGTGAGCTGAGCCGGGAAGCTCAGCCGGCCTTCGCCGGAGTCTCGTCGCCGTCGCCCTCTTCGCGCGCGGGCTTGAAGCCGGCGCGCGACTTGATCGCGTCGGTGCCGAACGACTGCTTCAGGCTCTCTCCCGCCTGCGCGTCGCCGATGAGGGAGTTGCGGAAGCGCGGGTTCGCCGCGGCATCCTGGTAGTCCTCGCGCGTGACCGGGAAGACCTCGCGCACCTTCACCGCCACCAGCGCCATCTTGTCGGGGGACTGCAGCACGAAGGTGCGGTCCGCGGCCGGGACCTGCGACAGGTCCTGCGGCAGGGCGAGTGCGCGCTGCACGATCTGCTTGCTCACGTCGGCGTCGGTGCCCAGCGTCGGCAGGGCGGTGGGAACCTTCAGGCCGTACTTCAGCAGGTTCGCGTCAGCCTCGCGGATGCCCGGGGCGAAGTCCACCTTGCTGCCGTAGTTGGCGGCGAGCGCGTCCAGATCCGCCTTGGCGCGCGTCTCGATGGCGCCGCGATCGCGTTCCAGCGCCTCGTAGCGCATCACGCGCGTGGCGTCCTCGAGCAGGGCGGTGCGGACCTCCTCCATGTCCCGCGCGTCGTGCGCGGGAACGGTCTCCAGGATCCGGAACGCGTAGAGATCGGCCGGCAGTCCGCCCGTGGCGCCCTGCGCGCGCATCGCGGGACCAACGACCCCGGCCTGCACGATCGCGGTGACCTGCTCGGGCTTGAACTCGCGGGCCTGCGCCACGAGCTCGGAGAGCTGCATGGGTCGCGAGCCGAAGCGCGTGGTGTTGCTGGTGCCGACGCCGGGCACCTTGGACAGGTCGGCCATGGCAAGGCGATCGGTGCGCTCGACCTTCAGGTCGCCCAGCTTGAACTGCGAGGCGACGGTGGTCGCCAGTTCAGGCAGCCCGAGCACGCCCGCGCCATCCGCGGACAACTTGGCGTACACGCCGTCCTTCTCCATGCGGCGCAGCGCGAGCTGGGTCTGATCGGCGATGAACTTGGAGATCTCCTCCATGCGCTCGTTGACCAGACGGTTCAGTTCGGCCTCGCGCACCTTGTCCTTGAAGGCGTCGAAGGTCGCGGTGGCGTCGCCTGCGGGGGCGCCGAAGCGCATCGGATCGCGCAGGAATGCCTTGCGCAGGGCCACGCCACCCAGGGCGGGATCGTTCTCGAGCGACGCACGCACCGTCGCGGCCGGCACGCAGAACCACTCGATCGACGCACGATCGGGCTGGCGGTAGCCCAGGCCACCACGGCCCTTGCCTGGCTCGGTCGCGGCGAACTCCTTCAGCAGGGCCTCCATGCGATCCGGCGTCGGCGCGGGATCATCCTGCGGCAGCGGCTGGGACGCCGAGATCACCACCACGTCGGCGGCGACGCCGCTCATGGCCTCGGCTGCCTTCGCTTCCAGGCGCACGTCGGAGAGACGCGCGGCATTCATCGCCATCGACATCATCCGCGCCACGCCCTGCAGTTCGGCGAGCGTCTCGAGCACGGCCTGCGGCTGCATGCCGGATGCCGAACAGAGACGGCCCAGCATCTCCTCGGGCTTCGCGTTGGTCTGCGCCTGCATGCCGGTGAGCACGCGCTGGCCCTCGCCAACGCCACCCACGAAGCCGGCCTGACGCGCCTCGCGCACCAGCAGCACCCACGTCGCGGGGTCGCGCTCGGCGCCAAGGCTGGCCAGCAGGGGCACCCCCATCGCCTCGAGCACCTTGATCTGGCGCTGCGCCTGCTGCAGCTGTGCCACGGTGAGAACCTCGCCGTCGCCGAGCGTGGCCCAGGTGGCGTTCATGGCACCCGAACGGCGCGAGAACTCGGTCACTGCGCTGGGCACCAGCCAGGTCAGCAGCAGGATCGAGCCGAAGATCGCGAGGAGATACTTGTTGTACTGTCGGAGGAACTTGAGCATGGCGAAAGCGCGGGGATCCGTGTGCGATCCGCCGTCCGCGATCCTTCGCCAGCCCAACCGCCGGGCGAAACCCGCGGGCGGGCGGTGAAAATCAGCGGTAGAACTCGATGATCAGGTTCGTGTTGACGTCGAAGGGGATCTGGTCCGAGGTGGGCAGGCTGGTCACCTTCGCGGTGAGCTCAGCCGGATTCACCTCAAGCCACCCCGGAACCACATGACCCGCCATGCTCTCCATGTTGTCACGGATGAGCTTCTGGGTCTTGTCCTTGATCGTGATCACGTCGCCGATGGCGATGACGTAGCTCGGACGATCGACCTTCTGGCCATTCACGCGGACGTGGCCGTGGGCCACGATCTGGCGCGCCGCCCAGATCGTGCGGGCGAAGCCGGCGCGACGGAGCAGGTTGTCCAGGCGACGCTCGAGGAGCTGCAGCAGCACCTCGCCGGTGTTGCCGGTCATGCGGCCCGCGGTGGCGAGCGTGCGGCGGAACTGAGCCTCCAGCACGCCGTAGTGGTACCGAAGCTTCTGCTTCTCGTCCTTGCGCACGCCGTACGGCTTGGCCCGCTTGCCGCGGAAGCCGTGCATGCCGGGCGCATTGAGCTGGCGCTTGGCGGTGTGCTTGGGCGTGTCCGCCACGGGCACGCCGACGCGACGGGAGAGCTTGACCTTGGGACCGGTGTAACGAGCCATTCGGACTCCTGGAGTCAGTGATGAACACCCTGCCAGACCTGGCAGCGGCGAGTCGCCAAGTAGAACCGAAACGCCCCCAACGGTCAAGGGGAAGGGGGTTTGTGGCGGCCGAGCGGCCGTTTTGGGCCCTTTCCGGGCCTCCGGCACCTAGTAGGCCCGGGCGTCTTCCCGGCGGCACCACTGCAGGAAGGCGGTGTTCAGCACCCGGTAGCCGCCCGGCGTGGGGTAGCGGCCGTCGAAGTACCAGGCGCCGGTGTGCGCTGGCATGGCGCGCTGCAGACCGTCCAGGCTCTGGTAGGCCACATGCAGCGAACCGCACCAGGCCAGGTCGGTCGGCCGGATCAGGCTTGCGACCGCAGTCTCAAGGTCGGCGTCGGAGACCGCCTCGTAGATGCGCGCCACGTGATTCTCCAGGCGCGCGTCGGGAAGATGGTGCTGCGCCTGGCAGAGGCGCTCCACCTCGTCGATCACGCGCTGCTCCCCGCGGGCCCGCAGGACCTTCACCGCCGCCTCGAAGGCCACGAAGCGGCCGAGCTGGCTCATGTCGATGCCGTAGCAGTCGGGGTAGCGGATCGGCGGGCTGGAACTGACGATCACGATGCGCGCCGGCTGCAGGCGCGACAGCATGGTCACGATGCTCTCCCGCAGCGTGGTGCCTCGCACGATGCTGTCGTCGATCATCACCAGCGTGTCGGTGGGATGCACCACGCCCAGCGTCACGTCGTAGACATGGGCGACCAGGTCGCGCCGCGCCTCGTCATGCGTGATGAACGTGCGCAGCTTCTGGTCCTTGTGGGCCACCTTCTCGGCGCGCACGCCGAAGGCCAGGGCCTGGTCGATGTGCGCCGCCGTGAGCGTGCCGGCCGCCAGCCGCGTCGACAGGTCGCGGGCGCGCGCATGCCGCATGCGGCGCTCGACCTCCTCGACAAGACCCAGATACGCCGTTTCGCTGGTGTTCGGGATGAAGCCGAACACGGCCTGGTCGGTGCCGCCGCCGAGCATCTCCAGCACGCGCGGCGCCAGCTGGCCGCCGAGCCGCTTGCGCTCGGTGTAGATGTCGGGATCGTTGCCGCGGCTGAAGTAGATCCGCTCGAAAGAGCACTCGGTGCGCGGCCCCGCCTCGCGGAACGGCTGATCGATCACGCGGCCGTCGCGCCGGATCACGATCGCGTGACCAGGCTCGAGCGGTCGGACCTGCGAGGGTTCCACGCCGAACACCGTGGTCAGCGCGGCGCGTTCGCTCGCCACCGCCACCACGTCGTCGGTCTCGGCCACGAAGGCCGGACGGATGCCGTTCGGATCGCGACAGGCGAAGGCGTCGCCACCGCCGGTCAGACCCACGAACGCGTAGCCACCATCGAAGTCGGCGGTGGCGTGCGCGAGCACGCGATGCAGATCGACCTGCGCCGCCACCTCGTCGGCCAGCGGCTGCCCGTCGAGCCCACGGAAACTGCCGGGCCCTGACGCGGCGCGCAGGCGGTCGTGCTCGAGATCGAGGAAGTGCCCCATCTTCTCGAGCACCACGCCCGTGTCGGTGTCGCCCACGGGATTCAGGCCCAGTTCCACCAGTGCACGGAAGAGCTGGTTGCTGTTGGTCAGGTTGAAGTTGCCGGCGATCACCAGGTTCCGGCTGGCCACGCTGCTGCGGCGCACGTACGGATGGCAGAAGGAGGGGCCGCGTCCGCCGTAGGTGCCGTAGCGAAGGTGACCGATCATCGCCTCGCCCAGCATCGACACGCGACGCTTCAGCTCGATCGGATGCGCGCTGCGAAGTTCCAGTGGCGACAGACCGGCCGCGGGCTTCAGGGCCTCGTCGAAGAGCCGTTCGACCGGGTTGCGCTTGGCGCTGCGCATGCGCATCAGGAAGGGTTCGCCGGCCGGCATGTCGAACTTCACCGTGGCGATGCCCGCGCCGTCCTGGCCGCGGTTGCGCTGCTTCTCCATGAGCAGGTAGAGGCGGCGCAGGCCCCACAGCAGGTCGCCACGATGCTCGCGAAGGGCCTCGAGGGGCCGCTTCAGGCGAACCAGGGCGATGCCGCACTTGTGGCCGATGAAGTCGCTCACGCAGCGGCGAGCCTAGCGGGGGTGCACGCGAGCGGGAGCCCTGCAAACCGTTAGGCTTTTGAAATGTCCACATCCGACTCGGCCGACGCCTGGACCGCACTGCTGGCGCACGCGATGCAGCTGGCGAAGGCCGCACGCGCGTGGCCTTCGGGCGATGCCGGACGGCGGATGCGCGACAGCGTGGTGCCCTGGGTGCAGTTGCAGGCCGCGGCGATCGCCATGGCGCGGCTTTCCGAGGTGCCGTCGCCCCATCGCGCGCACGCGCGTGATCAGGCGGACCTGCTGGTGGCACGCGCCTGCGAGGCGTTGCGACAGGCGTGGGCCGGAGAGCCGATGCCGGACGCGCTGCTTGCGGCGATGGGCGAGGCGCGGCAGGCCGTCTCGAACGCGCTCTACGCGGGGCTGAGCGGGCTGCGCTGGCCCGGACCTGGCTCGATGGTGGTGCCTGCGTGGCCCGAGACCGTGGGAACGCCCGTCGGCTCCCTCGCCCTGATGGAGCCCGGCACCATCGTGCTGCCGGGAGAGATCGTGGGCTGGTGGGCCGAGCGTGAGGATCTCGAGTGCGCCGGGTGCGAGCGCATCGCCCTCGACGCGCCCGTGCAGGTCTACCGCCGATTCGACGAGACCGGTCGCTTCGAAGGCGCGGCCACCATTCCGCTGCACGACGCACTTCCCGCGGGAATGCCGATGCTGGTGCCGCTCTGCGTGGCGGGGGCGCCGGTGGGCGCGTTCGCGCGAGACCCGGCCACATGGCTGGCCATGCAGCGTGCCGCTGGCATCCCAGCCGCGTGAGTCAGCTGGCCACGGCCAGGGCGGCGCCGCACTCGATCGCGTCGGTGGGCTCGCGGCGGTTCGCGACCCGCATGCGCGCGTGCAGATGCGGTGCCTCGTGCCGCCAGAGCGCGCGCACCAGATCGGGATGGTTGCACTGCTCGCTCAAGTGCAGCAGCACCAGATGTTCGGGCGCCTGGCCGAGCGCCTCGAGCCGGCGCACGAGTTCCAGCGCCTGCTGGTTCGACAGGTGACCATGTCCGTCCATGATGCGCCGCTTCAGGTGTTCGGGTCGCGGGCTGGCCCGCTGCAGCGGCGGGTCGTAGTTGCTTTCCAGCGCCAGCACGCGCACGCCGGCCAGGAACGAATCGAGCCCCTCCACCACGCGTCCCAGGTCCGTGATCCATCCGATGGCGTGGTCGGCGCACTCGATCCGGAAGCCGGTGCTGCCCTCGCTGTCGTGCGGCAGCGCGATCCCGGTCACGCGGAACGGTCCAAGCTCGATCGGCTCCGCGATCCAGCGCGTGGCGGCCCTGGGCAGTCCTGCGCGCGGCAGCACATGCCCGTGCGAGGGTCGTATCACCACCGGAGGCGCCAGCAGCGTGGGCCAGGCCTTCGCCCAGCCATCGTGCAGATGATCCACGTCACCGTGCGTGAGCAGCACGCCGCACAGGCTTTCAAGATCGGTGCCCTCGGCACGCAGCAGGCCACGCATCCGGCGGGGCGAAAGCCCGAGGTCGATCAGCAGGTCGTGGCGCGCGGTGCCGTGGTGGGCGGTCACCAGCGCCGCGTTGCCGGAACTGCCGCTGGCCAGGACGCGCAGGCGCAGGTGCATCGCGTCACTCCCCGCCGGCGGCGGAGCCACGCATCACGGTGCCCTCGGCGGGCACGATGCCGCGCTTGGCCGACGCCACGAACGCGATGTACTCGTCGACCACCGGATCACCCGCGCGCGTGCGCAGTTCCTCGATCTTGGCGAGCTTCGGGAGCTGGCTGCGCTGCAGCACCTTGTACACCCACTTCACGGTGTCGATGTCGGCGCGGCTCATGCCGCTGCGGCGCATGCCGACCACATTGATGCTGCCCGCGATGTTGATGCCGGTCGTCATGAAGAACGGGGGCAGGTCCAGGCTGAAGCCGGTCAGTCCGCCCACGAACGCGCCGCGACCCACGCGGCAGAACTGGTGCACCGTGGCGTTGCCACCCATGATCACCCGGTCGGCCACCTCGACATGCCCGGCCAGCAGCGTGCCGTTGGCGAAGATGTTCCGGTCGCCGATCACGCAGTCGTGGCCGGCGTGCGAATTCACCATGAAGTAGTTGTGGTTGCCCACCTGCGTGGCGACCTGCGTCTTGCCGCGATGGATCGTCACGCCCTCGCGAAAGACGTTGTCGCTGCCGATCACGAGGCCGGGTCCGGGCTCGGAGGGATTGAAGCCGAGGTCCTGCGGCGGGAGCCCCAGCGTGACGCCGGGATACATGGTGTTGCGCTCGCCGATCGTGCACGGACCCTGCACCGTCACGCGATGCAGCAGGCGCGTGCCCGCACCGATGCGCACGGGTCCCGGGCAGCCCTCGATCACGCAGAACGGGCCGATCTCCGCGTCGGGATGGATCGTGACGTCTCCCAGCACGACGGCGGACGGATGGATGCGGGCCATGGAAGCGCGGATTGTAGATGCGCGCCCGAGGCCACGCGCATGCCCTACGCTGCGACCATGGCCACGGTGGAGGTGCACGACCTGCAGCGCATGGACTACGTGGGAGCGCTGGACCACCAGCGCCGGGCGCACGCGGCCGTGGTGGAGGGCCGTGACGCCCGCGTGCCCATGCGCCTGCTGCTGGTGGAGCATGATCCGCCGGTGGTCACGGTGAGCCGACGCCCCGATGCGGGCAAGCACGTGCTCGCATCGGATGCGCGACTTGCGGAACTGGGCGTGCAGAAGGTCGAGACCGACCGTGGCGGTGACGTGACCTGGCATGGCCCGGGGCAGCTGGTCGCCTATCCCATCCTGGATCTGCACCGCCTGGACCTGCGCATCCACGGCTACATGCGCTTCCTGGAGCACGTGGTGATCGACACGCTGGCGGCCTGGGGGGTGCAGGGCATCCGCGACGACTCGGCCACCGGCGTCTGGGTGGGGGACGGCGCGGCGCAGCGCAAGATCTGCGCGATGGGGGTGCGAATCAGCCGCTGGGCCACGCTGCACGGGCTCGCTTTGAACGTGGCGCCGGACATGGATCAGTTCGGACTGATCGTGCCCTGCGGGCTGGTCGGCAGGCCCGTGACCAGCCTGGCGAAGGAACTCGGCGCGCGCGCACCGTCGATGGCTGAAGCGAAATCGGCGCTCGCGGGCACGCTGCTGCATGCCGTGGAGCGCCGACTCGCTGAGACCGGGCGCTAGGCGCTCAGTCCGCGGGCAGGTTCAGTTCCTTCAGCACATCCGCGGTCAGGTCCACCGACTCGGGCGCGCGCAGGAAGGTGCGTGCCTGCACCTGGATCATCGCGTTGCCGAGATCCGGGGACTCGAAGGGGGTCGCCGACGGGATGAAGCGGTAGACCACGTCGACCTTGCGACGATCGCAGATCACGTCAACCGCGGTCACGAGTTCGCGGTACGCCTTCTCGACCTGCTCGGCCATCAGCTTGCCCTGCGCGGCCTGCAGGCCCGCGTTCCACTTCTGGTAGCGCTCGAAGAGGGCCTGCACCGCGGCCTGGCCGGCGGCGAACTCGGGATCGTCCTTGGTCTTCTCGCCGTACTGGGCCTTCAGGGCATCCATCTCCTTCTGGAATTCCTGGCCCTGATTCTTCGCTTCCTCGTCGAAGCGCGCCCGGTCATCCTGATAGCTCTTGTTGTCGAGCAGCTTCTTCAGGATCTTGTCGACGTGCACGGCGCCGATCGACCAGGCCTTGGCGGTGGGTTCATCACCCCAGCCCGGGCGACCATCGGCGTTCACCAGCTTCATCGCGCCATCCTTGCCTTCAAGCAGCACCGCCTGCGCCGGACCGAGATCGGCGGCGGGAACCGCGCGCGCGACGGCCATGCGGGGGGCCGCGAACTGCGCGGCGATGAAACCGGCCGCGGCGAGCGCGGCGCTGGCGACGATCGAGTGGGTCTTCTTCATGCGGCGAGTCTAGTCGCCGGCGGCGGGGGCGCGCTCAGTCGCCCTGGTCGAGGATCGCCATGAAGGCTTCCTGCGGGATGGTGACCATGCCCACGGTCTTCATCCGCTTCTTGCCTTCCTTCTGCTTCTCGAGCAGCTTGCGCTTGCGGCTCACGTCGCCACCGTAGCACTTGGCCAGCACGTTCTTGCGCAGGGCCTTGATGCTTTCGCGCGCGATGATGCGTCCGCCGATCGCCGCCTGCAGCGGAATCTCGAACTGATGGCGATCGATCTGCTTCTTCAGCTTCTCCAGGATCACGCGGCTGCGGTGCTCGGCAAGCACGCGGTGGGTGATCAGGCTCAGCGCCTCCACCGGCTCGTTGTTCACGAGGATGTTCACCTTCACCAGATCGTCCTGCCTGAAGCCGATCAGCTCGTAGTCCATCGTGCCGTAGCCGCGCGTGATCGACTTCAGCTTGTCGTAGAAGTCGTAGATGATCTCGGCCAGCGGCAGCTCGTAGTCCAGGATCTGGCGCGTGTCGCTGAGGAAGCGCTGGCTCTTGAACATGCCGCGGCGCGCGTCGCACAGCTTCATCAGGTCGCCGATGTTCTCGTTGGGGCAGATGATCTCGATCTTCACCAGCGGTTCCAGGATGCCGGTCACGTGGCTCAGGTCGGGCAGATCCGCGGGGTTGTGGATCTCCAGCTCGGTGCCGTCGTTCATCGCCACGCGATAGGTCACGGTGGGGGCGGTCTGCACCACCTCCACGTTGCCCTCGCGCTCCAGGCGCTCCTGCACGATGTCCATGTGCAGCAGGCCCAGGAAGCCGCAGCGGAATCCGAAGCCCAGCGCCTCGCTGTGCTGCACCTCGAAGGTGAAGCTGGCGTCGTTCAGGTGCAGCTTCTCGATGGCCTCGCGCAGCGCCTCGAAGTCGCCCTTCTTGCCGCTGCCGCCGTCGGCGCCGCTGCTGCTGGGGTAGAAGTCGCAGAACACCATCTGCTTCGGCTCCTCGTAGCCGGGCAGCGGCTCGTCGGCCGGATCGTTCTCGTGCGTGATGGTGTCGCCCACGCGCACATCGGCCAGCGTCTTGATGCTGGCGGCCATGTAGCCCACCTCGGCGTGGCCGAACTTCGTCATCTTCTGCGGGAAGGGCGTGTTGCGGCCGAGCTCGGTCACCGTGAAGGTGCGGCCCGTGCCCATCATGCGGATCTTGTCGCCGGTCTTGATGCTGCCGTCGAACACGCGGAAGTACACCACCACACCCTTGTAGTCGTCGTACACGCTGTCGAAGATCAGCGCGCGCAGCTTGTCGGTCTTGGCGGGCGCGGGGCTCGGCAGCTTCTCGCAGATCGCGTCGAGCAGCGGCTGGATGCCCTGGCCGGTCTTGGCGCTGACCAGGATGCAGTCCTCGGCCTTCAGGCCAAGCACCTGCTCGATCTCCATGGCCACGCCGTCCGGATCGGCGGCGGGCAGATCGATCTTGTTGATGACTGGAATCAGCTCCAGGTTGTTGGTCACCGCCAGATAGGCGTTGGCCACGGTCTGCGCCTGCACGCCCTGCGTGCTGTCCACCACCAGCACCGCGCCTTCGCACGCGGTGAGCGCGCGGCTCACCTCGTAGGCAAAGTCCACGTGGCCGGGCGTGTCGATGAAGTTGAGCTGGTAGGTCTCGCCCTTGTACACGTGCTGCACGGTGACGGCGCTGGCCTTGATGGTGATGCCGCGCTCGCGCTCCAGATCCATGCTGTCCAGCAGCTGGGCGCGCGCCTCGCGATCGCTCACGGCCTTGGTGGCCTGCAGCAGGCGATCGGCCAGCGTGCTCTTGCCGTGGTCGATGTGGGCGATGATGGAGAAGTTGCGGATGGGCACGGCGGGCGACTCAGGGAGCCCCACACTCTAGCCGGAAACCGCGCATGATTCTTGCGCGTCCGCAAGCGCCACACCGCACTCCGGGCAGGCGGCTGGGGTCCGAGGGGGCAGGCGGTGGCCGCACCGCTCGCAGACCGGCAGTCCTCGGCGGGACAGCTCGCGGCGGACGAAGGGCGCGTACCAGCGCTGCATCGCGTAGACGAAGAAAAGGTGCTGGGCGACCAGCCATGCCGCCACCACGCCCGCCACGACCAGCAGCAGCACCGTGGTGTCGCCGGCCAGCATGTGCACCACGCTTCCGCGCCGGTGCGGGCGCGCCAGCCAGATCGCGCCGGCCAGCAGTCCGGAGGGGATCAGCGCGAAAGCCGAACTGATGACCAGGTCGCGCGGACGCTTCAGCATCTCCCAGTTGGCCCAGAAGTGCACCATGAAGTGGTCCCGCACGCCGAGTCCCACGGGCTCGTGCATGCGCATCCACAGGCCCCAGTGCGAGATGGGCCGCGGGTCGCTCATGTCGCTTCCGGGGGTTCCTCGACCGGCTCGCGCCCCGGGTGTGGCGGCCAGCCCTTCACCGCCTGCTCCGCGTCGGGCTTGCCGCACTCGGGGCAGTGGTCGCTGCCCGGGGCGCGGCGGTCCAGGCGGTAGCCGCAGCCGATGCAGATCGGGTAGCCGGCGGCACGCATGGCACGCCAGCGGCCGCGGCGGTTGCCGCGAAGGCCCAGCACCACCGAGCTCACGCCAAGCAGGCTCATCAGCGGAAGGAAGATCAGCGACCAGTGGCCCTGGTTGCGCTTCCATCCGAAGTGCTGCGAGGCCCAGATGAAACCGACCGCGAGCACGATCATCAGCCCGATCGGAACCCAGCCGATCGGATTGGACATGCGGATCCGCCTGCCGTCCTCGGGCTCGCTGGCGATGAAAAGTTCGATGGTGCGGATGCGCTCGCGCTCCGCCGGCGACAGGTCGAAGTCGTCCCTGGGCGCCATCGAGCGCCCCGAGTCAGTGTCCGCGCCGTGCGACCGGCAGGGAAACGCGGCGTGTCATCTCGTCCTCGAGGCGCGCGACCAGGTCGTACTCCAGCGCCTCGGTGACCACGCCATCCACGAGTTCGCCGGGGCTCAACTCGCGCCTGGCGATCACGCGCGTCACGCTGTCGACCTGCGGCGCCTGGAATGGGGCACGGGCCAGCCACACCCGCTCGCCCTTGCCGGCCTCGTTCTCGGTGTCGGGGCCGTCGATCAGCAGTTGCAGCTTTCGCTTCTCGGCGGCCATCGCCTCGTTGCGCTCGAAGGCGATCTCCTGCTGCAGCAGCATCAGGGCTTCCTCGCGTCGCGCGGCCTCCTCGGGCGGCACGCGCAGCGCGGCGTCATCGTGCATGGTGCCGCTGGGCGTTCCGTCCTCGGGGCTGTACCTGAAGCACCCCACCATGTCGAAGCGGTTCTCGCGCACGAAGTCCATGAGCGCCTCGAAGTCCGCCTCCGTCTCGCCGGGGTGTCCCACGATGAAGGTGGTGCGCAGCGCGATGCCGGGCACGCGCGCGCGGAGCTTCGAGAGCAGCGCCTGCGTCTGCGCGGCGCTGGTGCGGCGGCGCATGCGATCCAGCATTCGGTCGCTGGCGTGCTGCAGCGGCATGTCGATGTACTTCAGCACGTTGGGCAGCCGCGCCATCGCGTCGACCATGGCGTCGGTGAAGGTGCTGGGATAGGCGTACATCAGGCGGATCCAGCCGCCGCCATGCTCGCGCGCCACGCCATCGAGCGACTCCAGCAGCCCCACGAGCCCGCGGTCGTCGCCGATGTCCATGCCCCAGCTGGTGGTGTCCTGCCCGATCACGTTCAGCTCGAACGCGCCGTCATCCATCAGGCGGCCCGCCTCGCGCACGATCTCATCCATCGGCTTCGAGCGCATCTTGCCGCGGATGCTCGGGATGGTGCAGAACGCGCAGCGCTGGTTGCAGCCCTCGCTCGCACGCAGGTAGGCCCAGTGACGCGGCGTCAGTCGGAACCGGTTCGCGTCGCCCTCGAAGTAGCCCACGCCCTTGCCGTCGGCACCGTTCACCGTCAGGCCCACGGTGTTCAGGCCGCGGTCCTTCGCCGCCTGCAGCGCGTTGGCAGCGATCCAGTAGCGGGGGGCGCCGTCGCCCACGCCTTCGCGCGCGGGGGCCGTGCCTCGCACCGCGTCGACGATGTGGTCGCGGTCGAACACGCCGATCATCGCGTCGATGCCGGGGGCCCAGTCGAGCAACTTGGCGCGGTGTCGCTGGACCAGGCAGCCGGCCACCACCACGCGCTTGAGTTCGCCGCGCTTCTTGCGCTCGACAGCGTCGCGGATCACGTCCAGGCTCTCTTCCTTGCTCGCCTCCAGGAATCCGCACGTGTTCACCACGATCGCGTCGGGGCGGTCGCCCTCGTTCACGGGCTTCACCCCGCCTTCCTGCAGCAGGGCCAGCATCTTCTCGCTGTCGACGAGGTTCTTCGGGCAGCCGAGGCTGACGAAGGCGACGCGATCCACGCTGTCGGTGCGGCGGGTCATGGGAACCCCCATGCTACGCAGGCTCGGCGAAGACGCGAAGCAGGCGCCGCCATTCGTCGTATCGATAGGGCACCTGCAGGCGTGCGTGCAGCGCGCGCACGCGGCCATGCCACGATTCCAGCAGCGCCTCCTGCCATCCTTCGCCGGCACCGTCGCAGAAATAGGCTCGGCAGCCGAGCGGGCGTGCCCAGTGCACGCTGCAGGCACCGTCGCGCAGGAAGGGGCAATCCCCGCGGCGCACGGCGTCGTCGATCTCGGTGGCGCGAGGCGCGGTCGGCAGCTGCCGAAGGCACCATGCCACCTCCAGGCCGGACATCCAGAGCTGATGGCCGAAGCGTTCGAAGTGGCAGCAGGCGCCCTGCGACACGCAGAGAGGCCGTCGCGCACGCACCGCCGCCTCCGCCTCGAGGACCATCGCGCGAAGCTCCTGCGTGACCTCATCGCGCGCGGCCGCCTCCATCCAGAGGTCGCGCTCGCTCACCACTTCGCGCCCTCCTCGCTCTCGCGCTCGTCGAGCAGGCGCTTCACGATCGATTCGGCCGGGAAGAAGGTGCCGCCGTTCATGCCGGGGCAGGGCGTGCTCTCGGCGGCGCGCGCCCACGCGTCGCGCGAGACGAGATTTCGCTGCCAGAAGGGCCACGTGCGGCACTGCTTGGGGCGCGCGGCGTACACGCGACACAGCGCCTTGCCGGGCTGCGACTCGCGGTCCAGCAGCACGCAGTCCATTCCGCGCGGGCCCGCGCGCTCGGTCAGCGACCAGCGGTCGTGGATGTGACGCGCGAACGCCTGCATGAATGGCTCGAGCTGCATGCCCAACGCGGTGGCCATCGCCACCCCCTCGTCGTGCGTGAACCACACCGCGCCCGGCGGGCCACTGCAGCAGTTTCCGCACTGCGTGCACTCGAAGCGCAGGCCATCGCGCCACCATGGAAGACCGCCACCCGGTGCGCTGGGCGCACCGGGTGGGGATGGGTTCACGGGATGGTCCGACGGCGCGCCGCTCACGCCTCGTCGGAGACGGGCTCTTCGCCCTCGCCCTCGACGGCAAGCAGGGTCTCGCCCTGCGCATCGCCGCCCTGGGCCATGGCGGCCTGGCGCTCGCCGACGGTCGTGCCGGTGCCCGGACGCTCGGCACCCAGCGCCTCGGCCTCGAGCTCGGCGTCTTCCATCTCCTGGTCGCTCGTCTCGTCGTCGATCGGTTCCTCGACGAGGCGCTTGACCACGATGCCCTGGTAGGGCTTGAAGCCCGTGCCGGCCGGGATCAGGTGACCCAGCAGCACGTTCTCCTTCAGGCCGACCAGCGTGTCGATCGCGCTCTTCAGGGCCGCCTCGGTGAGAACCTTGGTGGTCTCCTGGAAGCTCGCGCCGCTCAGGAAGCTCTCGCTCTGGAGGCTGGCCTTCGTGATGCCGAGCAGGAGGGTGCGGCCCGTGGCCTTCTTCGGCTTGCGGGTCTTGGCCTTGTCCTTGCCCTGGCCTTCGGCCGTGGCGTTGGCCTCCTTCACCTCGTCGCGCGGCTGCAGCGTGCCCTTCGGCAGGGTCGTCTGGCCGGGCTCCTCGATGAAGAGCATCTCGTCGAGCTCGTCGTTCACGCGGCGGAGGACGCTCTTGTCCACCACCTCGTTCGGCAGCAGGCTGGTATCGCCGCTGGCGACCACGCGGACCTTCGAGAGCATCTGCTTCAGGATGATCTCGATGTGCTTGTCGGAGATCGGCACGCCCTGCGCGCGGTACACGTTCTGGATCTCGTCCAGCATGTACACGTAGAGGGCTTCCTCACCCTTGATGCGCACGATGTCCGCCGGATCGCGCGGGCCTTCCACGAGCGGATCGCCCGCATTGACCGTGTCGCCCGCGTGCACCAGCAGGTGGGTGCCCTGCGGCACGTGATGCTCGACGGCGACCTCGCCCTCGCCCACCACGCGGATGGTCATCTTGCCCTTGC
>JBMOGS010000052.1:0-16517 GCA_049318245.1 Phycisphaerales bacterium | reverse complement strand
GGCGCGCTTCGCGAGCACCATGGCCACGCTGATGGCGGCGGGCGTGCCGCTGCTGGAGGTGGTGCGCATCCTGCGTGACGTGACCGGAAACGCCTGCTATGACCGTCTCTGGAAGGTGCTCGAGGAGCGCGTGAGTCACGGTCAGGAGCTCGCGCCGACCTTCCGCGAATACGCGTTCATTCCCCGGAACGTCTCGGCGATCATCGCCGCAGGCGAGAAGTCTGGCCGCCTGCCCGAGGTGCTGGAGAGCGCCGCACAGGTCGCCGAGGAGGATCTGGAGACGTCGCTGAAGAGCGCGACGAGCATGGTCGAGCCGATCCTGATCGTCGGCATGGGCGTGATCGTCGGCGGCATCGCCAGCGCCATGCTGCTGCCGATCTTCAACATGTCGAAGATGATGCACGGTCACTGAGGTGGTGCATCTCTCGCGACGCCGCGGGCGCGGGCCGAACACGCAACGGCCTGCGCCCGGCGTCGTTTTCAGGCCACGGGCGTGTCGCCGCCGGCCCGGGTCTGGCCGTCGCGCATGAGCGCGGCGAATCCCTGCGCGTCGCCCGCGGCCACGGCGTGCATCACGCGATCCACCGCGGCGCGGAGCCGTTCCAGCGCGGCGAAGGAGTGGGGGTTTCGCGACTGGATCTCGAAGTAGACGTCGGGGCTCTCGCGGACCACGTTGGCGGCAAGACGCTCGAGTGCACCGAAGGTCGTGCTTCGGACGGGGTGCTTGCGTTCGGGCAGGGCCAGCGCGAAGGCGATCGCGGTGGCGTGGGCCAGGGACAGCAGGTCCGCCATGTGACGATCGTGCGCCTCCAGCGGCATGCGCACCAGACGCGCCGTGGTTGGGTGGAAGAGGCGCTCCACCGCGTCCAGCGCGGCGGCGTCGCCCGTGTCGCACAGCACCACGTCGGCGTCGCGCAGCAGCGCGATCGACGGACCGAACATCGGATGGATCGAGGCCACGCGCGCCCCAGCGGCCTGCAGCCTGCGGATCGCCGGGATCAGCGGCGTCTTGATGCTGGCGATGTCGGTGATCACGCCGGCAGGCGGGCGCGCCGACCATTCCATGTACATCTGTGCCGTCGCGGCAGGGGGCGTGCAGCACACCACCAGATCCGCCTTCGCGAGCGCCGCACGGCCCTGTGCCTGCATCTCGGCCGTCGCCGCGCTGTCAAGTGACGCCACGCGAAAGCCGCCCGCGGAGAGGAACTGCCGCATCCAGCGGCCCATGCGCCCCTCGCCACCCACGACCACCACCGACTGGCCCGCCCCCGCCGCGCTGAAGCGGATGCTGTCCTGGTCCTGCGCGTTGACCGACGCGCGGATCAGTCGGGCCAGCAGATCCTCGGCGATCGACGGGTCCAGACCGCGTTCCTGCGCCGTGGCCCGGGCGCGCTCGAGCACCGCGCGCTCCTGCGCGTAATCGACCGTGGCGATGCCGACACGCCGCTTGATCTCGCCGACCTCCCGGGCCAGACGCTGCCGTTCGGCGGCCAACCCGAGAATCTGCCCGTCAATCTCGCGAATTCGCCGGCGGACGTCTTCAAGGTTTTCCTCGGCCATGGCGCCGACGAGTGTAAAGTCTGTCCAAGGAGCGACCCATGCCCGCACCGTTCGCAGACCGCGTCGAGATGCAGAATCGCCTGTTCGCGGAGCTTTCCGCGCTGTTCGCCCGCGAAGTGCCCATGTACGACCGCAGCCTGCTGGTCAACCGGGTCTGCAATCGCACGGTGTGCGAGCTGGTGGGAACATTGCACGCCGGATTCGCGATCAGCGACTCGCAGCTCGACCGCACGAGCGGCGAGCGGCATGGCGCGATCCGCATTGGCCGCCCCGACGAGTACCGCTGGATCGGCAGGTTCTTCGGCTGCTTCGCGATGGAGCCGCACAACTTCTACGACATGACCGCGGTGGGCTCGAAGAGCCAGCCGATCATCGCCACCGCGTTCCGATCGGTCGTGCGCCCCGAGCACCGCGTCTTCACCTCGCTCCTGATGACGGACTACTTCGATCCGCAGACCCGAGGACGCATCGAGTCGCTGCTGGCCACGCGTCAGGTGTTCTCGGAGCGCGCGAAGGAGCTGATCGAGCGCTGCGAGCGGCAGGACGGTCTTTCGCGCGAGGACTTCGAGGCGCTCATCGGCGAGGCGACCGGCCGCATCTTCCGCTGGACAGGCCGCGCGCGGGATCACGCGCTCTATGCGCATCTCTGCAAGACCGGCTTCAAGATCGCGGCGGACATCGCCTGCTTCGAGTCGCACCACCTGAATCACCTCACGCCGAACACGTTCTGCCTGGACCTCTACGTGGCGTCGATGAAGCGCTGTCTTGGTGAACTCGATGAGGCGGCGTTCCGCGCGCGCGCGACGCGGGCCCTGGCCCGGTTGGGCAGGACCGCCGATCGCGACTGCTTGCGCCTGCACTTCAAGCACCTGAGCCACGCCGAGATCGACTCCTATCAGGCGGGTGCGGTCACGGCGACGGACATGGGCCGCTGGGTCGATGCGCTGGTCGCCACCTTCCGCGGCGACGCCTTCCAGCTCTCCACGCTGAAGCATGCCGGATTCAAGGACTTCACCGAGGGTCCGAGCGAGGACACGCCGATCCTGCTCCGACAGGACGCCTACAAGGCGCTCACGGAGCCGGTGCAGTTCCGCGAGGCGGATGGTTCGGTGGTGGACACGGTGCACACGGCGCGCTTCGGCGAGATCGAGGAGCGCGGGTACGCGACCACGCCGAAGGGGCGCGCGCTCTACGACGACTGCCTGGCGCAGGCCGACGCCATGCGTGAGCGTGATCCATCGCTTCCCGCGCGGGACTTCGCCGCCTACGAGGCCGCCTATGCGGAGCCCTTCGTGCCGTTCCCGAAGACGCTGCCCGCGCTGCTGGCGCAAGGACTCGTGTTCGGCAGATACGCGACCACCCCGAAGGGGGTGGCGGCGCGAGGCACGCTGAAGAGCGCGGACATAACGGAATTGCTGAACGCGGGCATGCTGCAGGTGGAGGGCCTTCGGTACGAGGACTTCCTCCCCGTGAGCGCGGCCGGCATCTTTGCCAGCAACCTGAATCAGTACGGCACCCAGTCGACTGCGGCCGTGAAGCCCACCTACTCGCAGACGCAGCTGGAGGCGATCCTGGGCAAGCCGATCGTGGATGCCACCGTGGTCTCGCGGGGCATGGAGGCCGCGTCGCTGCTGGCCGCGCTCCAGGCATTGGGCGTGCTGGCGATGGTGCCGGTGGAACGTCGTCGGGCCTGGGAAGAGGCCGTTGCGGCCTGTCCGGCGGGGGCACTGGACAGTGCTGGCGCGCTGGTGGCGACCTGAATTCGAGCGAATCTGGCGCGTCGGAACATACGAACTGCAATTCCGGAATTGCGTATGACATGTGGCCGTCCGGCCGCCTACCATCCCGGCCCTCGCACCCGTGACCAGCGAAACGCCCATCCAGACTCAGGCACCGACCGTGAACCGTTCGGCGGTCACCGAGCACACGCTTCGTCTGCTGGCTCGACTCTCCGCCGATCTGGGTCGCGACTTCCAGGCCTCGCGTGCCACGGCAGCGATGGACCTCGCGGACTCGGGTGAGCCTCTCGACATGCTCTGCGCGGGCGCGTCGGCGATCGGCGTCCGCGTCGAGCCGCGTCGGCTCACCGTGTCCGACGCCGTCTGGATCGCGGGGGATGCGTTGCCGATCGTGGCATGGTCGCAGGTGCAGGGACGGTGGCTGGCCTTGCAGGGGCACGGCTTCTTCTCCGCACGCTGCTGGAGCTCGGCCGAGCCTGACGCGGAAGCCGGCGTGATCCGTCGCGCCGATCTTCGCGAAGCGCTTGGTGGCGAGGAACGGATCGACGTGGGTCTGGTGATCGCCGAACGTCTGAGCGAGCCCGATGCGCACGTGGCACACGGCCCGGAGGGTCACCATGTGTCCCCCATTCGGCGACTGTTCACGTTGATGCGACCGGAGAAGGGGGAGCTGTGGACCATCGCGGTCTTCAGCGCGATCACGGGACTGCTGTATCTGGCGCTGCCGCTCGCCATCAACGGCTTCGTCAGCAATCTCTCGTTCGGCGCGCAGAGCGGACCCTTCCTGCAGGCACTCGCCGCGATCGCGCTGGTGCTGCTGGTCTGTCTTGCCGTGGCTGGCGCGCTTCGCGCCATCCAGCATGTGGTGGCCGAGGTGATCCAGCGCCGCATCTTCGTTCGACTGGCATCGGATCTCTCGATCCGGCTTCCGGCGATGGATATGGAGGCGCTTCGTGGCGTGCATGCGCCGGAGCTGGTGAACCGTTTTCTGGACGTCGTGACGGTCCAGAAGAGCGCGTCGATGCTGCTGCTGACCGGAATCAACCTGGTGCTGAACGCCGCGATCGGCCTCACGGTGCTCGCGTTCTATCACCCGTTCCTGCTGGCCTTCGCGCTGCTGCTGCTGGCGGCGATCGCCGTGATCATCTTCGTGGTCGGCCGCGGCGCGGTGCCGACCAGCATTCGCGAGTCGGTCCGCAAGTACCAGGTCGTGGACTGGTTCGAGGAACTCGCGCGGCATCCCCGCATGTTCAAGGGGCCGGGTGGACTGGAGATGGCCCAGAGCCGGGCCGATGACCTGGTTCGCGGTTATCTGGAGGCCCGCGCGCAGCACTTCCGGGTGCTGCTTCGGCAGATCTCGGGCCTGCTGACGCTGGAGGTCCTGGCAGGCACGCTGCTGCTCGGCGTGGGCGGCTGGCTCGTGCTGAATCAGCAGCTGACGCTCGGCCAGCTCGTGGCCGCCGAGATCATCGTGTCCGCGATCGTGGCCTCGATCGCCAAGCTTGGAAAGCAGTTCGAGGCGTGGTACGACGCCGTCGCTGCCGTGGACAAGCTCGGGTACCTGATCGACATTCCGCTGGATCGTTCGGGCGGAGAGCGGCCATCGGTGCAGGCGCCCATGGCGGTGCGCGCGGTCGATCTGGGCTACCAGCGCGATGGACTGCAGCGTGCCTTCGGTCACGTCAACTTCGAACTCCAGGCGGGAGATCGCGCCGCGGTGCTGGGATCCGTCGGCAGCGGCACGAGCACGCTCCTGGAGGCGATCGCCGGCTTCCGGAAGGCGAGCGAAGGCACGTTGGAGTTGCACGGGCTTGATGTCCGCGCGTGGGATCTCGGAGCCCTGCACACGCACACCATGCTGCTGCGGGAGGGGGATCTCATCGCTGGCACGATCGCGGACAACCTGCGCCTTGGTCTGCGCGGCGTCACGATCGCGCAGATGCAGGAGGCCGTCGAGCGGGTCGGACTGGGTGAGGTGATCCGTCGAATGCCCGAGGGTCTGGAGTCCAGGCTCATCACCGGCGGTCTGCCCCTCACGGGCCGCCGCCGCATCCGGCTTCTGGTCGCCCGGGCGCTCGTCGCTCGGCCGAAGCTCCTCCTGGTCGACGAGTTGCTGGACGGGTTGGACGAGTCCACGACCACGGCGCTGTGCGCGGTCCTGAAGGATCCCTCGAGCGCATGGACGCTTCTTGTGTCCACGCGCGATCAGCGTGTCGCGGAACGCATCGGTCGATGCATCGATCTTGACGCCGCGCGGGAGAACGGTCATGGATGAGTCGGACCGCGATCCGCTGTTGCCACCGCTGCCGTCGCTGGCGCTCGCCGGAAACGCGCGTGGCGCTCGCATTCTCGCGCGCGTGCTGGCCGTGTGCAGCGTGCTCGTCGTGCTCTCCGTCGCGTTCCTGCCGTGGCAGCAGTCGGTGCGTGGGACGGGCCGGGTGATCGCGTTCAACCCGCTCGATCGACGCGTGACCGTCGAGGCGCCCGTGCAGGGGCGCGTGAAGCGTCTGCACGTCGTGGAGAACCAGATCGTCCGCAAGGGCGAGCCGCTGGTGCAACTGCAGGACAACGACCCGAACCTGATCGCGAACCTTCGCCTGCAGCACGATGCTGCGGTGGCGCGTCGCGCGGCGGCGCGGCAGCGCATCGAGGACCTCTCGGCGCAGATCCTGAGCCAGGAACTCGCGAAGCCGCAGGCGATCGACGCGGCCCAGCAGCGGCTGAACGCCGAGACCTTCACGCTCGAGACGAATGAGATCAACTACCGTCGCATGTCGCAGCTGGTGGAGACCGGCGACATCTCCCGGCGTGACTACGAGCTGGCGCGTCTTGCGCGCGACAGTTCCAAGGCGAACCTGGCGGCTGCCGAGGCGGTGCTGGAGCGCACGAGCCGTGAGTACGACGCCACGATCGCCTCGACCAAGGCAAGCCGCGGCAGCGCGGAGGCGGATCTTGCCGCGGCGGAGCGCGAGATCGCATCGGTCGACATCCAGATCAACCAGAACCTGCAGCAGGACGTGGAGAGTCCGCGTGACGGGATCGTCCTGAGCGTCGCGATCAACGAGGGCATGTTCCTGCGGCCAGGCTCGCCGATCTGCGTGGTCATTCCCAACACCGAGGAGCGCTTCGTCGAGGCGTGGGTGGACGGCATGGACATGCCGCTGATCACCGCGCGCCACCCGGATGACCAGGGCAACATGATTCCCGGCAGCAGGGTCCGACTGCAGTTCGAGGGCTGGCCCGCGATCCAGTTCGTCGGCTGGCCCAGCGTGGCGGTGGGAACCTTCGGCGGCGAGGTGATCGCGATCGACGCGACCGACGACGGCAAGGGTCGCTTCCGGATCATCGTCGCGCCGGATCTGCAGGACGAGGCATGGCCCGGCACGCGCTGGCTGCGACAGGGTGTGCGCACCAAGGCGTGGGTGCTGCTGCGTCAGGTGCCGCTCTGGCAGGAGATCTGGCGGCAGCTCAACGGATTCCCGCCTGTCGTGGCGGACGCCGAGCCCGGCAAGAAGTCCTGATTCACGTTCGCTGGATCGTTGTGCGGGCGCTGGGGCGTCGTATATTGCCGAGCGTGCCAGGAAGGCTTCACAACACGGCAGGATGCCGCGCTGCCAGCAGCATCGCGCTTGCGCTCGTGGCTCTGGCGGCGTGTCGACAGCGATCCGAGTTGTGGGACGACGGACTTGCCGATGCGGAACGGAAGATCGATGCGGCCGTGGCGGAAAGCGCCGCGCGGCCGTCGCGTGCCGTGCCCACCGACAGTCCGAATTCGATGGTGTCGCGCCTCCGTGCGCTCGGCCGTCAGAACGACGAGGAGCAGGCCGCGGCGATCCGTCGCGGCATCGACAGCGCCTTGATGGAACAGGCGAATCAGGTCGCTGGCGTGGCGCCTGACGAGGCGACGGACGGTCCTGGGCCGGGCATCGAGCGGATCTGGGGACTTCCCGAACTTGCCGCGATGGCGCTCGAGGCGAATCCCGACACGCGGGAATCGTGGCACCGCGCGCGTGCGGCGGCAGCGCGTGAGCAGAAGGCGCTGGCGGCCTATGGCCCACAGATCGGTGTCGAGGCGGGCATGAGCTACTCGCAGCAGCCCTTCCTCTCGCAGACGCCACAACCACTGCCCGATCGTGAGGCGCTGTTCTCGCCCCAGGTCTACGCATCCTGGCTGCTGCTCGATTTCGGCCGTCGCGACGCCGACACCGACCGTGCGCGCGCCGAACTGGCGGCCTCGAACCTTTCGCACGACCGGACGATCCAGCGCACCGTCTTCGACGTGCAGAAGTCCTACTTCCGTCTCGAGGGGGCGCTTGGATTGCGCCAGGCGGCCGAACAGGACGTGACTGCCGCGCGAAGCGTGCTGCAGGCCACGGAGTCGCGGCTGGCGATGGGGCTGGCCACGCGCCCCGACATGCTCGTGGCGCGACAGGCGCTCGCCGAGGCGCTGTACGTGCTCGAGAAGCGCCGCAGCGAGGTCTTCATCGCCGAGGGAGATCTGCGCACCAGCGTGGGCATGCCCGCCAGCGTGTCGCTCCCGATCGATCCCACGCCCGAAGCCGAGGTGCCAGAGATCCTGACCGCCGGCATCGACGGCATCATCGATCAGGCGCTCGCGAGGCGGCCGGATCTCGCGGCCGTCGTGCTCGAGGTTCGTGCGCGAGAGGCCGACATGCGGCGCGCGCAGGCCGACTACCTGCCTGAGGTGGTGGTGCGTGGCACCGCCGGCGAGAGCTGGCTCAACTTCGACACGCCGGGCTTCTCCATCCAGGGGCAGGGCTGGGGCTTCGCTGGCTCCGCGTACCTCGGTGGCCGCTGGCTGCTCTTCGATGATGGCGCGCGCGATGCCGCGCTCGCCGAGGCCACCGCCAACCGTGCCGCCGCGAGCGCGCGTCTCGCGAGGGCCCGGCTCGACGCCGCCGACGAGGTCTGGCGCGCCTACCACACGCTGCAGAGCGACCGCGCGCAGTACGACGCCGCGAAGGCGCAGCTCGTTGCCGCGATCGACGCGTTCGAATCGGTCAAGCGCGCGTACGAACTCGGGCTCACCACGCTTCCGGAACTTCTCGATTCGGAGCGCGACCTTTCGCTCGCGCGCGCGCAGCGCATCGAGAGCCGCTCGAACCTGCTCGCATCCAGCGCGCGCCTGATCCTCGCCTCGGGTGCGGGACCCGGCGAGGTGCGCTGACTCACTTCACGGGAAGCAGCGTGGGTCCCGAGCCCGCATCGGGGAAGGGCCCCGAATCCTTGCCGAAGGGTGATCCGATCAGGCCAAGCTGCTCCAGCAGAGGATCGCGCCCGCCCGTCTTCACGATGGCGGTCACCGTGGCGCCCATGCGATAGGGGTACTTCGGGTCGAAGGGCTCCAGCGTGATGCGCACCGGGAAGCGCTGCGCAAGGCGTATCCAGTTCAAGGCGGGCTTCACGTCGGGCAGCGTCTGCTGCGTCGCGCCGTTGGGCTGGTAGAGAGCCCATCCAATGCCCTGCACGGTGCCCTTGAATCGATGGCCGGGATAGGCGTAGATGTAGACCGCCACTTCCTGGCCCACGCGGATCTGCTCCACCTCGGTCTCCAGGAAGTTGGCGATCACCCACCATTCCGTGTTCTGCACGATCGAGAAGAGGTTGTCGCCCGTCTTCACGAAGGCACCCACGTTGGTGTTCAGGTTGGTCACCCAGCCGTCGATCGGCGCCCGCACCTCGCAGTAGGCAAGGTTCAGGCGCGCGTCGGCGATCTCCACCTTGGCCGCGGCCACGCGCACGTTGACGTCACCCACCTGGGCAAGCGCGTTGCGTGCACGCTTGGCCTCGGCCTCGGCGCTCACCACGGCCGACTGCGCGGCGACCAGGGCGGCATCCGCGTTGGCCACCGCGGCCTCGGCTGCCGCCACGCCGGCCTTCGCCGCCTGCAGGTCGCTCTCGGCCAGCGCCACGCGGTCGGCGGTCACGAACTGCTGCTCGAGCAGCGGCTTGATGCGACCCAGATAGTCCGCGGCGTAGTCCGCGCGCGCCTTCGCGGCCGCGACATCGGCCTTGCGACGCACGATGTCGGCCTGGGCCTTGTCCACGTCGGCCCTGCTCGTGGCGATGCGGGCATCGGCCACCTGCACGGCGTCGCTCAGGGCACGCACCTCGAAGTCCACGACGGCCAGGTTCGCCTCGGCGCGTGCGAGCGCCACCTCGTACGGCCGTGGATCGATGCGGTACAGCAGGTCGCCCGTCTTCACGAACTGGTTGTCGCGGATCGGCAGTTCCGCGATCTGGCCGAACACGCGCGGGGCCATGCCGATCGTGTTGGCGCGCAGGTAGGCATCGTCGGTGCGCGGATAACGCTGGATCTGGTTCCACACGATGACCATGCTCAGCAGCGCGGCCGCGAATGTCGCGTACGACACGATCCGGCCGATCCGCTGTCGCCGCGGATCGCTCTCCTTGCGGATCTCGATGGGGGCGACGGCGCTCATCTCAATAGCGGAACACCGCGATCCACACCAGGCATGTGAACGTGATGGCCAGGCTCAGGTACACGGCCGGTCGCGCCACCAGATGGCGATCGATGCCCGTGCGGATCAGCGCCGCGCGCGCGCCCAGCATGGCCACGATGCCGATCACCGCCGCGGTGATCCACGCAGGAACCAGCGCGCCATCGACATCGAGGTTCGGATTGCAGGCGCCGAGCGGAAGGATGCATGCCACGAGTGCCGCGGCGCGAAGTAGCGCGGATCGATGCGCGGTGATGGAGCCTTCTCTGCGCGTCACGAGGTGGTGGCGAGCATAGCCGCAGGCCGTGGCGCTCCCGCCTGGATCGCGTCGCGTTCCAGAATGCTCTCGAGCCTGCCGTCGATCCATGCGAACCCGGTTCCTGCCAGCCGCTCGGCCCGGTCGATGGTGCGGGCCAGCATCGCGATCGCGTCGCGACGATAGACGAGTCGCGCCACGTCCTCGGCGCTGCAGCCGGCGTCGATGGCTGCCTGGCGCGTGGCCTGCGCCGTCGGCATGGGCGTGTCGATGGGGTCGCCCGCGACCGGACGAAGGAAACGCCCGGACAGTCGGTCCAGACGTCGCGCCTGTGCCTCCAGCGCCGCGTCGAGCGCCGCTGTCGCCTGCACCGGCAACGGATGATCGTGGAAGCGGCCGATCGCCATCGCGCGGGCCAGCAGCAGCGTGCGTTGCTGCTCCGCCAGCGTCTCGAGCACCGGCTGGAACGCGTCGCTCCGCAGGCGCCGTTCGAAGGCGTACTGCTCGCGCAGGTCAGCCGTGGTGGCCAGGTTGCCCGTGGCCAGGTGACTCGCCTTGCGCCAGGCATCAAGGTCGCCCTCCAGGACCGGCTTCATCGTCGCCGTGCGCATGAGGTCGGCCAGGCGCTTCCATCCGTCCGCGATCGACTTCATCAGGGCCGTGCGAGCGCTCGTGGTGGCGTACAGCCAGATCATGGTCGTCACGCAGAGGCCGGCCAGGATCACGCTGCAGATGCGAGCCAGCGCCGGCGTCACGGTGACGGCAGGTGCTGGATCCACGACGATCGCCGTGATCCACGCCGCGGCCATCATCAGGCCCACATAGTTGGTGCGCGGGCTTCCCACGAACACCCACGCCGACGCGAAGGTCAGCGTTCCCAGGATCGCCACGTACCACCCGGGGCCCTGCAGGCCGCCGGCAAAGAGCATCATGGCCAGGATCGCCATCGCTCCGCCGATCACCGTGCCGATGAAGCGCAGCAATCCGCGGCGCCCCGAACCACCGATCGTCGACTGCAGCAGGAAGACGGAACCGATCGCCGCGGCTCCGGTCTCCGCTGGCAGGAAGAAGGCCGTCAGCAGCATCGCGAGCCCGAGTCCCGACACGGACGCGGCGGCGCTCGTGGCGGCGACGGGGTCGAACCTCGACAGCGCCGCGGCGAGCGTCGGAGCTCGCCCTGTCGGTCCCGCTGGCGCGAAACCGAGCGGCAGCGCGAGCGCCGAGGATCCGATTCCCGCCGGCAGGGGTCGATCGGTCAGCGACGCTCGCAGCGAACCTCCCACGCGGCGCGCGAATCCCGCAATGGAAAGGGTCGTCTCCCCGGTGTCGGCGTCGGACTCGCGGATGATCCGGTCGCCTTCCTCGATCAGCGACTCCGCCTCGCGCGCAAGTTCGTCAAGCTCGGGCACAAGGTCGCCGGGTCGTGCCCAGTGTCGTTCAAAGCTCAGCCCACGCGTGCGGTCAAAGAGATCCGCCATCCGCAGGGCGACGCGGGCCGCCGCCTCGCGAGCCACGGGATCCACCCCGGCCTCGTGCGCGAGCCCGGCGAGGTGCACTGTCGCGGCATCCGAGATGCATGCCATGCGCGTGAGTGGCGCGAGTTCGGGAAAGCTGGCACCTGGCTCCACGTAGGTCCGGACCGCATCGGTCAGCACCGCGATGTGCACGAGCGTCGATGCGTCGACGGGGGTGGTCTCGGGGTCGATCGTTCCGCCGTCGCGGCAACGCTCCGCGAGCGCGCGGAGCTTGGTCGCCGAGTCCGCCAGCAGTCCGTCCACGGCCTGTCGCGCGCGCAGTGATTCCGCGCCTGGAAAGATGAGCAGCGTCGCGGCATGCGAGATCAGGACGCCGGTGGAGACCCCAAGCGCGCTCAGCATGGCAGCCTGCTCGAAGTTCGCCGGATTCTCCAGCGGCACCGAGAAGGTCTGGCCGAGCGTCCAGATCGCGACACGCAGGCCGCTGCTTCCGACGGGCAGAACGCGCGCCAGATAGAGCACGCTCCAGACGAGCAGCAGGATCGCGACGTACAGCACCGCCTGCACCTGGGGCACGACCCCCACGATCACGATCGATGCTCCCGCGCACAGGAAACTCAGCAGGATGCGCCGCGCGAGCAGCCCCGGCGAGTGCACGGTGCCCGGCGTGCTTTCGGTCATCGCGGTGACCGGGCACATCACGAACGCGGGATTGCCGACCATGGCCGCAAGAACCACGCCAACCATCACGGCGACCGTGGCTCGCACCGTCGCCTGCAAGCGTCCGGGTGTGGGTCGCAATTCCGCCAGGAACACCTGCATCGTCGTTCCCAGATGCAGGATCCGCTCGACGCCTGGCGCGATGGTGGGTCGATCCGTCTCGGTCACGGCGGCATCATCGCACAGGGCGGCGGTTGCGTAATCTCCGGCTTCCATGCCAACCAAGCGCGTCCGCAACGATTCTCGAGCAAAGCCCGTCGTCGATGTCGTGCCCGCCGGGTTCGACCCCGACGCTGCGGCGACCGGTGACGGACTCTTCGGCCTCGACACGAAGCCCGATCAGGCCCGGATCGTGGTGATCCCGGTGCCGTTCGATGCCACCACCAGCTACCGCCCCGGCACGGCGGCGGGTCCCGAGCATGTGCTGCACGCCAGCATGCAGGTCGACCTCGAGGACATCCAGTTCGGCCCGATCTGGAAGGCCGGCATCGCGATGCTTCCCATTCCCAGGTCAATCGCCGCGCTTTCCAGAAAGGCGCGTGCCGCAGCCGAGCCAATCATCCGTGCGGGCGGTGCTGAGCGCGGCAACGCCAGGCACGCCAAGGCGCTCGCGACCGTGAATGCCGCCAGCGAGCGCGTGAACGACCATGTCGCGGCGCAAGCGCGACGCGTTCTCGACCAGGGCGCGATCCCGGCGCTGCTCGGCGGCGATCACGCCAGTCCCTTCGGCCTGATCGACGAACTTTCCAGGCGCCATCCGGGCATGGGCATCCTGCAGATCGATGCGCATGCGGACCTGCGCGAGGCCTTCGAGGGGTTCGCCTTCAGCCACGCGAGCATCTTCCACAACGTGATGACGCGGCTGCCCAAGGTGGGCAAGCTCGTGCAGGTCGCGATCCGCGACGTGGGTTCGCGCGAGGTGCAGTTCGCGCAGCGTTCGAAGGGGCGTGTGCAGACCTTCTACGACCAGCGCCTGCGCGACATGCAGTTCGGCGGCGCCACATGGACCACCGTGTGCAAGCGCATCATCGCCGCGCTGCCGAAGACGGTGTACATCTCCTTCGACATCGACGGACTCACCAGCGAGCACTGTCCGCACACCGGCACGCCCGTGCCGGGCGGCATCACCTTCCCCGAAATCTGTCACCTGCTCGAACTGCTGGCGCACAGCGGAAAGCGCGTGGTCGGTTTCGATTTGTGCGAAGTGGCGCCCGGGACCAAGGGTGATGAATGGAACGGCACGGTGGGTGCGCGCGTGCTGTACAAGCTGCTCGGGTGCACCTTGCGAAGCCAGCGAATGATCTGAGGGGGCGCGGAGGGTGTCGTGGGGGCGGACTCGACGTGGCCGCGCGGCTACTCTCTCGCACGCGATGCGGGTCATCCGACAAGCGCTTCTCCTGCACTGGCCCGCGCGCGAGCGGAATGCGCTCATCGGGGCTTCGCTGGCGCTCTTTGGCAGCTTCCTGCTGAACGCCACTTGGGGTGTGATCATCCTGCCGGTCCAGCAGACCTTCGGGCTGGGTGTCGATGGGGAGGTGCTGCTGCGACAACTCCCGGACATCGCCGGTCTGCTTGCGGTTCCGCTTGTCGGGGCGCTGGGGGTTGGTTTGAGCGCCTTCCGGCTGGCGGCGATTTCGGCGGCATGCGTGCTGAGTGGTGCCTTGCTCATGACCTTCGCCCCGGCCATCGGATGGCTGGTGATCGGCATGAGCGCGGTGAGCATCGGTCGCAGCGTGGTCAGCGTGCTTGCATTCTCGGTTGTGGCGGCGTCGATCACGGATGCGGGTCGTCGCACCTCGGCTTTCGCCACGCTGGGTGCCGTGGTGCCGACCGCGTACATCATCGCGCCAGTGCTGGCGGGTTGGCTGCTTGGCATGGGCGACTGGCGTTGGGTCGGTGCCGTCTGGATCGCCAGCGGTCTCATTCTCCTGGCATCGATGCGCTGGTTTCGCGGTGAGCCTGCGGGACCGACATCAGCCGCCCGGAAGGAACCATGGACACCAATTCTTGCGGGTGTCACCCTGGTTGGCATCGTGGAGACCTTGGGTGCCGTCGCGCTGCACGGCGTGCTCTCGTTCCCCGCGCTGGCCTGGGTCACCGGCACCGTGGCCGCCGCGGCCATCTGGTTCGGACTTGTGCGCGTGTTGCCGAATCCCAGCCTTGATGGCACCACGCTTCGGACTCCGGGACTGCTCCCGATTCTCCTGGTCGCCATGGTGGCGCAGTGCGGCGACCTGTGGTTCTATGTCGGCGCGGTCGCGCGTTTCGTGCACCGTCTCACCTCGCTGGAGGTCTCGCTTGCGCTGCTGGCCGCGCAGATCGCCTCGTTGGCCGGAGCCGGCGTCGCAGGGTGGCTCATCCGACGCATCGGCATCCGCCACGCGGGTGCACTCCTGATCGGGTGGTTCGCGGCCTCGATGTGGCTCTCCTGGACGCAGACCACGGCCTCGCCGCTGTGGGTCACCGTGAGCGTGCTCGCCGTGTCCGCCGTCGCCGAGATCGGCTCTGGCGTCTGTGTCACGCAGGCCATCATGTCCCGCGCTCCGGAGGGGCTCGATCGGCAGGTCTCCTCCTATCGAAGCGCGGCGACCGGTGTGGGCAATGCACTCGCGCTGCTGCTTGTCGCCTCCACGGTGAGTCACGCCATGGGTGCTTCGATGCGGCGCCATGCGGAGGAATCAAGCGGCACCACGCCGGAACAGGTCGAGGCGTTGGTGGAGGCCGTGAAAGACAACAAGCCGACCGGGACGATCATTCGTGAGCTCGGTCTGAGTCCGGACCGTCTTGAGCAGCTTCGCGAAGTTCGGCGCGAGATCATCATGGACGGGTTCCGCGCCCACGGTGTGGTGAGTGGCACGGTGCTCTCCATCGCCGCCGTGGGCTTCTGGCTCGTGTGCAGGCCGTCGAAGTACGGCGGCGCTGCGGGGCGACAGTCCTGAGTCGGACCCATCCCATGCCCCACATCCACGACAAGATCGACTTCACCGTGGCCGTGTTCGTCGTGCACCAGTCGCGCGTGCTTGTCATCCACCACCGCAAGCTCGACAAGTGGCTGCCGCTCGGCGGGCACATCGAGCTCGACGAGGATCCGGAGCAGGCCGCCCTGCGCGAGGCCCGCGAGGAGAGCGGTCTCGACATCGAGCTGCTGGGCCAGCGACCGCCGACCACCGGCCCGGGCACGCGGGCGCTCATTGCGCCGCAGTACCTCGACATCCACCGCATCAGCGACACCCACGAGCACATCGGCATGATCTCCTTCGCGCGTCCGCGTGCGGGCCAGGTCACGCTGGCCACCGACGAGCATCACGCCATCCGCTGGTGCACCGCGGCCGAGCTCGACGCGCTGCAGCCCCCGATGAGTGACGCGGTGAAGTGGTACTGTCACGAGGCGCTGCGGCAGATCCGCTCGCGATGAACGATCCGGCACGCCTAGACGTGCCAAGGCACCCATTCACGAAGGAGACCGAAGTGCGAAACCGTTTCAGCGTGCTGTTCCTGGCCCTGGTGCCGTGTCTGTTCGCACCCGTCGCCTGCGTGCAGGCACCTGCCACGGCAACCAGCGCCGCTGCGCTCGAGGTGCGTCATGTGCAGCCGCCCGATCTCTCGGCCGCGCACCTTGGCAAGCAGATCCTCTGCGTGCGTCCCATGCGTCACGGTTCGCCGCGCCTGTGCGTCGAGCAGGTGGGCGACAAGGTGGTCGCGCATGACTATGGGCATGGCGGCAGCGGCTGGACGCTGGCCCCAGGCAGTGCCGAGTACGTCAACAGCCTGCTCATCGAATCACCGCTCTCGAAGGACCTGCGCAAGGACACACCCATCACCGTCATCGGTGCGGGCGTCATCGGCCTCTTCAGCGCCTACGACCTCGCGCAGAAGGGCTACACGAACATCACCGTGGTGGCCGAGCGCTTCGACGATCTCACCTCGCACAACGCAGGCGGCTTGCTCGCGCCCGTGTCCATGGACAACGACGCGGCCATGCAGGCGGTCATCGACCGCATCGGCCTGGATGCCTACCGCTTCTACGCGCAGGTGGCCCGTGGCGAGCACCCGCACTTCAAGTCGGGCGCCATGATCGTGCCGAGCTACTTCGACGATCGCAAGGAATCCGGCCTCGAGCCCTACGTGGGCAAGGTCATGCAGCCTGCCAAGGACGTGACGCTCGATTTCGGCACCGGCACCACGCGTCGCATGGTGGTGTACGACGACGGCATCTTCATGGACACCGCGGTCATGATGCAGTCGCTCACCGACTGGCTGAAGCCGCGCGTGAAGTTCGTGCAGC
>JBMOGS010000051.1:0-17192 GCA_049318245.1 Phycisphaerales bacterium | reverse complement strand
TCGGCTACATCCTGAAGCTGCTCGACTCGATCGACCAGCGCGACGCGCGCGTGCTTCGCCTGCGCTTCGGCCTGGAGGGCCAGGAGCCGCTCACGCTGAAGCAGATCGGCGAGACCGTGGGCCTGACGCGCGAGCGCGTGCGCCAGATCGCCGAGGAAGCGCTGAAGAAGCTGCACGCGCGCCTGACGGACGACCGGCCCAGCCAGTGGATCCGCGAAGGCGGCGAGCCCGAGCCGCCGCAGGCTCCGGCCAAGCGTCGCGGCCGTCCGCCCGGAAGCGGCCGCAAGCGCGTCGTCGAGGAGTGAACCTCACGCGGTTCGTCGCGCGGGCCATCGCCGATCGGGGCGATCGCGCCGTGCTGCGCGCTCAGCGCACGGTCTTGAGGAACGGCATCGGGGTGATCACGGCGCCCGCGCGCTCGCGACCCAGATCCACGGACAGCGCAGGCTTCGATTCCGACACCGCGCGCTCCACGATCGCCATCGCGATCGGGCGATCCAGCGTGGGACTGAGGCAACCGCTCGTCACTTCGCCGACCACGCGATCGCCCTCCATCACCTTCATGCCCTGACGCGGGCTGCGGCGTCCTTCCACCAGCAGGCCCACCAGCTTCCGCCTGGGACCGCCCGACGCGGCGATCGCCTGCAGCGCGTCCTGGCCGATGAAGCGGCCCTCGCGCTCGTCGCCAGCACCCTTGTCCAGCTTCACCGCGAAGTCGAGACCCGCGGTGAGCGGGTCGATCGTCTCGCTGATCTCGTGTCCATACAGGGGCATGCCCGCCTCCAGACGCAGCGAGTCACGCGCGCCCAGACCGCAGGGCTTCACCACGCCATCGGCCTTGCCCATGTCCTTCAGGAACATGCCCATGGCGAGCTTCGCCATGCTGGCGCCCAGGATGATCTCCACGCCGTCCTCGCCGGTGTAGCCGGTGCGACTGACGAGCAGCTTCACCACCAGCAGGCTCTTCTCGGTGAAGCGGTAGCGCTTCAGCGTGGGAATCTCCTTGCTGAAGTTGCCGATCAGCTCCATCGCCTTCGGTCCCTGGATGGCCACCATGGCGGTGCTCTCGGTGCGGTCCTCCATCTTGAAGGCCAGGTCGCCGCGCACGCTCTCGAAGTGCTTCACCAGCTTCGCGCGGTTGCTGGCGTTGCACACCATCAGGTACTCGTCCTCTTCCAGGCAGTAGACCAGCACGTCGTCGTGGCAGCCGCCGCGCTCGTTGCACACCAGCGAGTAGCGGATCATGCCGCGCTGCATGCCCAGGATGCCGCGCGTGCACACCTGATCCAGGAAGCGACGCGCATGGCGACCCGAGAAGTACAGGCGACCCATGTGGCTCACGTCGAAGAAGCCCGCGTTCTGGCGGCACCAGCGATGCTCCTCCAGGATGCTGCCGTAGGTGAGCGGCATGTCCCAGCCGGCGAAGTCCGTCATGCGGGCGCCATGCTCGAGGTGCAGTCCGTGGAAGGCGGTGTGAAGCAGGGTTGCGGTGCTCATGGTTTCTCCGATGGGGTGTTCGAGGGATCCAGCTGCTTGCGCAGGCGTTCCACCTCGCGCTCGAGCTGCTTGAGTCGTCGTGCCATGCCGTACAGATCACGGCCGGCGAGCGCATTGCGCTTGGCGGCGTCCAGTTCGATGGCGGGAATGCCGCCCACGCGCGCGCCGTCGGGAAGGTCGGTCACGATGGCGGCCTTGCCGGATGCCTGCACGTTGTTGCCGATCTTCAGGTGACCCGTGACGCCGGCCTGACCGCCCAGCACCACATAGTCGCCCATCTCCACGCTGCCGCTGACGCCCACCAGGCTGACCAGCAGGCAGTGCTTGCCGATGCGCGTGCCGTGGCCGATCGAGATGAGGTCGGCGAACTTGGTGCCCGCGCCGATGCGGGTCTCCTCCATCGCGGCGCGCTCGACCACGCAGCCACTGCCGATCTCCACGTCATCCTCCAGCACCACGATGCCCGACTGCGGGATCTTCTCGTGGCGTCCCTTGTGGGTGGCGTAGCCGAAGCCGTCGCTGCCGATCACGGCATGTGCGTGCAGCGTGACGCGACTGCCCAGGCGACAGCGGTCGTACACGGTCGCGCCCGGGAAGAGCACGCAGTCGTCGCCAAGCACCGCGTGCGCACCCACGTACGCGCCCGGATACAGCACGCAGCGGGCGCCGATCGTGGCCCCGCGCTCCACCACGCAGCCGGCGTGGAGCGCCACACCCTCGCCCAGCGTCGCGGAGGCGTGCACCACCGCCGCCGGCGAGCGATTCGGGGCGTCCGGGCGCGCGTCGGCGGGCGTCGGATGCTGCCGGAAGCCATGCAGCGCCACCATCGCCTCGCGGAAGGCGAAGTACGGATCGGCGGCCTCGAGTCGGGCGACCCCCTCGCGCACCGCGAGCCCGGGCGCCACGATCACGGCGCTGGCACCGGTCCGCAGCAGATGGTCGATGTACTTGCTGTTGGCCACGAAACTGACCTGGCCCTGCGACGCGCGGTCCACGGGCGCGCACGAGTGGACCTGCGATGCCGGATCGCCGTGCAGCGTGGCGCCGATGCGCCGGGCCAGTTCATCCAGTCTCATGAAGTCCGCAGCCTAGCACGACCGCCGCATGGCGGCGCTCTTCACGCACGGCTATCCTCGCGCCGCCCGCATGTCCGGCCCCGCCCGCCCACCCCTCTGCACGGGCTCGCTCCCGCTGGGTGCGGCCCTCCGACGCGCCTTCGGGATCGCCTGGCTGCTTGCACTGGCGACCCTGAGCCCGGCGCGCGCCGACGGCATCGAGGACGAGCAACTCGCGGACCGACCCGTGAGCCAGGTGTCCATCCTGGGGCTCAACCGGATCAGCGAGCAGGAGATCCGCAACAACATGCGCGTGTCGGCGGGCGAACCCTACGACGCACGCAGCGTGCGCGAGGACGTGTCCAACCTGTACCGACTGGGCCACTTCGCCACCGTGACCGCCGACGCGAAACTGCTGCCCGACGGCACCGTGCAGGTCACCTACTCGCTTGTGGAGCAGCTGATCGTCGAGGCGATCCAGACCGTCGGCAACTACGCGCTCAGCGACCAGGACCTGGCGGCGGTGATCCCGCTGTACGCAGGAGGGCCGCGCGACGACTTCCTGCTGCAGCAGAGCGTCTTCAAGATCAAGGAGCTCTACAAGAGCAAGGGTCACTACCTGGTCGAGGTGGCCGTGGACGAGAGCCGCCTGAAGAACGAGGGCATCCTCATCTTCAAGATCGTCGAGGGTCCGCGCGTGCGCATCCGCGAGATCGAGTTCACGGGCAACCGCGCATTCCCCGCGAAGCAGCTGGCCGCCCAGATCAAGACCAAGCCGTGGATCTTCCTCTTCCGCAAGGGCAACCTGGACGAGGAGGGCCTGGTCGACGACGTGGCCGCGCTCGACGCCTACTACAAGGATCGCGGCTACGTGGACGTGCGCGTGGACCGACGCGTGGAACTGAGCGCGGACCAGAAGGAGGCGAAGGTCGTCTTCGTGATCACCGAGGGGCGGCTGTACCGCCTGCGCACGGTGCGCATCGAGGGCACGGGCGCCGACGGCCGCCTGAGCGTGTTCAGCCCGGAGCAGCTGCGCGGGCTGATGTCGCTGCGGCCCGGCGACGCCTACATGAAGAACAGGATCGAGCAGAGCGTGAAGTCGATCCAGAGCGCGTACTTCACGATGGGCTACGCCGACGCGCGGGTCGACGCCACGTACGTGCGCGCCGGCGAGGAGCCCGACGTGGACATGATCCTGACGGTCTCCGAAGGCGAGCAGTTCAAGACGGGCGTGGTGGAGATCCAGGGCAACTTCATCACCCGCGACAAGGTGATCCGTCGGCTCGTGCGCTTCCAGCCGGGCCGACCGATGGATGCGAACGAGATCGAGAACACCGAGAAGCGCCTGAAGGCGAGCGGCCTCTTCAACGAGGAGCGCGTGACGGCCCAGCCGGTGGATCCGGACCGGCCCGGCGAGCGTGACGTGCTGGTGACCGTGAAGGAGAAGAACACGGGCAGCCTGAACTTCGGCGTGGCGGTGGGCACCGACAACGGCTTCGGCGGCGAGATCTCGCTGAACCAGTACAACTTCGACATGGCCGATCCGCCGGCCAGCTTCGGCGAGCTCGCGGGCGGCCGCGCCTTCCGCGGCGCGGGCCAGACCTTCAACATCAGCATCCAGCCCGGCGTCGAGGTGAGCACCTACTCGATCGCCGTGGGCGACCCGCACCTGTTCGAGAGCGACTGGTCCGGCACCGCGAGCGCGTTCTACCGCGACCGCATCTATCCGCAGAACGACGAGGAACGCATCAACGGCCAGTTCAGCATCGGCCGGCGCATCGGCGACTTCTGGACCTTCAACAGCAGCGTGCGGCTCGAGCGCGTGACCCTGAGCGACTTCCAGTCGGGCACGCCGATCGAGATCTACAACCAGGCGGGGCCCTCGACCTTCTCGGTGATCTCGGCCGGCGTCCAGCGCAACACGATCGACAACCGGCAGCGCCCCGGCGCGGGCAGCATCGCCGAGATCGGCGTGAGCCAGTATCTCGGTGACTACACCTATCCCGCGCTGCGTGGGTCCTACACCACGTTCCTCACGCTGGACGAGGACTTCCTGGGCCGAAAGACCACGCTGCGCCTGAACAGCCAGGCGGGCTACCTGTTCAGCGAGAACGCGCCGGTCTTCGAGCGCTACTACCTCGGCGGACGAAGCCTTCGAGGCTTCGCGTTCCGCGGCGTGAGCCCGCAGGCCGCGGCCGTGCTCGCCACGCCGCCGTGGCCCGCCGCGCCGATCGAGCCTCCGTACACCCAGTACGGCGCCGCCGTGACGCCGACCCAGCCGACCTGGGAAGGCAACCCCGTCGGCGGCCAGTTCCTGTTCTTCGCGGGCGCGCAGCTCGAGACGCCTCTCGTGATGGACGCGGTCACGATCGTCTTCTTCTGCGACTCGGGCACGGTGGAGGATTCCGTCACGCTGGACCAGTACCGCGTGAGCGTGGGATCGGGCCTTCGCCTGTACATCCCGATGCTCGGGCCCGCGCCGATCGCGCTGGACTTCGCGGTGCCGCTGGTGAAGCAGGAGTTCGACAGCACGCAGGTGTTCTCGTTCAACGCGGAACTTCCGTTCTGACGCTTGCGCCGCGTCTGCAGCGCGGTGCGCGGCGACCTACAATCCCGACCTTCCCCACGGAGACACGATCCATGCTGCACAGCGCCCGGACCATCCTGCTCGTCGTGACCGCCGGCACCGCCGCACTGCTTGCCACCAGCGCCTTCGGCACGGCGCGACTGGCCGACCCCAACCAGGGCACGCGGACCGCCAGCGTGAGCCTGGCGCGACTGATCGACAAGCTGCAGGAGCGCCAGGAGTTCGAGATGCAGATCGGCGCGATGCGAAACCAGTTCATGGAGGAGGCGAACGCGCGCAAGAAGAAGCTGGAGGCGGGCCTGAAGGAGGTCGAGGCGATGCCCGACACGCCGGAACGGCAGGCGAAGCTGGAGCCCCTGATCGTGGAGCAGCTCGAGCTGGAGCAGTGGGCCAACAGCCGCATGACCGACGTGGACCGCGAGCGCAGCCTGATGTGGCGCAGCATCTACCGCAACCTGCGCAGCGAGGCCGGCAAGCTCGCCGAGGCCGAGGGCTACGACTACATCATCATCGACGACGGTTCCGACGACCTCCCCACGAACCGCGAGATCAAGATGTCGCTGGAGCAGCAGGTGCTCGAGCAGCTGCAGCGCCGGCGCGTGCTCTTCGCCAGCCCGGCGCACGACCTGACCGACAAGTTGATCGTGCGCATGAACAACGCGCGCGCCGCCGGCACCCCCGCCGCGGGAGCCAAGTGACGTCCCACCGGAGCAACGCCATGAAGAAGATCCTGATCGCCGCCGCCATTCCGACGCTCGCCCTGCTGTGGGCGATGGCCCGCCCCGAGAAGCCCGCCGTGGTCGCGTGCGTGGACCTGGAGCGCGTCTATGCCGGACTCGACCAGCACAAGGCGGGCGAAACCCGTCTGGACGAGCTGCTGAAGGGCGAGGCCGTGAAGCGCGACAAGCTTGTCGCCGACACGCAGGCCATCCAGGCGGAGCTGGAGAACTTCAACAATGACTCGCCGGTGTACAACGAGACTGCGCGCAAGCTGCGGGATTCCGCCGACCGCCTGCGCGTGTTCGAGGACTTCCTGAAGCGCAAGATGGAGTTCGAGCGCGCCAACCTGGTGCGCTCGACCTACGCGGCCGTGAAGGCGGCGCTGAGCGACTACTGCAAGGCGCAGAACATCGACATCGTCTTCATGGACGACGCCACGCCGCCCTTCGACAAGAACGATCCGCGACCGATCACGCAGCAGATCTCGGGACGTCGCATGCTGTGGTTCAGCCCGGCGCTCGACGTCACCGACGACCTCATCAAGTCGATGAACGCCTCGTTCGCCGCGGGGAAGAAGTGACGAGACCGCCGGCGACCGCGGCGGAACTCGCCTCGCTCGTTGGCGGGCGGCTGGAGGGCTGCGCGAGCGCTCCCATCCGCGGCATGAACTCGATCGACGCCGCGAAGCAGGGCGACGCCACCTTCATCACGAACGATCGCTACGCGCAGCGTTGGGCCTCCAGCCAGGCCACCGTGGCCGTGGTGGAGGACAACGTGCCCCTGGAAGTGGGCGACCCGGCGCGCCGAGCGCTGATCCGGGTGCCCAGCGCGGAACTGGCGCTCGCCATGGCGCTCGAGGCCTTCGCCCCCGCGCCGGAACTTCCGGCACCAGGCGCGCACCCGTCCTCGGTGATCGACCCATCGGCGACGCTCGCTCCTTCGGCGCGCGTCGGTCCCCGCGCGGTCATCGGCGCGCGTGTCACGCTTGGCGCGGACTGCGTGGTGCACGCGGGCGCGGTGATCGGACACGACTGCGAGTTGGGTGACGGCTGCGTGATCCACGCCAACGCCGTGATCCGCGAGCGCTGCCGGCTTGGCCGCGGCGTGGTGGTGAACGCGTGCGCGGTGATCGGCAGCGAGGGCTTCGGCTATCGACCCGCGGCGGATCGCAAGAGCCTGGTGCGCATCCCCCACCTTGGCACCGTGGTGCTTGAGGACGGCGTGGAGATCGGCGCCGGCACCTGCGTTGATCGGGCGAAGTTCGGCGCCACCGTGGTGGGCGCGCACACCAAGATCGACAACCTGTGCCAGATCGCGCACAACTGCCAGATCGGGCGCATGACCGTGATCGCGGGCCTGACCGGCCTGGCCGGCAGCGTGCATATCGGGAACGGGGTGCAGATCGGCGGCAACTGCGGCATCGCGGATCATCGCTCCGTCGGCGACGGGGCGCGCCTGGCCGCCAAGAGCGGCGTGATGGAGGATGTGCCCGCCGGAGCCACCTGGGGCGGCTATCCGGCCCAGGATGTCCGGGCCGAATTGAGGGTGGTGGCCGCGATCCGTAAACTCCCCGAATGGTCACGGAAGTTCCGCCGGCTGATCGAGGATCACGGGAAGGCGCCGTGAGCGCCGCCTCGGCGCCGGCCCCAGGTCCACGTCCGCCCTCGGGCGAGCGCCAGCGCACGCTGGCCAGCGCGGTCACCGTCCGCGGCAAGGGCCTGTTGATGGGTCAGGATGCGACGCTCGAGATCGCGCCGGCACCGCCCGGCACGGGCATCGTGTTCGAGCGCATCGACCTCGATCCGCCCGTCATCATTCCAGCGCTCGTCTCGCATGTCGTGCCGCGCGCCCGCCGCACCACGCTGCGGGTGGGCGACGCCACGATCGACACGGTCGAGCACTGCTTGAGCGCGCTTGCGGGACTGCGCGTGGACAACGCCATCCTGCGCATCGCGGGACCCGAGCTCCCGCTGGGAGACGGCAGCGCCCTGCCCTTCGTCGAGCCGATCCGCGCCGCGGGCCTGGTGGAACAGGACGCGCCTCGCCGAGTCTTCCGCCTGCGCGAGCCCATCGTGGTGGAGGAAGGCGACGCGATGATCGCGGCCATGCCCCGCGGCGACGAGGGCATGGAGGTGGTGTACGACCTCGACTACGGCCCGGGCGAGCAGCGCATCGGACGTCAGACGCAGGTCTTCGATCCGGTGCGCGACGACTACACCGCGCAGATCGCGCCCGCGCGAACCTTCAGCCTGAAGGAGGAGGCGGAGCAACTGTGGGCGGCCGGCATGTGCCGCCATCTCACGCCACGCGAGGCGCTCGTCATCGGACCGGATGGCCCGATCGACAACGCGTTCCGCTTCACGAACGAGCCGGTGCGTCACAAGCTGCTTGACGTGCTGGGCGACCTCTACCTGGTGGGACGGCCCGTGCAGTGCCGCGTGATCGCCTACCGCAGCGGACACGGCCTCAACCGCCAGCTTGGCCAGCAGATCCTGCGCGCCATGAAGGCGGCCGACCTGGCCGACAGCCTGGTGGCCGCCAGCGTGATGGACGCGAAGGCGATCCAGCGCGTGCTTCCGCACCGCTATCCCATGCTGCTCGTGGATCGCGTGGTCGAGATGGACGGCGACCGTCGCGCGGTGGGCGTGAAGAACGTGACCGTGAACGAGCCCTTCTTTCAGGGCCACTATCCGGGCCAGCCGATCATGCCGGGCGTGCTGATCGTGGAGGCGATGGCGCAGCTCGGCGGCCTGCTGATGAGCCGCACGCTCCAGCACACCGGTCGCGTGGCGCTGCTGCTCTCCCTGGACAAGGTGAAGCTGCGCAAGGCCGTCACGCCCGGCGACCAGCTCGTGCTCGAGGCCGAGACGCTGCGCGCGAACGCGCGCACGGCGAGCCTGCGATGCCGTGCCAGCGTGGCCGGAAAGGTCGCTGCAGAGGCCGAGATCCGCTTTATGATGGTCGACTCGGACCAGACGTGACCCATGCCGAAGATCCACCCCACCGCCGTCGTTGACGCATCCGTGAAGCTCGCCTCCGGGGTCGTGATCGGTCCCTGGTGCGTGGTCGGGCCCGACGTGACGATCGGCGACGATACCGAGCTTGTGTCCCACGTGGTCATCGACCGGGACACCACGATCGGCCGGGAGAACGTGCTGCATCCGTTCACGGTGGTGGGCGGACCGCCGCAGGACAAGAAGTATCACGGCGAGCGGACCACGCTGGAAGTCGGCGATCGAAATCACATCCGCGAGTACGCCAGCATCCACCGCGGCACGGCCAATGGCGGTGGCGTGACCGTGGTGGGCAGCGACAACCTGATCATGGGCTGCGTGCATGTGGCGCACGACTGCCGCATCGGCTCGGGCGTGATCCTGGCGAACAACGCCATGGTGGCCGGGCATGTGACGGTGTGCGACGGCGCCAACGTGGGTGGCGGCGCGGGCCTGCATCACTTCGTGCGCGTGGGCACCCGCAGTTTCGTGGGCGCCATGGCGCGGGTCAGCAAGGACGTTCCGCCCTTCATGATCGTGGAAGGAAATCCCGCCGAGGTGCGCGGGCACAACGCGATCGCCATGCGTCGCATGGGCCTGGTCGACGCCGAGGTCGAGGCGATGAAGGACGCGTACAAGCGTCTCTTCCGCGACCGTGGCGGCAGCATCCTGGCCAAGCTGGATGCGCTGCGGGCGGACTACAGTTCGTTCGTCAGCGTGATGGCGCTGTGCGATGCGGTGCTCGAGACGACCGGCGGCGTGCATGGGCGCGCGCAGGAAAGCGGACGCAGTGATGACAAGCGTGGCGTTCGCGTGGGCACCCCCGGCGCGCCACAGGCCTGAGAAGGAACCCCATGACGACCCCCGCAGCCAAGGCACGCATCGACGAGCAGGCCCGCATGGCCGAGGCGGCGATGCGCCGAGGCAAGTGGTTCGAGGCCGAACGCTGCGCGCACAAGGGCCTGGAGATGGCTCGTCGCGCCGAGGAATTCGCGCTGATGGCCGAGATCTGCCTGACGCTGCAGGAGGCAAGGCGCCAGCGACTGCAGGAGGCCTTCGACGCGAAGAAGGTCGTCATCCTGAACGAGGGCATCGTGGAGGAGATGAAGATCCAGGCCGGCTGCTACATCGTGGAGCCGCCGCTGGTCGGCGCCGATGCGCGGCGCCTGCGGCTGGCCGCGCTGCGCGACGAGATCGCGATCGCCGTCCTGTGCCGGGAGCCCGTCAACCGCATGGGTCTCTGCCCCATCGTGGCGATCGGTGGAACCACGGTCCGCACGCGCATCGCGCCGGCGAAGAACCCCGAGAAGCCCACGCTGTCGTGGTTCGCCAACGCGCTCGAGGAGCTCGGCAACTTTGCGATCGAGACGGTGGACGCGGGCCACGACCTGGACAAGCAGATCGACGACGTGCTGGCGAAGCTCGATGCGCACCCGGATCACGAGGGGCTGCATCAGACGCTCGTGGAGCTGTGCCAGGAAGCGGCGAAGGGATTCACGCGGTCCGAGCAGAGCGTCGATCCGCTCGAGGAAGAGCTGGTCGAGGACGACGAGAGCGAGTGACCGAGAACGAGGGTCAGAGGTTGTTATTGACCACCAGCGACCGCCGCGCCCGCACCTCGCCGCCCCCAGGATTCGCGCACCGCCGCGCCGGAAAATAGGCCTTGATCGCGGGTCGCTGGCCGCGCTGCTGACAGACTTCGGGCATGCCGCGCGCCCCACGTCCCTCACTGCACCATCACTACACCCACGTCATGAACCGGCGCGTGGACCGCACGCCGCTGTTCGAGAGCCGGCAGGAATACGACGAGTTCGCGTCGCTCCTCGGCTGGGCGCAGCGCGAGGATTCGATCGAAATCACCTCTTGGTGCCTGATGCCGAACCACTGGCATCTGGTGCTGCGCCCCAATGATCCCCGCCAGCTCTCAAGCTTCATGCATCGGCTCGAGACCACACATGCGGTTGGATTCCGATCGCGCACCGGCACACGAGGACATGGAAGCGTCTATGGCGGCCGATTCAAGAGCTTCCCGATTCCTCCAGATCGCCTGCTGCGCGCGGTGGTGTACGTGGAGCGAAACCCGGTGAAGGCCGGCTTCGTGCAGCAGGCGACGGCGTGGCGACACGGATCCGCCGCCGATGGCGACACGCCCGCCGGATGGCCGAACGTGACGCGCCTTCCGACCGAACTGGAGCGCCTGCGACCCGACCTGCTCACGCGCCCGCTTCCTGAGGAGTTCGAGACGGAGTTCGCGCGCTGGTGCGCGAACGGCGGCGACTCGCGGCGCGCGATCGATGGACCAGCCATGCAGGAGGTCCGAGCGCGACTCGACGCGATTGACCAATTGAGGCGACATGCGAGCCGTGGCGCGGTGACCCCCCATCCGCGTGAGCCCGAGGCACCGCGGACGCGAGGGTGACGTGTGATGCGCGCGGTGCGCCAACGCTCGGATTCGCCTGCGCCGCCAAGATGTCGATAACAACCTCCGACCCTATTCTGCGGACCATGATCGGCAACGACGAGGCGATCGTGATGGCGGGCGTTCCTGCCACCAACATGCTGCTGTTCCATCGCATCCGCTTCCGCGTGGGCGATCCGGTGGCACTGATGGAATGGGGCGCGGGCAGCGGCACGCGCGCACGCACCCTGATCCTGCGCGACATCGAGATGGACCGCGCGCGCGCCCACGCGCGTGCCGACACCTTCGCATGTCCGCGCGACTTCGAGCCGGCAGGTGGCCTCAGTGGCGACCGCGAAACCGCCACCGCCCAGGCACTGGCCGAATGCCTGCGACGTGCGGGAGTGCGCAAGGCCGTTTCCGACCGCACGTTTCCGGCGATCTTCGCGCATCACCTCGCCGCGGCCGGCATCGCGCTGCGCTGCGAGCCCTCGCTCTTCATCGCGGATCGCCGCGCCAAGGACGAGCAGGAACTCACCGCCATGCGTGCCTCGCAGGCCATGACCGAGCGCGCGATCGAGCTTGCATGTCGACTCATCGCCCGCGCCTCGGCCGGCGCGGACGGCATGCTGATGCATGCGGGCGAGCCGCTGACCAGCGAGCGTGTGCGCGGCGAGATCGACGCGTTCCTCGCGCGTGCCGGCTTCGACAATCCGCGATCGATCGTGGCAGGCGGACCGCAGGGTGGCGACTGCCACCACGACGGCACGGGCCCCCTGCGCACCGGCGAGCCGGTGATCATTGATGTCTTCCCACGCAGCAAGGCCACCGGCTATTGGGGCGACAGCACGCGATGCGTGGTGCACGGCACAGTGCCGCCCGAGGTCGCCCGCATGCACGCCACGGTGGTGCGCGCGAAGGCCGCCGCGACGGCGGCGGTGCGCACCGGCGTCACCGGAGAGGCCGTGCACGCGGCCACGCGCGCGGTGATCGAGGCGGCCGGCTTCGGTATGGGCTTGCCTCCCGCAGGCTCACCCGCCACCTGGTGCGGCATGGTGCACGGCACGGGCCACGGACTTGGTCTCGACGTGCACGAGCCGCCACTGCTTGACCGCGGCGGCCCCGAGCTGGTCTCCGGTGACGTGGTCACCATCGAGCCGGGCCTGTACTGCCACGCCATCGGCGGCATCCGGATCGAGGACGCGATCGCCGTCACTCCCTCCGGCGCGATGAATCTCGGCACCGGCCTCAGCGAGTCACTCGACTGGAAGTGAGACGGATGTGACGCGCGAGCGGGTGGCGCCACGCGATCGGGCGTCTCACGGACGAAATCGCCGGTGAGTGGACGTGGTCAATAACAAGGTCTGACCCTCGTTATCAGGCGCGGGTGAGCTTGCGGTAGGCGATGCGCGTGGGCGCGGCATCGGCGCCCAATCCCAGGCGCTTGCGCCGGTCTTCCTCGTACTCGGTCCACGAGCCCGGGAAGAAGAACACCTTGCTGTCACCCTCGAAGGCCAGGATGTGCGTGGCCACGCGATCGAGGAACCACCGGTCGTGGCTGATCACCAGCACCACGCCCGCGTAGTTCTGGATCGCCTCCTCGAGCGCTCGCATGGTGTTCACGTCCAGGTCGTTCGTGGGCTCATCCAGCAGGATCACGTTTGCGCCGCTCGTCAGCATGCGCGCCAGATGCACGCGGTTGCGCTCGCCGCCACTGAGCACCCCCACCTGCTTCTGCTGGTCTGAACCGGTGAATCCATAGCGGCTCACGTACGCGCGGCTGTTCACCTCGGCCCCACCAAGCCGGATCATCTCGCTGCCACCCGAGATCGCCTGCCACACGCTCTCCGAGTCCTTCAGCGTGTCGCGCGTCTGCTCCAGGTACGCCAGCTTCACCGTGTCGCCCACGCGGAACTCGCCCGAGTCGGCTTTCTCGTGCCCGGTGATCATCTTGAACAGCGTGGTCTTGCCCGCGCCATTGGGACCGATGATGCCCACCACAGCGCCCGGCGGAATCTCGAAGTTCGCGCCGTCGAGCAGCATGCGGTCCCCGAACGCCTTGCCGGCCTCCTTGGCCTGCACCACCACGTTGCCCAGCCGCGGCCCGGCAGGAATGAAGATCTCGATCTCCTTCGCCTTGGCCTTGGAATCCTGCGCCAGCAACTGCTCGTAACTCGCCACGCGCGCCTTGCTCTTGGCCTGGCGCCCCTTGGGATTCTGGCGGATCCACTCCAGCTCGCGCGCCAGCGTCTTCTGCCGCTGCCCCTCCTGCTTCTCCTCGACAGCCAGTCGCTTCTGCTTCTGTTCGAGCCAGCCGGTGTAGTTGCCCTTGTACGGAATGCCCTCGCCTCGGTCGAGCTCCAGGATCCACCCCGCGACGTTGTCCAGGAAGTACCGGTCGTGCGTCACCGCGATCACCGTTCCCTCGTAGCGCTTCAGGTACTGCTCAAGCCAGCCCACGCTTTCGGCGTCCAGATGGTTCGTCGGCTCGTCAAGCAGCAGGATGTCCGGCTTTCGAAGCAGCAGCCGACACAGCGCCACGCGACGCTTCTCGCCACCCGAGCAGGTGTTCAGCGGCTGGTCCGCCGGCGGACAGCGCAGTGCCTCCATGGCCATCTGCAGCTGGTTGTCCACGCTCCAGGCGTCGATCTTGTCGAGCTTTTCCTGCACCTCGGCCTGCCGATTGAGCACCTTCTCCATCTCGTCGGCATCCAGCGGCTCGGCCAGCTTCTCGTTGAGCCGGTCGTACTCGGCCAGCAGGTCGAAGGTCGCCTTCGCGCCCTCGCGCACCACCTCGATGCACGTGCGGGTCTCGCCCAGCAGCGGCTCCTGCTCCAGGTAACCGATCTCGTAGCCCTGCGCGGCCCAGACCTTGCCCTCAAAGTTCCTGTCGATCCCCGCCATGATCTTCAGCAGCGTGCTCTTGCCGCTGCCGTTCAGGCCCAGCACGCCAATCTTCGCCCCGTAGTAATACGAAAGCGAAATGTCCTTCAGGATCGGCTTTCGGTCGATCTCCTTGGTCACTCCCTGCATGGAGTAGATGATCTGGGTGGTCTCGTTGGCGTTGGAAGGAGCAGGCATGGATCAGGACCTCCAAAAATCAGATGCTAGCCATGGCCACGGAGCCCCCGTCGATCACGCGGAGCAGTTGGGCACGTCCAGCCACCCGGGATCGGATGTCCTGAACGGCACCGTGCGAACACTGCGTCGTATCGCGGTTGGCATCATCGGCGGCACTGTGGTTGCGGTCGGCGTGGTCATGATCGTCACCCCCGGCCCCGCCGTGGTGGTGATTCCCGCCGGACTGGCGATCCTCGCGCTGGAGTTCGAGTTCGCCCGGCGATGGCTGCGAGCCGCGAAGGAGCGAGCGCGGCAGATTTCGGCTGGCGATGGCGACAACGCAAGGTGAGCCTGGACCTCAAATGGCTTTTTAGATCTCTCGCAATGGTTTTATAGGTCTTTCAAGGCCCGCGACCATCCAGCTTGACCCGATGGCGGATTTCAAGAAACAGCGATTTTCGGCCGAATTCGCGCAAGCTCGCTCACGTGGGTTCCCCCAAAAGGCATGAAAACCGGAAAACCCTGATGAAGATTTTGCGCGCCGCTCAAACGGGGCTACGTTGGTCGAGTCTTCGTCGGCTCTCGGCCCAGCATTCCCAGCAGGTCCGCACTCCGTCGAGGTCAAAGTGTTCCCCTTGGGCTTTCCCGGCCCACTTTCGTTTCCCTTCCCCCTTTCACTCGGAGTTCCCAAATGAACAAGATCGGACTTGCTTCTGTGGCGGCTGTTGTCCTGTCGGGCAGCGCTCTGGCCGGCAACGTGGACCGTGACGCTCTGTTCGCGAACGTGATCGACGGCGGCGAAGCCCGCATGATCGGCACCTTCTCGCGCGCTCAGCTCGACGCGATGCGCGGCGTGGCTGCGAAGAACACCTCGCTGTACTCCAGCAACTGGACCAGCGACAGCAACGGCGCCAGCTACACCGTTGGCAACATCAGCTCCAGCGTTGGTGGCGTGCAGGGCCAGGGTGGCTGGTACGCCTACAGCTCGGGCACCACGGGCAACAACACCGCGGTCTCGAACTACAAGATCGCTGCCGGCCGTCCCGCTGGCCAGACCGGTCAGGGTCTCCAGATCACCGGCAGCAACACCAGCACCGGCAGCCGCTTCTTGTATCAGGACCTGGCGGCTCAGTGGGCTGCTCGCAACGCGGGCGACAACATCTTCTGGGCTGAGTACAGCCAGTTCTGCGCCAGCGCCTCGAGCACCTCGGGCAACCGCGCGGGTTCGGCCGTGTACAACACCACGGGCACCAAGTTCCTCTGCGGCATGGCCGTCGAGATGGGCACCCTGGGCACCAGCACCTCGCAGCGCAGCGTGTTCGGTTACGCCAACTACCTGAACGGCAGCACCACCGGCAACTTCCGCTTCAAGCTCTCGGATCAGACCCTGAGCGACGGTAGCGTCAGCCAGAAGGCTGTTTCGGGTGGCTACACCTACTTCGCCACGTCCTTCAACAAGACGACCGGCGAGGTGCTGTTCTACTACAGCATCGACGGTGGCGCGAACTACACCGGCTTCTTCGTTCCCGGCGCGGCCGCGGGCGAGGACGTTCTGGAGTTCGACTGGTACACGACCACGACCTCGGGCAGCACCTCCGGCGTGACCGTGAACTACGGTGACCTGAACATCTACGCCACCCCGGCTCCGGGCGCTGCTGCGCTCGTCGGCCTGGCCGGCCTGATGGCTCGTCGTCGCCGCGCCTGATGAAGGCCTGGGCCTTGCGCCCAGTCTCACTCAGGGAAGCACTTTGATCCTCACCCCCCGCGTCGGGCAACCGGCGCGGGGGTCTTTCTTTTTGGATCAAACTCGGGGGATGGGGTTTGGAAGTCCCGCTTTCTGGGGTACGTTTCCGGGTCTTCGTCTACTTCCCATCCCGTTCCAGAGTCAGGGAAATTCCATGCGCACGACCAGTTTGTTCGGTTCGATCGTTCTTGTTGCCGCGCCTTGCCATGGCGCAGTCCTGACCGGCTGGAACTTTTCCGTCCTGACCGGCGGCACGGGCAACTGGGGCGCGTCACCACTCACGGCCGCGCAGGTTGCGTCGGGTGTCTCGTCGAGTGGCCTGACTCGCGGGCATGGCGTGACGACGCCGTTCAATGTGGCGGTTCCCTCGGGCTGCTGGGGCGGCACCGGATTTGATGGGGCAGGCAGCGCGCAGCAGGCCGCGCTTGATGGCGAGTACGTGAGCTTCTCGGTCACGGTGGCCTCCGGCAAGTCCGCGCAGTTCGACTCGATCGGCGCGTACAACGTGCGGCGTGATTCGAACGGTCCGGCGTACGGCCAGTGGCAGTACCAGATCGACTCGGGCGCGTTCACGGACATCGGGTTCATCCTGCTGTGGGGCACGAACTACAGCGCCGCCGGCAACGCGCAGTCGGCGGTGTCGCTGAGCGGCATCTCGGCGCTGCAGGCCGTGGGGCCGAACTCCACCGTGACCTTCCGGCTGGTGAGCTGGGGCGCACTCACGAGCGGCGGTCAGTGGTTCCTGAACCAGACAGCCGCGGGCTCGGGACTTGACCTGGTGGTGAACGGCTCGGTCAACCCGCTGGTGGGCCCGGCGCCCGGTGCGGTGGGCATGCTCGCGCTGGCGGGGCTGTGCGTGCGCCGACGCCGGTTCTGAGCGGCACTTTCGCATGCACATGATCAATCGGGCGGCAAGCCCAGCGGCAGGCGTTTGCGTGCGCGTGACGCGGTGGCGAGCGCGTCCGCGCACCACGCAAGCAACAGGCAGCACGGCGTTGCGAGCGCTGCCTGCGAACGCCCGTGCCGCAGCCGTTCTGCAAGGCCGTTGACGGTCGGGCTGATTTTCCCTAGCATTCGTGGTTCGACTGCGGGGTAGAGCAGCCTGGTAGCTCGTCGGGCTCATAACCCGGAGGTCACT
>JBMOGS010000050.1:0-17946 GCA_049318245.1 Phycisphaerales bacterium | reverse complement strand
CGCGCGGCGTCCGCCGTGCGAACTGGTTTGCGTGTTCTTCCGGCTCCCCAGCCGGATGAAGAAGGGACTGTAACCGGGGCGTTTTCAGGCCTCAAGCGGTTGAAGGCGCAAAAGTGCTGGTTTTTCCCGATCCAAACGCACGTCGTCGCCTGAAACCCACGGGAAACGCGACGGAATTGTGGGTTTCCGCCCTTGACGTCCGCTCGCGCGCTTGTTCCAGCCCGCTCAGCGCGCCCCGCCGCGCACGGTGGCGCGACCCACGCTCGCGTAGTCGAAGCCGTGTTCCTGCATGGTTTCGCAGCGATACAGGTTGCGTCCGTCCACGATCAGGGGTCGCGTCAGCGACGCCTTCACGCGATCCAGGTCGGGCGAGCGGAACTCGCGCCACTCCGTGCAGATCACCAGCGCGTCGGCGCCCTGCACGCAGTCGTACATGTCCTTCGCCTGCATCACCTGCGGCATCTCCCTGGCCAGGTTCTCCAGCGCCACGGGGTCGAACGCGCGCACCTTCGCGCCTGCATCAAGCGCGCGCTTCATCAGCGTCATGCTGGGAGCCTCGCGGATGTCGTCCGTTCGCGGCTTGAAGGCCACACCCCAGAAGGCGAGCGTGGCTCCCTTCAGGCCCTTCGGGAATTCCGCCAGCAGCTTGCTCCAGAAGTGTCCGCGCTGGTCCTGGTTCACCTCGTGCACCGCGGCGTTCAGCTTGGCGTCGAAGCCGACCGCCTTGCCCATGCCCACCACGGCCAGCGTGTCCTTGGGGAAACAGCTGCCGCCGTAACCCAGGCCCGGGTAGAGGAACTGGTCGCCGATGCGCCGATCCGCGCACATGCCGGCGCGCACGCTGTTCACGTCGGCGCCGTACTTCTCGCACAGATTCGCCATCTCGTTGATGAAGCTGATCTTGCAGGCCAGCATGGCGTTGCTCGCGTACTTCACCATCTCTGCGCTGCGCACGTCCATCACCAGGATGGGGTGGCCCTGACGCACGAAGGGCTCGTAGAGCTCGCGCATCACGTCACCGGCCTCCTCGCTCTCCACGCCGCACACCACGCGATCGGGCTTGTTGAAGTCGATGATCGCGTCGCCTTCCTTCAGGAACTCGGGGTTGTCGGCGATGTGGAAGGGCACCTTCGTGCGGCTGCGGATCAGGTCGCGCACCTTGTGGCTGGTGCCCACCGGCACGGTGCTCTTCACCACCACGGTCCTGGGCTTGCCGCCGGGCCCGATGCGCTCGAGCTCGTCCGCGATGTCCTTCGCCACGGCAAGCACGTACTGCAGGTCGGCGCTTCCGTCCTCGTCGCTGGGCGTGCCCACGCAGATGAAGATCGCCTCGGCGTGGCGGTAGGCCTCGGCCTTGTCCAGCGTGAATCGGATGCGGCCCGCGGCGATGTTCGCCTTCAGCATCTCGCTCAGGCCGGGTTCGTAGATCGGGCTCTCGCCGCGGCGCAGCATGTCGATCTTGCGCTGGTCCACGTCCAGGCAGATCACGTCGTTGCCCATGGCGGCAAAGCAGGCGCCCGTGACGAGTCCGACGTAACCGATTCCGACCATCGTGAGCTTCATGCTGCGGATCTCCTGTGGGAAGGGTCGAGGATGCTACCCCAGTGCATCGGCAGGTTCAGGCGTTCGATTCGCGCGCAAGCAGCCATTTCTTCAGCATCAAGCGGCGGCTCCCGGGATTGCGGCTTCCGGCGTAACCGCCCAGATCGCGCGTGCCGACCACCCGATGGCAGGGGATCGCCAGAGGCCAGGGGTTGCGGCGCATGGCCTGGGCCGCCGCACGCACCGCAGCCGGGCTGCCCGCCTGTCGCGCAAGCCACGCATAGGTGCGGGTCTGGCCGCGAGGAATGCGCAGCGCCGCGCGCCAGCACGCGCGCTGGAACGGGGTGCCGGCAGGAAGGGCCAGGCGCGCGTCCGTCGTGCCGCGTTCAAGACACCGTCGGGCCGCCATCGTGACGCGTCGCGCCTCGGCCGGGTCCTGGGGCAGTCGCAGCGTGATGGGTCCGTGGGGCGTCGGCAGCGCGAGCATGGGCAGGCAGCCTACGGGCGGATTTGCACGGGTGGAACGCGATCGCCGCGTCGCTACCATCGAATCCATGACTCCCGCCACCTCTGCGAACGCGACCCCGCTCGATGAAATTTCCCAGGGCCTGCTGGCCATGCTTCACGCGGCTGACCCCGAGGTCGAGCGCATTCTGGCGGCCGAGGCGCATCGCCAGGCGACCACGCTGGAACTCATCGCCAGCGAGAACCACGTCAGCGCGGCGGTCATGCATGTCGTGGGCAGCTGGATGACCAACAAGTACGCCGAGGGCTATCCCGGCAAGCGTTACTACGGCGGTTGCGAGTTCCATGACCAGGTCGAGGATCTGGCCCGCGAGCGCGCCAAGAAGCTCTTCGGTTGCCGCTTCGCCAACGTGCAGCCGCACTGTGGCGCCAACGCGAACATCGCGGCGTTCATGGCGCTGCTGAACCCGGGCGAGCGCGTGCTCAGCCTGCCGATCAAGAGCGGTGGCCACCTGAGCCATGGCCTGAAGCCCAATTTCAGCGGGACTTTCTATGACATCGTGGAGTACGGCCTGGATCCGAAGACCGAGCTGCTCGACTACGACGCGATCGAGAAGATCGCCCTCGAGACGAAGCCGAAGCTGATCATCTGCGGTTACAGCGCGTATTCCCGCGTGATCGACTTCGCGCGTTTCCGCGCGATCGCGGACAAGGTGGGCGCATTCCTGATGGCGGACATCGCGCACATCGCGGGCCTGGTGGCCACCGGCGTGCACCCGAGCCCGTTCCCGCATGCGCATGTCGTCACCACCACCACGCACAAGACACTGCGCGGTCCGCGCGGCGGCCTGATCCTCTCGAACGACGAGGAGATCGCCACGAAGGTGGATCGCAAGGTCTTCCCGGGCAGCCAGGGCGGACCGCTCATGCACGTGATCGCGGGCAAGGCCGTGGCGTTCGGCGAGGCGCTGCAGCCCTCGTTCAAGACCTACAGCCAGCAGGTGGTGGCAAACGCGCGCGCGCTGGCGTCCGCAATGCAGGGCCACGGCTACCGCCTGTGCACCGGCGGCACCGACAACCATCTCATGCTGGTCGATCTCCGTCCGCGCGACCCGAACCTGACCGGCGCCGACGCCGAGAAGTGGCTCGAGGCGGCGGGCATCATCGTGAACAAGAACGGCATCCCGAACGACCCGCGGCCGCCCATGGTGACCAGCGGGCTGCGTCTGGGCACCCCGGCCCTCACCACCCGCGGGCTGAAGGAAGCCGAGATGAAGCAGGTGGCCGCGTGGCTCGACCGAGTCATGATCGGAAGGGGAGACCCGTCGACGACCTTCGCCGTGCGGGATGAAATCCGGGAGTTCTGTGGCCGATTCCCGCTTCCGCACTGATTTCAGGCGCTTATTATCAGCCGCAAGACGGTTTTTGGCGTTCCCTTTGCGGGGTGCTTCCAGGAATCGGCTCCGTCCGGCGGTTCGGTACCGACGCTGAAATTGAAGTAAATAAACGACGGACATTCCGTTTGCCCCCGTGCCGATCCGTGGCATTATTTGCCGGTCGTCGGCTCCCTCCGACGGCAACAGGTCACTTTCCCCGCTGGCTTCCCCGCCAGATTTCAGTCCCCTCAAGCGCATTGATCACGCGCTTCCCAGTGAAACTGGGTTTCCCGAAGGAGTTCACCTCATGAAGATTTCTGCTCTTGCTGCGACCGGCGTGGTCGCTCTCGTCGCTGGCTCGCTGAACGCGACCCCCGGCGTTGTGTACAACGACTCCGCGAGCGACATCAGCGGCGGCATCAACGCCGCTGGCGGCACCGCGAACATTCTGAGCTGCGAGGTCTCGCACACCGCGACCGACATCCAGTTCTCGCTGACTGTCAATGGCAGCGTGAACAACACGGACTGGGCCAAGTTCATGATCGGCATCTCCTCGCCCGGCTCGGCCCTGAAGACCACCTCCGGCAACGGCTGGGGTCGTCCGATCAACTTCGCCAGCAACGGCGGCATGAACTACTGGGTCGGTTCGTGGGTTGATGGTGGCGGTGGTGGACAGCTCTGGAACAACACCGCGGGCGGCTGGAACGGTCCGGCGTCTGCTTCGATCGCCCTCTCCGGCAACAACGTCACCCTGACGGTGAGCCGCGCGGCGATCGGAATGTCCGGCGACGGCACCTTCCTGTTCGACGTGTACACCTCGGGTGGCGGCGGCGGCGACGGCGCGATCGACGCGCTCTCGACCAACGCCGTCTCGATGGCCAACTGGGGTGACAGCTTCACCACCACGAACGCCCTCAGCTACGCGATCCCGGCCCCCGGCGCCGTGGCGCTCGTTGGACTCGCGGGCCTGGTGGCCCGTCGTCGCAAGGCCTGAGCCTGGCGACCTGAAAGTGACCTGAACCCCGGTGCGGGCATCCCCCGCACCGGGGTTATTCTTTCCGGGCAGTCCCCGCATGCGAATCCTCGGCATCTCGGCCTTCTTCCATGACAGCGCGGCCGCCCTGGTGCAGGACGGGCGCGTGGTGGCCGCGGCGCAGGAGGAGCGCTTCAGCCGACGCAAGCACGATGAGCGGTTCCCGACGGAAGCGGTCGCGTTCTGCCTGCGCGAGGCGGGCATAGGGGCCGAGCAGCTCGACGCGGTCGTGTTCTACGAGAAGCCGCTGCTGAAATTCGAGCGGCTGCTCGAGACGGCGCTCGCGTTCGCGCCGCGCGGCTTCCGCTCGTTCCTGAAGGCCATGCCTCCGTGGCTGCAGCGAAAGTTGCACCTGCCGCGCGAGATCGATCGCGGGCTCGGCGGGGTCTACGGGGGGCCGATCCTGTTTGCTGGACATCACGAGTCGCATGCGGCCAGCGCGTTCTTTCCGAGCCCCTTCGAGGAGGCGGCGATCCTGACGATCGACGGCGTGGGGGAGTGGACCACGGCCAGCTGGGGCATTGGTCGCGGGAATCGCATCGAACTGCGCGAGGAGATGCGCTTCCCCCACTCGCTTGGCCTTCTGTACAGCGCATTCACGCTGTACTGCGGCTTCCGGGTGAACTCGGGCGAGTACAAGCTGATGGGTCTGGCGCCCTATGGCGAGCCACGCTTCCGCGACCTGATCCTGGATCGCATCGTGCGACTGCACGAGGACGGCTCGATGTGGCTTGACCAGCGATACTTCGACTACTGCGCGGGCCTGCACATGACCAGTGGCACGTTCCATGCGCTGTTCGGTGCGCCTCCACGCGACCCCGAGAGCCCACTCACGCAGCGCGAGATGGACATCGCCGCCAGCATCCAGGCCGTCACCGAGGAGGCCGTGTTGCGCATGGCGCGACATGTGCATGCGAAGACCGGGCAGCGCAACCTGTGCCTGGCCGGTGGCGTGGCGCTCAACTGCGTGGCCAACGGCCGCGTGCTGCGCGAGGGACCCTTCGAGCGCCTGTGGATCCAGCCTGCCGCGGGCGATGCCGGTGGCGCGCTCGGCGCGGCACTGGCGCACTGGCACGGGCACCTGGGCAACGCGCGCACGCCGCAGCCGGGCGACAGCCAGCAGGGGTCCTATCTGGGCGCGTGGCAGGGCGATGCCGAGATCGTGGCGCAGCTTGATCGCATGGGCGCCGTGCACCACCTCATGCACGATCCCGAACTCTGCGAGGAGATCTCGAGGGAACTGGCCGCCGGCCGGATCGTGGGGCATGTCTGGGGCCGCGCCGAGTTCGGTCCGCGCGCGCTGGGGCATCGCTCGATCCTGGGTGATCCGCGTGACGCCTCGATGCAGCGGCGCATGAACGTGGCGATCAAGTTTCGCGAGTCGTTCCGCCCCTTCGCGCCGGCGGTGCTGGCGGGCAAGCAGTCCGAGTGGTTCGATCTGCAGGCGGAGAGCCCGTACATGCTGCTGGTGGCGCCGGTGGGGAAGGCGCACTGGCGCGAACCGACGGATCCATCCGCACGCGGCATCGCGCTGTTGAACCAGGTGCGCAGCACGGTGCCCGCGATCACGCATGTGGATCGCTCCGCACGCGTGCAGACCGTGGAGGCGCGCACCTCGCCGCGGTTTGCCGCGATCCTGCAGGCCTTCGAGCGTCGCACGGGCTGCCCGGTGCTCGTGAACACCAGCTTCAACATTCGTGGCGAGCCGATCGTGAACGACGCCGCCGACGCCTACCGCTGCTTCATGTTCACCGACATGGACACGCTGGTGGTCGGCAACCGCCTCATGCGCAAGTCGGAGCAGCCGCCGATGGACGGTGCCGAGGCGTACAAGCGCTCGTTCCGGCTAGACTGAATCGCAATGGCGCGCCGAGGATTCATCGCCGAGCTCTTCGCCTTCGTGCTGGCCCACAAGGCCTGGATGCTGCTTCCGATCATCGTGGTGCTGCTGCTTGTTGGTGCGCTGATCGTGCTGGGCGGAACGCAGGCGGCGCCATTCATCTACTCGCTGTTCTGAACCCCTCATGATCGAGATCCACTGGAATCCCGATGCTCGCGCGCTGCGGCGCTGGGGCGTCATCATGGCGATCGTGACCGGCGTGGCGGGTGCCCTGTTCCGCTGGGTCTCGTGGGGGCCCTTCGCCGCCATGCAGGGCCTTTCGCCGTGGCTGTGGGGTCTGGGGGCCGTGGCGCTCGTCTGCGCGGGCACCGGTTCGCCCCTTGGCCGCCCCGTGTACCGCGCCTGGATGGGTTTTGCATGGCTCGTGGGCACCGCGATCGGCACGGTGGCGCTCGGCATCGTGTTCTTCCTGGTGGTCACGCCGCTGGCGTTCGTGGCGCGGCTTGCAGGACGCGATCGGCTCGAGTTGCGCCCGCCTTCGATGGCCTCGATGTGGCGACCGCTTCCCAACACGCCGCATGATCCGGAGCGGCAGTTCTAGCCTGTGCGCATGACTGAAACACCGCAGAGCAGCCCCGACACGACGATGCCGCGCTGGAAGCGCGCGCTGTTCATGGGCATCACGATCTCGCTGCCACTGCTGCTGCTGCTTGCATTGGAAGTCGGTTTGCGAGTGGCTGGCTGGGGCGGTTACCCCGACTTCATTCGCAGGGTTGGCGCATTGCCATCGGGGGAGACGCTCTGCCTGGTCGAGCACGGTTCGTTCAAGCCCTACTTCTTCGCCAATCCCACGCGTCCCGGCTACAGCGAGAGCAGCACCTTCCTGATGCCCAAGCCTGCGGACACCGTCCGGGTGTTCCTGATCGGTGAGTCGGCGGCCAAGGGCTATCCGCAGCCGCCAAACCTCGCGATGAGCGCGTTCATGCAGGCGATGCTGTCGGATGCGTGGCCGGGCAGACGCGTGGAAGTGATCAACCTGGGCACCACCGCCGTGGCAAGCTTCCCGCTCATCTATCAGGTGCGTCAGGCGCTCGAGTTCGATCCGGACCTCTTCGTGTTCTACGTGGGCAACAACGAGTTCTTCGGGGCCTATGGAACGGCTTCGATCAATGCCTCGGGCGGCTCGCCCGCATGGATGCTTCCGCTGCTTCGCGCGGCGCGAGGGTTGGCGCTGGTGCAGGCCTTCGACGAGCTGACCTACCGCGGCAATGACCAGAATCGAACGCTGATGGAGGAGATGATCGGCCAGACGTTCATTCCGCAGGACTCGCCGCTGCGCGCCACCGCGGCCACGAACCTGGCCACGCATCTGGGTCGCATGCTCTCGGATGTGCAGACGGCCAAGGTGCCCGCGATCGTCTGCACCACGGCCAGCAACGAGGCGGGCATGGGTCCGCTCGGTGAGGACGATCTGCATGGGTTGAGCGAGGCCCCGAAGGCGGAGTTCGACCGGCTGATGAAGGCCGCGGGGGATCCGGTCGCTGCCGCACCGGTCCCGGTTGCGCCGCCGTCGGAGGCGAAGGGTGTTCAGGCGGGCGCCATCGAGACGCTGCAGAAGGCCATTCAATTGGCCCCGCGAAGCGCGCTGGCGCGATTCCGGCTGGGGCAGGCGCTGGCCGCCGCAGGGGACTCAGCCGGCGCGCGCGAGGCATTCCTGGATGCGCGCGATCTCGACACGATGCCGTGGAGGCCGACGCGTGCGACCGAACAGGCGATCCGTGACGCGGCCAAGGCGCATGGCGCGGTGCTGTGCGATGTGGCCGAGCGGTTCCGCGCGCGCGCGTCCATGGACGCGACCGGGTGGGAACTCATGGACGACCACGTGCACCCCTCGCTGCTGGGTCAGGCTGAAGTGGCGCGCTCGGTGCTGGGATGCATGGGCACGCTGCCGGAGCCGCTCACCGTGACGGAGTCGGCGCTGGCCTCGCTGCCGGATGATGTGACCTATGCCCAGCGACTCGGCACGAACGTGTGGGATGACTTCCGGGTGCGTCACAACATGCGCACCTTGCTGGGCGTGACATTCATGAAGCGCAACAACGCGGAGCGCTGCGCGGCGGTGGAGGCGGCGTGCCGGTCGTTCGAGGCGTCCCAATCCGCGGCGATGCGCGCCGCCATGGACGAGTGGAAGACCGCGCGGCCCCACGCTGGCGGTCTTCGCCCGCTCACCGGCATGGTGGCGCGGGTTCACCTGCGCGAGAAGCGCGTGGCCGATGCGTTGCCGCTCTACGACATCGCGCGCACGCAGGTGCCGAAGTACACCTCGTGGTATCTGGAGTACCTGTATTTCTCGCTGGTCTGCCGCGAGGTCCTGAATGGCACGCTGCAGGACAGCGAGCGGGCGCAGGCGGCGGAGGGCATCGCGCAGGCGAAGTTCCTGCTGGCGCGCGGGAGCTCCGAGAGTGGGCTCACCGAGCGCTATGCGGGTCGTCTGCACCAGTTGCGTGGCGAGTGGGCCGAGGCGATCCCGTACCTGCTGCAGGCGCGACCCAAGATGAACGCGGACGATCTCGTTGCCTGTGACCAGGCGCTGTTCATGTCGTACGTGCGAACCGGCAACATCGCCGCAGCCCGGTCGCTTGCCGATGACGGCATGCGCAATGCCGGGCCATTCGCTCCGGTATACCGGCAGTTGGGCTCCCAGCTTCCCGCCCGATAACGAGGGTCGGAGGTTGTTATCAACTAGTTGGGCGCGCGCGATGACTCGCGCAGCGGCCCACTGCCGCGCGCGGAACCTCGCGCTCGCTCCATCCGCTCAGATGCGTCGCTCTTGCAGCCGCTCCGCGCTGGGAACTCGCACGCGCCGCACAAGGCGCAGCTTCTCAAGCGTGCAGATCACCACCCAACTCAGGTCGAACTGCCACCACTGCAGCCCGTGCCGCGCACTGGTGGGGAACGCGTGGTGATTGTTGTGCCAGCCCTCGCCAAGGCCCAGCACGCCCATGATCACGTTGTTGCGGCTCTCGTCGCCACTGCGGTAGGTCTGGCTTCCCCAGACATGACACACGCTGTTGATGCTCCAGGTGACGTGATGCAGCAGCGCGATGCGCGTGAGCCCGCCCCACAGGAATCCGAGCAGCGCGCCACGGGGACCATCCACCATCCATCCCAGCGCGGCCGGCATCGCCAGACCAAGCACGACCCACAGTGGAAAGAGCGCGCTCAGGCGCCGCAGAAGCGGATCGCTCGCAAGGTCCGGCGCGTAGCGGGGCACATCGACCCCATGATCGGCCAGCAGCCATCCCACATGCGCATGCGCGAATCCGCGCACGCGATCCAGCCACGACGCGTTGGTCGGCAGTGCGGCATGGGGTGAGTGCGGATCCAGCTCGCAGTCCGAATGCTGATGGTGCTTGCGGTGCGTCGCGACCCACCACAGCAGGGGACCCTCGGCTGCCGTGCCGGCCATCACGCCGAGCAGCGCTTCCATCGGCCGCGAAGTCTCGAAGCTGCGGTGCGTGAACAGTCGGTGGTACCCCAGCGTGACGCCAAGGCCGCTGATCAGGTACATGAGCGCCACGATGCCCACGTACCACCAGTCGAAGGCGCGTCCCCAGGCCAACCAGACGCCGATGCCCAGCGCCACGAAGGGCAGGATCACGGCCGCCAGCACGGCGATCCGGGTCTGAAGGCTCGCACCCTCGTGGGCGCGCGAGGTTTCATCATGCACGGGCAGGGTTGTCACGCATTCCTCCGCGGGGTGGGCCCGCATCGCTCGTCACCAGGGCACGAGCGGTGGCCTTCGGGCCAGCGAAGCGTGTCAGGTTCGTGGACTGTAGCAGTGATTGCCCCTGACGGTGTGGAAATCCCGCGCGCGCCGCCGCGCCACGCCCCTCAGAGCCGCTCGATCCGCTCGGAAACATCCCGCGCCTCAAGGGCCGACGCCAGATCGTCGATGTTTCCGGCCAGCATTTTCTGCAAGTTGAAGGATTGCTCCACGCGGTGGTCGACCGCGACGTTCTCCTTCCAGCGGTAGGTGCGGATCTTCTCCGCGCGCTCACCGCCGCCGATCATGCTGCGCCGCATCTCGCCGCGCTTGGCTGCCGCCTCGGCCAGTCGCCGCTCGTGCACGCGCGCGCGCAGCAGCCGCCACGCCTTCTCGCGGTTCTGCAACTGGCTGCGCGTCTCCTGCATGCGCACCTCGATGCCGGTGGGCTGGTGGATCAGGTGCACTGCGGTGGCCACCTTGTTCACGTTCTGTCCGCCGGGCCCCTGCGCGGTGGTGAGAATCTCGCGCACTTCGCTGGCGTCCACCTCGCTTTCAACGCTTTCCGGTTCGCTGAGCACGGCCACGGTGGCGGTGCTGGTGTGCACGCGCCCGGCCGCTTCGGTGGCGGGCACGCGCTTCACCTGATGCACGCCGCCCTCGTATCCAAGCGCCTTCCAGCAGCCTGCGCCCTCGATGCGGAAGATGGCGTGCGTCACGCCGCCCGCGTCGCCCGGCTTCACGTCCATCTCCTCGAAGCGCCAGCCACTGTGCGCGGCGGAGCGTCGATACATCTCCAGCAGGTCGCCCGCCCAGAGCGCGGCCTCCAGGCCACCCACGCCGCTGCGAACTTCCAGGATCAGGCTGCCAACGGCCTCGTCGTCGGCCATCACCAGTCGACGCACCAGCGCGTCCAGCGTGGCATCCCTGCGCGCCAGCAGATCAGGCAGTTCGGCCTTGGCCAACGCCGCCATGTCCGCATCCGCACCGCGCGCCAGTTCGTCGGCATCGCGCGCCTCGGCCGCAAGCCTGCGCCACGCTCGAAGCGACTGCACCAGCGGCTCCACGGCCGCACGACGCAGCGCCAGCGATCGCGCCTTGCGATGATCGGTCGCCACGGCCGGATCGGACAGCGCGGCACCGTCGGCCTCGAAGGCGCGTTCGATCTCGTCGAGCTTCTCGAGCAGCTTGGGCGAGGGTTCCATCAGGCGGTCCGGCGAAAGGCGGGGCGGAAAACAAACAGCCGCGCCATTGAAGGCGCGGCCGTCGAACAGTCACGGGTTGGGTGCTACTTCTTGTCGGAAGCGGCGGGCTTGGCGCCCTTCGCGTCCTTCTTGAAGTACTCGCCGGCGAACTTCTTCTGGAAGCGCTCGACGCGGCCGAGCGTGTCCACGAAGGTCTTCTGACCGGTGAAGAACGGGTGCGAACCCGACCAGATCTCGACGTTGAGCTCGGGCACGGTGGCGCCGACGGTCATCACGGTCTGACCACGGAAGTTCACCTTGCAGTTCGGGTACCAGGTTGGATGGATGTCCTTCTTCATTGTTCAGGCCCTTTGGGGGAGCCCCGCAGTATAGCGGAACCCGGATGGCCTCCAACCCCCACGGAACCCCTGATTTCAGGCCCTTTCGGCCACGATCTCGAGAACCAGCGGGGTCACGAACACGCCGCCGGGATCGGCCTCGGCGGCAGCCAGTTCGGCCAGAACCCGGTCGGCCCACGCCTGCGTTGCCCGCCCAAGCTCGACCAGCCGGGGCACGTTGGTTCGCACGAATCCAGCGGGCCAGTGCCATCCCGGATCGCCTGGCGTGAAGGCGAAGCCCAGCGGCCTGGCCGACTGGATCCGAAAGCCCGCAGCTGGCAGAAGCGTCGGCAGGGCGCGCGCGATGTCGGGCTCTCCACCATGCTCGCGCCAGCTGGCCATGACTTCCTGGACGAACTGCTCGATTGCTGGACGCTGGGGCAGGCATCGATAGGTCGCGTAGTCCACGTACTCGTGCAGCACGATCATGGCGCCCGGCGCCAGCGCTTCGTGCACGCGCGCGAGCAGCAGGGCTGGGTCGCTCACGAAGCATGCGACCCAGCGACACCAGGCGGCATTGAAGCCCCGCACGGGGATCGGCGCATGCATCAGGTCGAGCTCGATCGCATCCACGTTGGCGAGGCACCGTTGCTGGCACGCCGAAACAAGGTGGTCCCGAAATCGCCGGGAGCGCTCCACCGCCGCCACGCGCCCCAGAGGCCCCACCAGATCCGCAAGATCGAGCGCGGCAAAGCCCGGTCCGGCGCCGATGTCGAGTACGTGCGAGCCCGCGCCGATGCCGGCAGCAAGCCACGCCTCGCGCACGCGCGGCCGCCAGAGATCGTGCTGGAAGGAGAGTCGACGCACCTCGGCGTCATGCGTTCCGAGCACGTAGTCGCGTTCCGAGGCCGAGGACACCCATGCATCGTAAGTCCTTGGCGCCCGCGTTCCATGAGCCTGCGCGCACCTGCAAGGCATTGGGAGAGAAAATCCGGCATGCGCTTGTGATCAGGCGCGCATTCGCGTACACTCACTTCCTTCTCGCGGCTGGCCCACTCGCAAAGGATGCGATTCGGGAACCATTCCATCGGCCGCGGCTCCCGTCGGCGCGCACGCATTCGTGACGCACCGACACGGCCCGGTCCCGTTCCAACTCGTTGGTTCGCGGCTTGTCCGAAACTCAGGCTCCCCGTGCATCCATCGCGATGCCACGGGTGCCGGAAGGCACTTTTCACATGAAGTTCGACGATCTCACGCTCGCTCCCTCGCTGCTCAAGGCCCTGCACGAGGAGGGCTACGCCACGCCCACGCCGATCCAGGCGAAGGCCATTCCGCCCGCCCTGGAGGGCAAGGACGTGCTCGGCATCGCGCAGACGGGCACCGGCAAGACCGCCGCGTTCTCGCTGCCCACGCTGCATCGACTCTGCTCGCAGCCCGCCACCCCCGGCATCAAGGGCCCGCGCGCGCTCGTGCTGGCGCCCACCCGCGAACTCGCCGCGCAGATCGGCGAGAGCTTCAACAACTACGGCCGTCACACCGGCCTGCGCACCGCCGTGATCTTCGGTGGCGTGGGGCAGGGGCCGCAGGTGCAGGCGATCCGCAGCGGCGCAGCCATTCTCGTGGCCACGCCCGGTCGCCTGATCGACCTGATGGACCAGAAGCTGGTCGACCTGCGCGGCATCCAGTTCTTCACGCTCGACGAGGCCGATCGCATGCTCGACATGGGCTTCATCGAGCCGATCCGTCGCATCGCCAAGGCGGTGCCGCAGAAGCGCCAGACCATGCTGTTCAGCGCCACCATGCCGACGGAGATCCGTGGCCTGGCGAACTCGCTGCTGCACCAGGCGGTCGAGGTCTCGGTGACCCCCGCAGCCACCACGGTCGAGCGCATCGCACAGTGCGTGTACTCGATCGAGCGCGGCCGCAAGGTCGACCTGCTCGCGCACCTGCTGCGCGATCCAGCGGCGAAGCGCAGCGTTGTGTTCACCAAGACCAAGCACGGCGCCGACAAGGTGGTGCGCCGCCTGCGTGCCGCGGGCATCGCCAGCGACGCGATCCATGGCAACAAGGCGCAGAACCAGCGCACGCGCACGCTCGACGGATTCCGCAGCGGTCGCACGCCCGTGCTGGTGGCCACCGACATCGCCGCGCGAGGCCTTGATGTGGACGGCATCACGCACGTCTTCAACTTCGACCTGCCGATGGAGCCCGAGGCGTACGTGCACCGCATCGGTCGCACGGCCCGCGCGGGCGCCAGCGGCGTGGCGATCACCTTCTGCGATGACGAGGAGCGCGGCCTGCTGAAGCAGGTCGAGAAGCTCACCAAGGCGAACATCGAGCGCAAGCAGGTCCCCGCGGACCTGGTCGCGCTTCCCAAGCCCGCGGCGGGCAAGGGCGGGCCGACGCACCAGCCACACGGCGGGGGTCGCGGTTCGCAGCCGAGCGGTGGTCATGGCGGTGGCCACGGCGGCGGTGGCCGAGGCGGAAAGAAGCGGGGTGGTCGCGGCGGCAAGCCTTCGGGCAAGCACGGTGGCCATCACGGTGGTTCGCACGGCGGTGGCAACACGTCCGCCCAGCCTGCGCACGCGGGTGGAGGCGATGCGTCGCCGGTTTCCTCCGCAGACAAGCCCGCGCCCGCGCGCCACAACTGGCCGGGCTACCGCGGGCCGAGCCGACGCGGTCGCTGACCTTCGACATGCATCACGGGGCCGCGGGGTTATCCTCGCGGCCCCATGATCGATCCGAAGGCCTTCCGCGAGAATCCCGATCGCTTCCGTCAGGGCGCCGCCGACAAGGGCGCGGAGATCGACTTTGATCGCCTCATGGCGCTCGACGAGCGTCGTCGCGCCATCCTGACCGAGATGGAGGCGAAGAAGGCCGAGCAGAACCGGCTGAGCAAGGAAGTCGGCCCGAAGATGGGCCAGATCAAGGGCAAGCTGAAGGCCGCGCAGGGCGCCGAGAAGGCCGCGCTGGAGGCGGAGCTCGCCGAGCTCGAGAAGAAGCCGCACGCGCTGAAGGCGCAGGTGGCCACCATGGAGCAGGAACTTGCCACGGTGGAGCCCGCCTGGCGCGACCTGCTCATGACGGTGCCGCAGCCTCCGGCGGGTGACGTGCCGAAGGGGAAGGGCGCGGAAGACAACAAGGAACTGCGCCGCTGGAGTCCCTCGGGTTTCGACCCGGCGAAGAGCTTCGAGAGCCAGCGCGGCTTCAAGCCGAAGACGCATCTGGAACTCGTGCGAGACCTGAAGCTCGCCGACTTCGAGCGCGGCGTGAAGATGGCCGGCACGCGCCACTACGTGCTGACGGGCATGGGCATGCGCCTGCACCAGGCGGTCGTTCGCTACGCGCTTGACTTCATGGCCGACAAGCGCGGCTTCACGCCGATGAGCGTGCCGGTGATCGTGCGCGAGGAGTGCATGATCGGCACCGGGTTCTTTCCGTTCGGTCGGGAGCAGGCCTATCACATCGAGGAATCGAAGCGCGGCAGCGGGCATGACATGTACCTGACGGGCACCGGCGAGGTGGGCCTGATGGGCCTGCATGCCGACGAGATCCTGTCGGAGGGCGACCTGCCCCGGAAGTACTGCACCGCCAGCACCTGCTTCCGTCGTGAAGCTGGCGCCAGCGGCAAGGACACGGCTGGCCTGTACCGCATCCATCAGTTCGACAAGGTGGAGCAGGTGGTGGTGTGCAAGGCCGACGACGCGGAGAGCCGCGGCTGGCACAAGCACATGATGGAGAGCGTGGAGATGATCCTGCAGTCGCTCGGCCTGCCGTACCGCCTGCTGCAGTGCTGCACGGGTGACCTCGGCATGAAGAACGAGGACATGATCGACATCGAGTGCTGGATGCCCGGTCGTGGCGACAACGGCGCTGATGGCCGCCCGGTGGGCGAGTGGGGCGAGACCCACAGCGCCAGCCGCCTGGCCGACTACCAGTGCCGGCGACTGAACCTGCGCTACCGCGACGCCGACGGCAAGATCCACTTCGCCTACGCGCTGAACAACACCGTCATCGCCAGTCCTCGCGTGCTGATTCCGCTGCTCGAGATGCACCAGCAGCCGGACGGCAGCGTGACGATTCCGGAGCCGCTACGCGTGCACTGCGGCGGGGCGGCGCGCATCGGCTGAACCGTCGCGGGCGGGCGTCAGGTCCGGCTGCGGCAGCTTCAGGCCCAGCAGGTGGTGTGGCAGCGTGGTGATCATGTAGAAGGCGATGCTCGCCACGGCGAGTTCGTGCATGCCAAGACCACCCAGCATCCAGCAGATCGGGGCAAGGCAGAGTGCGGTCGGCCACATGAGCGGCAGGCTCAGCGCATGAACGCGTGCCAGGCGCACAAGCAGGTCACGCGGCGCGGCTGGCGGTTCCAGGATCGTGCGCGTGCAAGCCAGCCGTCGAGAGTGCCGGAAGGCGTGCACTCCCAGGAAGAAGCATCCAACCGCGAACAGCGGATCCGCCAGAGAAGCCATGGCCAGCACGAGCGCGTGTTCCGCCAGATCAAGCGCGGCGTCCCGCGTGTGGCCCCGGCGAGCTCGCGCGAAGGCGCTGCAGCCAGCCAGCAGCGCGCCACTGGCCACGCCAAGCTTGGCCAACGCCTGCAGGGAGGCAAGATCCGGCATCCACGGTGTTCCGCGGCAGAAGACGGCGGCGATCTCCGCGAAGGGCGCCCACGCCGCCTCTGGATGCGTCGCGAAGGCGGTGCTCAGCAGCAGGAGACCGCGGCCCATGACCAGGCCCCATCGAGCAAGCGGGCCATCGGCATCGGCGTGCACGGCCGTGGCGTCGGCCATGCCGAAGTGGAACACGGTGAGCAGAAGAAACAGAAGCGCGGCGATGCCTGGCTGCCACATCATGAAGCCCGTGCAGGCCGCCATCGTGAGCAGGTAGCCGGTGAACCCGGCGAGTCGCGCAGCCAGCGTGTCGCGCCCGGCGAGTCGCGCAGCCACCACCCAATCCGCTGCGCCGTGGGGCATGCCGAAGAAGGCCAGCGCGATCACGAAAGGCCAGGATGCCGCTGTCGCAGTCCATCCCGGCGCAAGCAGTCCAAGCAGGGTGGCCGCGCCAAGGGCGCACCACGGAACCATGCGGGCACTGCACCAAACAAACCGCCCCGCCTCCGCCCCGTGCCCAACCATCCCGAAGGGGAGGTCGAGCGTTGAGGCGGTGGGCGGGGCGGGCTTCAAGGCTTCAGATGCGTATCAGGCCTTCTCGCCAAGGCTCTTCACGCCCTGGTAGCACACCAGGCCGAAGAACACCTTGTTGATCACGTCGGCGACGTTGTAGCAAACCTCACGCCAGCTCTCGCCGTTGCTTCCACCCAGGGCCATCAGGAAGCCGACCGGGTAGATGATCCAGCCGATGGTGACGAAGAGGCGCATCGTCTTCAGGCTGCTCTGGATACCAGCGGGCGCCGTGGCCATGGCCTCGGTGACCTTGGTGAAGAGCGTGTAGACGATGTACAGCCACGAGCCGCAGCTCACGACGTACCAGGTCCACCACTGCTGGCTGCCGGTCGCGCTCTCCTCGGCCACCCAGGCGGTGACGAGCATGACGAGCGACCAGAACACGAGCGTCTTGAAGAGCTCGGAGCCCTTCTTGCCCAGGTTGAGCAGGAGGGGGAATTCCATGACCAGCAGCGGCACGGTGATCAGCCAGTCGATGTATCGATAGGCCGTGGGGAACTGCTTGATGGTCGCGCCAGCGATGCGCGAGCCGTCGGCTGCGAACAGGCTGGCCACACCCTCCAGATAGATGCCGCTCATGCGCCAGTAGTGGAATGCGGCGACGGCGCAGATGATTCCGGCCACGGTCATGGCCGTCTGGTACTGCGTCTGCACGGTCTTGCGCTGCAGCCAGAAGTAGAGCGCTCCGGCGCCCATGGCGACCGTCGAGAGCCAGAAGAGGTACATCGTGACCCCTTCCATCGAAAGGCCCGCGTTCAGGGCCCGCATGGTGGTGGACATGTCTGCGAGAGTCAGCACAGGGTGTTCTCCAGAGAGGGTCCTGCTGTTGACCCACCGCGGGCTGCAGACAGGATCCGGGTAGTGGATGACCAACTGGGGTCAGTTATCGGTTAGTGGAGAACCAGAACTTAGATTCACTTCGGATGAGAAATCGGCGAATCGGCCGCGGTGAATCAACACCCGCATGGAACAACATAAGCCCCTGTAAAAAAGCAAGTTGCATGAGTTTCGGAATGGGGCGATCTCGTCCGGCGGACTGAAGGAACGCTTGAGGGCGCCTCTGGAGCAGCGTGTGGACGGAGCAGGTCCACCTTCGGGAAAGCCAATGCACAACTCTTCGCGATGCTCCCTTGCCAACGGCCGCCGGGTCGATATGTTTGTCGGTCCGATCCCCTGTAGCTCAATGGTAGAGCGGGCGGCTGTTAACCGCCAGGTTACT
>JBMOGS010000049.1:0-18319 GCA_049318245.1 Phycisphaerales bacterium | reverse complement strand
CACGCCCTGGTTCTTCGACATGCTCAGCGACACCATGATGAAGGTGGCCAGCAGGAAGAAGATGATGTCGATCAGCGGAATGATCTCGATGCGCGCGGCCTTCTTCTTGCCGCGACGCATGCCGCCGCCACCGCCGGCCATGTCAGGCTCCCGCCCCGACCGGCACGCCAAGGGACATGCCCGCACGCGCCTCGGCAGCCGACGGCACCGCGGGCCGGCCCTCGATCATGAGCTTCAGCTGCTCGCCGCACGCGAGCAGTTCGCCCTCCATCGCCTCGATCTTGCTGTTCAGGTAGTTGAACGGAATCAGGCAGAGGATGGCGATGATGAGGCCGAAGGCCGTGGCGATGAGGGCCTCGGCGATGCCGCCGGTGATCGCGCCAGGCGAGCTGAGATCGCCACCAATCACCGCGAACGAACCCATCATGCCGGTCACCGTGCCCAGAAGTCCGAGCAGCGGCGCCAGGGTGATCACCGTGTCCAGCACCGGCAGGCCGCGCTTGAAGCGCTTCATGGTCCGCGTCTCGGCATAGGCGAGCGCGTGCCCCAGCGACTGGTCACGGTGCTCGAGCGCGTATCCCAGCGTGCACACGATCGGATCCTGCGACTTCTTCGAGACGCTGACCGCACCGTCGAGGTCACCCTTGCCGACCTCCACGAAGAAGTTGGCGACCGACTTCGGGCTGCGCTTGCGCTGCTCATTCACGAGGAAGACCACGCGCTCCAGCGCCACCGCCAGCGCCACGATCGACGCGAACAGCATGGGCCACATGATCGGCCCGCCCTTGATGAAGATGTGCACCAGGCTCGCCTTCTGGACCAGCGCCTTCAGCGCGCCACCACGCGAGGGATCCAGCGGCAGCGTGCCCTCGCCCGAGGCGACCAGCGGCCGCACCGCGTTCGCCAGACCGCCGTCGAGCGTTCGCACCACGGGATTGGGCGATCCGGCCTGCGGCACTGGAATGCCGGCGTCTCCGGAGTCCGCGCTGAAGAGCGAGATCGGACCGATCATCGCGAACTGGCCCGTCAGCACCGTGCCGGGCATGTCCACTGCGGTTCCGGCGAAGCGATGCCCGCCAACGACATCGGCCAGTCGCTGCAGGGTCAGATCCACGAAACCCGTCTGCGTCGCGAAGCGCTCGCTCGGCGCAAGCGTCTTGTTCTCGAGAGCGCTCTTGGTCGCCTCGATGGGCTTGGCGAACAGCTGCACCTCGCCCACGTTGATCTTCGTCTCGAAGGTCCGCGTGTACTCGTCGAGCAGGCTTCCGATGTACGACAGCTCATCCTGGCGCGACTTCATCTCGGCCTGCAGCGTGCCGATCTCGAGCGCACCCGCATCCACGAGGCGCTGGACACGATCCGACTCGCGACGCAGCGCGATGACCTTCTCCTCCAGACCGGTGAGCTCCTGCGCCATGGGCAGCTTCTCGGTGGCGATGCGCTCGCGCATCGCGTTCAGGTCGGCGATGCTGCGCGCCAGCTCCGCCTCGGCGGACGAGCCTGCCTTGGTCAGCGCCTGACCCGCCTCGGCACCGGGCGCGGGTGCCTGCGCCCCCGCAAGCGATGCGGAACCAACGACTGCCAGCAGGAGGATGGAGCGAGTCTTGTTCATTGGATGGACACCGGAAGGGCCACGAAGGCGGGCGGATGCTTGCCCTGGATGATCTCGAGCGCGGTGTAGATCTCGTCGGCCTGGTCGCCCGCGGGCTGCCAGGTCCAACCCGTATCCGTGGGCCGGCCGATCCCGGCCTCGCCCCGCGGGCTCAGGTAGTAGGCCTGCGCGAGTCCGACATAGATCACCTGCACCTCGCTCGAGGTGCCGTCGGCGAGCTGACGGATCTCGTACGCGATGGTGATCTCGCTGTTGGCCTTGTTGAGCTCGTTCAGGATGCCCAGGACGTTCTGAAACCGCTCCGCGACCGAGACGCGCGTCGTGGCCGGATCCGCAGGGATTCGCTGCAGCAGAGGCTCGAGCCGCTTCGCGACGCCCTCCGGGGCCATTTTGGAGAGCTTGCGAACGCGCGCCTCCATCTGGGTGACCGCAGCAGCGAGTTGCGCGCTGGTCTCCTTCAGCTGCGCATTCTGCTTCGTGAGCTCGTCACGCTTGCGGTTCGACTCCTGCACAGCCACTTCGGACTGCGCGATTCGATCCTGGAGCTGCGTCACTTCCTTGCCGACGAGCTCGACACGCCCCTGCAGGATCTCCTTGCCCTGCTGCCAGTCGTTGCGCTCCTTCGAGATGATCTGCTGCGTCTCGATCCACTTGGAGAGCGTGAGGCGGGTCTCCTCAAGCGTCGGCGTCTTGGGAGCACTCGTTGCCTCCGGATTCTCCGCGCGCGCATCGGCTTTCGAGGACTGCTCAACGACAGGCGCTGGCGTCGGCTGGGTCGGGGCCGCGGGCTTCGCGGCCGCAGGCTGTGACACCGACGCCGGTGCTGGAGAGGGACGCGGCTGCGGCAGCGGCCTCGCCCCGGGCGTCCCTTGGGCGAAGGCGCCGGGAGCCCCGAAACAGCCAAGGCATGCGACCATTGCTGTCTGCGCGAGCGGTCGCGCGCAGGCACGTTTTTGGATGCGCGGAAGGATTCGTGTGACTTTCAAGTGTGGAGCCGTTGCAGGAGGTATCGAACAGGGCGGGCACATTAGAGTGCACGGGCAAGGGCAGCATCAAGGGACTGTTCAGATTGCGTTCACGCAAGGCCGGAAACTCCCGGCTTGTCCTGAACTTGATCCCAACATTTTCTGAACGCTTCCATGACCTCCGCCTTGGATGAACTGAAAGATCAGCAAGCACACTGCTGCGCCGCTGGCGAGGCGGACTGCGCATGCTCCAAGCACCCCTTTCGATCCTCCGCGACGGCCCATGGCTGCTGCTTGGCCTCCTTCTTCTGCAGGCGTGCGCGCACACGGCGACGAACCCGCCTGCACCACCACCAACGCCACCAACCCCGTCGTCCGTTGACGGCTCCCCGTCCCCGGCAAAGGCCGACTGGCGCGGTCCGCTGCTGGATCAGGCCATGCGCGTGGCATCGAGTCCGGAGGGCAAGTCGCACGCCAGGATCAAGTCGCGGCTTCAGCGCGATGTTGCCGCGTGTGCGCTGGAGCTCGGCATGACCGAACGTGCCCTCGCGATCGCGGCAGAGATTCAGGACTGGCGTGAGGGCGAGGTGCTGGCGCTGGCCGCGCAGCAACTGGCCCGATCGGGAGATCGCGATCAGGCGAGACGCTGCATCGCGAGGGCCGCGGAGATCGCGAATCGAAGCGACGGATGGCGGAAGGAGACGACGCAGGCCGAGATCGGCCGCGCGCTCGCCCTGCTTGGCGACGTGGAGGCCGCCCGCCAGTTCGGCGGCGCGTTGCCGCCCGAGTTGACCGGGCGCGTCGAGGCGCAACTCTCGGGTCAGGTCTCGCTGGAGGAGCTGGATCGACAGTGCGAGGCCTATGATCGCGCGATCGCCACCGGAAGTTTCGACGTGGTGCGCTCCGGTATCGATGGCTACTTCGCCGTGTGGGAGCGCGCGCCGGACGACATCGCGCGCCGCGGCCGCGCCGAGCGCGCGATCCGCGCGGCCCTGACCGGGCTGCCGCTCGACCTGCAGATCGCGGCGAGGGTCAGGCTCGCCGACAAGCTCCTCGCGGCCGGCGACCGAAGCGCCGCCGTGTCGGAACTGGAATCGGCGGAAACGATCCTTGAGGGGTTCCAGTTCACCACGGACACGCGTGGTGCGATCGTGCGCGAACTGGCTTCGGCATGGATTCGAGCGGGCGAACCCGCGCGCGCAGGTGCGCTCGTCGCTGCTGCCGTCCAGGCCTATGTGGATGCGCCGACCACGATGGTCGACATCGATCGTGCGGACTATCTGCGCCCGCTGGCCGAGGCGTTGGCGGCACTTGGCGATGCGGACGAGGCGAGGGTCGTCTGGTCTCGCGCCCTCGAGGCCGGCGCCGCAAATCCGAACGCACGACCGCGCGCCGAGGACCTCTGCCTCACCTGCCTGTCGATGGCGCGTGCCGATGTGCCCCCAACCGATGCCATGCGTCAGACCATCCGGTCGATCCAGGCGGGACTGAAGGCCCCATGGTGAGTCCGCGTGTCGCGGCCGGATCCGCAATCACGCTTCTGCTTCTCGCTGGAACCCCCACCTTCGCGCAGGCCAGCGACGGCGGCACGCTCCGCGGCTCCGTGACCGACAAGGAGTTCGGCGTGCCGGTGTCTGGCGCGACGGTGAGCATTCTGGGTACGCGTGCGCGCGTGCAGACCACGGAATCCGGAGCGTTCACGATTCCCAACGTTGCGCCCGGCACCTACACGGTCGTGGTCACGAAGGACGGATACGCGCGCGAGGTCCGGGCCAACGTGGTGGTGACGGGCGGACAGCTCACCGACCTCGAAGCCTCCCTGGCCGGCGAGTTCGAGGAGATGGACGAGGTCGTCGCCACCGACGTGAACCTCGAGCAGCAGGATGCAGGGCCGATCCAGGTCCTGACCCCACCCGAGATCGCGCCACCCGTCATCCTCCAGCCGGGCGACTTCACGCTGCGTCTGGAAAGCCCGCAGTTGCTCGACATCCTCGGTGTCGAGACCATCTCGCGGTCCGGCGCGGGCGACGCGGCTGCCGCCCTGCTGCTTGTGCCCGGCGCCACCCTGCAGGAGGGCAAGTACGCGGTGGTTCGTGGCCTCCCGGACCGCTACGTGAGCGTGCTGCTGGACAGCGTGCGACTGCCGGTCTCGACGCCGGGCAAGCGCGCCGTGCAGCTGGACCAGTTTCCGGCGGCCGTGATCGAGAGCATCCAGGTCAGCAAGAGCTTCACGCCAGACATGCAGGGCGAGGCCTCGGGCGGTGGCGTCAACGTCGTCCTGCGCGACATTCCCGACGAGCCGATCCTGCAGTTCCGCGCGCAGTACGGGATCAACTCGCAGGTCAAGAACGGCGACTTCCTGACCTACAACGGCGGCCAGCTCGACTTCTGGGGCAACAACGACGTCCTGCAGACCTACCCGGAACTGAGCGGCCAGTCGTGGCCCAACAACCCCACGGGCACGACCACGGGCAACGCGCCGCCGATCTACAAGTGGTCCACCACGGCGGGTGACAGCTGGGAAGTCGCCGACGACGTGCGCATCGGCGCCTTCGGCAACTTCTTCTACGACGCCGGCGCCTCGTACTTCGACAACGGCCAGCTGGATTCCCTGCAGCAGGAAGGTCCGGGTCGGGCCCTCACCCCCCAGATCAGTGGCGACCAGCCCGATCCAAGCGGCGACTACACGGGGCAGACCTTCGACACGCAACTCTTCGACGTGACGCAGGGCACGCAGTCCATCCAGTGGGGTGGCATGGGCTCCCTGGGCCTTGAGACATCCGAGCACAAGGTCGGCGCCAAGTTCATCTACACCAAGCTGTCCGAGAGCCAGGCGGTGCTGCTGGAGGACACGCGCGGCAAGTCGTTCTTCTTCCCGAACTACAACGTCAACGATCCGCTCGATCCGGGCAACCTTCTGGCCCCGAACGCGGCGCCGTGGCAGCGCCTGGAGACGCTGGACTACACGCAGGTCATGACGGAGGCGCTCATCCTGAACGGTGAGCACACGCTTGGATTCCTCGGCCCCGATGAGGACGCACCGATTCCGGAACCGCTCGGGTTCGGCGCACCCAAGCTGGACTGGCGGTTCTCCCTCAGCAAGGCTTCCGAGGACCAGCCCGACCAGACGCAGTTCGCCTCCTACTGGACCGCGCCCACGGTCAATCCGGTGCTTGGGACTCCCGTGCCCGCGACATGGGTCGGCAACCCGCCTGCGCAGCTGACCGACGTGGGCTGGGTGCAGCACATCAACTACTACAACGAGGAGCAGAGCTCCCAGGGCCAGCTGAACCTCAAGCTTCCGTTCCTCCAGTGGAATGACCGCGAGGGCTACCTGAAGACGGGCATGTTCATCGATTCGCTTTCGCGCACCTACACGCAGGACACGTTCCAGAACCAGGGTGATCCGAACACCACCTTCGAGGCCCAGTGGGACAACCCGTGGAGTGCGGTGTTCCCCAGCCAGGATCACCCGATGTTCCAGAGCACACGCGACATCTCGTACAACGGCGATCAGCTGATCGCCGCCGGCTACGGGATGTTCGACCTGCCGTTCAACGAGTCGATGAACCTGATCGGTGGCGTTCGGTACGAGACGACCAGCATGACCACCACGGTTCTGCCGGACTCCAACGCCACGTGGCTGGACCCAAACGATCCCTCGCAGACACCGCTGAACTTCTCGGGAGCGCCCATCTGGAACGCCGGAATCGAGCAGAACAACTGGCTGCCGATGGTCGGCTGGAACTGGAACATCGTGGAGAATCTGGTGCTGCGCACCGCCTTCTCGCAGACGCTCGCGCGACCGAACTTCTTCGAGATCGTGCCCGTGGTGCAGTACGAGTACGTCGGCGGCCCGACCTTCATCGGCAATCCGCAGCTGCAGATGAGCTCGCTGAACAACTACGACGGGCGCCTGGACTGGACGCCCGAAGAGGGCTGGCTGATCTCCGGCTCGGTGTTCTACAAGCAGATCGAGAACCCGATCCAGTACGTGCAGCGCTTCGCGAGCTTCGCGTACACCTCCGCCGTGAACTACGGCGACGGATCGCTCTTCGGCGTCGAGGTCGAGAGCCGCATCACCGCGGAACCGCTCCTCGGCGAGGACTTCAAGGGACTCGCCGCCGGATTCAACTTCACGTACATGGACTCGGAGGTGGATCTGCCCGCGCAGGACGCCTCCGCATTCGCGAACTACGGCGCGAACATCACGTCGATCCCGATGACCGGCACGCCGGACTACCTGTTCAACGCGAACCTGACCTACGACTACGAGCCGTGGGGCACGCAACTGGGACTGTTCTACAACTATCAGGGGAAGTCGCTGATCTCGGCGGCGACGACCGACGCGACGCCCTCGCCGCCCGCGCCCCCCGGGCCGCAGCCGGGCACGCTGCTGGTACCCGCGATCTACCAGCTGCCCTACCCGACGCTGAACTTCACCCTCCGGCAGCCCCTGCTGTGGGGCTTCGCGCTGAACTTCGCCGCAAAGAACCTGACCAATCCGGTTCGCGAGACGCAGTACGAGACCGTGGACGGGCAGACCGGGACCAATTCCACGTACACCGCCGGCATCGACCTGCAGTTCGGACTGACATTCTCGATGATCTTCTGAGGACCACCATGCGCCAGCTCCCCCGCACCACCCGACTCCAGCCCCGAACCATCGCGCACGCCGGGTCGCTCCGTCTTGCGCTGCTCGCGACGTGCCTCACGCTCGCGTGTCCAGCGCTTGCCGCGGACACCACCCGGCCCGGCGAGGGCGCGAAGGCCGGGGCCGATGGCTCCGAGCAGGCACCGCCCCCGCTGCTCGACGAGAACGGCAATCCATTCCCGCCGGCGCGCCCCAAGGCACCGGAGGTCAACGCCGAGATCGCGGCATCCCGGTTCGCGGAACTCGCGCTGGCCGATGCGCTGATGGAGATCGAGCTGGGCGAGCTCGTGAAGCGGAGCGGGGAATCACAGGCCGTCAAGGATCTGGGCCATCGCATGGTCACCAACAACACCGCGATCAAGCTGATCCTGACCAAGGCCGCGGCCGAGTCGGGGGCATCGCTGCCCACGGAACTCTCCGGCGAGCAGGCGGCCGTGCTGCAGCGACTCTCCACGCTCGCGGCGGCGGACCTCGACCGTGAGTACCTGTGGGAACAGGCGCTGCGTCAGCCCCGCTCGATCGCGCTCTATCGCTGGCAGTACGAGAACTGCGACGACAAGAAGCTGAAGCAGTTCGCCATGGGAACCTTGCCCATCATCGTGGTGCATGCGCGCGTCTGCGACGAGGTGCACAAGAAGGTCAACGCGACCGAGATCGCCGTGCAGGAGAAGCGCGCAGCGGCCGAGCGCAAGCTGGAGCAGGAACGGAAGCTTGCGGAGGCCCAGGCCGCCGTCGACGCGAACGCGAAGAAGTCCTCGCGCAAGTTCAAGAAGTGAGCCACACGCGCCGACCTCAACCCCCGCACGGGCCAAACTCGAGCAGCACCAGCACCAGGTCGCCGTAGTCGACCTCGCCCGTGCCATCCACGTCGGTCGCGCACCCCTCGCAGGGCCCGAAGTCCAGCAGCACCAGCACCACGTCGCCGTAGTCGATCACGCCCGACACGTCGAAGTCGATGGGACAGATGCGGCGGCCCGTGGCCGCAAGATTCGTGCTTGCCGTGGTGGTTGACGAGCCCTGCGCGAACGTGCCGTTCACGAGCAGGTTCGCCGTGGCGCCCGGAGGCAGGATCGTCGGGATTCCCATCGGCTGGCGGACCAGCGGCGCAGGCGGCGGCACCGCCACCGTCTCCGACACCGCTCCCTGACCCGACACGCGCAGCGTGCCTTGCCTGAGGTCGATCTGGCCCTGCAGCGAGAGCGTCGCGGGCTCGGCGCTCTCGAACGGTTCCCCCATCACGGTGCCAGCGACGCGCACCTGAACGGGCACGTTCAGGATGAAGTCCCACTGTGCCGCGCCCGCCGGCGTGGCGGTTGTCATCGCCTCGCCGGTCTGCGTTGCCTCCACCACCGTGACCACGCCATCCTCGAGCGGAAGCGCGAGATTCGAGGCGCCCGGATAGGTCGATGTCGGTGCCACCGTCCGGAAGTTCCCGTAGGTCACCACGAGACTCGACTGCGCTGCGGCCGTGCGTCCGGCCAGCGCATCCACCAGCAGGAAATTCATGCGCAGCTGCGCGGTCGCCTCGTCGAACCAGAGGCTGAAGCCCCCGATCGGCGTCGCGGAAGGAAGCTCGATCAGGGAGCGTCCCGACCCGCTGTAGGGAATCGCGAGATTTCCCGATCCGCCGAAGAGGCCCGGCAAGGTCCGAGTGCCCCCCGGGTTCAGCGTGGCGTCATGACTGCCAATCCAGTCGCCGACGACCGGCACCGAGATGTTCGTGGTCTGCTGATAGGTGGTGGTTGGCTCCAGCACGCACTCCCAACGCACCACATCCGCCCCGGCGGTCCCAATCGCCGCGCAGGCCAGGAGTGGAACAAGCCAGCCCTTCATGCCATGCAAGGTAGGCGCGGCCCGGGACGACGCAAGAACGATCACCGGAACGGATCCGTTTCAGCGCCCAGGGCAGCTGCCGAAATCAACCAGGATCAGCGCGACGTCCGCGAAATCGACCTCACCGGTGCCATCGAGATCCGCGGGGCACCCCCCACACGGCCCGAAGTCCAGAAGCGCGATCGCGATGTCGCCTGGATCCACCTCGCCGCTGCCGTCCAGGTCGGTCAGGCAGAGGAGCGGTTCGAAACTGGCTCGGATCGTGCGGGATCCCGACAGGAGCACCTGCACGCTCTCGCTGTCCGGATCAACGCCCGATGCGCCCGCGCTGTCCACCCAGCCTGCGAACCTGAAGCCTTCCCGCGGCACCGCGGTCACGGCCACAGGCACGCCTCGCATGTAAAGCCCGGACCACGGGTACGGTGCCGGCGCAACTCCCGCCGTGCCCGCGTCCAGCAGGATCGAGTTCACCCGCACCACACCCTCGTCCTGGTCGTCGACATCCACGGTCAGCTGCGCCGTGCCTGCCAGGCCGAACTTGTTCACGATGTGCCCGAACATCGCCGTGGGCCGCGCCTGCATGTAGGTTCGCAGGCGCGCGATCTCGCCCAGCCAGTTCGTTGGCTGCCGCCAGCGGGCCACATGCTCGGTCATTCCCGGCGCATACAGCGTCTGGAAGACATCGAGTCGATAGGTGGCGCCCGCGGCCGACAGCGTGGTGTTCAGCAGGTCGCAGGCGCGGGTGATGAAGCGCTGGCGGAAGGTCGCGTTGTCGAGGCACTTTCGGAGCAGTCGCGTGCCGATCTCGTTGTTGCTCCAGAAGGTGCCGTTGGCGGCCGTGGCATGCGCAAGACAGTCGTACTGCGCCGTCGCGGTGGCGCTGGAGTTCCAGCCCGGCACGTAGGAGAAGTTCAGCGCGAGGGCGAAGTCCGCGTCGTACAGGATCCAGCGCCAGCGGCCGTCATGTCGAGGATGCGCGCCGGGCGATCGATCCGGAACCACCTTGCGCCACAACCTCACGTTGTTGCCCGGCCAGTCGGTGTTGCCGCACCAGATCTGGTGGATCGAGTAATCGATGAAGTTGCCGACATCGATGCGATCCTCGAGCGACGCGTAGCCGGACGCTGTCGCGAACTCGCCTGTCGCCGCGCGTGCCAGGATGTCCTGGTAGTCCGAAAGCATCGCGGGATTCCCGCGGTCGTAGATCGGCGCGCTGCTGGGCGAGGCGCCCGACCAGATCTCCAGCTGCGTGTAGTCGTTCTCCCCCAGCGCGTAGTGGTGGAAGTGATAGCCCTCGTCGATGCGATCACGCACGTTGTGAATGCCCCAGTACTCGCCGTCGATGAACACCACGGCAGGACGGGTGCTCATGCGATCCAGACCCGTCGGCGACGCGATGTCGCTCACCAGCGCGTCGCGGAAGATCGAGTGACCCCAGTCGTTGCCGGCGGCTCGAAGCAGGAACGTGTCGAACGCATCCACGTCCTTTTCGGGGAAGATCTGGTGGCTGAAGGGCTGGTTGCCCGTCGGATTGCGCGCGTAGATCCGGAGCGCCTTGCGAGGACGGCTGACGGTGGTGTTGCCATGGATGCGGATGCCGACCTCGCCCTGGAACGCGAGCGCCCCACCCTGCTCGTAGAACTCGATGTGTCCCGGGCGTTCCCACGCGCTCCCCTCGTTGTAGTAGTTGTCCGGCACATAGATGCCGATCGCGCTGTCAAAGAGGTTCGCCGGCGTGGTGTTCAGCGAGACCATGGGGAACGGATATCGACCCGCTCCCTGCGGATCCACGAGGTACGACTGCGTCGTGATGCGGCTCGGCAGTGAACCCGACCGGAACACGCGGGCGCGGAGCGGATGAATCTTGAACACCTCGCCCGCGGGGGCCTGCCAGCCCTCGTAGTACGGCGGACCCGGGTCGAGGTAGTTCGTGGGGATCGCGGAATAGACATTCGCCTGACCCGCGCGGCTCGAGAGCGTGATCGGTCCCGTGTAGATCGACGAGCTCTCCGTCGGATCCGAGCCATCGAGCGTGTAGCGCACCGTTCCACCCGACACGCTGGAGGCGATCGACACCGTCACGGCACCGGTGTACATGCCGCCCGCGACCGAGAACGTCGGTCGTGCAAGCGTCTCCACCGAGGTTCCAACCGTCGTGTTGGCGGCCCCGGGCGTGGGCGCGGCGAAGAAGTTCAACGGCCCAGTGACCTCGGGCTTGCGACCCATCGAGGTGTCGCGGGCAACCGCAATGCTCGGGAACTCGTCCGCACGCGTGCCGTCGGGCTGGGTGAGCAGGATCGGCTCGCCCGCCGCGCTGATGGCCCAACTGGTGTGGATCTGCGGTCCGTTGGGCCGGTTCTTGTTGCTGGCCCACACCAGCAGTCGCTGACCTGGCTGGATCGACACGCTGCCAAAGGTCCACTTGAACGGGGTCGACGCGCTGTCCGAGAGTCCCCACCCCTGCAGATTCACCGCAGCCGTCCCGTCGTTGTAGAGCTCGACCCAGTCCGATGCGTCTCCGTTCTCGTCCTTGATGGTCACGCTGTTGGAGGACTGGATCTCGTTGATCCAGACGCCGGCGTGCGCGAAGGTCGAAAGCAGCATGCCGATCGGCACGGCCAGCGCAGCGAGGGCAACTCGGGAGGCGGGACCTGTCATGGGAACTCCAGGTCACGTATCTAGTCCAGAATCCACCGTAAATCCAGAACAATCCCCGGAAACACGTAGATTGCGACCCCTTCAACGGCCATTTCAAGCGCACAGGCGACTGGCCGAGCGAGTCGAAGGCGGGCGCAGTGGGCGCACCAGGACTCGAACGCGGCGGAGCCGCGTCGCAAGGCCTGGGTGGGGCGCAGCCACACCGCGGGCGGGCGTAGCCCGCACGCGAGCGCCCAAGGAGCGAGGCAAGACGCAGGCCGAAGGCCTCCGTCTTGCCGAGCGCAGTGGGCGCTACAGGACTCGAACCTGTGACTCCCGCCGTGTAATGGCGGTGCTCTGCCAACTGAGCTAAGCGCCCAGACGAACGACCAGAACCGAAACGGAAAGGCCGTCGCGAATGCGACGGCCTCGTCCGAGTCGGGATCGGCCGCGGCGCGTGCCGCGGCCTGCAGAAGCGAGGCGGACGGGAATCGAACCCGCAACCACCGGCGTGACAAGCCGGTACTCTAACCAATTGAGCTACCGCCCCAACACCAGACCGAGGTCTGGAGGGACAAGTTTAGCGAAGGCCCGTGGGGGGTCAATGGGGTGACGCGGGCCGCCGCAGGACCAGTGTTTTCAGGGAGTTCCGGGCGGCAAGCCGGAATGGTCACGCCTCGAACCAGTCGTGGCCGATCCCGCCGTCGGCCTTCAGGGGCACGTCCAGCTTCATCGCGCCTTCCATCACACGCTGGACCAGCGCGAGGACCGCATCCGCCTCTCCCTCCGGCACCTCGACCAGCAGTTCGTCGTGCACCTGCAGCAACAGGCGAGCCCTCGGATGTGCCTTCGGCAGCACATCGGCGAGGCGCACCATGGCCACCTTGATGAGGTCGGCTGCACTCCCCTGCACCACCGTGTTGATCGCCATCCGCTCGCCCAGCGCGCGCTCGGCCGGGTTGCGTGAATGCACCTGCGGGATCGGTCGACGCCGGCCCAGGATCGTGCTGACGAACCCGTCGGTCTTCGCCTTGTCCACACAGGCCTCCAGGAAGGACTGGATGCGCTCGAACCTGGCCTTGTAGTCGTGGATGATCCGAGTGGCGTGTTCCACGCTCGCGCCAGGCCCGAGCCTGCGCGCGAGCCCCCATGGCGTGATGCCGTAGACGATGCCGAAGTTCACCATCTTCGCGGCGCTGCGCTGCTCCTCGCTGACGCGATCCATCGGCACACCGAAGGTCTGCGCGGCCACGGCGCGGTGAATGTCCTCGCCGCGGCGGAATGCGTCGCTCAGGCCCGGGTCTCCCGACAGATGCGCCAGCAGCCGCAACTCGATCTGCGAGTAGTCCGCGCTCACGAAGACGAAGCCGGCCTCGGGCTTGAACGCCTTTCGGATCTCCCGGCCCTCGCCCGTGCGGATCGGGATGTTCTGCAGATTCGGATCACTGCTCGACAGTCGACCCGTCGCCGCGCCAAGCTGATGGAAGCTCGCGTGCACGCGCCCGTCGGCTGGATCGATCGCCTCCTTCAGCCCCACCAGGTAGGTCCCCACCAGTTTCGAGAGCTGCCGGTGCTGCAGCACGAGCGAGGGCACTGGGGTGTCGACCATCGGATCCGCGGCCAGCTTCTCGAGCACCTCCATGTCGGTGCTGGCACCTGTCTTCGTGCGCTTGATCACCTTCAGCCCAAGTCCCGGAACGGAATCGTCGGGCGCGTTGAACAGCACCTCCGCGAGCTGCCTGGGCGAGTCCAGATTGAACTCGCGCGGGCTTGCCGCGATCACCTGCGTGCGAATCTCCGCCAGCCGACGCTCCAAGCCCTCCCGCTGGCGATCCAGTTCGGCCGCATCCACGCGGATCCCCCAGCGCTCCATGCGCGCGATCACGCGCACCAGCGGCAGCTCGACCGTGTCCAGCAGGTTGCGAAGCCCCTGGGCGGCGATCTGCGGCGCGAAGTGTGCGTGCAGGCGCAGCGCGATGTCGGCGTCCTCGGCGGCATACTCGGTGGCCAGATCGAGATCCGCCTGATCGAAGCGCCGCTGCGTGCGCCCGCTGCCGATCAGGCTCTCGATCGGGATGTTCCGGTGGCCAAGCAGCGCCTCGGCGAGCGCATCGAGGCCGTGCCCCACGCGCGCGGCGTCGACCAGATGGCTCGAGACCAGCGTGTCATCCACCAGCCCCTGCACCGAGACGCCGTGGCGCTCCAGAACGATCAGGTCGTACTTGGCGTTGTGCGCCGTCTTCGGAACAGCCGGATCCTCGAGCAGCGGCTTCAGCAGCGGTCTCACGGCCTCCCAGTCGAGATGCCGTTCCGGCTGCGGACTGCGGACCGGAATGTAGACGCCGCGCCGCGACTCGAACGCCAGCGAGACGCCCACCAGGCCGCACCGCGTCGGAGCCAGCGCGTCCGTCTCGGTGTCGAACGACAGCACCGCACCCCGCACGCAGGCCGCGCGAGCCTCTCGCGCGAACGCCTCGATCTCCCGAACCGTCCCCAGCATCGCGTAGGACCCGTCGCGCGTGATGCCCTCAAGCACGGGCGCCTGCGACTCGCCGGACGGTTCGTCGAAGAGTGACGGACCCGACTCGGACTTGCGCACGCGCGCCGGGGCGGGTCTCTGTGCAGCCTCGGGCGTCTTCGCCGACTCCACCGCCGGCGCCACACCCAGCACCGCCGCCATCTCGCTGCGCAGCCTGTGGAAGCCGAGCACATGCATCAGTTCCATCAGCGCAGGCGCATCCGCGTGGGCCGGGTCGAAGGTTCGATCCTCGACTCCGGCCTCCACGTCGCAGTCATGCTTCAGCGACACGAGACGTCGCGTCAGCGGAAACGCGTCCTTCACCGCCTCGATCGCGCCGCGCTTGGCCGGCGTGAGCTTGTCCAGGTTCTCCAGCAGCGAATCCAGCGAACCGTATTGCGTGATGAGCGTCGCGGCGGTCTTCGGCCCGATGCCCTTCGCGCCCGGCACGTTGTCGACCGGATCCCCCATCAGCGTGAGCATGTCGACCACCTGCGAGGGCTTCACGCCCTTGCCCTCGAAGAGTCCCTCGGCATCGATCATCTGGCCGGTCTGGCCATCGACCAGCACGGCGTGATCATCCAGAAGCTGCCCCAGGTCCTTGTCGCGGCTCAGGATCCGGATGGGCTGTCGCGCATGCGCGCGGCGCACGCGGTGCACGATGGTCGCGATCGCGTCATCGGCCTCGACGCGCGGCACCGCCACCACGGGGATGCCGAGCAGACGGCAGACTTCCACGCACCGCTCCACCTGCGGACGGAAGTCCTCGGGCGGAGGCTCGCGGTGCGCCTTGTATTCGGGATAGATCTCGGAACGGAAGGTGCCACGGTCGCCCGCCGCGTCGATCACCAGCACCAGCCGTCGCGGCTTGCGCTCCCGCAGCAGCTTCAGCAGCGTGGCCGTGAAGCCGAAGACCATGTGCGTGGGCTCGTTCGTGATGGGGCTGGTCATGCCCCCGCGGATCGCGTGATACGCGCGGAAGAACTGCGCGTGACCGTCGATGATCCAGAGTTCGTCGCCCGCCGACTCGCTCACGACGCGCCGCCAGCCGCCTTCGCGTGCAGCGCCTCGATCTCGGCACGCTCGTCCGGATGCATGCTCTCGCTGCGGCGCTTCATGACCGTCTCGGCGGTGGACAGGAAGCGGTCGAGACGGTGCACCTTGGCGCCATCGTCGGTGAGCCAGCTGAAGCGCGGGGTGCTCGTGGGCGGCGGCACGCTGCAGGCGATCATGCTGCCGGTGCCCAGCGTGGTGCCGGTCATGATGCGCGTGCCGATCGCGGTCTTCACGTGGTCTCCAAGGATGCAGCCCATGAACTGGCGACCGGTGCGCTCCAGGGGCGCCTCGGGCTCCACGCGCATGCTCACCTCGCCGTAGGTGTTGAGCAGGTTGCTGTTCACGGTGCCTGCGCCCAGGTTCACCCAGCGGCCAACGATCGCGTCGCCCAGGTGGCCGTCGTGCGCCTTGTTCGACTCGCCCTGGATGATCGTGGCGCCGATCTCGCCGGCGGCACGGCAGCGCGGCCCGATCACGGTGCGCGCCTTCAGGAACGCGCCGGGCGCCACGATGGTGCCGGGTCCCACGAACAGCGGTCCCTGCAGCACCGCATGCGCGCCGATGTGGGCATCCCGGTCGATCACCACGGGGCCGTGGCTCGAATCCAGCACCGCGAACGCATCCACGCGCGCCGAGGCGTGCACCAGCACGGCGTCACCCTCGATCGCGATCGGGCGCGTTCGCTTGCCGGTCCAGCGCATCGCCCACGACTTGCCCTTCTCGTTGCGCCACGCGGCGATCTGCGCGGGCTTGGCCAACTCGCCGGCCTTCTTCCAGCGGCGCGCGATCACGTCGGCATCGGCAGCGATGCGACGCTCGAGCGCCTCGTTCGCGAGCAGATCCCAGGGCCGACGCAGCACCTCGGCATGCTCCAGCGTGGCGCGGCGCAGGCCTTCCGGCCATCGCCCGAGGATCACGCCCGCCGCATCGGTCTCCTCCAGACAGGCCGCAAGGACGGCACCGTCGACGTCGACCAGCGCCTCCCCGACCGCAAGCCGGCGCGCGTCCTTCGGTTCCGTCAGGAGCCGCCCATTCAGCAGCAGGAAGCGCGCGCCCTTCGGCAGGCCATTCACGCGCAGGCCCGTTCGCGCCGCGACGGACTGCTCACGCGCCGCGGACACGAAGAGCGCATCCGCGCCGAGCCGCTGCCAGGCGAGCAAGGGGCCGGAGCGCACCTCGCAGGCGCAACGCAGGTCCGTCAGCGGTCCCAATCGACCGCCGCCATCCTCGAAGACGATTCGCGAGGCGCCCATGACGCCGAAGGGTACCGGCCCCGCGGCCGCCGGTTCAGCGACGTCGACGCGACGCCGGGAATCCCCAGTGGTCGAACGTCCGACCCAGCAGCCACGAGACCGGAAGCGCGACGGGCGCCGAGATCGCCGCGACGAGCACCATCTGCCAGAGTTGTCCAAGCCCGCTTCCCACCCAGGGCCAGCCCGCGTCCGTGCTCCAGCCGCGAAGCGTCCACACCATCGTCCACACGAGTCCCGCCATCGACAGCAACCCCAGCGTGGCGACCGACGCGGCGACCATGCTGCGGCGCATGACCTCGGCGCGCACCGCCAGGATCAGGGCCCCTCCGAGCAGGAACCCCAGCGCGAACGGGCCGGGCACGAAGGTGATCGTGCCGTCCACGGACATGGGGCTGGAGAGGTCCTGCAGCAGCCCGAGCCACCAGCAGCCCCACCACGCGCGCCTGCGCTCGGCATGCAGCGCCACGTACGCGGCGAGGCAGCCCACGAGGGACGGTGCCGCGCCCGCGAACGCGAATGCGGGCATCAGCGACGCGTCGAGCGTCAGCGCGACGGCCGCCGCCATGATGAACGCGCTCCAACTCAACGCGAGGCCTCCACCTTCAGCGTGACCTGACGCAGGCGCGAGGGGTCGACCCCGCACTCCACCTCGACCTGCGTGCGCAGCGGACTTCGATCGCTCCGACCGACCCGCCGCACCACGCCCACGCGCATGCCCTGCGCCGAGGGCTTCCACGTGGCGTCCGAGAGACGCACGATGTCTCCCTCGGCGATGCGCGTGGCGGACCCGTCGACCTCGCCGACAAGCAGTCCGCGCGCACCAGGCCGGATCTGCGCCTTCACGCCTTCACTGGGACCCGCCTCGGGTCGGTCGGCCGAGATGATGTAGACGTCGAGCCGTCCCGCCGAGGAATCCACGATCGGCGCGAGCCAGCAGGAGGCGTCCGTCGGGGTGCCAAGCACGCGTCCGACCAGCACGTCGCCCCCGATCACCGCCGGATCACCCTCGCGCACGCCGTCGCGCGATCCTGCGGCCAGCGACAGGAAGCGCTCGCTGGTGCCCGTGCCGCGACCCGTGACGCTCACGATCAGCGGCTCGACGGGAACGCCGCCGCGGTTCATGCGGTTCGTGCGGTCGATCTGCGCCAGCCGCTGCTGCAGTTCCTCGGCACGAAGCTGCTCGCTGTGCCAGAGCGCGCGGAAACGGTCGCGGTCCTCGACAAGCAGCTGCATGTCCCGCGCGGACGAGTCCTCGCGGGCCGGGCGCAGCCAGTGACGCAGCGCGGTCAGCAGGTGTGCCGGAGGTCGAAGCGGAACCCAGAGCAGGCCCGACAGGTCCGCCGTCCACGGCCGAAGCCAGCGGGCGGGCGCGATCGCCACGGCCGCGGTGGCGAGGACCACCACCAGGAACGCGCGCCCAGGTGCTTGGCCGCCGCGCATCAGGGGGCGTTCCGGATCAGATCTCGTCGGAATCGGACTCGAGCGTGGACTTCCACTGCTCGAGACTCTCGAGGTAGATCGCGGTGCCCCGCGCCACGCAGGTCAGCGGGTCCTCGGCGATCTTCACATCGAGGCCGGTCTTCGTCTGCAGCACGATGTCGAGGCCACGCAGGAGCGCGCCGCCACCGGCCAGCGTGATGCCGTTCTCGACAAGGTCGGCAGCCAGTTCAGGCTCCGCCTGCTCGAGCGTGCGGCGCACGGCCTCGGCGATGGAGTCCACGGGCTCGGCGAGCGCGTCGCGGATCTCGTCGCTGGTGACGGTGACCTTCTTGGGAAGGCCGTCCACCACGC
>JBMOGS010000048.1:0-18504 GCA_049318245.1 Phycisphaerales bacterium | reverse complement strand
AGATGATCCGCAACGGCGTCCTGATGCCGCAGGTGTGCGTGACGTGGAGGCATGGCGTCGAGGAGCTCAAGGCGGTGCGTGCGGCGCTTGGCGAATGCTTGCCGATCCTGGCCCGGGCGGTTCGCGAGGGCAGTGCGGGATTGCTCGAGGGTCCGGTGGTCAAGCCCGTTTTTAGGCGTTGCAATTGAGCTGGAGTGCTGGAAGAGCCGGATTCGGGCAGGGGGCCGGCAGTTTCGGCCCGCATCGGATCGTCGCCGGTCCGGGGGCCGGGTTCCGCGCTCGAATTCGGGTGATGGCGGGCGCTTCGATCGGCATGGGACATGTCGCTCGTTCGGCATCGTTGGCCCGGGTACTCGGGTCGATCGGCGCGGAGGTGGATTGGGCTTGCGGTCGCGAGACGGCGCTCTTTCTCCGCGATCGCGGCGTCCCTTATGGGCGGGTCCAAACTGTCACCGATGAATCGGGTGCGAGTCATGAATCGCAACTGGATCGCGAGCGACAGGTGAGGGATTCTGAGGCATGTCTCGCGGGCAAGGCGGTTGATTGGGTGGTGATCGACGCGCTGGTGGAGGCCGTCGGTTGAGCGAGAGCCAAGGACCCGCAGTTCTCATACGCACGGCAGCCTCCGGAGCGATCGGCGCCGGGCACGTTGCGCGCACCGCGGCCGTGGCACGCGAACTGATCGCCGGCGGTGCCCGGATTGTCTGGGCGTGCGACTCGTCCACCGTGCCCTATCTCCTGCAGAGGGGCGTTCAGCGTGAGTGCGTGCATGTTCTTGTAGCTGCGGCGACGGAGGGCCATTCTGGCGAGCGCGAATTGCCGGGCGTGGCGCAAGACAACGATGCCAACGAGGTGCTCTCGATCATGAAGGCCACCTCGGCACGGGCAATCATGGTCGACTCATACTTGCTGGGAGCCCGCTGGCAGGGCCGCATCCGGACCGCATGCCCGCACCTCGTGGTCTTCGATGACCTCGTAGACCGACAGATCGAAGCGGCGATCGCGATCAATGCCGCGGGCGACAGAGGGATGTACGGACGCCTAGCACCCGGAGCACTCGTCCTCTGCGGACTCGAGTACGCGGTCGTGCACGCGCCGAGGACACTGCCTCCTCGGCTGGACCGTCCAGGCGCGGTGCTCGTAGCCTTCGGCGCGTCAGACACGGCCAACGCGACTTCCGCCGTCCTCAGCGCCCTGCGGGCGAATCGCCGCGACGATGATCCGTTCGACGCATGGATACAGCTGGGCGCCGACGCGCCTCACCGCGGGCAGGTCCAGCAGGCAGCGGACACGCTGGGATGGGCCAGGCTGCTTGATCCTGGCGAATCCATCGATGCCGATCGGCGGAACATCTCGATCGCGATCGGCGCCTCCGGAGTGTCGCTCTACGAACGGATGCGGGACGGGATACCAGGAATCATGATGCCGCTCGCCGAGAACCAACGACGGATCGCCATGGCTGCGCAGGCATGCGGCGCGGCGGTCATCGCACGGAGCGAATCCGAGGCCGCGGGGATGGCCATCGCGCTCCGGGGATCAATTAGCAAGCTCCGCGACATGTCGAGGAGCGGACGGTCGGCAGTTGATGGACTGGGCGCGAAGCGGATCGCGGCTACGATCTCGGCATGCTTCGCGTGACGGTGCTCTGTTCGGATCCCCATCACCCGGTTAATGTCATGCTCCGGCAATGGTCATCCGTCGTCAAGGACCGGGCAGAGGTGATCATCGTGCGAACGGTCGCGGAGACCGCCGGTGGCGACCTCCTTTTCCTAGTCTCGTGCCACGAGATCGTCGAAGCCGATGTGCGAAGGCGGTATCGCCACGCGCTGGTGCTTCACGCGAGCGCACTTCCAGAGTGCCGTGGAATGTCCCCCCATGTCTGGCAGATCCTGGAAGGGCGGACGGAACTGACCATGTCGCTCCTGACCGCCGAAGACAAGGTTGATTCTGGTGCGATCTGGCGGCAGGTCCGTTTCGAGGTGCCGCGCACCGCCGTGTTTGAGGAGATCAATTCGTCCCTTTTTAGCGCGGAGATGGATTTGATGACCTGGGCGATCGACCACTGCGATGAGGTGCAACCCAGGCCCCAGTCGGGCAATCCCACCTATTGCCGGCGCCGAACCCCCGCGGACAGCGAGATCGACCCGTCGAAGAGCCTTGCGGACAGCTTCGACGCGATTCGCGTAGCCGATCCGCACCGGTATCCCGCGTATTTCACTTTGCAGGGAAGAAAGTTCCGGATCTCGATAGAGCCCATCACATGAGGATTGGAAACACCCCAACCTCGTTCATGCTTGAGCGACTCCAAGTCGGAATCGATCAATCGCCCTTGGTCATCGCCGAGTTGTCGGGCAACCATAATGGTTCGCTGGAGCGTGCGCTCGCAATCGTTGATGCTGCTGCTGACTCCGGCGCGCACGCGCTCAAGATCCAGACCTACACCGCCGACACCATGACGCTGGACATCAGGGATCGCGAGTTCCTGATCTCCGACCCCCGAAGCCCATGGCACGGCCGGACGCTCCATGACTTGTACCGGGAGGCGCACACGCCGTGGGACTGGCACCGGCCGATCTTCGAGCGAGCGCGCGCTCGAGGAATGATCGCCTTCAGCACGCCGTTTGATCCCACGGCGGTTGACTTTCTGGAGTCTCTCGATGTCCCGTGCTACAAGATCGCAAGCTTTGAGGCCACCGATCTTCCCCTGATCCGGCGAGTGGCAGCGACAGGTAAGCCGCTGATCGTCTCGACCGGCATGGCATCGCTTGCCGAGATTGATGCGCTGGTCCGCGCTGCGCGAGCCGAGGGCTGTCGAGATCTGGTGCTGCTGAAGTGCACCAGTTCGTACCCGGCGACGCCTGAGCACTCCAATATCCGAACGATCCCGCTGCTTCGAGCAAACTTCGGCTGTGAGGTCGGGCTCTCCGACCACACCTTGGGGATCGGGGTCGCCGTGGCCGCCGTTGCGCTCGGGGCGTCCGTCATCGAGAAGCACTTCACCCTCTCACGAGCGGATGGAGGGGTGGACGCCGCATTCTCGCTTGAACCGCGCGAGATGCGAATGCTCGTCGACGAAACGCAGCGGGCCTGGCAAGGACTCGGCGAGCCAACGTTCGGCGCCGGCATCACGGAGGAGGGCAGCCAGGTCTTCAGGCGATCGCTCTACTTCGTTCGGGATCTTGCCGAGGGCACGGAAATCGGACCTGAGGATGTCCGGTCCATCCGACCGGGATACGGGTTGTCGCCGCACTGGAAGGACCATGTGATTGGCCGTAGGGTTGCGCGGGCCGTCGCCCGCGGCACCCCGGTGACGTGGGGAGTCCTCTAGGAACTGAATGCCGTGATTCAGGGAGCACCCATCATCCGGACGGAGCGAGCGGTCTTGCGTCCGCTTGTTGAGGCGGATGTCGGCCAAGCGTACCTGGACTGGTTTTCCGACCCCGAGGTGGTTCGATTCATCGAAGCGGCGCGTGTACCGCAGTCGATCGAGTCGTTGCGTAGTTTTGTGAGGCTACGTTCCGGGCGTTCAGATGTTTGGTTCTTCGGTATTTTCGTCGGCCGAGCCGAACGGCTCGTGGGCACGATCAAGTGCGAACCGATCGATGCGCAGGCCCGATTGGCAGTGATGGGCATCCTGATCGGGGCTGCAGATTGGCGCGGAGTCGGCCTTGCGGGAGAGTTGATGCCCGCGGTGGCGCTCACCTTGCATGATCGTCTTGGCGTGAGGCATATTGATCTCGGCGTGGATCGGGAGAATCTTCGGGCGTGTCGAGCGTATGAGCGTATTGGTTTCCGGGCCTCCGGCGAGACGAGTTCTGGAGTTCGGATGCGCCTAGACATCTCGACCCTCCTGGGTACGGAAGGAGGCTTCAATGCCGCTACGTGACGGGGTCGGCTTCCTGGTCTTCGATGCACTGGTCAGCAAGTGCGTCCCCGGGACCACGGCTCGCGATGCACGCATCAGGCAGATCGTGGCAGCGCACGCGCTGGGCGGCTTCATGCAACGATGGGACGCAACCGACCGGCGGGGCGATCCGTCTCCGGGAAGCAACGGCGAGGATGTCGAGACTGAGTTTGGCACCTTTCAGCCAGCTCAAGCGCGGTTCTCGCCATCGGCATCCGCAGTCTTCCGGGGCCTTTGGATGGGACTTCTTGCTTTGGGCGCTGCCTTGTCGGCGACCATGTTCCCCGCCCGGCGACGTGTCTCTGGGAGCTACGCCATCGTGATTGGGACTTCAGCGAGCGACTGCATTCGCGATGGATCGGACAAGCGCTTCGTGGAGTTCTGCAGGCACGGCCCGGTTTCACGTTTGCATTCACCGACGAGGCTGTTCGTGCAGTCAGCTCATGGCGGCATCGCTTCCAGTGATCCGCAGATCGAGTACTCCCCTCGTCCGCTCTATGGTCTGCTCCGTGGTTCAGACCTGACGGCGCTGGCACGCCTTCGCTTGGGCATGTTGCTGCTGGTGCGCGCGACCCAAGCTCTTCTCGGTACCTGCGCGAATCGACAGGCGGCGCTGCTTGTTCGCGACATCATGGAATCCGAGGTCGTTCGGGCTCTTGCCGGAGCAGGCAAGCTCGAGCGGGTCCTCTTCACGAACAGTTCAGCCAGCAGCCAGCCGCTGTGGGTGCGATCTCGCGCCGTACCTTGTTCGATGATCTGGTACTCGGAGAACAGCAAATGGCTATGGCAAGTTGCGGAGGGAGAGGCGGAACTTCCGATCTATCGGCATCTGTGTATCGAGGAGCACTGGGTCTGGACTGAGTCGCACGCGAACTGGTTGAAATCCCTTGGCTACTCAGGGACGATTCATGTTGTGGGGCCGGTTCTTTGGAACCTATCGCAGCGAACGGAGCGATCGGATCCTGCGCCAATTGCCTGGATTACGTTGTTCGACATCGCTCCAGTCACGCCTTCGAGGGCCCGGGAGATCGGCTTCGTGGACAACTACTACTCATGCGCTGCCTGCGTTGCGTTCCTAAGGGGTGTCGTTGAAGCCGTTGAAAGGCAGAAGAGTAACTTCAAGATGAGTGTGTGCATCCGAGTTAAGCCCAAACGAATCCAGCCATTCATGGATCACGCATACGCGGATGAACTCGACGTGCTCGTGAAGAAGGGAACCGTCGAAGTCATGGATCCCAAGGCGGACCTGTTCGACCTCGTGCGAAGTTCAGCGATCTCGATCGTCCAGCCGTTCAGTTCACCCGCGCTGGTTGCCGCCCACCTGAAGGCGCGTGCCTGTTACTTCGATGCTTCCGCGCGCCTATGTGTCCCTCGGGATCTGGATCCCGCGATCGTGTTCGTGCAGGATGTATCCTCGCTTGAGCGTGTGATTCTCGATGCGGTCATGGCCACGTCCGCAGACCGTCCCGCTACCATTCCGGCATGAGGTGGAACGTGTTGCTGTCGGCGCCGTACATGGTGCCGTTTGCCGATCGGTTCGTGCCCGAATTGCAGGCCGCCGGTTGCCGCGTGACGGTTGCACCGGTCGAGGAGAGACTTGAGGAGACAGATCTGCTTCGACTGATGCCGGAGATGGACGGCATCATTTGTGGAGATGATCGCCTGACCCGCCGCGTCATCGAGGCGCTACCGCGGCTGAAAGTGATCTCGAAATGGGGTACGGGGATCGATTCGATCGATCAACAAGCCTGTGCCGATCGGGGCGTTCGCTTGTGCAACACGCCGAATGCATTCACGACTCCGGTCGCCGATTCAACTCTGGCGTACGTGCTCGCGTTCGCGCGGCGTTCATTCGAGATGGATCGTGCGATGCATGCGGGTGAGTGGAGAAAGATTCCCGGTCGCGCTCTGCATGAGTGCACGCTCGGCATCATTGGCGTGGGCAACATCGGTTGTGCTGTGGCGCGTCGCGCGCGTGCGTTCGGGATGAGGGTGCTTGGCTGCGACCTACGGTCCTTGTCTCCCGGCACCTTGTCCGAGTTCGGCATCGAGCAGGTCGATCTGAATGTTCTCCTGGAGCAGAGCGACTTCGTCACGCTGCACTGCGACCTCAACCCCACCAGCCGCCATCTCCTCGGCCGCGAGGCGTTCGGAATGATGAAGCCTCAGGCGATCGTGCTGAATCTCGCCAGAGGACCATGCGTCGATGAATCGGCTCTGGTCGAGGCCCTCCAGGCCGGTCGAATTGGCGGTGCTGCTCTCGATGTCTTCGAGGTGGAGCCGCTACCCATTCGCAGTCCGCTGCGCGGGATGCCGAACGTGCTGCTGGCGCCGCACAACAGCAACAGCAGCGCAACGGCGTGGGAGCGGGTCCACCGCTCGACGATTGATCAGCTGCTTGCTGCGCTTCGCCTGAGCCCATGACTCATGCGAATCACTTTCATTGGACAATCCTCGCTGCTGCTCGAAGGTCACCATGGCGCCGTTCTTGTCGATCCCTACTTCTTCGACACCTGCGCGGAGCGTCACGGACCCCATCTGCGTCGACTGAAGCCGCCCGGTGTCGCAGTGTCGGGGCTTCCTCCGCTGACGGCGGTCCTCGTCACCCATGAACACGACGATCATGCGGATGCGGCCAGTGTGCTCGCAGTGGCGCGCAGGTTTCCCGGGTTGCCGGTGCGTGGGCCGGCTCCGGCGGTTGCGACCGTGCGAGGCCCGGGCGTGATCGAGCGACCGTTGGTCGCAGGCGCAGGTTGGCAGGATCTTGGCCCGAGCATCCGGTTCATGGCCACGCCCGCGGCGCATCCGACTCGGGAGCGGCTCTCCTGCGGTGCGGATCGGTGGTGCGGGTACGTGATCGAGATCGATGGCGTGAGGGTCTGGCATGCGGGCGACACGAGCGGGCACGACGACGTGATTGCGGCTGCTCGGGCGGCATGCCCGCTTCGCTGTGGGTTCCTCCCCGTGAACGAGCGCAGTTTCCAGCGCGAGCGCATGGGCATCATCGGCAACATGTCCCCTCGTGAGGCCTTGCAGCTTGCGGATGAGGTGGGGCTTCCTGAGATCGTTCCAATCCATTGGGATCTCTTCGAGTGCAACGGCACGTCTCGCGGGGAGGTCGAGGCGGCTCATCGGGCGTGTGGTTCCCGGGCCAACGTGCGCTGGATGGAGCCCGGTGATTCAATCGAGGTTTCCGGGGCCGATCCATGACGGTTGCACCCTGCTCAATCATCATCAGGACCTTCAACGAGGCAAGGCACCTTCCAGAGCTGCTCGCATCGATTGCCTCCCAAGACCATCCTGCGGATCGGCGAGAGGTAGTCGTCGTCGATTCTGGGTCGACGGATGGAACCATTGACATCGCTTCGCGTGCGGGCTGCCGTATCCATCGGATCGACAAGGACCGATTCTCGTTCGGTCGCTCGCTGAATGAAGGCTGCGCGGCATCGTCGGGAGATCTGTTGGTCTGCGTCAGCGGCCACTGCGTACCGACCGATACGCAGTGGCTCTCGAGACTGGTTGCACCGTTCAGCGATCCAAGTGTTGGCGCAACCTATGGTCGACAGGTGGGTGGCCCGGCCACGCGATTCAGCGAGCACCAGATCTTCGCAAAGTACTTTCCCAATGGTGGGCCGTCACAGTCCGCCTTCTTTACGAACAACGCCAACAGCGCATGGCGAAGGGATGCCTGGCAGCGCTTCAGGTTCGACGAGGACTTGACGGGCTTGGAGGACATGCACCTTGGCAGGCGTGTGGTGCAGTCTGGATTGCGGGTTCAGTACGTGGCTGAAGCCGCTGTTCACCACCACCACCACGAGTCATGGGTTCAGGTTCGGCGTCGCTACTTTCGCGAAGCGGTGGCATTGCGTGAGGTCATGCCTGAACTTCACCTGTATGCCTCGGAGGCGGCCCGATTCTTCGCAGCGGCCGTCATGGGCGATCTGGCGCGTGCGTTGTCCGAACGGCGTGCGCTTCGATTGGCACCCGAGATCATCATGTTTCGCTTCAACCAGTATCTGGGTGCCTGGCAGGGAAACAGCTTGCACAGGAAACTCTCCAGTCGCGAGAAATACCTGTACTTTTACCCATCATGAAGCGAGCAGTCGTCATCACGGGTGCCGCCGGCGGTGTGGGGCGTGGCATCGTTGCCGAGTTCCGTGCTGCTGGCTGGCGCACCTTGGGAGTGGATCGCCCGGGATCGGCGCCGTCAGGCGCGGACGTGGACGTACCATTCGACCTCCGGGCCGTCGCCACCTCGGAAGCCGATGGCGACAGGTTCATTCAGGCATTGCGAGCCGAACTTGGCCATGATCGTGTCGAGTGCCTGGTGAACAATGCCGCCGTTCAGATGCTCGGCACCATCGAAGCCGCCAGTCTCGGGAGTGTTCGGGAGACGCTGGATGTCAACGTGATCGTGCCGCTGCGCCTGACGCAGTTGTTGCTGGGCGATCTGGTGACCGCGCAGGGCAGCGTGATCAACGTCTCCAGCGTTCATGCAGTGGCCACAAAGCCCGGTTTCGTCGCGTACGCCACGAGCAAGGCGGCGCTCAGCGGCATGTCGCGTGCAATGGCGATCGATCTGGGCGGACGGGTCCGCGTCAATGCGATCGAGCTTGCGGCCACGGAGACTCCCATGCTTTCTGCGGGGTTTGAAGGGCGCGCGGAGGACTTCAGACGGCTTGCCGGCTGCCATCCCATTGGTCGTATCGCGGCGCCGGGTGAGGTGGGGCGGGTTGCCGTGCTGCTGGCGAGTCCTGAACTGACGGGCTTCATCACGGGCTGCTGTCTGCGGATGGACGGTGGGGTCACGGCCCGCCTTCATGATCCCTTATGATCAAGGGATGGGCGTCATGCATGTCGTTGCCGTCATCCCAGCCAGACTTGGAGCGAGCCGATTTCCAGGCAAGCCGCTCGCGCCGATCTTGGGCATGCCCATGGTGGGTCACTGCGCGCTGCGCACCGCGATGTGCCCGCGCGTGTTCAGCACGCACATCGCAACGTGCGACCGCGAGATCGCCGAATTCGCAAGCTCGATCGGCATCGATGCCGTGATGACTTCCGACCGCCACGAGCGTGCAAGCGATCGCGTCGCCGAAGCTGTCCGTACGATTGAGGAGCGATCCGGCCGGCGTATCGATGTCGTGGTCATGGTTCAGGGGGATGAACCGATGGTGACGCCAGGCATGGTGTCGGATGCCGTCGAAGCATTGGAGCGCGACCCCGGGATCCAAGTCGCCAATCTGATGGCACCCATCGATAACCTTGAGGATTTCGAAGACCCCAATGAGATCAAGGTGGTCGTGGATCGCAGGAGCGATGCGCTGTACTTCTCCAGACGCCCGATTCCCGACGATTCGAGGCTGCGGGATGCCACGCCCCGCTGGAAGCAGGTCTGCATCATTCCGTTCCGTCGTGATTTCCTCTTTCGCTACCTTGAACTCGAACCGGCCGCACTGGAGCGAGCCGAGAGCATCGACATGAATCGGGTACTCGAGCATGGAATCAGGGTGCGAATGGTGCCGAGCAGGGACCGCACGGTGTCGGTTGACACCATGGAAGATCTTGCGACTGTGAAGGAACTGATGGCCAGCGATCCACTTGTGGCTTCCTATCTCGGCCTGGAGCGCGCCCCGTGACTGGCATCCGAGGGTTTGCGCGTGCCTCGGTTCGTGGCGTGCTGAGAGGGTTCGGACTGCTCGGCGCGAGTCGTGTTTCGTGCCTCGTGCGCGAGGAGTTCGAGCCCGTGCGATCGATCGTGCTTCCGGGTGGTCGGCTGGTGCGGTTCGCCGCGCCGAATCTCGTCGCTCGGCACCGCGCCGTGACGCTCTTCGAGAAGGAACCGGAGACCATCGCGTGGATCGATGGGTTTCGTGATGGGGATGTTCTGTTCGACGTTGGAGCGAATGTCGGTACCTATTCGATCTATGCGGGGGCGTCCGGGCATCGGGTCATCGCGGTCGAGCCTGAGTCGGGTAACTATGCGCTTTTGAACCGGAACATTGCATTGAACGGTCTGGACGAGATCGTGACGGCATACTGTGCGGGGTTGTCCGACAGCAACGGACTGTTTCAGTTGAATCTGTCAACTACGCAGTCCGCAAACAGCCAGCACCAACTTGGGACTGCGACGGATTTCGAAGGTCAGGCGTTTGAGCCAATGTTTCGGCAGGGGGCGGCTGGTTTCACACTGGATGCCTTGGTGGCGGCCTGTGGCGTGACGCCTAACCATTTGAAGATCGATGTGGATGGTCTTGAGGCTGCGGTACTTCGGGGCGGTGCCGGTACGCTCTCGAATCCAGGCCTCCGATCAATTCTCGTGGAACTGAACGATTCGCGTCGGGACCATCGGGAGGCGGCATCGTGGTTGGCTGCTCAAGGTTTCCGTGAGACGGTTCGCGGGCAGTCTGAACTGACTGCTCGGGGCAGGTTCAGCGACTGCTTCAACTGCGTGTGGCGCAGGGAGCAAGCCTGATGCCTGCCGGATCATCGCTCCGAGGCTTGCTTCGGCGGGTGGCTTCAGGAGGCTGCCAATTGCTTGAGCCGCTTGGTGTCGGTCTGCATCGAGCGCGATCAGCGACGCGGGATCCAGTGATTGTCGATCGTTTCATCCTCTCGAATTTTTTCCGACCAGGCCCTCGCCAGAAGCTCTACCAGGATTGCCTGAGGGCCACGGGCATGGAGTGGTCGGACAACTTCCCGAAGCAGTGCCGGTACGACCTGCTCGTTCAGCTCCTCGAACATGTGCTCCGGCGCGGCATACGCGGGGATGTGATCGAGTGTGGATGCTGGAAGGGGCACTCCACCCGCATGCTCGCCGCAACCATGTCGCGGTTCGGTGGCGGCCGGCGGCTTGAGGTGTTCGACTCTTTTGAGGGCGGACTTTCCGGCAAGACGCCCCAGGACCGAAACGAGCGCTTCGATCTCACGCCCGCGCAGATCGAGGAGGAACGGCGCACCTTCAGTTCCACCGAGGCTGAGGTGCGCCGCGCTCTGGAGGGCTTCGACTTTGTAGGACTGCATCCAGGCTGGATCCCGGACCGGTTCGGTGATCTCGCTCCGAGGCCATGCGCATTCCTGCACATCGACGTCGACCTCTATCAGCCGATCCGAGACACGCTCGAATTCTTCTGGCCTCGACTGGAACCGGGCGGAATCGTGGTGCTTGATGATCATGGCTACTGCCAATTCCCCGGGGCGCGCCGTGCGGCCGAGGAGTTCTTCGCGGCAAATGCGCCGTCGATGTTCCTTGAAATGCCCATCGGCGGGGCCTTTGCGGTCAAATGAATTGCCATGGGTCAAGGTTCCTCGTCACGGGCGCGGCCGGTTTCATCGGCGGCGCGCTCTCCCGTTGCCTGCAGGCGGATGGCGCGCAGATCGTGACGATCGACGATCTCTCGACCGGATTCAGATCACAGGTGCCCGCGGGAATCCAGTTCATCGAGGGGGATTGTGCCGACCGCGCGGTGGTCGCACGAGTCGATGGACCCATCGATGCGGTGGTGCACATCGCGGGGCAGAGTTCGGGCGAAATCAGCTTCGAGGACCCCGTGCGTGATCTTCGCTCGAACGTGCAGTCGACGCTGGTACTGCTTGAGCGAGCGAAACAGCTTGGCTGCCGGAGGTTCGTGTATGCGAGCTCGATGAGCGTGTACGGCGACCAGCCGGATGCTCCGGTGTCCGAAACCGCAGAGTGTCGTCCAAACTCGTTCTACGGCGTCGGCAAGCTCGCCAGCGAGCACGAGATGCGTGTCTGGCAGCGGGAGTACGGCCTGGAGACGGTGGCCTTGCGGCTCTTCAACGTGTATGGACGTGGGCAGAACATGGGCAACATGCGTCAGGGCATGGTGAGCATCTTCCTTGCCCAGCTGGTCCGAGAGGGCCGAATTCACGTGAAGGGTTCGCTTGAGCGATTCCGCGACTTCGTGCATGTCGAGGATGTCTGCGCGGCCTTCATTCGTGCTCTCGAAGTGCCTGCCCCAACTCCTATCGTTGCAAACATCGGGACGGGGACCAGGACTACCGTGGGTGCGCTGATTTCAGCACTGCTCTCCGCCAATGGTTCGGAGGTTCCCTCGCACGCGCACGGTTGCACGCCAGGCGATGCCCACGGCTTGTATGCGGATGCATCATTCGCAGCCCGTGTGCTCGGATGGAAGGCGCGGGTGATGCTGGATACGGGCATCCCCGACATGGTTCAGTGGGCCCGCGAGGCTGGTCAATCATGATCCCGGAACCGGTACGCTGCCGCTTGTGCGGGGTTTCAGACGGACAGCGCGTCCGGGGAGAGCACGTGTTCGGCGGCACACCTGAGCATCGCTTCTGGGAGTGCGAACCGTGTGGGGCGATCTACCTGCTGCCGGTCCCGAGCGAGGTTGACGAGGCCAGGTTCTACGCACAGGAGTTTGAGCGCTTCATGGCGTCGCGGTCCGGAGGCGACAGGGATTGGACGGCGGCGGAGCGTCATGTAGCCACCAATCAGGATCAGGTGCGTCGGCGCTGGCGGGTGCTGGAGCCGTTCGTTGGTCCGGGTCGCAGTGTGCTCGAAATCGGTTGCTCGACGGGGTTCATGCTCGACGCGTTCCGTGAGGCGGGCATGCGGTGCACTGGTGTCGAGCCGTCGGGCGCCTTCCTTGAGTTCCTGGGCCAGCGTGGTCACGACGCCTACGTCGACGTGTCGACCCTTCGGAGCGCCGCGCCCGGGCGGCGCTGGGATCTGATCACGCACTTCTTCGTGTTCGAGCATGTACGTGATCCGTGGGCATTCATCGGTGAACAGCTTGAGCTTCTTGCTGATGATGGCGCCATCGTGTTCGAGGTCCCGTGTGCGTTGGATGCCCTGACGAGCCTCTATCGCATTCCCGCCTTCGAGCGCTTCTACTGGTCGATTGCGCATCATTACTATTATGTGCCCCGGTCTGTGCGATTCGTCATGGAGCGGCTGCCCGTGACCTGCAACATCATCCCCGAGCAGCGGTACGATCTTTCCAATCACCTCACCTGGCTAATGGAGGGCCGGCCAGGCGGGCAAAGGAGGTTCCTCGGACAGATCAGCTCGGCAACGCACGACGCCTATCGGTCAGACCTTGTCGATTCGGGGTACTTTGACTCGATGTTTGTGGTGCTTCGGCGGAGGAGTGCACATTGATCGGTTGGCGCTGGGGTACTGCGGCCCCCACTCGGTCGGTTGATGCCGATGGCTGTGAGATCTGGGACCTAGACGGGGGGCGGCTCCCGGATGGTCGAGCGCTTGACGAATCCCTGACCGACTTCCGTGCATGGGTAGATGCTTGGTCCACGGGTTGCACCGGGGGAGCGTCGTGCACTTGGCACTGCCCGGCGTCGTGGCGGGGAGCTGCTGCCGCGCCATGGATCGAGCGCGGCGCTCGGATTGCTGCGCTTGGTTGCGCGCTGAAGTCGATTCCGCCTCGTGCTCGAATAGTGGTGGTCACCCGCGATCCAGTGTTGGGTCGGCTCGCCCGTCGGCTAGTTGGTGTGTCGGGGCAGCTCGGAGACCGAGTTCGTGTGATTGCCGACTGCACGGCTTCAATGCGGCTCCGCAGCCGGCTCGAGCCATTGCTACTGACGCTCTGGTGGATCCTCACGTCCGGGTGCCGCCTCTTGCTTCGGCGTCGCGTGGCAACTCCAGGCTCCTTGGACTTGCTCCTCCTCGAACCTTTAGTCGCCGGCGCAATGTCCCCAACGCGGCATAACTGGGGAGACTTCGACCCCACGGGCGGTCGTCAGCGGTGCAAACGGATTGAGGTGCCAATTGGGTTTGGGCTGCGCATCCGTGAAGCGAGGCGAGCCGCGGCTTCCATTCCCGGTGCCGCGCTTCCCGAGGATCTCGCAGCACTTGTGCCGCTGCTGAAAGCGTCTCTCTCTCCAATGTGGGCTGTACGGAGTTGGCCGCGCGAGGCGGTGTATCGAGGCGTGGATCTCGCGGGTTGGTCGCGAGTCATGCGGCATCGGCTATGCGTCAGCACGACACTCCAGGCTGCGGCGTTCGTTCATGCGGCCGTCCTGTCACTCCGGCCGTCAGTCAGGCAGATTGAAGCGGCTTCGTGCTGGTTTGAGAATCAGCCGCAGGAGCGTGCCTTCACGATGGCCGTGCGGGCCGCGTATCCGGAGTGCGCCATCGATGGCTTCCTGCTCTTCCACTTCGCCGCCTGCAGCCATGGGGCCATCCTTCCTACCCACCGTGACCATGAAGCCGGATGCATCCCGGACATCGTGCACTGCTGCGGATCCATGCAGCGGGATTGGCTGAGCCGAACATGCCCATGGGTATCCTTTGTCGTCGGCCCCGACGGGCGGTTCCCAGTGGCGCCTTTGACATGGAGCCCTGCGCACCAGGTAGCGCTCATCGTGCTGCCTTCCCTTGACCGAGCAGCCGTGCCGATGATTGATATTGCAGCCGAGGCAGCACATCGGATTCCGAGGGGGTGGGTGATTCGGATCAGAGCGCATCCAGCAAACGGCGCGGCCGTTCGAGAACGAGCGAGGGCTTCCGCCTTGCCTCTGGATCTCGGTGGTTCGCTGGAGAAATCGATAGCCGAGTGCAGCATCGTGGCGGGCGCCGGAAGTTCAGGAGTCGTGCTGGCGAGGGCGATGGGATGGCCTGTGACAGTACTGGCTCCGGATGCAGTTCCGAACATGGACCCATTTCCGCCGGGACATGGCCTGACTGGGGTTTCCGTGGCCACCCGGGCGGAAGAATTCGTTGCTGCGATCAACGCCGTCGCCGAGCAGCAACGGCCACTTCCAGTGGAACCTTCGCTGTTCGCGGACGGCAGCGGCGTGGAAACTCTGTTGATCGGGCATCATCCACCTGCCGCAGCAACGGGAGTGACCCGATGATCCCGGAGAGCGGCCGAGGAGAGCCGCGACCGCCGTCCATTCTTGGTGCGTTGTTGGCAGAGCGCCCCGCCGAGCAGATTCGAAGGCGTCTCATGATCTTTGGGGCTGGGCTTGACGTCGCACTTGCTCCGCTCGTGCTGACAGTCGGAGATGGCGGGCTGGGAAGCATCGCTTCGGTGGGATTTTTGCTCTTCGCTGCGTTGCTTCGCATCGCAACGCTTGACTCGAAAGGTCCGCTGCTTGCGCTCTTCTGGATCTGGTCGCTCGTCTACATTGAGTTCCCGTGCGCGTGTTTCGGTGCGTTACCGGATCGATTTCCTGTCGATCTTGGGCTGGCAACCGAGTTACCCAAGCCACCGCCAGTTGCAGTGCTTGAAGCTCTGCTGCACCTCGCTGTCTGCTACGGAGCGGTCATTCTTGGGCTGACGGCGTTCGGCTGCCGTTGGTCCGGAGATTGGCCGCCCATCCAGTCGCGTCGGGTTGCTGTGGTTGCGGCTTCCATGCTCGTCGTAAGCGTGGTGTATGACCGGTTCAGCGAGTTCGTTCCCGGTCTTGATGACCCAGCCATGAGGTCATTGATGGAACTTCTGAAGATTGTTAGCAGCGACACAGCGCTCGTTGTGTTCTTGATCGCCTGTTTCGCAACTCGGTGGGGGGACCTCAAAGGCAGGGCACGGTCACGGTTGATGGTCTTTGCCGCCGTGTCCTGCGGGTTCATCACGCTGCATGTGTACAACTCAAGCAAGGGAGCGATTCTGATCGCTGCCTTCTTAGTGATTGCATTGCCGCTTGCGATGGCCTTGCCAAGGCGTGGTGCCCGAATCGTCGTGCCTCGAGTTTCCGCCATTGTCTTGGCGGGCGTAGTAATGCTGCCGCTCTTCGCGTTCGCAGAGCAACTGCGGATCGAACGTAAGTACGATTCCGAGTATGCCGCCGAGGTAAGCGAACCCATGGTCGAGCGCTTGATGTCCGGTGAGTTGGTCGAGCTGGCGGCGAGCCGCGTTTCGGTTTCCTACCTTCGCTATCTCGCCGTGTACGACAGCTTCCGTGCCCGCAGCAAGGCCGACTCGGACCGTGCGAGTGCATACGCTGGCTACTGCGCGAGATCACTCGCGAATCTCCTCCTGCCAGGAACACCGTTTCCCGCGGAGTACGCGCCGAGCAGCATGATGCTTGAGCCGCTTCTCGTTTCCGAGCCGCTTGCGGGCGTGGAGCGCGACGTGCTCCGCGAGAAGCTGAACACCCAACCGACGACTCTGTTCGGATTCGTCTTCATTCTGCTTGGGTGGTGGACTCCGGTCGCGGTGTTCCTGCTTTCCCTGTCGCTTTGCAAGGCGTTTGGGTATTCGGGGCCCGTCTCCGCGGCTTTCGCCGGATACCTGTGGCTCGGCGCGCTCGGCAGCTACGGGATGGAGGTCGCGTTTCAAGTCGCGGTTTCGGCTGCGTTGACGTTCACAGTACTGATTGTCTCCAGCCGGGCACCGTTGGGCGGTTGGAAGGCTCGCCGTCGGCTGCCGCAACCTGATGGTCAAGTTCTGGCTGGCACGCCATGACGCCACTGTCACTTTCCATCGTCATCCCAACCAAGAACCGCCATCGGGATCTCTGCAACGCCATCGATTCCATCGCCGCGCAGGTGCGACTCCCCAACGAGTTGCTCCTGATCGACCAATCGACCAGTGCACCATCTGACGCAGAGCTTTCCAGAATCCGCCTTCAACTGGGGCCATCGGTCGACCTTCGTTGGATCCATGATCCGTCAATTCGCGGCCTCGTCCATGCCAAGCAAGTGGGCGCATCGCTTGCCTGCGGTGATCTGGTCTGTTTTCTCGAAGATGACATTGTCCTTGAGCGAGAGTTCGTTGATGCGATTCGCATGGGTTTTGCGCATGATCAAGGTCTCGTGGGTGCATCGGGCGTTGTCACAGATGTCCCGTTTGGCAGGGCATATGCCGTTCTCCATACGATCTTCCATCGAGGAATCTTCGACGATCCGCGCCCGTGGATCTATGCGACCCTTGGTAAGCGGGGGCATGCGCCCATCATGAGCCATGCGTTGTCGGGCGGCTTGTCGGCATGGCGCCAGTGCGTCTTCGCCGAGGTGCCCTTCGACACCGTCAACGGTTTCCACATGCTCGAGGATCTCGACTTCTCGACGCGCGTCCATTCCGCGTTCGGTGATCGACTTGCGATCCTGCCAGCTGCCAGGTTGGAGCACCACTTTGCGCCAGCTGGACGGGCTTCAGTCGGGGGTCGAGAGAAGCGGAAGGTAATCGAGTTCATCACATTCTTCCGGACGCGGCCGGTGAAGGCGCTCGACTGGCTTTGGCTTGCGTGGTTGCTGGCTGGCGTCGCTGCCTCAGCCGCCGCAACTTCGATTCGGATGGTGTCCTTGCGGCCCCTGACCGGTGTTGCGGCCGGACTTGTCGAGGGCCTACGTAAGTGCATCCATCCGATATCCCAGGCGTCAGCGAACTCGGCCCGCGGCGATGCCGAGCCACTCTCGAAGCGCATTGTCGGTCTGGGCGAGCGCGAGGCTTCTGGGCACGAACAGCTTGAATGACCATGTCTCGGCCGCTCCCCGGGTCGCGAAGTCGCTCGGCAGTGGAATGACTTCGAACCCCAGTCGCTGGTAGTGGGTCACCGATCGCGGCAAGTGAGTTGCGGTGGTGCACAGGATCATGCGTGTCACGGCGCGTTCGCGTAGCAGTTCACCTATCAGCTCCGCCTCATCGGACGTATAGAGCGCTCGGCCCGCCGCGACCGCTGCAGTTGGGATCACGCCGCGCTCGATCGCCCGTTGCCTATTCCATTCACCCTCGGTCGGAGTTCCGTCAACACCCGTGCCGCCACCGCCGAACACCATGAGTGGTGCGCGTTTGGCGAAGTAGGCTGAGAGCCCGGTTTCGAATCGATCCGAAGATCCACGCGCATACAGGTGCACCGACCCATCACCACGCTCCGTCGCGTACATCGCGCCCCCCAAGACCACGATCGCATCCGCTACCGGCAGCTCCTCGACCGCCACGGGTGGGTTCTCGCGCTCCAGCGTCCACGCCGCCCACCTCGCCGCGAGCGGAGTGCTCGCCAGGTACAGCAGTGCGGTGCTCCCTGAGAGCAGCGCGACGCCCGGCCACGACTGCCTGGGCGTCTTCCCGCGTCGCCACGCCCACAGGCACCACGCCGCGCCCACGGCGATGCCAAGCATCAGCAGGCACGAGGGCATGAAGATCATGGACCACCAGCGGGTGGCGACGAGGTTCATGGCGCCGACACGCTAGCGCGAATGCCGACCCGATTGAGATGTCCATATAACTAGATTCCGAGCCGAGGGGTGCACAGGTTCAAAGTTGCACTTTGAAACTGCGACATCACCCTGATTCCAAGCGATCGCCGCCTCCGGCCCGGAACCGATGAAGGCTCACCACTCCGCCGTCTGCCGCTTTGCGAGCCCCGCGTCGACGATGTCACCGATCCGAAGGTAGGGCCGCTCGAAGAGGAGTGACACATCTTCACCAGCTTCACCAGCGGGTCGAGCTAGTCGGCCTCGTTGAGGAAGCGCTCCCATTTGGCCAGCAGGTCCCGGAGCAGGGGTTCTCCCTCGGGAGGCGCATAGACGATTCCTCCGGTGCGATCGGGTCGATGTCGATCCGATCGACAAGTCCATATAACCTGTCGATTCATTCGTGATTTTTCGACACACCCATCCCCCGCTCCTCCCACCGCCCCTCGCCGATGAGCGC
>JBMOGS010000047.1:0-18588 GCA_049318245.1 Phycisphaerales bacterium | reverse complement strand
CGCGCGTCATGAATCCTGAGTGCGGCGGCGCGATCCGATGAGGCCCAAGCCCGGATTTGAACGCGCGCGAAGCGCGCGTCATGAATCCTGAGTGCGGCGGCGCGAAGCGCTGCCGCACGCTCGCGTGGCCAAGGGCCACGCGAGACACCCCGACGAAGTGCGGAAACGAAAGACCCCGGCGCAAGCCGGGGTCTTTCAGTTTCCAAACGGAGTCGGGGTGACAGGATTTGAACCTGCGACCTCTTGGTCCCGAACCAAGCGCTCTAGCCAAGCTGAGCTACACCCCGCAGGACGGACAAGTCTAGCGCAAATCAGCTCCCGCCGCATTCCTATCCTTGCCCGCATGAGCACGAAGGCCTTCGCCGCCCAATCCGCCACATCCCCGCTCGCTCCAGCCACGATCAAGCGCAGGGACCCGCTGCCATCCGATGTCGAGATCGACATCCTGTTCTGCGGCGTCTGCCACAGCGACCTGCACATGGCGCGGAACGAATGGGGTGGCGCCGTGTACCCGGTGGTGCCGGGACACGAGATCCTGGGCCGCGTCACCCGGGTCGGCGCGAAGGTCACGCGATTCAAGGTCGGCGATCTCGCGGCCGTCGGCTGCATGGTCGACAGCTGCCGCACCTGCCCAAGTTGCAGGAACGGAACGGAGCAGTTCTGCGCCAGCGGCGCCACCTTCACCTACAACGCGCCGGACAAGCATCTTGGCGGCATGACCTTCGGCGGGTACTCCGAGCGCGTCGTGTGCGACGAGGCCTTCACGCTGCGCGTGCCCACGAACCTCGATCCCGCGGCGGCAGCGCCTCTCCTCTGTGCGGGCATCACCACGTTCAGCCCGCTGAAGCGCCATGGCGCCGGCCCCGGCAAGAAGGTCGGCATCGTCGGTCTCGGTGGCCTTGGCCACATGGGTGTGAAGTTCTCGCGTGCGCTTGGCGCCCACACGGTGGTGTTCACGACCTCGCCCGGCAAGGCGGCGGAGGCGGCACGCCTTGGGGCTCACGAGGTGGTGCTCTCCACCGACGCGGCTGCCATGACGCGGCAGGCCATGAGCCTTGACCTGATCGTGGACACGGTCTCGGCGCCACACGCCCTCGACCCCTATCTGGCGCTTCTGAAGCTGGACGGAACCATGGTTCTCGTCGGCGCCCCGCCCACCCCGCAGCAGGTCAGCTCGTTCAGCCTGTTCATGCCACGACGCAACCTGACCGGATCGCTCATCGGCGGCATTGCCGAGACCCAGCAGATGCTCGACTTCTGCGGACAGCACGGCATCGTCTGCGACATCGAGCGCATCCACGTCCAGCAGATCAACGAGGCATGGGAGCGTCTGATGAAGGGCGACGTGAAGTACCGATTCGTGATTGACATGGCCAGCCTGAAGGGCTGAGCCGGGCCCGGGACAGGCGCGTTCCCGGACCAGCCGAAAGCTGCGAAGTCGGGGTCGATTCCACGATCGAGGGTGGTATGTTTTGGCTTCCGCTCCCCCGCGAAAGGGGCTTTGCCGCAGCGCCCCCCGCAGGGCTTCAACCGAGGAACCAGCCATGGACCACGCCTACACCCCCACCCAGCGCGAACAGGACTTCCTTGCCAAGGTCGAGGACACCCGCCACGAACGGGACATCATCAACGGTCTCGATCCGTTCTTCAGCGAGAAGGTGCCGGCCGACATGCTGGGGCTGTACACCTCGCAGGAGCTGGTGCAGTTGCGCGTGCTCAAGGGCACCGAACGCGACCTCGAGAAGCGCATGCCGGTGAAGGTCACGCGCCACTACTTCGATCTGGCCAAGCAGAGCGCCCCCTTGCGCCGCCTGGTGAAGGCCGATCCGGCCGAGACGCTCGACCTGGCTGGCAGCGAGGACCCCGGCTTCCAGATGGACTACAGCCCCGTCGAGGGCATGCTGCACAAGTACGAGATGGGCCTGCTCTACGTGATCAGCACCTGCTCGGCGCACTGCCGCTTCTGCTACCGCGAGGAGCTGATCGCCCGCAAGGAAGTGAAGCGCCAGGACGGCACCGTGGCCAAGAAGGGCCTTGCCTCGATTCCCGAGGTGGTGGCCTACATCAAGCGCTTCAACGCGGAAGTAGCGGCCAACGGCGGCCGTCACCCGGTGTGCGGCCGCGAGAAGCTGCGCGAGATCCTGATGTCGGGCGGCGACCCGATGGTGCTTCAGAACACCAAGATCGCCGCGTGGCTGGCCGCGCTGGCCGAGGCTGGCGTGGAGTCGATCCGCATCGGCACCAAGGAGATGGCCTTCTATCCGCAGCGCTTCGATGAGGCGTTCGTGGCGATGCTCGACAACTTCCACAAGACCTACCCCGAGGTGGGCCTGCACATCGTGGTGCACTTCGAGCACCCCGACGAGTTCCTGGCCAAGGACGCGGGCGGCGAGTACCTGCGCAACGGCCAGGGCTTCCTGCAGTGGGTGCCGGCCACCGGCGCGGCCATGCGTCGCCTGGCGGGCCGCGGCTGGCTCAGCGTGGAGAACCAGTCGCCCATCATCAAGGGCATCAACGACGATCCCGACGCGCTCCGCATCCTGCAGCGCGAGTTCAAGCGCGCCGGCGGCGAGAACCACTACTTCTTCTGCGGTCGCGACATCATCGCGTACAAGTCGTTCAACGTGCCCATCGAGCGCGCCTGGCAGATCCTGAACGAGTCGCAGAAGGGCCTCTCGGGCGTGGAGAGCCACGCGCGGCTGTCGATCACCCACTACAAGGGCAAGACCGAGGTGAACGCGGTCACCAACCAGCCGATCCCGGGCCTGAAGGGCAGCGAGAACGGCGTGGTGCTCTTCAAGATCCTGCGCAGCGCTGGCGCCGCCGCCGACAAGGGCCGCGTGTGCATCGTGGGTCGCAACCCCGAGGCACTGTGGTTCGACGGCTACGCCGACCGCGTGCTGTTCGACGAGGCTGGCCTGTACGACTACAGCCGCGTGAAGATGGCCCGCATCACGCACGGCACGCCCGCGCCCGCCTGCCGATGATCGACAAGCGCTTCGAGAGCGCGCGCGACGCCGTCGCGGATGTTCCGGACGGCGCCACGGTCATGATCGGCGGCTTCGGCGAGGCCGGCAGCCCGATCGAGCTCATTCACGCCCTGATCGACCAGGGGGCGAAGGGCCTCACCGTGGTCAGCAACAACACGGGCACGGGCCTGGTGGGACTCGCGGCTCTCCTGTGCGCCGGCCGCGTGCGCAAGGTGATCTGCTCGTTCCCGAAGACCGCGGGATCCACCGTCTTTCCCGATCTGTACCGCGCCGGCAAGGTTGAACTGGAACTGGTGCCGCAAGGCACGCTGGCCGAGCGCATCCGCGCGGGCGGCGCAGGCATCGCGGCCTTCTACACCCCCACCGCCGCGGGCACACCGCTCGCCGACGGCAAGGAGACGCGCGTGTTCAACGGCCGCGAGCACGTGCTTGAGCACGGCCTGCGTGCCGATTTCACCCTGATCAAGGGTCGCATCGCCGACACGCACGGCAACATCATGTTCCATCGCACCGCGCGCAACTTCGCGCCCATGATGGCCACCGCAGCGGCGGTCACCATCGTGCAGGCAGCCGAGGTGGTGTCGGCGGGCGAACTGGACCCCGAGTCGATCGTCACGCCGGGCATCTTCGTGGACCGCGTGGTGCATGTGCCCTCACCGGCGCTCGAGTCGGCGCTGAACGAGGCGGGAGCGAGCTATCCATGAGCGCGGCAGCAGGCGGCAAGTCTGCGGAGGCGACCATCGGCTGGAGCCGCGACGGCATCGCCGAGCGCGTGGCGCAGGACATTCCGAACGGTTCCTACGTGAACCTGGGCATCGGAATCCCGGAACTGGTGGCGAAGTACGTGCCCGCTGGCCGCACGCTTGTCTATCACACCGAGAACGGCCTGCTCGGCATGGGGCCCTCCCCCGCGGCAGGCCAGGGCGATCCCGAACTCATCAATGCAGGCAAGCGTCGCGTGACCATGATGCCGGGCGCCGCATTCTTCGACCAGGCGACCAGTTTCGCCATGATCCGCGGCGGGCACCTCGATCTCAGCGTGCTGGGCGCGCTGCAGGTGGCGGCCAACGGCGATCTGGCCAACTGGTCCACCGGCGCCGACGACGCGATTCCCGCTGTCGGCGGCGCGATGGACCTGGTCGCCGGCGTGAAGCGCGTGTTCGTGATGACCACGCATGTCACCAAGGAAGGCGCGCCCAAGCTGGTTGAGCGCTGCACCTATCCGCTGACGGGCCGAGGCGTGGTCACGCGCGTCTACTCGGACCTCGCCGTGATCGACATCACGCCGAAGGGCTTCCAGCTGGTGGAACTCGCCCCGGGCGTGGCCTTTGATTTCGTGCAGGAGCGCACCGGCGCGCCGATCCTGCGCCCCGCGTAGACCCTGAATGGAGCATGCCATGAGCCCCAACGCGACCGACACCGCTCACGCCACCACCAGCCGCAGCGCCGCGCTGTTCGAGCGCGCCAAGAAGGTCATGCCCGGTGGCGTGAGCCGCAACACCGTGCTGTGGAGCGCGGTGCCGCCCTACGTGGCGCATGGAGAGGGCTGCCGCGTGACCGACATCGACGGCGTCACGCGCATCGACTTCGCCAACAACGTGGCCTCGCTCATCCACGGCCATGCCTACCCGCCCATGGTGGAGGCCGTGGCGGCCCAGCTCGCGCGCGGCACCGCGTTCATGATGGCCACCGAGCAGGAAGTGCTTCATGCCGAGCACATGTGCTCGCGCAGCCAAGGCTTCGACCGAATCCGCTTCGTGAACAGCGGCACCGAGGCGGTGATGGCCGCGCTCAAGGCCGCCCGCGCCTTCACCGGCCGCCCCAAGATCGCCAAGGTCGAGGGCGCCTATCACGGTGCCTACGACTACGTGGAGACGAGCCAGGGTTCCACACCGAAGGACTGGGGCAGCGTGGATCACCCGAGCCGCGTGCCGCTGGTGCATGGCGCGCCGCAGTCCACGATGGAAGAGGTTGTCGTCATTCCCTTCGACGACATCGACCGCTCGATCGCGCTGCTGAACGAGCACCGCGACCAGCTTGCCTGCGTGGTGCTTGACCTGCTCCCGCACCGCGTGGGCCTCAAGCCCGCCTCCAAGGCGTTCGTGAACGCAATCCGCGAGTGGACCTCGAGGAACGGCGCCCTGCTGGTGCTCGACGAGGTGATCACCTTCCGAACCGAGTACGGCGGTGCGCAGCAGGCCTACGGCATCCACGGCGACCTGACCGCGCTGGGCAAGATGATCGGCGGCGGCTTTCCGGTGGGCGCGCTGGCCGGCAAGGCCGAGTTCATGGAAGTGCTCAACCCCGCCGCGCCAAAGCTGCTCTTCCCGCTCTCGGGCACCTTCTCGGCGAACCCGGTCACCATGACCGCGGGCCGTGTCGCCATGGAGCACTTCGACCGCGCGGCGGTGGCGCGTCTGAACGCGCTGGGTGACCGCGTGCGCCACGGCATCGCCGAGGCGATCGCCCGCACCGGCGCGTGCGCCAGCGTGACGGGTGGCGGATCGATGTTCCGTGTGCACATGAAGGCGCAGGTGCCCTCGAACTATCGCGAGGCCTACACAACCCCCGAGGAGAACAAGCGACTCAAGCTCATGCTCGAGCACCTGTTCGCCGAGGGCTTCCTGATGGTCGGAACCTGCACGGGCATGCTTTCCACACCCATGACCGAGCGCGAGATCGACGCGCTGGTGGCGGCGATGGAGAGCGGTTTCAGGCGGCTGGCGAAGGGCTGAGAGCGCCCCGAACCGAGGCGCGCGTCGTGGCCTCAGGCGACGTTTCCCGCACCGTCGGCCTTGGATGACGTGACCCGCGACACGATGTGCGCAAGCGCCTGCTCGACCTGGTCCACCAGCACCAGACACAGGTCCCCCGGTCGCAGGCGGTCCAGGGCCGTGTCGATGGCGAGGAACTCGCCGCGAATCTCGTCGATGCGGGTGGTCCGGGCCGCTCCCTCCAGACCGCTTCGAAGCAATCCCATCACCTCACCTTCGCCACGACCCCGCTGGCACGCGTCCTCGTAAAGCACCACGTCATCAAAAGCGCTCCCGAGGATCGCCGTCTGGGCCGTGATGTCACGGTCGCGCCGATCACCTGCCGCGCTGATCACGACCGAGCGTCGACCTTCCGCGGCTGACGGCATCGCCTCCACCGCGCGCACGAGCGCGCGCATGGCGTCGGGATTGTGACCGTAGTCCATGATCACCGTGGCCCCCCGGAACTCGAGACGGTTGAAGCGGCCAGGCACCGATGCATGATCGGTACGGAAACTCGCCAGTCCGCGTCGGATCACCTCCCAGTCGATTCCGCAGGCCCATGCAGCCGCGATGGACGCCATGGCGTTCTCCACCTGGAACGGTATCGTCCCCGACGCCGTCATCGGAATGTCCTGCAGTGCGAGGCGCTGCTGCTGCGCACCATGCACGGCCACGATGTCGGGGCCATCCACGAACACGCATCGCTTCCCGCGCGCGCGATGACGCTCGATCACGGGATGGGGCCGCGTGCTTGCGAAGAAGATCACGTCGCCCGGACAGAGTCGCTCCATCGAGGCCACGTGCGGATCCGTGGCATTCAGGACCGCCGCACCCGTGGGCGCCAGAGCCTGCACGATCACGCCCTTGACGGCAGCCAGCTGCTCGACGGTGTTCACGTGGCCGATGCCAAGGTGATCGCCCTCGCCCAGGTTCGTGACCACCGCCACCTGGCAGCGGTCGAATCCCAGGCCCTCGCGCAGGATTCCTCCGCGCGCGGTCTCGAAGACCGCTGCATCGACATCCGGATGCATCAGCACGCTGCGTGCGCTCCTGGGGCCCGAGCAGTCCCCGCGCTCGATCAGTCGACCGCCCACGTGGATCCCGTCGGTACCGGTGAATCCGACGCACTTGCCGCTCGCCTCGAACAGGTGCGCGATCATGCGCACGGTCGTGGTCTTGCCGTTGGTGCCGGTCACGGCGACCACGGGAATGCGCCCGTCGTCCCCCGGCGGAAAGAGCATGCCGACGATCGCCTCGCCCACGTTGCGACCGCGGCCGTGCGAGGGAGCCAGATGCATGCGCAGACCGGGCGCGGCGTTCACCTCGACCACGCCGCCCCCCTGTTCCTCGAGCGGACGCATCAGGCTCTCGCACACCACGTCCACGCCGCAGACGTGCAGGCCGACGATCTGCGCCGCGGCCACGGCCCGCTCAGCGACCTCGGGATGCACGTCGTCCGTCACGTCGGTGGCCGTTCCGCCCGTCGAAAGATTCGCGTTGTTCCGTAGCACCACGCGGCGCCCACGCTCGGGCACCGAATCCGGCGCGAGCCCCTGCAGTTGCAGGCGCGTGCACGCGATCTCGTCCAGCCGGATCTTCGTGAGCGTCGTGGCATGGCCCTCGCCACGTCGCGGATCCTCGTTGACCTTCGCCACGAGCTCACGCACCGTGTGCAGGCCATCTCCCGTCACGAAGGGCGGGTCCCGGCGCGCAGCCGCCACCAGCCGGTCTCCGACCACCAGCATGCGGAAGTCGTTGCCAGGCAGGCATCGCTCGACCAGAACCGGTCCGATCTCGGACGCCGCGCGATACGCGACCTCCATCACCTCGCGGCGATCCACGTTCACCGTGACGCCCTTGCCTTGGTTGCCATCGACCGGCTTGACCACGACCGGCAGCCCAACCTCCTGCGCGACGACCCACGCCTCCTCGAGTGAGCCCACCGGGCGCCCAAGCGGCACGGGCACGCCAGCGGCGTGCAGCATGGCCTTGGTGAGATCCTTGTCCTGCGCGATCGCCTCCGACACCACGCTCGTGACATCGGTCTCGGCCGCCTGGATGCGGCGCGCACGCCGCCCCCAGCCGAACTGCACCAGGCTGCCCTGCGTCAGGCGACGGAAGGGAATGTTCCGCGCCACCACGGCCGTCACGATCGAGCCGGTGCTTGGGCCAAGACGGACATCCTCATCGATCGCCCGCAACGCGCCGACAGCGCGCTCCAGGTCGAACGGCTCCGGCGCAAGCACGGCCTCAAGAAGGGCGCGCGCCTCCTCCAGCGCACGGCGCCCGACCTCCTCCTCGCTGTACTCGACGACCACGAAGTTCGTGCCCGGCTCGTCGGTCGGCTCGGTGTGCGAGAAGGTGACGGGACACCCCGCCTGCTCCTGAAGGGCCAGCGCGACAGCCTCGAGCGCGTGCGCCAGCGACATGCTTCCCGTTCGCGGCGAGGGCAGAACGCCCACATCGGGAAACACCTCGCGCAAGCGACTCTCGAAACCCGGCAGGTCGACAAGCGACCGACCGGTGTCCGGGCAATGCACGAGCGCCTCGATCACGGTGCGCTGGGTCCAGCGATTGGGGCCTCGCAATGCTCGTGTGCGTTGAATTTCCATGATCTGGGTCGGTCTCGTGGGGTGACGGTGGTGGGGTCACGGGCGCGCGGCGGCTGCCGGCGCGTGCGGGGTGACGGCAGCCAGACGCGGGGAGTACGGGTCAAGGTCCGTTCCGAACGTCGCGATGCCGGTCACGATCAGGTCGAGCTCGAATCCCCGGGACCAGACGGCCGCCACGGCGGCAAGGGTCGCAGCGTCGGTTTCGGCGTGATTCGCCGTCGCCTCGAGAAGATCCTCGATGGCGGTTTCGGCAGGTCCCTGCGCAAACACGATCGCGCGCCCGCGGGCGAAGGCCGCGCGCCCACCCTGGGCACGGTGCGCGGCGATCGCCGCGAGGTCTCCATCAAGGGCGTAGAGCACGACTTCTCCATCACAGAGTTCCGCCATCTCCACGATGTCCGGCTCGACCGCATGCAGCACCGCGGTGCCCGTTGAGAGCACCACATCCACCTGCGTGCGCAGGACCTTGTACATCTGCTCCGGCGCGAACACGTCATGCGCCGCGAGTTGCTGATGGCCCGCCAGATCATGGACCAGGCCCACCTCACAACGGTCGTAGGGAAGTCCGTCGCGCAGGATGCTTTCCGCGCTGGACTCCACGATCGCGGACTCCACCAGGTGGTTCATCAGGATCAGTCGACCGGACTCCCATCGGGATCCGTCCCTGGCATCCACCACGCGCCGGTCAAGCCAGACACCATCGCGAGATGCGAGACCGACATGCCGCCCCGCCAGATGCATCATCCACGCGATGAGGCGCACGATTCGGCTCGTGCCGACCGAGCCGGCCACGCCATAGACCGAGATGCGCCCGTCGTCACCCAAGGGGAACAGGTGATCCACGATCGCACGACCGACGGGCCTGGCCAGACCGCGCTTGGGCGCAAGATGCATCAGCAGTCCCGGGCCCCCATGCACATCGATGACCGCGCCGCCCTGCGCATCCAGCGGTTGCCCGATGTCCCTGGCGATCACGTCCACGCCTGCGACGTCAAGCCCCACGAGTCTGGCGGCCAGAGACGCCACGCGCGCCGTGTCGGGATGCACAAGGTCGGTGCAATCCTCCGCATCGCGGCCGATGCGCTGGATCAGGACACGCATGCCCTCCGCCGGCACGCTTTCCGCCGCAAGACCCTGTCGACGAAGGCTGGTACGGATCGAGCTGTCCGCAGCGCAGCGAATGCGGGACTGAAGCGCGCCGTCATGATCCATCAGACGCACGCTCACGTTGAGCTGCGCATCCACGAGTTCCTGCACGGTCGAGCGTCCATCTCCCACGACCCATGATTCGTCGCCACGCGCGGCAGCGACCATCGAACCGCCCACCACGAGCAGATGGTGCTCACGCCCCGGGATCGATCGCTCGACGATGGCCTTCGAGTCCGAGCCGGCGCCGCGCAGGAACGCGGAGCGCACCGCATCCTCGGTGGACAGGTCCACATGCATGCTCCGTGTCGCCGCACCCTCGACCGCCTTGAGGATCACCGGAAGGCCGATGTCCAGTGCAACGTTCCACGCCTCGTCGGCGCTGCCCACCTCACGCGCCTCGGGGACTGGCACACCGCAGGTCGCGAGGATCGATCGCGCGAGCGATTCGTCGCGGGCGATTCCATGCGCGATCGCGCCCGTCTGACTGGTCTCCGAGGTCCAGATCCGGCGCTGTCTGGCCCCATGCCCAAGCTGCACCAGGCTGCCATCGTTCAGCCGCAGGTGTGGAATGCCGCGTTCGGTCGCCGCCGCCACGATGCTCGCCGTGCTGGGATCAAGGTAGCTGCGATCGATCTCGTCACAGACAGCCTCGACGGCCTCGGACACGTCGAAGGGATCTCCCCGCAGGGCCGCCGCGAGCACGCGCTGCCCCTGCGCCAGCGCCACGCGCGCGACGCGTTCGTCGCGGGCCCGGAACGCCATGCGGTACACGCCGCGACGGGACGTGCTCCTGGTCTGGCCGAAGCCCGTGGGCATGCCCCCCAGGTTCAGCAACTCGATCACCACGTGCTCGAGCACGTGGCCTGCCATGGTTCCGCCGTCCAGGCGTTGCACGAACCCGCCTCGCTCGCCCACGCCACAGTGGTGCTCCATCAGGCCCGGCAGCAGGGCAACCAGCCGATCGCGGAAGCCGGGGATCGTGTTGGAAGGCCGATCCTCCAGCGCTCCAAGGTCCAGCCAGGCCTCCAAGGCAGGTCGGTAGGTCCAGATGTTCGGTCCCCGAAGGTAATTCGCGCGAAGCAGTCGGATGTCGTCCATGGGGTGGCGCAGCGGATCCAGGCTGCGCACGAAGGCGAGCCGTTCTCCTGGGCGCCAACGCGCATTATGCCCTGCCGGACGGCCCCCTTGGAAAGCGCCGAAATCACCAGGGTTGACCGCGGACCGCGCCCTCTCACGCGCTCCCTGCCTGACCCACGCACACGCTCGAGCCCGATCGGCGACAATGGGCGCCTCAGTGCGATGCGGGGCGCCGCGCCTTCAAAGCCCCACGCCGAACGAACGATCGATGTCCCAGCCCGAGTCCAACCCGATCGCCACGCTCGAGGTCGATCTCGACCGCGACCTTCGATTCGCGAAGGGCACGCTGTTCCTGCATGCCGATGCACTGCTGGATCACACGGAGGGTGCAGAGCGTGTCTGGCCTCTTGCCACATCTCCGGATCGCGCACGCTCTCTGCGCCACAGTGATCAGGGTGGACTGGGCATGCTGGAACTGTTCGAGGGCGAGAGGCGCCTGGCCGTCTGGCGATTCACGCTCGATGCCAACGCCGCCGCGCTTCGCATGGCCACCCAGTTCGAGGCGGCGCAGCACGCGAGAATCCGTGGCGCGCAACCTTCGCGCGAGGCGCCACCCGAGGCGTGTCCGACATGCCACGCCACGCTTCCGCGCGATGGTGGCGATTGCCCAGCCTGCGCCCGCGAGTTGCGGGAGGCACCGTCCACCTGGGTGCTGCTGCGGCTGCACCGCTTCGCGAAGCCCTACCGCTGGCAGCTGGCGCTCGGCATCGTGCTCATGCTGGGCGGAACAGGCGCGCGGCTCGTGCCGCCCTACCTCACCATTCCCCTGATGGACGAGGTGCTCGTGCCATTCCAGTCGGGCCAGCACATCGAGCGTTCGCTCGTGACCTCGCTGCTGCTCGGATTGTTCGGGGCCTCGATGGTGGCTTGGTTCCTCGGCTGGATGACCACCTGGCTGCTCGCGTTCGTCTCGGAGCGCGTCGCCGCGGACATGCGGACCGCCTCGTTCGAGCACCTGCTCGGCCTGAGCCTGGACTACTTCGGCGCCAAGCGCACGGGCGACCTGATGGCGCGCATCGGCTCCGACAGCGACCGCATCGCGATCTTCCTGTCGATCCATGCGCTCGACTTCATCACCGACGCGCTGATGCTCGTGATGACCTCGGTGATCCTCTTCTCGATCGATCCGTGGCTCGCGCTCGCCACGCTCGTGCCGCTGCCGGTGATCGCGTGGCTGATCCAGGCCGTGCGTGGCCGCCTGCGGATGGGCTTCGAGAAGATTGGCCGCGTCTGGAGCGACCTCACCAGCGTGCTGGCCGACACGATTCCGGGCATCCGGGTGGTGAAGGCGTTCGCGCAGGAACGGCGCGAGGCGCATCGCTTCCGCCAGGCCAATCGGGTGAATCTGGCGGTGAACGACCGCCTGAACCGCACGTGGAGCCTTTTCTTCCCCACCGTCACGCTGCTCACCGACATCGGCGTGCTGGTGGTGTGGGCCTTCGGCATCTGGCAGGTGAGCCAGGGCCAGATCACGGTAGGCGTGCTCACGGCGTTCATCGCCTACATCGGGCGCTTCTATGTGCGGCTCGAGTCGATGAGCCGCATCGTGTCCGTCACGCAGAAGGCGGCGGCCGGCGCCAAGCGCATCTTCGACATCCTTGACCACGCCTCGAGCGTGCCGGAGCCCACGCAGCCAGTGCCCATCGGCCGGCTGGAGGGGCGCATCGCCCTGCACGATGTGGGGTTCCGCTACGGCAGCCGTGCGGTGCTCCGCGGGCTGAACCTGGAGATCCGCCCAGGCGAGATGGTGGGCCTCGTGGGTCACAGCGGGTCCGGCAAGAGCACCCTGGTGAACCTCATCTGCCGCTTCTACGACGTGAGTGAAGGCAGCATTCTGGTCGACGGCACAGACCTGCGCCGCTTCGGCGTGACCGACTACCGACGCCACATCGGCATGGTGCTGCAGGAGCCCTTCCTGTTCTTCGGGACGATCGCCGAGAACATCGCCTACGGACGGCCAGACGCGTCGCGAGAGGAGATCGTGGCCGCGGCCCGCGCCGCACGCGCGCACGACTTCATCCTGCGCCTGCCGCACGGCTACGACAGCCAGGTCGGCGAGCGCGGACAGGGGCTTTCGGGCGGCGAGCGACAGCGCATCAGCATCGCGCGCGCGCTGCTGATCGATCCTCGCATCCTGATCCTTGACGAGGCCACCTCAAGCGTGGACACCGAGACAGAGAAGGAGATCCAGGCCGCGCTGGAGAACCTGGTGCGGGGCCGCACCACGATCGCGATCGCGCACCGCATCTCCACCCTGCGCAAGGCGGACCGCATCGTGGTGCTCGACCGGGGTCAGGTGGTCGAGGTCGGATCGCACGAGGAACTGATGACGCGGCGCAGCGCCTACTGGCGCATTCATGAGGCGCAGGCCCACAAGCTCGACGAGTCACCCGAGGACACGCTGGCGTCAGATCCCCTTTCCCCGAACCCGCGAGCCGCGAGCGCATCATGATCCCTGACTTCACGCTTGAGCGAACCGAGCAAGGTCGCATGGCCTGCACACTCGCCGATGGAACGCGGCATGAGGCGGTGATGCCCGTGCGCGCGTTCCCGCTCAGCGCACCAGCCGACGGACTCAGCCTGATCGGCGCGCAGGGCCGCGAGGTGCTCTGGATCGAACGACTGGACCAAGTGCCCGAACCCGCTCGCAAGCTCATCACCGAGGAACTCGCGATGCGCGAGTTCATCCCGGTGATTGAGCGGCTGGTTGATGTCTCGACCTTCTCGACACCGAGCACGTGGACCGTGCAGACCGATCGCGGCCACACCCGATTCGTCCTGAAGGGCGAGGAGTGCATCCGCAGGCTTTCCGGCAACGCGCTGCTGATCACCGATGCCAACGGTCTCTGCTATCGAGTGCCGGACCGCATGGTGCTGGACCGGCTCTCACGAAAGCTGATCGACCGGTTCCTGTAGACGGCAGCGAGGCACTCACTCGCGCTCGAACATCACCGCAAGGCCCTGCCCCACGCCCACGCACAGCGAGGCGATGCTGAGCCGCGCGTGGCGGCGCACCATCTCGTGCACCAGCGTGACGGCGATGCGCGCGCCGCTCGCCCCCAGCGGATGCCCCAGCGCGATCGCGCCGCCGTTGACGTTCACCCGCGCCAGGTCCAGTCCCAGCTCGCGCACGCACGCCACGGCCTGCGCCGCGAAGGCCTCGTTCAACTCCACCAGGTCGACCGACTCCGCCGCCACCCCCGTGCGCGCGGCCAACTTGCGGATGGCCGGCACCGGCCCGATTCCCATGGTCGCGGGGTCCACGCCGGCCGAGGCGCTCTTGCCAACGAAGGCCAGCGGCTTGAGCCCCAGCGCCTTCGCGCGAGAGGCCTCCACCAGCAGCAGCGCTGCGGCGCCATCGTTCACGCCTGAGGAATTGCCGGCGGTCACGGTGGCGTCAGGCGCCTTCGAGAATGCGGGCTTCAACGCCGCGAGCTTCTCCAGCGTGGTGTCCGGGCGGGGATGTTCATCGGTTCGCACCACGATCGGCGGCTTCTTGCCCTGCGGAATCTCGACCGGCACGATCTCGTCATCGAACTTGCCGGCGGCCTGCGCCTCGGCCCAGCGCTTCTGGCTCTCCAGAGCGAAGCGGTCCTGGTCCGCGCGGGAAATCCCGTGCAGTCGTGCGACATTCTCGGCGGTCTCACCCAGCGAGATCGCGGGGTACCGCGCCGCCATCGCCGGATTCACGAAGCGCCAGCCGATCGTGGTGTCGTGCAGTTCCTGCGTGCGGCCATACGCCTCGCCGGCCTTGCTCAGCACGTAGGGCGCGCGGCTCATCGACTCCACTCCTCCCGCAACCATGATGTCGCCGCAACCCGCCTCGATCATGCGCGCGGCCACATTCACGGCCTCCAGACCCGACGCGCAGAGCCGGTTCACCGTGGCCCCCGCGACCTCCACTGGAAGCCCCGCAAGCAGCGCCGCCATGCGCGCGACATTTCGATTGTCCTCGCCCGACTGGTTCGCGGCGCCGAAGTAGACCTCGTCGACAAGGCTCGGATCCACGCCGGCCCGCGCCACCACAGCCTTGATCACGTGCGCAGCCAGATCATCCGGCCGCACCGCGGACAGGGCCCCACCGTGACGCCCGATGGGAGTGCGAACGGCTGCAACGATGGCCACTCGACGAGTCATGCCTCGGGATCGTATCGCGATCCACGCCCCGGCCATCGATTCCGCGGGCCTCGCGCGCCTATACCCTGTGCGAACATGTCATCGCTTCCGGAACCTCCGCATGCCCCCGATTCCACGACACCCCGTTCCACCTCCAAAGCAGTGCGCGTGCTGCCTGCGCCCATTCACCTGGCGGAAGAAGTGGGAACGTGACTGGGAGAACGTGCGGTACTGCTCGGACGCTTGCCGCAGGCGCGGTCCGGCCGAGACGACCGCGGCGAGGCCTGTCACGAATTCGAGCGTGGTCGACCGCTCGCGGCGAGGCAGGCGCTGACCGCCATGCGACGCGCCCAGACCATCAGTGCTCTGCTGCTCGCCGTGCCACTGGTCGGCTCCGCGGCGAACCATGTGTTCAAGTGGGCCAAGCCCCCGATGAGCGACGGTTCGCGTGGTGCGCAGATGTGGGAGCTGATCCGTGACGGCGGCCTGATGGACTGGCTTGCGGTTGGCCACCTGGTGCTTGGCATCCTGCTGCTGGTGCCGCGCACGCGATTCGCGGCGGGCCTGATGCAACTGCCCATCACGATCGGCATCGTCGCCTTCAACGTGACCATGTATCCCCGCGGAATCCCGCTGGCGATCGGCATGCTGGCAGTGAATCTGGGCGTGGTGCTTCAGCCGCGCGATCTGCGTCGACTGCTGGCCAACAACGGATCTTGATCAGACGGTGGCGGCTCCGCCTCTACATGCGCGAGAGCACGCAGATGCCGCCGCTCATGGCCAGCATGAGCGCGGCTGGAACGTACTTCGACACCGCATCGCCCACCTTCAGGTGCATCACGACCGCGCCAAGCATGAGCACGGCCACCACCGCGGCCGCAGGCAGCACCACCGGCGGGAACCACAGTCCCACCAGCAGCAACACGCCGCAGAGGATCTTCAGCCCACCCACGATGTAGAACATCGGTGCAGGCAGCCCATACGTGGCGAACTCCTCCTTCAGGTTCTTGGCAGCCCCCCCGCGATAGGCCGTGGCGCTGTCGCGTCGCAGCAGCCACACGTTCAGAAGCCCAAGACCGACGATGAGTTGCAGGACATGGCTGAGAGTCATGGTTCGGGAAGATATCGGATGACCCAAGCGCTTGGCAGTCCTACTCTTTCCACTTGACGCTTCCCATGCACACAGCCTTCGAGATCTCGCGGGTGCTCTCGGCCCTGCTCTTCCTCTTCTATGGAGGTTCCTGCCTGATCTCCGCGCACATGGTCACCGAGTTCAAGCGTTACCGGCTTCCGCAGTTTCGAACGACGATCGGCGTGCTGGAGTGCCTTGGCGCGCTCGGGCTGCTTGTGGGCCAGTTCAGCCAGCCGCTGCTGATCGCGGCGGCTGCGGGACTGGCGCTTCTCATGTTGCTGGGCATCGTCACGCGCATCCGCATCGGCGACTCGCTGCTGCAGATGCTTCCGGCGGGCGTGCTGCTGGCGCTGAACGCGTTCGTGCTGTGGATGGCGGTCGGGCGCAGTGGTGCGGCGTGAACCGCACCCGCAGGGGGCCTCGAACGCGCAGCACCCCGCGCGGTCGAGGCGTAGCGCCGAACCAGGCGCTGCAGCAGACGGCGGGGGCAGGCAGGCTTTCCCAAGGTCATGGCTTCAGCAGACCCCGCCGCTGCTCAACTTTGTGGTTCGGTGAGGACGCCCAAAGCAAGGGCAGGTGTGGTGCGAACCTGGTGGTGGCCGCAGATTCTCGGCAGCACGAATGGTAGATCCCAGACGAGCGACAAGGCCTTCTGGTTACTGACGCGAAACAACGACCGCTCGTGTTTGACGCTCATCGCGTCGCCAGCCTTTGCCGGGATCGCGGCATTGCACGGCTGAGCGTGTTCGGGTCTGTGCTCCGCGGTGATTGTGATCCGGTCTTGGGTGATGTCGATGTTCTTGCGGACTTCAAGCCCGGCGCCCTTCGAGGTGCCGGTTTTTGGGGTTTCGGCCACGGCGATGCGTTTGCGGGAATTCCCGGTCGAGAGGTCGATTTCTGCACCCGCCTCGACCCACACCGTGAACCGATCGTCCCAGCGGAAGCGCTCACGATCTACGCAGAGCCATGACCAGGCGCGATCCCCGAATCACTCTGGCGCAGATTCGCGATGCGGCACACAAGGCGACTGCGTTGTGTCGTGAGCACCCCCTTGAGTCTCTCCTTGCCGACTGAGAGGTAACGGCCGCTCTGGAGCGCTTTATCGAGGTCGTCGGCGAAGGGGTCAAGCGTCTTCTGGAAGACATCCAGCAGCAGCGTCCCGACATGCCGAGGCTTCTGCACGTCATCGATCAACTCCTCTCCTGAAGCTGTGTCTGCCTGAGTCGTGAGATCCTGAACCCGGCGGGCCGAACAAAGCCTCGCAGCAGGCGCATCAATCCGGAAAAGTGAAACGGCCCCGTCGCACACACGACGGGGCCGTGATCGATCCCTGAAGTCGCGACTCAGTAGGACGAGCCGCCCATGCCCTTGGGCTGATTGCCCGAGGAAGAGGATACCGGCGGCATGAGCACGGTGTCCACCACGTGGATCACGCCATTGCTCGCCTCCACGTCGGCCGTCACCACGGTGGCATTGTTCAGCATCACCTTGTCACCCATCACCTTCACCGTCACCGGGCGGCCGAGCACCGTGGGCACTTCCTTCATCTTCACCACGGCATCGCTGTACGCCGCAACGCCCGGCACCACGTGATAGGTCAGGATCTCGACGAGCTTCTGCTTGTTCTCCGGCTTCAGCAGCATCTCCAGCGTGCCCGGGGGCAGCTTGGCGAAGGCCGCATCGGTCGGCGCGAGCACCGTGAACGGACCCTTGCCCGAGAGCGTCTCGGCCAGGCCCGCAGCCTTCACCGCGGCGACCAGCGTGTTGAAGGAGCCGTTCTTGGCGGCCACGTCCACGATCGTGCCATCGACCGGCAGCACGACGGTGTCGATCACGTGGATCACGCCGTTCGAGCAGGCGATGTCGGTCTTGGTCACGTTCGCGTTGTCGATCATCACCTTGCCGCCGTCGGCCTTGATGTTCAGCCGCTGGCCGTTCACGGTGGTGGCGTTGCTCAACTTCACCACGTCCGCGGCCTTCACGGTGCCGGGCACCACGTGATAAGTCAGGATGGCCGCGAGCTTGCCCTTGTTCTCAGGCTTCAGCAGCATCTCGAGCGTGCCCGGGGGCAGCTTGGCGAAGGCCTCATCCGTGGGGGCGAAGACGGTGAACGGGCCGGCACCATTCAACGTGTCGACCAGTCCCGCCGCCTGCACGGCCGCGACGAGGGTCTTGAAGTTGCCCGCCGCGACGGCAGTGTTCACGATGGTCGAACTCGAGCTGGCGGCAGGGCCCGAAGGCGCGTACTGCGCGGTCGGCGCAGCGAGAGCAGCGGTTGCGAGCACGATGGAAGTGGCAAGAACAGTCAGCATGGGGTTCCCTTGAAAGGTTGTTCTGCAAGACAGCGTGCTCCGTCCACACGACGGAGCACCGGAAGGCTCGGAACGGTCCGAGACCCAGAGAGGATGAACGTCAAGGAAGGTGTTCGCCACTCGGCCGTGCCACGGATTCAAGCCGCGCTTCAAGTTGTCACCGGCGCCCGGTCATGCCGGCTTGCCCACAACCCGCTCGCGAGGGCGGAAACCGCATCCAAACAAGTTCTCGCGACGAAACCCCATCCCCATGAATCCGCTCCAGCGATCCGTATCGGCCCTTCTCGTTTCCTTGCTGGCATGCGCACCCCTCGCCGCCGCGGCTGAATCGAACCTGGAGTTCGACAGCGGCACGCAAGGCTGGCAGACCGTGCTTGATGGCGT